>NZ_JBWKNQ010000013.1:0-204835 GCF_059415645.1 Variovorax sp. GW821-FHT10B04
TTGAAAATTTCTTTTCAAACAACTTCCAGAATCTCCAATCAATTCGACTACCGAATCAACCAGCAACCCCTTCCGCTGAGCCTCGAATTATGACACAGTTTTTAAACCGCAGTCAAACTATTTTCTCGACCCCCACACCCAACAAATCCACCCAGCCCTCTCAGCACAACACCAGTTCCACCAGCATCGCACCAACACCAAGCAACTTGTTCAGCGCAGCCTTCGATTATGACACGAAAATCTCAAGCGAACAGCCGCGTCGCGTTGCCAGACCAAATATTTCATCTCACACTTGGTTTCCGGCAACAGCCTCGCTGCTCACGAAGCACGTGCCTGGCCGCGGAGCACCTACCCCACGGCGCTACGCAACGCCCCTGGACGCAGACATACAGCTCAACGCCTCTTCGTCCACCATCCACCGAACATGACAACAACGAGCGCAGCGACGACACACGCACTGCCCGCCCACTGCCATGACGTGACATGTTCACCCAGCGTGAGCATGCCGGCGGCAAGGCCGATGACGGGCACGCCAAGGCTGAATGGCGCCACCCGATTTGCAGGGTGCCGTTTGAGTAGCCATGTCCACAGCGCGTAGGCCGCGACAGTGGCGAACCATCCCAGATAAGCCACGCCAAGCCACGCGCCCGGGCTCGCGTGCATCCAGTTCCACCGTACGCCAACAGGGTCGAAGAGCCAAGCCATCAACGCGAATGGAAGGATCGGCACCAACGACATCCAGACCACGAACTGCAAGGCGTCGTATCCAGGTTGCGCCTGCTGTGCCTTGCGAGCGATCACATTGGATGCCGCCCACATGCTCGCGGCGAACAAGTTCAGCAGAAGGCTCGCCAGAGTGATGCCACCCGTGGCATCGCCTGCAATGAAGTTGGCTGCGAAACAGGCCAATCCGATCGCAGCCAGCGCCAGGCCGATGCGCAGTTGACCACTGAGTCGTTCGTTCAGCAGCACCACGCCCATCAGCGTCGTGAAGAACACCTGGGTCTGCATCAACACGGACGCCAGTGCAGCCGTCATGCCAATCTGAAGCGCCACGAACAACAGTCCGAACTGGCCGAACTGTGCGAGTCCGGCCGGAACCAGCCAACGCCAGGAGAGCTTGGGGCGCTTCACGAACAGCAGCAGCGGCAGCACCGCAAAGAGGTACCGAAAGGTGCCCAGCTGGAAAGGCGTGAAGTCGCGCAGCGAATACTTCATGGCCACGAAGTTCAATCCCCAGATGACGACGACGCCAAGTGCCGCGAACAGATCGCGGCCGACGAAAGGTGTGCTCTTCATGCAATGCAGCCCATTCTTGCGGGCAGCGCCGCGTCTTCAAATCCGTGCATCAGATCGGCGACCGGCAGTACACCGCGCAGACCAATAGCCACCACCGTTCCTGCCGCAGTCATCGATGCGCCGCGTGCCAGGCGCAGCGAACCGTGTCGACCGGCAAATTGGAGCTCGGCCAGCGCATGCTCATCCGTGCGGACCAGCCCCTTCAGCCGCAGCACGCCGCGCGGCATGGATTTGAGCAACGCGCGCAACGCCTTCGCGCGAAACACCGGTGCATCCTGCAGCGCCCAGGTGTCGAACAGATCACCGTGACGCGCATGAGCATGCAGCGCGTGGTCACGCCCGCCGTGATCTGCGCAACCCGTGCAAGCTGCGGCATGGTGTTGCAGCGGCATGCCCAGCAGATCCGAGGGTATGCGCCCGAGCGAAGTCTCGTAACGCGGCGTACCTGGCGCCTGCGCATCGAGCCATGCGCGCAGAGACATCAACTCGACATCGCTGGACTGATCGCACTTGTTGATCACCAACAGATCGGCCGCCGCCAACTGCCGCGCGACGGTATCGGCCAAAAGCGGATCAGCCGCTTGCGACTGCACCGCGGCCGCATCGACGAGCACCAACACCGATTCCAGCGAAAGCGCGGGATCGGTCAGACCGACCTGCGCGATGCGCCATGGATCCGACACGCCGCTCGCTTCGATCACGATGGCATCAGGCGGCGTCGGCGACTCGATCACACCGATCAGCGCAGCCGTGAGGTCGTCGCCGATCTGGCAGCAGACGCAGCCGTTGGTCAATTCGATCGCACCAGCGTCCTGCGTTGCGATCAGCGCCCGATCGATGTTGATCGCGCCGAAGTCGTTCACCAGCACGGCGATGCGTCGTCCACCGGCCTGCATCAGCAGATGATTCAGCAACGTGGTCTTCCCGGCACCCAGGAAGCCACCGATCACGGTCAGCGGAATGCGTGCGGCACCAGGCGCGGCACCCGCGATCTGTACGCTCATGCCGCCACCGGCAGCGCAATCACGCGCCCGCCAATGACCGTGCCGGTAATACCGATGTCCTTGAGCGCGATCGGCTCGACGGCCAGCGGGTCTTCTTCGAGCACGCAGAAGTCGGCGAACTTGCCGATGTCGATCGACCCGACCAGATGGTCCATCGACAGCGTGAACGCCGCGCCCATCGTGATCGCATAGAGCGCGTCCTTCACGGAGATGCGCTCGGCTTCGCCCAGTTGCCGGCCCGACGAGGTGATTCGATTGACCGCGCACCACGCAGTGAACAGCGGCCCCAGCGGCGTGATCGGCGCATCGGAGTGAATCGCCAACGGCACGCCATGTGCCAGCGCCGTGGCGCAGGCATCCATGCGGAACGCGCGGTCCGGCCCCATCGTCAATTCCCGGTGCGCATCGCCCCAGTAGTAGATGTGATTCGCAAACAGGTTGGCGCAGACGCCGAGTTCGGCCATGCGGCGGAACTGCGCGGCATCGGCCATCTGGCAATGCTGCAGCGTGTGGCGATGATCAGCGCGCGGATGCGCCTCGAGCGCTTCCTGAATGCCGTCGAGCGCGACCTCGGTCGCCTCGTCGCCGTTCGTGTGGATGTGCAGCTGGAAGCCGGCGGCGTGGAAATGCGAGATGGTCGCCTTCAACTCGGCAGGCGGAAGAATCCAGATGCCGTTCGGTGCGCCATTGAAGTAACCAGGCCAGCGCACGCGCGCCGTGAAGCCCTGGATCGATCCGTCGGCCACGATCTTCACGAGCCCGTAGTGCAGCTTGTCATTGCCGGCCGCCATGCGCGCGCGAATCCGTTCGGCGCCCTGCTCGCGGCCCGTGTTGCCATCCATGCTGATGTAGGCCGGAACGAAGCGCACCGGGAAATCCTCTTCGGCCGTCACGGTCGCCATCGCGTTGTGGTTCGGGTCGGACAGGTCGTTGACCAGGTCCGTTGCCGTCGTCACGCCCGCGAGTTGCGCCATCTGCCCGAAGAGCCGCAGGCTGTCGGGAGACGAACCCGCGACGCGGAAGATGTTGCCCGTCAACCGGGTGATCGGGAACATCGCGGCAAACTCCTGCAGTTCACCGGTAGGCTCGCCATCCTCGAAACGCGCGATGCCTTCGATCTCGATGTCACGCGTGATGCCTGCCTGCGCCATCGCAGCCGAGTTCACGTTCATCAGATGCTGGCTGGCATGCAGGATGACCACGGCACGCGTGGTCGAGACCTGATCGAGATGCTTCACGGTCATCCGTTCGCTGCCGAAGAAGATCGGATCGAAACCCCAGGCCAGCAGCGGTGCATTCGGGTCGGCCATCGACGCGGAGATCTTCGCCAGCCGGGCGATCACCTCGTCGAAGTTGACGCAGCCGGTCCAGACCTTGCCGTCGGGCGCCGTGCGCGCATGGAAACCCACGAAGGGAAACTTCCACAAGCCGCCAGCCATCAGGTGCGAGTGGCCTTCGACCAGGCCCGGCATCAACACCTTGTCGGCAAACCGGGTGTCGAGGGTGTAGTCGCCCCAGGCGCCCATGCGCGCCAGGTCGCCCACCGCCAGCACCTTGCCCTCGCGGACGGCCACATGCGTGGCCTCCGGCTGCATCGGGTTCATGGTGAGGATCTTGCGGGCCTGGAAAACGGTGGTGACGGTCATGGCGATAGCGAACGGTTCGGAATGGAAGAAGGACTCAAGCGGCCAGCGGCATCGCTGCCGGCGCGATCACGGGCAGCGACAGCGGTGCGATCGCGCGGCCATCGATCAGCTCGACCCGGCGGCAACGAACCCAATGGTCGGGCTGGATCTGCACCAGCGGTGGCAGCGCTTCTGCGCAGGCAGGCTCGGCGACCGGGCAGCGGCCTGCAAAGCGGCAACCCGGCGGAGGCGAGATCGGGCTCGGCGGATCGCCGATCAGCTTGATGCGCTGCGCAGCACGTGCCCGGCCGCCCTTGACATCGGGCACGGCGGACATCAACGCCACGCTGTAGGGATGCAGCGGCCGTGCAAAGAAGGCCTTGCGCGGCGCGCGCTCGACGATCTGCCCGAGGTACATCACGGCGATCTCGTCGCAGATGTGCTCGACCACGGCCATGTCGTGCGAGATGAAGAGATAAGTCAACCCCAGCTCGCGCTGCAGCTTGGCCAGGAGATTCAGGATCTGCGCACGGATGGCGATGTCGAGTGCCGACACCGGCTCGTCGCACACCACCAGCTCCGGATTCGTGGCCAGCGCGCGCGCGATGTTGATGCGCTGCCGCTGACCGCCGGAGAACTGATGCGGGAACAGGTTCTTCTGTTCGGGACGCAGGCCGACCGCGGTGAAGAGTTCGTCCACGCGGCGCGCCCGCTCATCGGGCGTGCCGATCTTCATCAGATCGAGCGGTGCACGCACCGCCTCGCCCACGCGCTGGCGCGGGTTGAGCGACGAATAGGGGTCCTGAAAAATGATCTGCAGCCGACGGCGCGCTTCACGCATCGCATCGTCGCCAAGCAGGCTGAGGTCGGTCGCGCCCAGGCGGATGCTGCCGCCGGTCACGGGCGCAAGCCGCATCACCGCGAGCGCGGTCGTCGTCTTGCCCGACCCCGATTCGCCGACGACAGCCAGCGTCGTGCCGCGGCGGACATCGAAGGACACGCCGTCGACCGCCTTCACGACCTCCGGCGGCTTGAACATGCCTGCGGACGGCCGCGGAAAATGCACCTGGAGATCGGTGACGCTGAGCAGTACCGGCGAGCGGGATGTCGTTTCTTCGTGGGGCATGGTGTGATCTCTCACTGGTCTACCTTCGGCTCCGCCCCTGGCGCGGGCGTGCCTGGGTCGGCGCGGCGTGCGGCGCTCATGCCGCGAGCGCCTCGGCGGGATGGGCGAGCTCGTCGAGCAACCAGCAGGCAGCACCGTGCCGGCCGCCATCCACGGCGGCGAACAGCGGCGGCACCTGGGCACAACGCGCATGTGCATGCGGACAACGTTCGCGAAAGGCGCAACCGGTGCCGAGCTCCCAGATCGACGGCACCACGCCGCTGATCTCCTTCAGCTCAGCGCGCTCGCCAAGCTGGCTGCTGCCGAGTTCGGGCAGGCAGGCGATCAGGCCCTGCGTGTACGGATGTTGAGGGTTCGAGATCACCTGGTCGGTGGTGCCTTGCTCGATCACGCGGCCGGCGTACATCACGATCACGCGATCGGCCATCTCGGCGACCGCGCCCATGTCGTGCGTGATCAGCACGATCGCCGTGCCCTTCTCGCGCTGCAGCTCGCGCAGCAGGTCGAAGATCTGCGCCTGCACGGTGACGTCCAGCGCCGTGGTCGGCTCGTCGGCGATCAGGATGTCGGGCTGGCAGGCCAGCGCGATCGCGATCATCACGCGCTGCCGCATGCCGCCCGAGAGCTGGTGCGGGTACTCGTCGACGCGCCGTTCCGGCGCCGGAATGCCGACCTGGCGCAGCATGTCGATGGCACGCTCGCGCGCACCCTTCGCGTCCAGGCCGCGGTGCAGCCGCAGCGATTCGGCGATCTGGTCGCCGACCGTGAAGACCGGGTTCAACGAGGTCATCGGCTCCTGAAAGATCATCGAGATGCGATTGCCGCGCACCTGCCTCATGCGCTCGGGCGCGGCCTTCAGCAGGTCTTCACCCTGGAACAGGACGCGCCCGGCAGCCACGCGACCGGGCGGCATCGGGATCAGGCCCAGCAGCGCCAGCGCGGTCATGCTCTTGCCGCAGCCGGACTCGCCGACCACGCACAGCGTCTCGCCGGGCTCGAGCTCGAAGTCCACGCCATTGAGCACCAGCGCCTGGCCGCGGCGCGTCTTGAATTCGACCTTCAGGTCTTCGACCTTGAGCAGGGCAGTCATCAACGTTCCCTCAGCTTGGGGTTGAGCGCGTCGTTCAGGCCGTCGCCGATCAGGCTCACGGCGAGCACGGTCAGGAAGATCGCAATGCCCGGGAAAGCCACAGCCCACCAGCACGACAGCACGTACTGCCGGCTCGAGCCGATCATCATTCCCCAGCTCATCTGGTTCGGGTCGCCCAGGCCGAGGAAGGACAGGCCCGCCTCGAACAGGATGGCGGCACCGACGGCCAGCGTGGCCGAGACGATCAACGGTGCAAAGGCGTTCGGCAGGATCACCTTCCAGATGATCCGGGCGTTGCCGGCCCCGATCGCGCGCTCGGCACGCACGAACTCCAGGTCGCGGTAGCGCATGAACTCGCCACGTGCCAGCCGCGCGGTACCCGGCCAGCTCACCAGGCCGATCGACAGCGTGACCGTGACCAGCGACGGCGAGAACAGCGTGACCACCACCATCGCGAACAGCAGCGCGGGCAGCACCTGGAAGAACTCTGTCACGCGCATCAGCACGCCGTCGACCCGGCCGCCGTAGTAGCCGGCGAACGCACCGATCGTGATGCCGATCAGCACCGACAGCAACGCCGAGACGGCACCGACCAGCAATGTCGCGCGGCCACCGTACAACAGCGAGATCATCACGTCGCGGCCCAGATAGTCGGTGCCGAACCAGGCGTCGGCGGTACCTGGCGGCGTGAGCGGCGCGGCACGGATCTCGAACGGATCGGCGACGTAGAGCATCGGCCCGAAGACCGCGAGCAACACGATCACGCCCAGCATCACGAGCCCGACGACGGCGGACGGATTGCGCACGAACATGCGCAGCGCTTCGGTGAAAGGCGATGGCGCCTTGGCGACCGGCGCACCGGGGCGAAGAGGAAGAGAGGCGCTCATATCAGCGGGCCTTGATGCGAGGGTCTACCAGGCGGTAGCAGAGGTCGGTGAGCTGGTTCATCACCAGCACCACCACCGAGGCGAACAGCAGCACGCCCAGCACGGTCGGATAGTCGCGGCGCAGCACCGCCTCGAACGCGAGCCGGCCCAGGCCGGGCCAGTTGAAGACCGTCTCGACCAGGATGGCACCCGCCATCACGTTGCCGAACTGCAGCCCGAGCACGGTGATGACCGGAAGCACCGCATTGCGCAGCGCGTGCTTGTAGAGAACGAAGCGCTCGGCCAGGCCCTTGGCGCGTGCGGTGCGGATGTAGTCCGCGCCGAGCACTTCCAGCATGCTGGCGCGCGCCAGCCGGCTGTATTGCGCGAGATACACCAGGCCGAGCGTGATCGACGGCAGCACCAGGTGATGTGCGACGTCGATCACATCGGCCAGACTGCCGGCGCCGCTCGAGTCGATGGCGCGCATGTCCGAGATCGGAAAGATCGGAAACGCCGCTGCGAACACGATGACCAGCATCATCCCGGTCCAGAACACCGGCGCCGCAAAGCCGACCATCGACAGCACCGTGATGGCCTGCGACAGCCAGCCGTTGGGCTTGCGTGCCGCCAGAACACCCAGCGCCGTGCCGGCCAGAAAGGCCCAGAGCACCGAACACAGGACCAGCAACAGCGTGGCCGGAATGCGGTCGGCGATCAGGCCCGAGACCGGCAGATTGAAGAAGTACGAATAGCCCAGGTCGAGCTGCGCGACGCGCACGAGGTACACGCCGAGCTGCACGGGCAAAGGCTTGTCGAGCCCGTAGCTCTGCCGCAGCTCGGCCTTGAGTTCCTCGGACATGCCGCCGCTGGCACCGGCAATGGTCTCGACCGGATCGCCCGGCGCGGCATGCACCAGGGCGAAGTTGAGCACCACGACCGCGATGACCAGCATCAGGGCCTGCAGCAGGCGTTGGGCGATGAAGCGCAGGACGTTCATGGAAGTGGCCGGCTCAGGTCGTGTCGCTTACTTGAGGTAGACCTCGTCCATGGGCGACACCGGGCCCCAGATCGTGGTCGGCACGTTGCCCACCTTCTTGGTCGTCGCCGTGTAGTAGGGCGTGAGGTTGATGTAGACGATCGGCACGTCGTCGGTCACGAGCTTCTGGAAGGTCGCGTAGTACGCCTTGCGCTTGACCGGGTCCAGCAGCGAGCCGGCCTGGTTCAGCAGCTCGTCGACCTTCGGGTTGTTGTACGACTGGGTGTTGGTCCAGATGATCGGCTTGATGTTGCTCGACAGGTAGGTGCGGTGCACGCCGATCACCGGATCGCCCCAGTTGAAGACCGTGTCCATCGTCATGTCGAAGTCGTGCGAGGCGATGCGCTTGGCCCAGGTCGGGAAATCGGCCGAGGCGCGGACCTCGACCGTGATGCCGACCTTCTTCAACTGCGAGCGCACGTACTCCGCCACGTTCTTCTGCTGTTCGTCACCGCCCGGCAGATAGTCGATGGTGAGCTTCAGGCGCTCGCCGTTGGCCGCGGGCTTGTAGCCTGCTTCATCGAGCAGCGCCTCGGCTTTCTTCAGGTCGAGCGGGTACTTCACCAGATCCGGAACGGCGAACGGACTGCCCGGCACGATCGGGCCGTCGGCCGGCGTCGCGAAGCCGCCCATCAAGGCCTTGGTGATGAAGTTCTTGTCGATCGCCGAGGCGATGGCCTTGCGCACCTTCACGTCCGCCAGCGGCTTGCGTTCGAGGTTGAAGGCCAGCCAGTTGATCGATCCGATGCCTTCGAAGCCCTTGTCGGTCAGGTCGATCTTCGGGTTCGCCTTCAGGCGCTTCAGGTTCACCGATGCCGTGACGTACGGCAGCATCTGGATGTCGCCACGCTCCAGGCCCAGCAGCAGGCTGGTCTCGTCCGGCGAGATCGAGAAGATGATCTTGTCGAGATAGGGCTTGCCGGGCAGGAAGAACTTGTCGAACTTCTCCAGCACGATGCGCTGGCCGGGCTTGAACTCGACCAGCTTGAACGGGCCGGAGCCGACCACGTTCTCGGCGTTGCGCGGGTTGGTCTTCAGGTCCTTGCCATCGCCGTAGATGTGCTTCGGCAGGATGGGGCACAGCGCCGGCGACATGGCCAGCACGATCGCCGGGTGCGGCGTGCTCATGCGGATGATCGCGGTGTACGGATCGGGCGTCTCGACCTTCTCCACCGGACCCATCATCGTGGCGAACGGATGGTTGGCCTTGATCTGCATGATCGAGAAGGCCACGTCTTCCGAGGTGATGGGCTTGCCGTCGTGGAACACCGCGTCCTTGCGCAGGTTCAGCGTGAGCGACTTGCCGTCCTCGGCCAGCTTCCACGACTCGGCCAGATAGGGCTGCGGGTTCCACTTGTCGTCGAAGCGCAGTGGGCTGGCGAACAGCTGGGTCGATGGCAGGGCCGTGGCCAGACCCGACTGCACGGCGCCATTCAGGTGGCGCGGCGCCTGCGTGCTGCCGATGACGAGCGTGCCGCCCTTCTTGATCTCCTGGGCTTGCGCGGCCAACGGCAGTGCACCGAGCGTGAAGGCAATGGACGCGGCGGCACATAGCGCGCGGCGAGTGAAAGCGTTGACGGTCATGTCGGGTTCCTCGGTTTCAAAAAAAGCTGCAAAGAGAAATCGCTTGTGCGTTCAAGCATGCAAGTGGAATTGCGCAAGATGCATTCCATCGGGCCGAATCGGGTGGAGCCAGTGCCGACCTATCGATGGAGCCAGCGGCGTAGCACCTTCGGCCGGACGGCCTGTTCAGAGCACCTCGTCGCGCAGGTGGTACCAGTGGTAGAGCATGCTCTGGCCGAAGCGGCGGAAGGGCGCAGCCCATTCACCCTGCGCCGGAAACTGCAGCGGGCTGTCGTAGATCGGCAGGTCGAATGCCGCGTCGTCCTGGCCCGCGATGCGCTGGGCCATGCGGCGCCCGGCGTGCGCGGAGAAGGACACGCCATTGCCGCCGTAACCCAGCGCATAGAAGACGCTCTGCTTCGCATCGGGCTGCACGATGCGCGGCATCATGTCGTGCGCGACATCGACCCAGCCCCACCACGAGTAATCGATCTGGATGCCCTTGAGCGGCGGAAACTTGCGCGCCAGGCCATCGACCAGCAACGCATAGTGGCTGGCACGGTGCGCGTCGGCGCCGGTGATGGCGCTGCGGCTGCCGATCTGCACGCGGTTGTCCGGCAGCAGTCGGTAATAGAAGCGCAAGGTGCGCGTGTCGGTGATGGCCTCGTGCGTCAGGAAGTTGGTCGCCGCCAGTTCCGCAGGCGTCAATGGCCGCGTGACGATCGAGTTCGACAGCACCGGGAACACGCGGTTCTTCAACGTCGGATGCAGGTGCTGCGCGGTGTAGGCACCGGTGGCGATGCCGACCGTCCTCGCGCGCACCGTGCCGCCCGGCGTCTTCAGGTGGTGCACGCCGTTCTTCGTTTCCCAGCCGATCACCGGACTGGACGGATGCACGCGCGCACCACCTTCACGGGCCCGGCGCAGGTAGCTGTACGCCAGCTTCAGCGGATGCACCGAGATGCCTTCGGACTCGTGCATCGCGCCAGCGGCATCCCGGTCGTTGCAGTACCGCGCATGCACCTCGTCGGCTGTCAGCATGTGCGCGTCATAGCCGAACTGATCGCGCATCACGCGCGTCTCGTTCTCCAGGAACGCCATCTTCTTCTGGCGATGCGCGATATACAGATGGCCGCCAGGCTGCGCATCGCAATCGGCCTCGGCGACCAGATCCTTGAAGGTCTGGAAGCCATAGCGGATCTCCGCATCGAGCCGGCGTGCGGTCGCAATGCCCCAGCGCTCGATCCATTGCGAGCGATAGAGCCGACCGCTCGCGTTCTGGCCCTGTCCGCCGTTGCGGCTGGTGCAGCCCCAGGCCACGCGGTTGGCTTCGAGCACCAGCGCCTTGATGCCGTGTTCCTTGGCCAGGAACAACGCGGTGGCCAGGCCGGTGAAGCCCGAGCCGATGATGACGACGTCGGCGTCGACATCGCCAGCGATCGGCCCGTCGTCGTCCGGCGCCGGGCCGGCGGTGGCGGCCCAGTAGGTCGGCGCGTAGTCGCGGTTGTGGCCCGGGCCATCCGACACCAGCGGATCGTAGGCAGGGTCGTAAGGCGCGAACAGCTCGCGCGGCGTGGCGATGCTCATCGCGTCACCGTCTTGCGGAACACGTTCTTGACGAGGATCTTGCCGTCCTTGAAGGTGAAGAGGTCGACGCCGTTCGACGCGATCGCGGAGCCATCGGCCGCGGTGCCGGTGAAGGTCCATTCCGACACGCCGCGATCGCCCGCCACCCAGTGATGGCCGTTGCGCCATTGCGCATCGGGCACGTTGATCCAGGCCGACTCGAAGGCCTTGGCCACGGCCTCGTGCCCCTGGTGGCGCACGCCGAACGGGTTCGGTCCGGCGGCGGCCTCGAACACGCAGTCGGCATGCATGAAGGACATCAGCGCGGGCAGGTCGTGGCGATTCCACGCGTCGGAAAAGGCGGCGAGCGTGGCGGTGGTGACTTCGGTGTTCAAACGGGGCTCCTGGGCCATTCGGGCCATGGGTTGTCAGCGGGAAAACCCGTCGACAAGCGGGGCTTGCCAGAGGGCTTTCAAAGGATGGCCAAAGGTTAAGCTCGGCCTTTTCGTCCTCATAGAGCCAGCCCGCAGCCATCGTGAAAGCCAGACGCGCCATCCCATGCACCATCGCCGTTGCCATGCACATGCATGGTGCGCCGCGTCACGTCGGCACAGGCAGGCCATGAGCGCGCGACCACCGGCCAGCAGTCCGCTGTGGGCGCAACTCTTCGCGCTGGATCACGGTGCGGGCCTGCCGCTTCAATCGCGGCTGCGGTTGAAGATCGTCCAGGCCATCCTCGACGGCCGGTTGCCATCCGGCGCGGCCCTGCCTTCTTCGCGCGACCTGGCGCAGACGCTCGGCCTCAGCCGCAACACCGTGACGGCCGTCTACCAGCAACTGGTCGACGAGGCCTACCTGGAATCCCGTCCTCGCTCGGGCGTGTTCGTGCGCGAGGACGCACGGCCGGCGTCGATCCGCGAGACCGATCACCTCGTGGATCCCTTCGTTCGGGACGGCGCCGACCAGGGCACCCAGCCGGTCTGGGCGACACGCGTGCTGCGCTCGCTGCGCGATCAGCCGACCCTGTCGAAGCCCGAGCACTGGCGTGCGATGCCCTACCCCTTCGTCTACGGCACGCACGACGCCCAGCAGTTTCCGACCGAGGACTTCCGCGAATGCTGCGTGCGCAGCCTGGCGCGCTCGCAGTTGCCGAGCTGGACGCCCGACTTCGAGACCGAGGACGCGCCCGACCTGATCGAGCAGATCCGTACGCGGCTGCTGCCCAAGCGCGGCGTGTTCGCCTTGCCGGAAGAAATCCTGGTGACGGTCGGCGCGCAGCATGCGTGCTATCTGGTGGCCGAAGCGCTGTTCGACCGCGGCACGCGTGTCGGCTTCGAGGAGCCCGGCTATCCGCATGCGCGCAACGCGTTCTCGCTGCGCACTTCGCAGATCGTCGGCATCCCGGTGGACGAAGAAGGCCTGGTGGTCGAGTCGCTGCCGGCGCTCGACTATGTGTTCGTCACGCCCTCGCACCAGAGCCCAACCACGCACACGCTGAGCCTGGAACGTCGCCAATGGCTGCTGCGCAAGGCGGCGTTGCAGGACTTCGTGGTGATCGAGGACGACTACGAGGCCGAGAACCTCTATGCCGGCGAACCGATGCCCGCGCTCAAGAGCCTCGACAAGACCGGCCGGGTGATCTACATCGGCTCGCTGTCGAAGAGCCTGTCACCCGCGCTGCGGCTCGGCTACATCGTGGCGCAGAAGGAGTTCATCAGCGAGTTGCGCGTGCTGCGGCATGCCATGGTGCGGCACCCGAGCGCCTTCCTGCAGCACGCGTATGCCCTGTTCCTGTCGCTGGGCCATCACGACTCGCATGCACGCCGCGTCAACCAGGTGCTGATGCCGCGCATGGAGGCCACGCTGAAGGCACTGGCCGAACACCTGCCTGAATTCGAGTGCACGCTCGCACAGGGCGGCGCATCGGTCTGGGTGCAGGCGCCGGCATGGCTGGACGGCGGCGCACTGGCCATTCGTGCGCGCGAGCATGGCGTGCTGATCGAACCGGGCGATGTGTTCTTCGCGCAGCCGCCCCGGCCCTGCCCCTACTTCAGGTTGAGGCTGTCGTCGATCGAGGTGACGCAGATCGAGCCGGGGATTCTTGCGCTGCGCGAAGCGGTGCGTGCGATGGCGCGAGAACGCAGCTGAGCCGATCGCGCCCGTTGCGGCGGCGGCCCGGGCGGCCCGCGGCGCCTCGTCGAGTCAGTGCCGCGCCCTGCCCCTGCGGCGGTCCACGAACGCGATGATCTCGCCCATGATCCCCCGGCGGAAGGCCAGCACGCAGACCACGAAGATCAAGCCGGTGACCATGGTCACCGACTCACCCAGCGTGTTGAACCAGTCGATGGTCGTGAGGCGCGCCACCAGGCTGCCGAACTCGCCGATCTTGTTCTCCAGCAGCACGACCACCGCCGAGCCGACCAGCGGCCCGGACAAGGTGCCGAGCCCCCCGACCAGCGTCATCAGGATGACCTGGCCCGATGCGGTCCAGTGCACGTCGCTGAGCGTCGCGAAACCGAGCACCAGCGTCTTGAGCGAACCGGCCAGCCCCGACATGGCCGCCGAGATGACGAAGGCCAGCAGCTTGAAGCGGCTCACGTCGTAGCCCAGCGACAGCGCACGCGGCTCGTTCTCCTTGATGCCCTTGAGCACCTGTCCGAAGGGTGAATGGATCGTTCGCACGATCAGCAGGAACGCGGCGACCACGACGACCAGCACCACGTAGTACATCGCGAGGTCGTTCGACAGATCGAGCACGCCGAACAGCTTGCCGCGCGGCACGCTCTGCAGGCCGTCCTCGCCGCCGGTGAACTTGGCCTGGAGCGCGACGAAGAACATCATCTGCGCAAGCGCCAGCGTGATCATCGCGAAGTAGATGCCCTGGCGGCGGATCGCCAGGATGCCGAAGATCCACCCCAGCAAGCCGCCGAACACCGTCCCGGCGATCAGGCCGAGTTCGGGGGTGAAGCCCCAGGCCTTCATCGCATAGCCGGCCACGTAGGCCGAGCCACCGAGAAACGCCGCGTGGCCGAACGACAGGAGGCCGGTGTAGCCCAGCAGCAGATTGAAGGCAGAGGCGAACAGCGCGAAGCACAGGAGCTTCATCACGAACACCGGATAGGCACCGAGGAACGGCGCCAGCACCAGCGCGATCAGCAGCAGGCCGTAGATGGCGACAGAGATTTTTTTCATGCGGCGGCCGACTTACTTTTCTTTTCCGAACAGTCCCGCGGGGCGAATCAGCAGCACGACGACCATGATCACGAACACGACGGTGGACGACGCCTCGGGATAGAAGACCTTGGTCAGGCCCTCGATCACACCCAGGCCGAGACCCGTGAGGATCGCGCCCATGATCGAGCCCATGCCCCCGATCACGACGACTGCGAACACCACGATGATCAGGTTCTGCCCCATCAGCGGCGTGACCTGGATCACGGGCGCGGCCAGCACGCCGGCAAAGGCCGCGAGCGCTGCGCCGAAGGCATAGGTCAGCGTGATCATCAGCGGCACGTTCACGCCGAAGGCCTCGACCAGCCGCGGGTTCTCGGTACCGGCACGCAGGTAGGCGCCGAGCCGGGTCTTCTCGATGATGAACCAGGTGGCGAAGCAGATCACGAGCGATGCGACGACCACCCAGGCCCGGTAGTTGGGCAGCACCATGAAGCCGACGTCGGTGGCGCCGGACAGCGCGTCCGGCGCGTCGTAGCCCAGGCCCGAAACGCCGTACACCGAACGAAACACGCCCTCGATCAGCAGCGTGAGGCCGAGCGTGAGCAGCAGGCCGTAGAGATGGTCGAGCTTGTAGATCCAGCGCAGCAGGAAGCGCTCGATCAGCACGCCGAACAGGCCGACGACGATCGGCGCGGCAATCAGCATCACCCAGTAGTTGATGCCGAAATACTCCATGGCCATCCAGCTGAGGATCGCCCCCAGCATGAACAGCGCGCCGTGCGCGAAGTTGATGACGTTGAGCAGGCCGAAGATCACCGCCAGCCCGAGGCTGAGGATCGCGTAGAACGACCCGTTGACCAGCCCGAGGAGGAGCTGGCTCAACAAGGCTGGGAGCGAGAGGGTCATGGATTCAGGGGACGCTTCAGAGACTGTCGTGGGACCGGGCGGGCGCCGCAGCGCCACACCCGGACGTCGTCATTTCCAGAGGCTGCACTTGCTCTCGGCCTTGGTCGTGTAGACCTGATCGCCAGGCAGCTTCGAGACCACCTTGTAGTAGTCCCACGGCTCCTTCGACTCGGCCGGCGACTTGACCTGCACCAGGTACATGTCGTGCACGAAGCGGCCATCCGGACGCACCACGCCCTTGGCGTAGAAGTCGTCGATCGGCGTCTTCTTGATCTGCGCCATCACCGTGTCGGCGTCGATCGTCTTGGCCGCCTGCACGGCCTTCAGGTAGGTCATGGTGGCCGAGTAGTCCGCTGCCTGGATGTCGGTCGGCATGCGCTTGGTCTTCTCGAAGAACTTCCGCCCGAAGGCGCGCGTCTTGTCGTCGAGATTCCAGTCCCAGCTCGTCGTGAGCAGCAGGCCTTCGGTGTTCTTCAGGCCCAGGCTGTGGATGTCGGTCACGAAGACCAGCAGGCCGACCATCTTCATGGTCTTGTTGATGCCGAACTCCTTGGCCGCCTTGATCGCGTTGATCGTGTCGCCGCCGGCGTTGGCCAGCGCCAGCACCTGCGCCTTCGAGTTCTGCGCCTGCAGCAGATAGGACGAGAAGTCCGAGGTGTTGAGCGGATGCTTCACGCTGCCCAGCACCTTGCCGCCCTTCTCGTTCACGACCTTGGTCGCGTCGGCTTCCAGAGCCTGCCCGAAAGCGTAGTCGGCCGTCAGGAAGTACCAGTTCTTGTCGCCCCGCGCGATGACTGCGCTGCCGGTTCCCTTGGCGAGCGCAACCGTGTCGTAGGCATAGTGCACGGTGTAAGGGCTGCACTGCTCGTTGGTGAGCGCCGAGCTGCCTGCGCCGTTGACCATGAAGACGCGCTTCTTCTCCTGCGCGACCTTGGCCATGGCGAGACCGGTGCCCGAGCTGGTCCCGCCGAACAGCATCGTCAGGCCCTGCGTGTCGATCCACTCGCGCGCCTTCGACGCGGCGATGTCGGCCTTGTTCTGGTGATCCGCCGACAGCAGCTCGATCGGCATGCCGTTGACCTTGCCGCCGAAGTCGTCGATGGCCATCTGGATGGCCAGCGCGCCGTTCTTGCCTTCCACGTCGGCGTAGAGGCTCGACATGTCGGTGATGAAGCCGATCTTCACCTTGTCCTGCGCCTGCGCACCTGCAGCGGCGAGCGCGGCAGCGAGAGCAACGGCGGAAAGCGCAATGGTCTTTTTCATGATCGTTGTCCGTTCAGGAATGGGCAGTGAACCGGTCGACGCGTCGCGTCACTTCCAGAGCTCGCACTTCGTTTCGGCCTTGGTCGTGAAGACCTGATCGCCCGGCAGCTTGGTCACGACCTTGAGGTAGTCCCATGGCTTCTTCGACTCCGCAGGCGACTTGGCCTCGACCAGGTACATGTCGTGGATGAAGCTGCCGTCGGCGCGGATCTGGCCCTTGCCGTAGAAGTCGTCGATCTTCATGCTCTTGAGCTGCGCCATGACCTTGTCGGCATCGGTCGTCTTGGCGGCCGCCACGGCCTTGAGGTAGGTGGTGGTTGCCGAATAGTCGGCGGCCTGCACGTCGGTCGGCATGCGCTTGGTCTTGTCCCAGAACTTCTGAGCGAACTTGCGCGTGTCGTCGTTCAGGTCCCAGTACCAGCTGGTCGTGTGCAGCAGCCCTTCGGTGTTCTTGAGCCCGAGGCTGTGGATGTCGCTCAGGAAGACCAGCAGGCCGGCCGTCTTCATGGTCTTGTTGATGCCGAATTCCTTGGCCGCCTTGATCGCGTTGATCGTGTCGCCGCCGGCATTGGCCAGGCCGAGGATCTGCGCCTTGGAGTTCTGCGCCTGCAGCAGGAAGGACGAGAAGTCCGAGGCATTCAGCGGATGGCGCACCGCGCCGACCACCGTGCCGCCCTTGGCCTTGACGACCGTCGTGGTGTCGGCTTCGAGCGCCTGGCCGAACGCATAGTCGGCCGTCAGGAAGAACCAGGTCTTGCCGCCCTTGTCGACCACCGCACTGCCGGTGCCCTTGGCCAGCGCGACCGTGTCGTAGGCATAGTGAACGGTGTAAGGCGAGCAGGCCTCGTTGGTGAGCGCCGACGTGCCGGCGCCGTTGTTGAAATACACGCGCTTCTTCTCCTGCGCGACCTTGGCCATCGCCAGTGCCGTGCCGGAGTTGGTGCCACCGAACACCATGGTCACGCCTTGCGTGTCGATCCACTCGCGGGCCTTCGACGCCGCGATGTCGGCCTTGTTCTGGTGGTCCGTCGACATCAGCTCGATCGGCTGGCCCAGCACCTTGCCGCCGAAGTCGTCGATCGCCATCTGGATGGCCAGCGCGCCGTTCTTGCCTTCCACGTCGGAGTAGAGACTCGACATGTCGGTGATCAGGCCGATCTTGACCTTCTCCTGCGCTTGCGCGGCGGAAGCGAGCGCCAATGCGCCAATGGCCAGGGTGAGTGCGGTGAGTTGTTTTTTCATGTGTGTCTCCATCCAGTCATCAACAAGGGAATTAAACGCCAAGCAATTCCTTGAGCACGGGCATCTTCGATTCGAGTTCGGATGCGCCGAACTTCTCGACGATGCGTCCGTGCTCCATCACGTAGAAGCGGTCGGCCAGCGGGGCCGCGAAGCGGAAGTTCTGTTCGACCATCACGACCGTGTAGCCCTTGCTGCGCAGCGTCTGGATCATTCGCGCCAGCGCCTGCACGATCACGGGCGCGAGGCCTTCGGAAATCTCGTCGAGCAGCAGCAGCCGCGCCCCGGTGCGCAGGATGCGCGCGACCGCCAGCATCTGCTGCTCGCCGCCCGACAGGCGCGTGCCCTGGCTGTTGCGGCGCTCGGCCAGGTTGGGGAACATCTCGTAGATCTCGTCGACCGACATGCCCGCGCCCATGCCCTTGAGGGCCGGCGGCAGCATCAGGTTCTCCTCGGTCGACAGGCTCGCGAAGATGCCGCGCTCCTCCGGGCAATAGCCGACGCCGAGATGCGCGATGCGGTAGGTCGGCAAGCCGATGGTCTCGACGCCGTTGACCTGGATGCTGCCCTTGCGAGCGCCCGTCAGGCCCATCACGGCACGCATGGTGGTCGTGCGGCCCGCGCCGTTGCGGCCCAGCAGCGTGACGACCTCGCCCGGCTGCACGACCAGGTCGACGCCATGCAGCACATGCGACTCGCCGTACCAGGCCTGCAGGCCCTTGATTTCCAGAGCTGCCGTCATGAGGCCTCCCGCCGGGCGGCCCCGAGGGAGGCCTGCGCCTCCTCGGGCGACAGAGAACGACACGAAGTGCGGAGCGTGGGATTCATTCAGTGGGCTCCCGCCAACTGGCCGTCTGTCGTGCCCATGTAGGCCTCCATGACCTGCGGATTGCGCGACACCTCGGCATACGGGCCTTCGGCCAGCACCGCGCCGCGTTGCAGCACCGTGATGGTGTCGGCGATGGTCGAGACCACGCTCATGTTGTGTTCGACCATCAGGATGGTGCGGCCGACCGAGACCCGCTTGATGAGTTCCGCCACGCGGTGCACGTCTTCATGGCCCATGCCCTGGGTCGGTTCGTCGAGCAGCATGAGTTCGGGCTCCATGGCCAGCGTGGTCGCGATCTCGAGCGCACGCTTGCGGCCATAGGGCAGGTTCACGGTCTGCTCGTCGGCCAGCTCCTCGAGGCCGACCTCGGCGAGCAGCGCCCTCGCCCGCGCGTCGAGCGGCTTGAGCGATTTTTCGCTCTTCCAGAAGTGGTACGACGTGCCGAGCGCACGTTGCAGGCCCAGACGCACGTTCTCCAGCAGCGTGAGATGCGGGAACACGGCGGAGATCTGGAACGAGCGGATGATGCCGCGCCGCGCGATCTGCGCCGGCCGCTCGCGTGTGATGTCCTGCCCGTTGAACAGGATCGTCCCCGAGGTCGGTTCGAGGAACTTGGTGAGCAGGTTGAAGCAGGTCGTCTTGCCCGCGCCGTTCGGGCCGATCAGCGCATGGATGGAACCCCGGGCCACGGAAAGGTCGACCTTGCTGACCGCCGTGAAGCCCTTGAATTCCTTGGTGAGCTGACGTGTTTCGAGGATCGTGTCGCTCATCTCGCGCGGCTGCCTTGGGGTTGTGGGAAGAGGTCGGTCATGCGGTCCATCTGCTGCGCTCCATCCGAACGCCGAGGGCATTGTTGACGGCCGCCGAAGCCTTGCGTACTGGGGCAAATGCCTATGCTGCACTGCAACCAAGCGGGCGCGCCCTGCCCTTTGCGCACCCAAAGAAAAAGGCGGCCGAAGCCGCCTGTTTTCCAATCCGAGTAAACCCGCTGTCAGCCGCCCTCAGTGCGCGCCGGCGGCCGCGTCGGCGTTGCCGCCGCCACGCGCCGGCCGCGCCAGCCAGACCAGCGGGATCAGCAGAACGAAGAGCAAGGCCGATGCGTAGAACACGTCGTTCGACGCCAGCATGAAAGCCTGCTGATCGATCATGCGGGCGATCTGTGCGAGTACCTGGTCGTTGCTGAAACCGCTGCTGGTCAGGTTGTTGATGGTGCTCATCGCCGCGGCATTGCCGTTGTTGATCGATTCCGACAGCTGCGCGTGGTGCAGGGTCGCTCGGTTGTCCCACACGGTCGTGACGATCGACGTGCCCATCGCGCCTGCGGTGATCCGCAGGAAGTTCGACAGGCCGGACGCGGCAGGGATGCGATCGGGCGTCAGGCCGGACAACGTGATCGTCACCAGCGGGATGAAGAAGAACGCCATCGCCACCCCCTGGATGATGGTCGGCACCATGATCGTCGCGATGTCCGCCTGGGTGCTGAAGCGCGAGCGCATGAACAGCACCAGCGCAAACACCAGGAACGAGAAAGTCACGTACCGACGTGGATCGACCTTGCCGACCGTCATTCCGACGATCGGTGACAGCACGATCGCCAGCAGCCCGACCGGTGCCAGAACGATGCCCGCCAGCGTCGCGGTGTATCCCATGTACTGCTGCAGCCAGAGCGGCAGCAGCACCACGTTGCCGAAGAACAACCCATAAGCCACGGCGGTCGCGACCGCACCCGACCAGAAGTTGCGGCGCTTGAACAGCGACAGGTCGACCACCGGATGCTCCTCGGTCAACTCCCAGACGATGAAGAAGGCGAAACCAACCACCGCCACGACGGCCATCGCGATCACCTCACCCGAATGGAACCAGTCGAGCTCCTTGCCCTTGTCAAGCATGAGTTGCAGCGACCCGACCCACAGCACCAGCAACGCCAGTCCTATCGAATCGATCGGCAGGCTCTTGGTCGGGCTGTCGCGCTTGCGAAAGATGACCCAGGTGATGCCAGCCGCGAACAAGCCCACCGGAATGTTGATGTAGAAGATCCACGGCCACGAGATGTTGTCGGTGATCCAGCCGCCAAGCAGCGGCCCCATCACCGGCGCGACCAGCGTGGTCATGGCCCACATCGCCATCGCCAGCCCGGCCATGGCGCGCGGATAGCTCGCCAGCAGCAGCGTCTGCGACAACGGAATCATCGGACCGGCGACGAAGCCCTGCAGCGCGCGGAACCCGATCAGGGTCGTCATGTTCGGTGCCAGGCCGCACAGCCAGGAGCTGATGATGAACAGCAGCACGCTGGTCATGAACAGGCGCACCTGGCCGAAGCGCTGGGTGAGCCAGCCGGTGAGCGGCACCGCGATGGCGTTGGCCACCGCGAAGCTGGTGATCACCCAGGTGCCCTGGGTCGAGCTCACGCCGAGGTCGCCGGATATCGCGGGCAGCGACACGTTGGCAATCGACGAATCGAGCACGTTCATGAAGGTCGCGGCCGACAGCGCGATCGTGCCCCATACGCGGGCCGAACCTTCGAGCGGCGCGTAGGGTGTGTGGGCGGGAGCGGTAGCCATCGCGCGTGCGCCAGCTCTCAACCGCGCGTGGCCTGCATCGCCAGCTTCGCACCCGGACCGCTCGAAGCGGAAGGATGCGGGGCGGGAGCTGCCTCGGGCGCGACGGGGGCTGCACGCGTCGCGGTCGGCGTGGACGCACGTCCGAGATTGGCCGCGATGATGCGCTGCACTTCAGCGTCGGCACCGTTGTCGAAGCCGGCGTAGACCTGGGTCTGCGCAAACGGCGTGGCGCGCGGCGCCTCGGCCAGCGACTTGCCGTCCTTGGTGGTCACGTCGACCACGGCGTCCATCGACAGGCCGACGCGCAGCGGGTTGGCCTTG
The DNA here is from genome assembly GCF_059415645.1 of Variovorax sp. GW821-FHT10B04. Lineage (NCBI taxonomy): Bacteria > Pseudomonadati > Pseudomonadota > Betaproteobacteria > Burkholderiales > Comamonadaceae > Variovorax > Variovorax sp. GW821-FHT10B04. Next base: position 21,472 of record NZ_JBWKNQ010000013.1, read on the forward strand.
AGCTGCTCCGGATCGAGCGAGATGCGCACCGGGACACGCTGCACCACCTTGATCCAGTTGCCGGTCGCGTTCTGCGCGGGCAGCAGCGCGAAGGCCGCGCCGGTGCCGATGCCCAGGCCGGCCACCTTGCCGGTGTATTCGACCTTCTTGCCGTACAGGTCGGCCGTCAGCTTGACCGGCTGGTCGATGCGGATGTTGCGCAGCTGCACTTCCTTGAAGTTGGCGTCGACCCACAGCTGGTTCAGCGGCACGACCGACATCAGCGGCGTGCCCGCGGCAACGCGCTGGCCGAGCTGTACGGTACGGCGAGCGACATAGCCGTCGACCGGTGCCGGCAGCGTGGCGCGCTGCGTGGCGAGCCATGCTTCACGCACCTTGGCGGCCGCAGCCAGCACGCTCGGGTGCTGCTCGACACTCGTGCCCTCGGTCAACGACTGGTTGCTGGTGAGCTGCTCGCGCGCCGCTGCAACGCCGGCCTGCGCTGCAGCCAGCGCGCTCTTGGCGTTGGCGACTGCGGTTTCGGCGTGGTTCAGTTCTTCCTTGGACACCGCACCGTTGCCCGTCAGGGCCTGCCGGCGCTTCAGGTCGTCCTGCGCGCGAGCGATGTCGCTCTGCGCGCGGACGATGTCCGCCTGCTTCAAGGTGACCTGCGCGGCCAGCGAGCCGTTGTTGGCGTACAGCGTGCGAACCTGGCGCACCGCCTGCGCGAGCGCGGCCTCGGACTGCTCGAACGCGACCTTGGCATCGGCCGGGTCGAGCTGCACGAGCGGTTGGCCGGCCTTCACGAAGTCGGTGTCGTCCGCCGTGATCGCCATCACGGTGCCCGCCATCTGCGGCGTGATCTGGATCACGTTGCCCTGCACATAGGCGTTGTCGGTGTCTTCGTAGTGGCTGAGCACGAGCCAGTCATAGAGACCCCAGCCCGCGCCGGCAACGATCACCACGGCGGCAAGTGCCGTCAACGCACGGCGGCGCTTGGTATTGGGAACCGGCGCGGCTGCGGCCGGGGCGGCGTTGGAAGTGTTGTTGTCCATTTTGATTTCCTTCGATTCGGCGGTGTTCAGTGAGCGGCGCTTGCCGCGGATTCGGTGCTGCTGGCGACGACGGCGCCGGGCTGCCAGCCACCGCCAAGTGCGCGCGCCAGTCCGACCTGGGTGTCGAGCGCGCGGGCGCTGAGGTCGACGGCCAGACGGCGCTGGGCCAGCACGGCGGTCTCTGCGGTCAGCACGTTGAGGTAGTTGCCGAGGCCGGCGCGATAGCGCTGCACCGCAATTTCATAGGCGCCTTCGGCGGCTGCCTGGGCATCGCGCTGTTCGGTCTGCTGGCGGCCGATCGACTGGGCGCTGCTCACGAGATCGGCGACATCGCGCACCGCGTCGAGCACGCTCGCGTTGTAGCTCTCGATGGCGGCATCGAGGTCGGCCGTCTTGCCGCGCAGATTGGCACGCAGCTTGCCGCCTTCGAAGATCGGAAGGCGCACCGCCGGGCCGACGCCCCACTGCTGGCTGCCGGACTTGAGCAGGTTGTCGAGGCCGATGCTCTGGAAGCCTGCAAAGGCCACCAGATTCACGTTGGGATAGAACAGCGTCTTTGCGTTTCGGACATCGCCCGCGGCGGCTTCCACACGCCAACGCGCGGCAGCGATGTCCGCGCGGCGGCCCAGCAGATCGGCCGGAATGCTCGCCTGCAATGCCATGCCGTGAACCTTGGCGAGTGCCGGCGGCGCCATCGATTGCGTCGCGCCGGGCTGGCCGACCAGTGCATCGAGTGCGTGCTGTGCCAATGCAACCTGCTCGTTGAGCGCTTCGATCTGCTGGCGCGCCTCAGGCAGGCCGCCTTCGCTCTGGCGCAGCTCCAGCCGCGTGTCGAGTCCGGCCGATACACGATCGCGCACCAGCTTCAGCGTCTCGTCGCGTTGAGCGAGCGTGCGCTTGGCCACGACGAGTTGCTCCGACAGCCGCGCCCACTGGAAGTAGCTGCGTGCGACGTTGCTGGCCAGCAGCACGCGGGCGGCGTCCAGATCCGCCGCCGCCGCGTTGGCCGCACCGATGGTCGCTTCGAGCGCGGCCTTGTTCTTTCCGAAGAAGTCGATTTCCCAGCTGCCGTTGAGCTGCAGCGTGCCGATGTCCTGCACCGAGCCGCCAAGCGGCGACGGATAGATGTAGTTGCCGCTGAATTTCTGGCGCGTCATGTCGAGCGAGCCATTGAGTTGCGGCTTGTCGGCCGCTTCGGCCGCAGACGTTGCCGCCTGCGCCCGCTGCAGCCGGGCCTGCGCGATGCGCAGGTTGGGGCTGCCGGCCGTCGCCTGATCGACCAGCGCGCTCAGCTGAGGATCGTCGAAGCTGCGCCACCATTGGGCGTCGATCGCCGGGACGGCGGCAGCGCCGGGCGCGGCGTCGAGGCCGAGCGAGCCCGGATCGCGCAACGTGGCCTGTTGCGTGACATGTCCCATGTCGGCACAACCGGCCAGTGCGAGCGCCAGGACGGCCGCCGCGATGCCCGTGGTTCGGCCAGGCATGTGTTGAGGAAGGAATCGAATCATTTTTTTTCTCCACGGGCGGCAAGCGCCTGGGCGTTATCAAGAATGCGGCGCAGGTAGCTCTTCAGCTGTTCCCACTCTTCGGTGCTGAAACCGGCCAGGTGCTCGTTCTGCACACGGCTCAGGACATGCGGCACTTCCTTTGCGGCAGTGCGGCCTTCTTCAGTCAATTCGATGTGCACGACGCGGCGGTCTTCGACGGACCGAACACGGCGGCAGAGGCCCTTGGCCTCGAGCCGGTCGAGCAAGCGGGTCATGGCACCCGTATCGAGCAGGCACTCGCGCGCGAGCTCGGCCACCGTGGTGGCCTTGCCGGTATGGATTTTGTAAAGCGGTACCCACTGGGGGTACGTCGGGCTGCCGGGATCGCAGATCTGCATCTCGATCGACTGGCCCACGGCCGCCATGATGCGCCGCATCATGTAGCCGATGCTCTCTTCGGCGTTGTAGTTCTCCGCCTGATAGAAGCATCGAATCTCCCGCGCAGGGGCTTCGGGCGTCGCGTCTGCTGTGTGCGGGTCATTTTGCATGGGCCGGCATATTAACTGCTTAGGCAATTATTGTCAAGGCCGCCTTTGTGGCGGCAAGCTTCGGCTGGCTAGAATCCAGGCATGGCTGTTCCCGCTCCGGTCTCCCTCTCATCCACCGCATCGCCGATGCCCGCCAAGGGCTCCCCGCGCTCACTTTCGGGGCTTCTCCCCTTCCTCCAGCCCTACCGGTGGCAGATCGGTCTCGCGGGGGTCTTTCTGGTGCTGGCTGCCGTTGCGACGCTGGTGTTCCCGATGGCGCTGCGCAGCCTGATCGACGGCGGCCTGGTGTCGACGGACAAGGGCGCGCAGACCATGGCGCTGCGCGACCATTTCTTTGCGCTGTTCGGGGTGGCAGTCGCACTGGGGTTGTTCTCCGCGGGGCGCTTCTACACGGTGAGCTGGCTCGGTGAGCGGATCACGGCCAATCTGCGCAATGCGGTCTACGCGCGCGTGCTGCGCCAGAGCCCGGCATTCTTCGAAACCACCCAGACCGGCGAGGTGCTGTCACGCCTGACGGCAGATACGACCTTGGTGCAGACGGTGGTCGGCTCGTCGTTGAGCATGGGGCTGCGCAATGCGGTGATGGGCATCGGCGCACTCGCCATGCTGGTCTGGACCAATCCCTACGTGATGGTGCAGGTGCTGGGCATCCTCGTGCTGGTGGTGCTGCCGAGCATGTGGTTCGGGCGGCGCGTGCGCAAGTTGTCGCGGGCCAGCCAGGATCGCGTGGCCGACTCGAGCGCCATCGCGGCCGAGGTATTGAATGCGATCCCGGTGGTGCAGAGCTATACGGCCGAAGCGCGCGAGTCGGCGCGCTTCGACGCATCGACGGACGACGCATTCCAGACGGCGGTGCGCCGCACACGGGCCCGTGCGGTATTGGTGGCCTTCATCATCATCGCGACTTCGGCTGCACTGCTCTGGGGCCTGTACCAAGGCACGCAGGCCGTGCTTCGGGGAGATATCACTGCCGGCCATCTGGGTCAGACCGTGGTCTACGTCATCATCCTGGCCAGTTCGGCCGCCGTGCTCGGCGAGGTGTATGGCGATCTGCTGCGCGCCGCCGGCGCCACCGAGCGGCTGATGGAATTGCTGCATGCACGCTCCGCCATCGCCTCGCCCGCGCAGCCGGTGGCCGTGCCCGTGCCGACCAGCGGCAGTTCGCTGCGGCTCGAATCGGTCGGCTTCCACTACCCATCGCGCCCGGGCACGCCCGCGCTGCGGGACTTCAGCATCGACGTCGCCCCCGGCGAGACCGTGGCGCTGGTCGGGTCCAGCGGCGCCGGCAAGAGCACGGTCTTCCAGCTGCTGCTGCGCTACTACGACCCGCAGTCCGGCCGGATCCTGCTCGACGGTGCGCCATTGAACGCACTGGCGCTGGACGATCTTCGCGAGCGCATCGGCCTCGTGCCGCAAGACGCCGTCATCTTCTCGACCAGCGCCTTCGAAAACATCCGCTACGGCAGGCCCGATGCCACCGCCGACGAAGTGCATGCCGCGGCACGCGCCGCCTTTGCCGACGATTTCCTGCGCGCATTGCCGGAAGGCTACGACACCTTCCTCGGCGAACGCGGCGTTCGCCTGTCGGGCGGTCAACGCCAGCGCATCGCCATCGCGCGCGCGATGCTGAAGAATCCGCCACTGCTGCTGCTCGACGAAGCGACCAGCGCGCTCGACGCCGAAAGCGAACGCATGGTTCAAGCCGCGCTGGAATCGGCCATGACCGGCCGGACCACCTTGGTCATCGCGCACCGGCTCGCGACGGTCCAGAAGGCGGACCGCATCGTGGTACTGGACCACGGCGGCATCGTTGAGCAAGGCACGCATGCGGGACTCGTGGCGCAAGGCGGCGTCTATGCGCAACTGGCGGCGCTGCAGTTCGTGCAATAACTGCCTTCTTCTCCGCCTGGATCGATCCGGATCGCGATGGGGATGGCCCGGCTGCGGCTGCACTGCAGCCAATGCCGGTCCGGCACTTGTTGTCCGTCTTGCCTGAAAGCCTGGGGCTTACTGAAGCGTTTCCTTGAGCGCTGCCGGCAACGGCAGGGGCATCACGGCAATGCCTTCATCGATGAGTTGCTCGGCCTGCTCACGCGTCGCCTGACCCCGGATGCCGCGCTCCTCGGTCTCGCCGTAGTGCATCTTGCGCGCCTCGTCGGCAAAACGGTCTCCGACATCCTCGGTCTTGGCCATCACTTCGCGGACCGCGCGCATCCAGCGCGCTTCGGGTGACGAAGCCTCTGCCACCGCATTCCTGGAAGGTGCCTCCGCCGCCTGGGGCGCTTTGGCATTGCCGAGGTTCAGGCGCGGTGCCGACAGCATCTTGACGACGGCCGTATCACCGCACATCGGGCACTCGACCAAGCCGGCGGCGAGCTGCGTGTCGAAGGCGTCATTGGACGCAAACCAGCCTTCGAAGCCATGGCCGTGCGCGCATTGGAGGTTGAGGACCTTCATGCGCGAATTATCAACCGCGGTGTTCCGTGGCGTGCGCGTGCCAGTCGAGCGCCCATGCGCCGGACAGGAAATTCTGGAGCCACAGAGCGCAGGTCAGCGTCTTCGCATCGGTCACGCTGCCATCGCGGCACCAGCCCAGCAACTCGTCCGGCGTCGCCGTGAACACGTCGAGGAACTCGCCCTGGTCCAGATGGCGTTCACCCAGCGAGAGCCCGCGCGCAAAGTAGACATGGATGATCTCGGTCGAATACCCGACCGCCAGATGCATCTTTCCTGCGTAGGCCCACTCGGTCGCCGTGTAGCCGGTTTCCTCGAGCAATTCGCGCTGGCCGCAAAAGAGGATGTCCTCACCCGGATCGAGCTTGCCCGCCGGAAACTCGATCATCACTTGGCCGACCGGGTAGCGGAACTGGCGCTCGAGCACCACACGGCCGTCATCAAGCATCGGCACCACGACGACTGCGCCAGGATGGATCACATATTCACGCGTCGCTGTCTTGCCGTCGGGCAGCCGAACGGTGTCGTGGCGGGCGTGCAGGAAATTGCCATCGGCCAGCACACGGCTGTCGATGCGTTCTTCTCTCAGATGGGCGTCGTCCATGGATCTAGTTCCGATGTTTGAGCAGGTAGCGCCAGGTGAAGCCAGGGAACGCGAGCACGACGAAGAAGGCTCCGGTGACGGCATAGAACTCCCAGCCCTGCGGCGCGATCTGGCCGACGCGCCGCTCGAACAACAGTCCGAGTGCGCCAACCACGAAATACAGCACGACCAGTTCGCCCATCCGCATGGCCAGCGTTTTCGTGTTCGCAGCGACAGGCAGCGGAATCACGGCGAGCAGCCGTTCATTGGCAAAAGGCAAATTGGCGGCCACCAGGGCCGCCAACAAGACAAGCCAGACCGAGGCGGTCTGAGACATCGGTGGATTCGCCGATCAGTTGTTCGCGAGCGTTGCCACGATCGCGTTCGCACACAGCGTCATCAGGCCGCCGGGAACGATGCCGAGAATCAGAATGAGCGCACCGTTCAATGTGAGCACCGCACGCACGTCGCGTGGTGCCGACACGGTGGTGGCCGTGACAGGCGCATCGAAGTACATGACCTTGACGATACGCAGGTAGTAGAACGCGCCGATCAGCGACATGATCACCGCGAACACGGCCAGTCCGATATAGACGGCCTGCCCGGAAGCAATCAGGGCCTGCAGCACGGCGAGCTTGGCGTAGAAACCCACCAGTGGCGGCAAGCCAGCCAGCGAGAACATGGCGATGGCCATCACCGCGGCATACAGCGGGCTGCGTTGATTCAGACCTGCCAGGTCGACGATCTCTTCGCTTTCGAAGCCTTCGCGGGCCAGGAGCAGGATGATGCCGAAGCTCGCGAGCGTGGTGAGCACATAGGTCAGGATGTAGAACATCGATGCGCTGTATGCGAACTGCGCGTTGTACGTGTTGCCGTTGACCACGCCGGCCACCAGGCCGAGCAGCATGAAGCCCATCTGCGAGATGGTCGAGTAGGCCAGCATGCGCTTCAGGTTCGTCTGCGCGATGGCCGCCAGGTTGCCGACCAGCAGCGATGCGATGGCCAGAAGCGCGAGCATCTGTTGCCAATCGATCGCCAGCGGCAGCATGCCTTCGACCAGCAGACGGATGATGATCGCGAACGCAGCCAGCTCGGGTGCGGCGCCGATGAGCAGCGTGACCGCCGTCGGAGCACCTTGGTACACGTCGGGCACCCACATGTGGAAAGGCGCTGCGCCGACCTTGAAGGCCAGACCGGCAACCACGAACACGAGACCGAACACCAGCACCTGGTGGTTCACGTTGCGGCTCGCGATGGCCTTGAACACTTCATTGATGTCGAGCGAACCCGTGGCGCCGTACATCATCGACAGGCCGTAGAGCAGGAAGCCACTGGCCATTGCGCCCAGCACGAAGTACTTCATCGCGGCTTCGCTCGCGAGCGGATGGTCACGGCGCAGCGCGACGAGCGCGTAGCTCGACAGCGTCAGCAGTTCCAGGCCGAGATAGATCAGCAGGAAGTTGCTGCCGGAAATCATCACGAACATGCCGAGCAGCGCGAACATGCTGATCGTGAACATCTCGCCGCCACGCAGCATGTCGCGATCGGCAGCGTACGGGCGACCATAGACCAGCGTGACCATCAACGCGACGGACGCGAAGCACTTGAGCCAGTTGCCCATCGGGTCGCTCACGACCATGCCGCCGAAACCGTAAACCGTCTTGCCGCCGGCGGCAGCCATGCCGGTCATGACCGCGACGACAGCCAGGGTCAACAGCGTGAGCACATAGGTGCGGGTACGGCGAGCACTGGTCGTCGACAGGTCGACCAGCGCGATGATGCAGGCCATGGCCAGCAGCACTATTTCCGGATAGATCGTGATCCAGCTGAGTTTGTCAATCATCTCGTTCTCTTGTTCAGCTCGGGCTCAGGCAGGCAGCTTGGACATCGCCACGTGGCGCAGCAATTCGCTCACGGACGCATTCATCACATCGGTGAACGGCTTCGGATAGAGGCCCATCCACAGCACGGCGATCGCCAGCAGCGACAGCATCAGGAATTCGCGCGCGCCGATGTCCTTCAGTTCCTTGACGTGGTCGTTGCCGACTGCGCCCAGGTACACGCGCTTGTACATCCACAGCGTGTATGCCGCGCCGAAGATCAGTGCGGTTGCAGCCCCCAGGCCGACCCAGAAGTTGGCCTTGACCGCACCGAGGATCACCATCCACTCGCCCACGAAACCAGCGGTACCCGGCAGGCCGCAATTGGCCATGGCGAACAACAGCGCGAAGGCCGCGAACTTGGGCATGGTGTTGACCACGCCGCCGTAATCGGCGATCTGGCGCGAATGCATGCGGTCGTACAGCACGCCGATGCCCAGGAACATCGCCGCCGACACGAAGCCGTGGGCCACCATCTGCACGATGCCACCGGACACGCCGAGGTCGTTGAAGATGAAGAAGCCCAGCGTCACGAAGCCCATGTGCGCCACGGACGAGTACGCCACCAGCTTCTTCATGTCACGCTGAACCAGCGCCACCAGGCCGACGTAGATCACGGCGATCAGCGAGAGCGCGATCATGAGCCAGGCCCATTCGCGCGAGGCATCGGGCGCGATCGGCATCGAGAAGCGCAGGAAGCCATAGGCACCGAGCTTCAGCATGATGGCGGCCAGCACGGCGGAGCCGCCGGTCGGCGCCTCGACGTGCACGTCGGGCAACCAGGTATGCACGGGCCACATCGGAACCTTCACCGCAAAAGCCGCAAAGAAGGCAAAGAACAGGAAGCTCTGCGCACCGCTCGCGAGCGGCAGCTTGTGCCACGTCAGGATGTCGAAGCTGCCGCCGGACTTGTTGTACAGGTAGATCAACGCGACCAGCATCAACAGCGAGCCGAGCAGCGTGTACAGGAAGAACTTGAATGCCGCGTAGATCTTGTTCGGGCCGCCCCAGATGCCGATGATCAGGTACATCGGGATCAGCGTGGCTTCGAAGAACACGTAGAACAGCAGACCGTCGAGCGCCGAGAAGACGCCGATCATCAGGCCCGACAGGATCAGGAACGCGCCCATGTACTGGTTCACGCGCTCGGTGATCACTTCCCAGGCCGAGATCACGACGATGACCGTGATGAAGGCCGTCAGCAGGACCATCCACAGCGACAGGCCGTCGACACCGAGGTGGTAGTTCACGTGGAAGCGTTCGATCCAGCCGAACTTCTCCTCGAACTGCATCGCGGCGGTTCCGTTCTGGAAGCGCGTATAGAGCGGCAGCGTGACGAGGAAGCTCAGGATCGACCCGACCAGAGCAACCCAGCGAACGGTCTTCGCGTGCTCATCACGACCGAAAGCCAACAACAGGACGCCGAACGCGATCGGCATCCAGATGGCAAGGCTCAACAAACCCATTTTTGTTTTTCTCCAGCGCGCGCGCTTACTTGTTGAACCAGACGAAATACGTCATGAGCACGAAGATGCCCAGCAGCATCGCGAACGCGTAGTGATAGATGAAGCCCGACTGCATCCAGCGAACAATGCCCGAGATGCGGCCGATCAGCTTCCACGACCCGTTGACGATGGCCCCGTCGATCACCGCCTGATCACCACCCTTCCAGAACGCCGTACCCAGGGCACGCGCGCCACGGGCGACGATGTTTTCGTTGATCCAGTCGAGGTAGTACTTGTTTTCCAGCAGGCGGTACACCGGGCCGCATGCGCGCTTGATCGCCGCGGGCAACGCCGGGTTGATCATGTACATGTAGTACGACAGGACGACGCCAGCCAGCGCAAGCCAGAACGGTGCCGTGGTCAGGCCATGCAGTGCCATCGCGACCGGACCGTGGAAGGCTTCTTCCATTTCCTTCATCGCATGGTGCGTGTTGCCGTTCACGAAGATCGCGTCCTTGAAGAACTCGCCATAGAGCATCGGCTCGATGGTGATGAAACCGATCACGACCGACGGAATGGCCAGCAGCACCAGGGGCAGCCAGACGACCCACGGAGACTCGTGCGGCGTGTGGGCATCGTGATGATCGTGGCCGTGATCATGGTCGTCATGGCCATGGTCGTCGTGATGCGCGTCCGGATTCTGGTCGTAGCGCTCCTTGCCGTGGAAGACCAGGAAGTACATGCGGAACGAATAGAACGCCGTCACGAACACACCGGCCAGCACCGCGAAGTACGCGAAGCCCGAGCCCCACAGATGGCTCTCATGGACCGCTTCGATGATGCTGTCCTTCGAGTAGAAGCCTGCGAAGAATGGCGTACCGATCAGCGCCAGCGAACCCAGCAGCGAGGTGATCCAGGTGATCGGCATGTACTTGCGCACGCCGCCCATCCAACGGATGTCCTGGTTGTGGTGCATGCCGATGATGACCGAGCCCGCACCGAGGAACAGCAGCGCCTTGAAGAAGGCGTGCGTCATCAGGTGGAACACGGCGACCGAATAGGCCGATGCGCCCAGTGCGACCGTCATGTAGCCGAGCTGCGACAGCGTCGAATACGCCACAACGCGCTTGATGTCGTTCTGGATGATGCCCAGGAAGCCCATGAACAGCGCCGTGATCGCACCGATCACGAGAATGAAGCTCAACGCCGTGTCACTCAGTTCGAACAGCGGCGACATGCGCGCCACCATGAAGATACCGGCCGTCACCATGGTCGCTGCGTGGATCAGCGCGGAGATCGGGGTCGGGCCTTCCATCGAATCCGGCAGCCACACGTGCAGCGGGAACTGCGCGCTCTTGCCCATCGCGCCGATGAACAGACAGATGCAGATCACCGTGACGAGCATCCACTCGGTGCCCGGGAACGTGAGCTTGGACAGCGCGTCGACCTTGGTGAAGGCTTCGGCGTAGTTCAGCGTGCCTGCATAGGCCGCGATCAGGCCGATGCCCAGAATGAAGCCGAAGTCGCCGACGCGGTTCACCAGGAAGGCCTTCATGTTCGCGAAGACCGCCGTGGGCTTGTTGAACCAGAAACCGATCAGCAGGTAGGACACCAAGCCCACCGCTTCCCAGCCGAAGAACAGCTGGAGCATGTTGTTGCTCATCACGAGCATCAGCATGGAGAAGGTGAACAGCGAGATGTAGGCGAAGAAGCGGTTGTAGCCCTCGTCCTCTTCCATGTAGCCGATGGTGTAGATGTGCACCATCAGCGACACGAAGGTCACGACGCACATCATCATGGCGGTCAGGCCGTCGACCAGGAAGCCGACTTCCATCTTCAGGCCGCCGACCATCATCCATTCGTACAGCGTCGCGTTGAAGCGCGCGCCATCGACGATCACGCTGCGCAGCGTGATCGCGGAAATGATGAAGGCGACCAGCACGCCGAGGATCGTCAGCGAATGGGTGACCTTGCGGCCGATGTGATTGCCGCCGAACTTGGTACCGAAGACGCCGGCAATGGCCGAGCCGACCAGAGGTGCCAGCGGAACCGCCAGCAGGGTGGATGCAGAAAGCGTAGCGCTCATGGTGAACTCTTGTTATCCCTTGAGCGAGTTGAGTTCGTCGACGTTGATGCTCGACCTGTTGCGGAACAGGAGCACCAGCAGCGCCAGGCCGATGGCCGATTCGGCTGCAGCGACGGTCAGGATGAAGAACACGAAGATCTGTCCGTGCATGTCACCCAGGTAATGGGAGAAGGCGACGAAGTTCATGTTCACCGCCAACAGCATCAGTTCGATGCACATCAGCAGCACGATCAGGTTCTTGCGGTTCAGGAAGATGCCGATCACCGACATCGCGAACAGCATGGCGCCGAGCGACAGATAGTGTGGAAGCGTCAAAGTCATGCCTTCTTCTCCCCAGTGGCGGCAGGTGCTGCCTCGACAGCTGGCGGTACGGGCGGCACCGAAGGCTTGGTCGCATCGACCTTGACCAGCATCATGCGGTCACGTGCCTTGACGTGGACCTGATCGCTGACGGCCACGAACTTCGTGTCCTTGCGCTGGCGCAGCGTCAGTGCGATCGCCGCGATCATCGCGACCACCAGAATGACGGCCGCGATCTGCACCGGATAGAGATATTGCGTATAGAGCAGGATCCCCAGCGCCTTGGTGTTCGACACCTGCGCGGCGGCGCCCTGCACGGCGGCGACGGGCATCTCGCGGAAGCCGCCCATCAGCACATAGGCCATTTCGAGCGCGATCACCACGCCGACGAGTGCCGCCAGCGGGAAATGCTTCCAGAAGCCCTCTCGCAAGCTGTCCATGTTGAGGTCGAGCATCATCACGACGAACAGGAACAGCACCATCACCGCTCCCAGGTACACGAGCACCAGGACGATCGCGAGGAATTCGGCCTGCAGCAGGAGCCACACGGCAGATGCCTGCGAGAACGCGAGCATCAGATACAGCACCGCATGCACGGGGTTGCGCGCAGTGATGACTCGAAAGGCTGCGAAGAGCAGCACCAACGAGAACAGATAGAAGAAGCCAGTCTTGACGTCCATGGATTTTTTCTTTTCGGGCGTCTGCCGTTAACGGTACTTGGCGTCGGCGGCCTTGTTGGCCGCGATCTCGGTTTCGTAGCGATCGCCGACGGCCAACAGCATTTCCTTGGTGAAGTACAGGTCGCCCCGCTTTTCGCCGTGGTATTCGAGGATGTGGGTCTCGACGATCGAATCGACCGGGCAGCTTTCTTCGCAGAAGCCGCAGAAGATGCACTTCGTCAGGTCGATGTCGTAGCGGGTGGTACGGCGCGAACCATCGTCACGCACTTCCGACTCGATGGTGATCGCCACGGCGGGGCAGACGGCCTCGCACAGCTTGCAGGCGATGCAGCGCTCTTCGCCGTTTTCATAGCGGCGCAGTGCATGCAGTCCACGGAAACGCGGCGACAGCGGCGTCTTTTCTTCCGGGAACTGAACCGTGATCTTCCGGCGGAAGGCGTAGCGTCCGGTCAGGACCATGCCCTTGAAGAGTTCCGTGAGCATGAAGCTCTTGAGGAAATCCTTGACCGAAAAGGGGGAGGCAGCAACAGCTGACATCGTGTGTATCTCCGCTTATTTCCAGATGTTCCAGGGCGTCTGCATCCAGCCCCCGACCACCAGCAGCCACACCAAGGTGACCGGAATAAAAATCTTCCAGCCCAGACGCATGATCTGGTCGTACCGGAAGCGCGGGAACGTACCGCGGATCCAGATGAAGAGCGTGAGCACGAAGAAGGTCTTCAGGCCCAGCCAGATCCATCCTGGAATGAAGTCGAGGAAGCCGACCGGCGACAGCCAGCCGCCGAGGAACATCAACGCGGCCAGGATCGACACGAGCCACATGCTGGCGTATTCGGCCAGGAAGAAGATCGCGAAACCCATGCCCGAGTACTCGACCATGTGGCCGGCCACGATTTCCGCTTCGCCTTCGACCACGTCGAACGGATGGCGGTTGGTTTCGGCCACACCGGAGATCACGTAGACGATGAAGACCGGCAACAGCGGCAGCCAGTTCCAGGACAGGAAACCCAGGCCCATGTTGGCGCCCATGCCCTTGCCCTGCACGGCGACGACATCGCCCAGGTTCAGGCTGCCGGACACCATGATCACGATCACGAGGCAGAAGCCCATCGCGATCTCGTAGCTGACCATCTGGGCCGATGCGCGCAATGCGCCCAGAAAGGCGTACTTCGAGTTCGAAGCCCAGCCGGCGATGATCACCCCGTACACCTCGATCGAGGTGATCGCCATGATCAGCAGCAGACCGGCATTGACGTTGGCCAACACCGCTTCCGGGCCGAACGGAATCGCCACCCAGGCAGCAAGCGCCGGCATGATCGCCATGATCGGTCCGAGGCGGAACAGCCCTGGCGCAGCAGCGGTCGGGTTGATCAGTTCCTTGGTCAGCAGCTTCAGCGCATCGGCGATGGGTTGCAGCAGACCGAAGGGCCCGACGCGGTTGGGGCCATGGCGAACCTGGATCCAGCCCAGGAACTTGCGCTCCCACAGCGTCGCGTAAGCCACGGCGCCCAGCAGCGGCAACAGCACGCAGATGATCTTGATGAGGCTCCACACCACCGGCCAGCCACCAGCCACCCACCAGTGCGCGGAGATCAATCCGCGGCCAAAGCCGTAGATGGAATCGATCATGCCGTCACCTCGTCGAGCGTTGGCTTCGTACCCGTCACGGCGTGCGCACTGCCGCGCGCATCGGCGGTCAGCTGGAGCGACGTGGCGCGGCGCACGGTGCCGTCCAGTTGATAGATGCGCGCGGTAACCGGCGCCACGACAGCGTCTGCCGCCTTGAGATCGATACCCGTCGGCGCTGCGTTGCTCAGCAGGTCTGCCGGCAGGTGTGTCGCCGCGGCGTCCTGCCCATTGCGCACATGCGCGAGCACGTCCTGGGAGGATTCGAAGTCGAAACCCTGCAGCCCGAGCAGATTGGCGAGCACGCGCAGCACCTTCCAGGCCGGACGGGCTTCGCCCTGCGGCTTCACCACGGCATGGAAACTCTGCACACGACCTTCGGCATTGACGAAGGTACCTGGCGTTTCAGTGAACGGAGCGATCGGCAGCAACACATCGCTGAATGCGAGATTGGCCTTGAACGGGCTCAGCGTCACGACCATCTGCGCATGCTCGAGGCCTGCCGGCGCGGCGGCACCAGCCGCCGAGTCGAACTCGGGCTCGTTGTTCAGCAGCAGCACGGCCTTCAGGCCACCCGACAGCATTTGTGCGGCGTTCAGTCCACCTGCACCCGGCAGGGCCTTCGCCCATTGGGCGCCCACGGTGTTCGCCGCTTCGGTCAGGTAACCGACGCTTGCACCGGTCTGTTCACCGATCCACTGCGCCAACGACAGCAATTGCGACGCCTGCGCGTGGTGCGCAGCCGCATTGCCCAGCAGCACCGCCTTGCGCTCGCCACCCAGCAGCGAAGCCGCAAACGCCTTGGCCGACTCGGTCGCTTCACCAGCGACGGGTGCGGACACACCCTTTTCGGCACCGATGGCCGCAGCCACATCGGCCAGTGCACCGAGCCAGCCGCTTGCGGCCACGGTCTGCACGCCAGCCAGCGACATCGCCCAGGCGTCCGGCGTCGACAGCTCGACGCTCGATCCGACCACATGGACAGCGGCACCCTTGCGGACTGCCTGGCGGATCCGCTGCGCGAACAGAGGATGGTCCTTGCGCAGGTTCGAACCCACGACGAGCACACGCTGCAGTTGCGACAGCGAAGCGATCGAAGTACCGAGCCAGCGGACACCGCTGGCCGGCGTGAAGTCGGCACTGCGCAGGCGGTAGTCGATGTTCTCGCTGCCCAGACCGCGCACCAGCGCGCCGGCCAGTGCCAGTTCTTCGAGCGTGCTGTGCGGGCTGACCAGTGCACCGATCGTCGATGCACCGTGGTCCGTCTTGATCTGGCGCAGGCCATTGGCCACGTATTCAAGGGCCGTCTGCCAATCGACCGACTGCCACTTGCCGCCTTGCTTGAGCATCGGCTGCGTCAGCCGCGCGTCGCTGTTCAATGCCTCGTACGAGAAACGGTCGCGGTCGGCAATCCAGCATTCGTTCACGTCCTCGTTTTCGAGCGGAACGACGCGCATCACCTTGTTGTTCTTGACCTGCACGATCAGGTTCGAGCCCGTCGAATCATGCGGGCTCACCGACTTGCGGCGCGACAGTTCCCAGGTCCGGGCGCTGTAGCGGAAAGGCTTGCTGGTGAGCGCGCCGACCGGGCAGATGTCGATCATGTTGCCGGAGAGTTCCGAGTCGACCGTCTCGCCGAGCACGGTCGTGATTTCGGAATGCTCGCCGCGATGGATCATGCCGAGCTCCATCACGCCGGCCATCTCCTGGCCGAAGCGGACGCAGCGCGTGCAATGGATGCAGCGGCTCATCTCTTCCATGCTGATCAGCGGGCCGACGTCCTTGTGGAACACGACGCGCTTCTCTTCTTCGTAGCGCGAGGAACCACCACCGTAGCCCACGGCCAGATCCTGCAACTGGCATTCGCCGCCCTGGTCGCAGATCGGGCAGTCCAGCGGGTGATTGATGAGCAGGAACTCCATCACCGACTGCTGGGCCTTGATGGCCTTCTCGCTCTTGGTGCGGACGATCATGCCCTGGGTCACGGGCGTGGCACAGGCCGGCATCGGCTTTGGCGCCTTTTCCACATCGACCAGGCACATGCGGCAGTTGGCCGCAATGCTGAGTTTCTTGTGATAGCAGAAGTGGGGAATGTACGTGCCCGCTTTGTCGGCTGCATGCATCACCATGCTGCCTTCGGTCACTTCGACCTTCTTGCCGTCGAGTTCGATTTCAACCATATATCAGTTTCCCGCGCTCAGGCCTTGGCAGGCGCTTTGGGGACGAAGCCCGGAATCAACGCCTCGAACTCGTGGCGGAAATGCTTGATCATCGCGCGCACGGGCATCGCGGCCGCATCGCCGAGCGCACAGATCGTGCGTCCCTGGATGTTGTCGGCCACCGAGTTCAGCAGGTCCATGTCGGACGCCCTGCCCTGCCCGTTGTGAATGCGATCGACCACGCGCCAGAGCCAGCCCGTGCCTTCGCGGCACGGCGTGCACTGGCCGCAGGATTCGTGCATGTAGAAGTACGACAGGCGCTTGAGCGATTCGACCATCGAACGGCTGTCGTCCATCACGATCACGGCGCCCGAGCCCAGCATCGAGCCGGCCTTGGAGATCGAGTCGTAGTCCATCGTGCAGGCCATCATGATGTCGGCCGGCAGCACCGGCGACGACGAGCCGCCCGGAATCACGGCCTTGAGCTGACGGCCCTTGCGCACGCCACCCGCCAGTTCCAGCAGCTTGCTGAACGGCGTGCCCATCGGGACTTCGTAGTTGCCTGGCAACTCGACGTCGCCGCTGACCGAGTAGATCTTCGTGCCGCCGTTGTTCGGCTTGCCGCACTCGAGGTAGGCCGGACCGCCATTGCGGATGATCCAGGGCACTGCCGCGAAGGTCTCGGTGTTGTTGATCGTGGTCGGCTTGCCGTACAGGCCAAAGCTCGCCGGGAACGGCGGCTTGAAACGCGGCTGGCCCTTCTTGCCTTCGAGCGACTCGAGCAGCGCGGTTTCTTCGCCGCAGATGTAGGCACCAAAGCCGTGGGCGGCGTGCAACTGGAAGTTGTAGCTGCTGCCCATGATGGCGTTGCCGAGATAGCCCGCGGCGCGCGCCTCTTCAAGCGCTTCCTCGAAGCGTTCGTACGCCTGGAAGATCTCGCCATGGATGTAGTTGTAGCCGACGCTAATGCCCATCGCATATGCGGCGATCGCCATGCCTTCGATCACGATGTGCGGGTTGAACTGCAGGATGTCGCGGTCCTTGCATGTGCCCGGTTCACCTTCGTCCGAATTGCAGACGAGGTATTTCTGGCCCGGGAACTGGCGAGGCATGAAGCTCCACTTCAGCCCGGTCGGGAAGCCCGCGCCGCCACGGCCGCGCAGGCCGGAACCCTTGACTTCGGCGATCACCTGATCGGGCGTCAGGCCCTCCGTCAGGATCTTGCGCAGCGCCTGGTAGCCACCGCGAGACTCGTAGTCCGCGAGCCGCCAGTTGGTGCCGTCGAGGCCCGCATAGATCTGCGCGCCGATGTGGCGGTCATGGAAACAGGTCTGGACACCCGTCGCCTGGAATTGCGACAGGACTTGTTCTGGCGTCATCACTTGGCTTCTCCGGTCGAAGAGGCGCGCAGGCCGTCGATGAGCTGGTCCAGCTTCTCGTTGCTCATGAAGCTGCACATCGTGCGATCGTTGACCAGCATCACCGGCGAATCGGCGCAAGCACCCAGGCATTCGCTCTGCTGCAGCGTGAACAGGCCGTCGTCCGTGGTACCGCCCATGCGGATGCCAAGCTTCTTTTCGAGATGCACCAGCGCCGTGACGCCATCGCGCAGCTGGCACGGCAGATTGGTGCACACGTTGAGCTTGAACTTGCCCGTCGGGTGCTGGTTGTACATGTTGTAGAAGGTCGTGACCTCGTGCACGGCGATCGACGCCATGCCCAGATAGTCGGCAATGACCTTCTCGCTCGCCAGGCTCACGTAGCCCTGTTCCTGCTGCACGATCGACAGACAGGCCATCACGGCCGACTGCGCCTGATCGGCCGGGTACTTGGCGACTTCGCGTGCGAAGCGCTCGAGCGTTGCGGCGGTGATGGCCGCACCGGGTGCGGGAGTGCTTTCGTTGCTCATCGGTCGATCTCTCCGAACACGATGTCCAGTGTTCCGATCACGGCGACGGTGTCCGCGATCATGTGGCCGCGCGACATCTCGTCGAGCGCGGCAAGGTGGACGAAACCTGGCGGACGGATCTTCAGGCGATAGGGCTTGTTGGCGCCATCGCTGATCAGGTAGATGCCGAACTCGCCCTTCGGGTGCTCGACAGCCGCATAAGCTTCGCCTTCGGGCACGTGGAAACCTTCGGTGAAGAGCTTGAAGTGATGGATCAGCTCTTCCATGTTGGCCTTCATGGCCTCGCGCTCGGGCGCTGCAACCTTGTGGTTGTCGGTGATCACCGGACCGGGGTTGACACGCAACCAGTCGACGCACTGCTTGATGATCCGGTTCGACTGCGCCATTTCTTCCATGCGGACGAGATAACGGTCGTAGCAGTCGCCGGTCTTGCCCACGGGGATATCGAAGTCCATCTTGTCGTAGACGTCGTATGGCTGCTTCTTGCGCAGATCCCAGGCCACGCCCGAGCCACGCAGCATCGGGCCGGTCAGGCCGAGATTCAACGCACGGTCGGCGTCCATCACGCCGATGCCGACGGTACGCTGCTTCCAGATGCGGTTGTCGGTCAGGAGCGTGTGGTACTCCTCCATGTGCTTCACGAAACGCTTCGTGAAGTCATCGATGAAGTCCAGCAGCGAGCCCTGGCGGTTCTCGTTCATGCGAGCGAGCGCCTTGGCGTTCTTGATCTTGCTGACCTTGTACTGCGGCATCGTGTCCGGCAGGTCGCGGTAGACGCCGCCCGGACGGAAGTACGCCGCGTGCATGCGCGCACCGGAGACGGCCTCGTACATGTCGAACAGGTCTTCGCGCTCGCGGAACGCGTAGATCAGGATGGTCGAGCTGCCGCAGTCGTTGCCGTGCGAGCCGAGCCACATCAGGTGATTCAGCAGACGCGTGATCTCCGCGAACATCACGCGGATGTATTGCGCACGGATCGGCACTTCCAGGCCGAGCAGCTTCTCGATTGCCAGGCAGTAGGCGTGCTCGTTGCTCATCATCGACACGTAGTCGAGACGGTCCATGTAGGGCAGCGACTGGATGAAGGTCTTGTGCTCGGCGAGCTTCTCGGTCGCACGATGCAGCAGGCCGATGTGCGGATCGGCGCGCTGGACGACTTCGCCGTCGAGCTCGAGCACCAGGCGCAGCACGCCGTGGGCGGCTGGATGCTGGGGTCCGAAGTTGAGCGTGTAGTTCTTGATTTCAGCCATGTTCGTTCACCGTGGAGCCGGAGCCCCTCAGTGCAGGCCTCCGTAGTTTTCTTCGCGAATGATGCGCGGCGTGACCTCGCGCGGCTCGATGCTCACCGGCTGGTAGACGACGCGCTTCATCTCTTCGTCGTAACGCATCTCGACGTGACCCGACAGCGGGAAGTCCTTGCGGAACGGATGGCCGATGAAGCCGTAGTCGGTCAGGATGCGGCGCAGGTCCTCGTGGCCTTCGAACACGATGCCGTACAGGTCGAAAGCTTCACGCTCGAACCAGTTGGCCGATGCCCAGATGTGCATCACCGACGGGAGCACCGGAAAGTCGTCGTCCGCACAGAACACCTTGACGCGGACGCGTTGATTCAGGCTGACGGACAGCAGATGGGACACGGCGCAGAAGCGCAGGCCGTCCCATGCGCCGTCGCGATAGGTCGAATAGTCGACACCGCAGATGTCGATCAGCTGCTCGAACTTGCAGCCCGGCGCATCGCGCAGGGTCTGCATGGCTTCCAGGTAATCGGCAGCCTTCACCAGCACCGTCACCTCGCCGAGCGCGACGTCGATGCTTTTCACCTTGTCGCCCAGGGCCAGCGTGATCGTGTCCTTCAGAACACCAGGATCGATTGCAAAAACTGTCATGGCGATCCCGCTCAGGCCCGGGCAATGGTGTTGGTTCGACGAACTTTCTGCTGCAGCTGGATGATTCCGTAGATCAACGCTTCCGCAGTGGGCGGGCAGCCAGGCACATAGACATCGACTGGAACGATTCTGTCGCAGCCCCGCACCACCGAATAGCTGTAGTGGTAGTACCCACCGCCATTGGCACACGAGCCCATCGACAGCACCCAGCGCGGCTCGGCCATCTGGTCATAGACCTTGCGCAGCGCCGGCGCCATCTTGTTGCACAGCGTGCCGGCGACGATCATCAGGTCGGATTGCCGCGGGCTGGCACGAAACACCTCGGCGCCGAAGCGGCCGATGTCGTAGCGTGCAGCAGCGGCATGCATCATTTCGACCGCGCAGCAGGCCAGACCGAAGGTCATGGGCCAGAGCGAGCCGGTCTTGGCCCAGTTCACCACCGAGTCGTAGGACGTGGTGACGAAGCCTTCCTTAAATACGCCTTCAATGGCCATGACTATCCTTGTTGCCGGAATCCGGCTATTCCCAATCGAGAGCGCCTTTTTTCCATTCGTAGGCAAAGCCCACGACAAGAATTGCCAGGAAGATCACGACCGCCCAGAAGCCGGTCGCACCCACCTCTTTCAGGGCAACGGCCCACGGGAAGAGAAAGGCGATCTCGAGATCAAACAGAATGAAGAGGATGGCCACCAGGTAGTAGCGGACATCGAACTGCATGCGGGCATTTTCGAAAGCTTCGAAGCCGCACTCGTAAGGGGAATTTTTTGCCGCGTCGGGCCGATTGGGGCCGAGGACATATCCGAGAACCTGGGGTCCGATACCTACACCGATACCGACCAGAATGAACAAGAGGACGGGGAGGTAGGATTCGAGGTTCATCAGGGTTCTATCACCGCTTGCCACTGGCAGAAAGCAAGCTTCCTGCCAGTGATATTTGGTGCGGTCGGCGAGACTCGAACTCGCACAGCTTTCGCCACTACCCCCTCAAGATAGCGTGTCTACCAATTTCACCACGACCGCGGTTTTTTCTGTCCGGATGGCATGAGGAGACCAGAGGTCTTTGGCTTTCCGGAACAGCTTTAGAGTTTACCCTGAAATGTCGCTTTTTTCACTGAGCGACTGCCTCAATCTTACTAGTTTATTTCGAGGGAATCTGTGCCGCACCCGACGCCGGTACAGCTGGCGCGGAAGCACTGCCTGGCGCACTCGGCGCAGGCGCAGACGTCGAAGGAATCTGGTTCGCCGAATTGGGTGCAGCAGGTGCCGGTACGCCGACCGCGGCGCGCTCCAGCAGGCTGCCGCCACCCGTAGGACGCGCATGGCTGAAATAAGCCAGGAGCAGCGTGCAAACAAAGAACACCGCAGCCAGCACCGCCGTGGTGCGCGACAGGAAGTTCGCACTGCCGCTGGCACCGAACAGGCTGCCGGCACTGCCGCTGCCGAAGGCGGCGCCCATGTCGGCGCCCTTGCCGTGCTGGACCAGGATCAACCCGATCATCGCGAGCGCGGCGAGCATCTGCACGCCCACCAGAATATTAAGAACGACGTTCATCTCTTTGTAACTCCTTGAGGGGAAGACCGCGCACGCTCAACGCGCGGCGGCAATGATTTGCAGGAAGTCCGGCGCCTTGAGGGATGCGCCACCGATGAGACCTCCATCGATATCGGGCTGCGACAACAGCTCGGCGGCGTTGGACGCGTTCATGCTGCCGCCGTAAAGGATCTTGATCCCGGCCGCATGCTGGCTGGCCGCATGATGCAATTGCGCACGCAGCACCGCATGGACGGCTTGCGCCTGCTCGGGCGTTGCCGTCTTGCCGGTTCCGATTGCCCAGACCGGTTCGTAGGCGACCACGATTTCGCTGATGCAATGTCCGTTCACATGGATGACGGCAGCCAGCTGGCGCTTGACGACCTCCTCCGTGCGTCCGGTATCGCGCTCGGCCAGCGTCTCTCCGACGCAGACGATCGGCGTGATGCCCTTGGACAGCGCCGCCGCCGCCTTGGCCGCCACTGCGTCATCGGTTTCACCGTGGTACTGACGACGCTCCGAATGACCGACGATCGCGTAACGCACGCCGAAATCCTGCAGCATCGCCGCCGACTGCTCACCGGTGAACGCGCCTTGCGGATGCGCGGACACGTCCTGCGCACCCAGTGCAAACGATGAGCCCGCGAGCAATCCCTGGACTTGCGCCAGATACGGCGCGGGCACGCATACCGCCACATCGCAAGCCGGCTGTGCGCCCTGCAGCAGCGCCTTCAGCAAGGCCTCATTGGCAGACAGGCTGCCGTTCATCTTCCAGTTGCCGGCAATCAGTTTTCGATTCGTCATCTCTCTTGTCGCTTCCATTACCAAGTCAGCACGATCTTGCCGATGTGCTGGTTGGACTCCATCAGACTGTGCGCCTGCGCCGCGCCACTCGGCTCGCCGACGGCTGCAAAGACGCTGTGGATCACCGGCTTGATCGCACCTGCCTCGAGCAACGGCCACACCTTCTCGCGCAGCGCCGACGCGATTGCGCCCTTGAACGCCACCGGCCGTGGACGCAGCGTCGAACCCGTGATGGTCAGGCGCTTGCGCAACACGAGCCCTGCATTGATCTCGCTCTTCACGCCACCCTGCACCGCGATGATCACCAGGCGGCCATCCTCGGCCAGGCACGCGAGTTCGCGGCCGACATAGGAACCGGCCACCATGTCGAGCACCACATCCACGCCCTTGCCACCCGTGATCGCCTGCACCTGCTCCACAAAATCTGCGGTGCGGTAGTTGATCGCGTGGTCGGCGCCCAGCGCCTTGCAGGCATCGCACTTTTCGTCGCTGCCCGCCGTCACGATCACCGTGGCGCCCATCGCCTTGCCGAGCTGGATCGCGGTCACGCCGATGCCACTGGACCCACCCTGGATCAGCAGCGTCTCGCCCTTTTGCAGCCGACCGCGCTCGAAGACGTTGCTCCAGACCGTGAAGAAGGTCTCCGGCAGCGAAGCCGCATCGACATCGCGCCAACCGCGCGGCACCGGCAGACATTGCACGACCGGCGCCACGCAGAACTCGGCGTAGCCACCACCGGCGATCAACGCGCAAACGCGATCGCCAATCGCGAACCCTGCCTGCGCCAGTGCGGCGGCATCGCCAGCAACGATCTCACCGGCCACTTCGAGGCCTGGCAGATCGGACGCACCCGGCGGCACCGGGTAGTTCCCGGTGCGCTGCAGCACATCAGGTCGATTCACACCACTCGCCGCGACACGGATCAGGAGCTCGCCAGCGCCGGCGGTCGGCACTGCGCGCTCCGCCACCTGCAGAACCTCCGGTGCACCGAACGATGTGATCTCAATGGCTTTCATGGTCTTCCTGACGACGATGCCCGCCCGAACGGGCAGGCGTGGCTGGGAGAACGTACGGGATGGCGTTGCCGCCATCACCGTCCGGGGCTCAGGACTGGTGTTCGCCGCGGCCCGATTCCTGGGGCGATTGCGGCTCGACCGGGCGCTGCTCGGACGACTCACCGCCGTTGTTGCCACCGTTGTCGAAGCGCGGTGCGCGTTCGCGCTGCGGACGCTCGCGGCGATCGCCACGGTCTTCGCGCGGTGCACGCTCCTGGAACTCCATGCCGGCCGGGCGCTCGGCCAGAGCCTTCATCGACAGCTTGACGCGGCCCTTTTCGTCGGTTTCGAGAACCTTGACTTTCACGATCTGGCCTTCGGTCAGATAGTCGGTCACCTTCTCGACGCGCTCGTGGGCGATCTGGCTGATGTGCAGCAGACCGTCCTTGCCAGGCAGCAGGTTGATCAGCGCGCCGAAGTCCAGGATCTTGGTGACCGGGCCTTCGTACACCTTGCCGATTTCGACTTCCGCCGTGATCTGCTCGATGCGCTTCTTGGCCAGCTCGGCCTTTTCCGGGTCGGTCGACGCGATGGTGATCGTGCCGTCTTCGTCGATGTTGATCGTCGTGCCGGTTTCTTCCTGCAGGCCACGGATGACCGCGCCGCCCTTGCCGATCACGTCGCGGATTTTTTCCGGATTGATCTTCAGCGTGGTCAGACGCGGAGCGAAGCTCGAGACTTCAGCCTTGGCTTCGCCCATGGCTTCCTGCATCTTGCCGAGAATGTGCATGCGGGCTTCCTTGGCTTGCGCCAGTGCGACCTGCATGATTTCCTTGGTGATGCCCTGGATCTTGATGTCCATCTGCAGTGCGGTGATGCCGTTGGTCGTGCCGGCCACCTTGAAGTCCATGTCGCCCAGGTGATCTTCGTCGCCCAGGATGTCGGTCAGCACCGCGAAGCGGTTGCCTTCCTTGATCAGGCCCATGGCGATACCCGCCACGTGCGCCTTCATCGGCACGCCGGCGTCCATCATCGACAGGCAGCCGCCGCAGACCGAAGCCATCGACGAGGAGCCGTTCGACTCGGTGATTTCCGAGACCACGCGCACGGTGTACGGGAAGTCTTCCTTGTTCGGCAGCACCGCAACGAGTGCGCGCTTTGCCAGGCGGCCGTGGCCGATCTCGCGGCGCTTGGTGGAGCCCATGCGACCGACTTCACCGGTGGCGAACGGAGGCATGTTGTAGTGGAACAGGAAGCGGTCTTCGTACTCGCCGGACAGGGCGTCGATGCGCTGCGCATCGCGCTCGGTACCGAGCGTGGTCACGACCAGTGCCTGCGTTTCACCGCGGGTGAACAGGGCCGAACCGTGGGTGCGCGGCAGCACGGAATTGCGGATTTCGATCGGGCGCACGGTGCGCGTGTCGCGGCCGTCGATGCGCGGCTCGCCTTCGAGGATCTGGCTGCGGACGATCTTCGATTCGATCGCGAACAGCAGGTCGTTGACCTTGCCGGCGTCGAAAGGCTCGCCGCTTTCCTTCAGCGCGGCCATCACGCCGGCATTGGCTTCGCGCAGGGCTTGGGTGCGGGCCTGCTTGCTGCGGATCTGGTAGACCGCGCGCAGCTTTTCTTCGGCCAGGCCGTTGACCTTGGCGACGAAGGCTTCATCTTCGGCCGGCGCCGTCCAGTCCCACACCGGCTTGCCGGCGTCGCGCACGAGTTCATGGATCGCATTGATGGCGATGTTGGCCTGCTCATGGCCAAACACGACACCACCCAGCATGATTTCTTCCGACAGCTGCAGTGCTTCGGATTCGACCATCAGC
The DNA here is from genome assembly GCF_059415645.1 of Variovorax sp. GW821-FHT10B04. Classification (NCBI taxonomy): domain Bacteria; kingdom Pseudomonadati; phylum Pseudomonadota; class Betaproteobacteria; order Burkholderiales; family Comamonadaceae; genus Variovorax; species Variovorax sp. GW821-FHT10B04. The sequence goes on from NZ_JBWKNQ010000013.1 coordinate 46,702, forward strand.
ACGGCGGCTTCGGTGCCGGCCACGACCAGGTCCATCTGCGAATCCTTGCGCGCGGTCTGGCCCGGGTTCAGCACGTACTGGCCGTTGACGTAGCCCACGCGGGCGGCACCGATCGGGCCGCTGAACGGGATGCCGGAGACCGACAGCGCAGCGGACACACCGACCATGGCGGCGATGTCGGCATCGACTTCGGGGTTGAGCGACAGCGTGTGGATGACCACGTGCACTTCGTTCAGGAAACCCTCGGGGAACAGCGGACGGATCGGACGGTCGATCAGGCGGCTGGTCAGCGTCTCGAATTCGCTGGGCTTGGCTTCACGCTTGAAGAAGCTGCCGGGGATCTTGCCGGCGGCATAGGTCTTCTCGATGTAGTCGACGGTCAGCGGGAAGAAGTCCTGGCCCGGCTTGGCCGATTTCGAAGCAACGACGGTCGCCAGCACGACGGTACCGTCGATGTCGACCTTGACGGCACCGCTCGCCTGGCGGGCGATTTCACCGGTTTCCATGACGACGGTCTTGTCGCCCCATTGGAAGGACTTGGTGACTTTGTTGAAGAGGCTCATGTTTTAGCTCCTGATGTGAGAGCAGGCCAAGCCGACACGGCAAGACCTGCGGGTGGGGAGCGCTTCCCAGAACACGATGCCATTCCAGCGAAGCCCGGATCGGACTTCATTGGAATGACACAGCTTCGCTCTGTTTTGGCACTCCGAAACTGAATCGCGAAGTAAAAAACGCCTGAGCTAGCGGACTAACCCAGGCGTTTTTTCATGCGATCCGATTTACTTGCGCAGACCCAGCTTGGCGATCAGCGCGGTGTAGCGGTCGGCGTCCTTGGACTTGAGATAGTCGAGGAGCTTGCGGCGACGGCTCACCATGCGGAGCAGACCGCGACGGCCATGGTGATCCTTGGCGTGGGTCTTGAAGTGGGGGGTGAGTTCGTTGATGCGAGCGGTCAGCAGTGCAACTTGCACTTCGGGACTGCCCGTGTCGTTGGCGGCGCGGGCGTTGTCCTTGACGACTTCGGCCTTGATGGAGGCTGCGATCATGATGAATTTCCTTTGTTCCGGGATGTTTGACTTGCGGTGTGCGCTGGAACTGCACCCACCGTGCGCCTTTCGGCAGAACTCAGGATTATAGCGTGCGGCCCACTTGCTGCCCAGCCAGCCAGGTTTTCAGCCGCTGCACACCCTCGACGAGGCGCTGGGGCTCCTTCGAAGCAAAACACCAGCGCAGCCAGCCCTGCGCTTCCGGGGCAAAGGCTTCACCCGGCGCGAGGCCGATGCCGGCTTCGATGACGAGGCGCTTGGCTGTCTCCAGCGAGTTGCCATGGCCCTCGAGCTGGAAGAACGCATACATGCCGCCCTTGGCCGGCACCACGCGCACCCCCGGCACCTCGGCCAGGAACGGTACCAGCACGTCGCGGCAGGACTTGAGGTGAGCGACGACACGCGGCGTGATTTCATTGACGTTCGCCAGCGCCGCGACGCCGGCACGCTGCGTGAAGACGCTGGCGCACGAGGTGTTGAACTCGATCAGCTTGCCCATCCCGTCCATCAGCGTGGCCGGCATCACCAGCCAGCCCAGGCGCCAGCCGGTCATCAGGAAGCTCTTGGAGAAGCTGTGCGCCACCACCAACCGATCTTCCGGTGCAGCCACGTCGAGAAAGCTCGGCGCGCAGGCATTCGGCGTGGGCTCGAAGTACAAACGCTCGTACACCTCGTCCGCCAGGATCCAGGTCCCGGTCGAACGGCAATGCGCCAGGATCTCTTGCTGCTCGTCACGGGTCAGCGTCCAACCTGTGGGGTTGTTCGGTGCGTTCACGATGAGCAACCTGGTCCGCGACGTGACCGCGTTCTTCAGCGCTTCGAGGTCCAGCGTCCATTCGCCGTCGCGCGGCTTGAGCGGCACGCAGCGCACCGTGGCACCCATGATGGCCGGCTGCGCCACCAGGTTGGGCCAGACCGGCGTGACGGCCACGACTTCGTCACCCGCATCGACCAGCGCCTGCACCGCGAGCATCAGCGCACTGACCCCGCCCGAGGTGATCGCGATGCGCGACGCGTCCACCGCCGGATGCAGCGTGCTGGTGTAGCGAGCCACGGCCTCGCGCAGTTCGGGCAGCCCCAGGTTGTGGGCGTAGAAGGTCTCGCCGCGCTGCAGCGACTCGATCGCCGCGTTGCGGATCACTTCGGGTGTGACTTCGTCGCTCTCGCCGAACCAGAAGGCGAGCACGTCGTCACGGCCCAGGCCGGCATTGGCGACTTCACGGATCTTGGAAGCTTCGAGCTGATGGATGGCTTGGCGCATGGCTTGTCTTTCTTGCTGGCTTTTCAGGGGCGTTGCATCTTGCAGGTGGTCGGCATTTCGGCGCGCTCCGCCGCGACCGTCTTGATCACGCGAAAGCCGTAACCCGAACCTTCGACGTCGAACTTGACGCCCGGCGCGCCCTGCCGATCCATCATGCCGACGACCAATTGCTGCTGGAACTGGTGATCGGCGGCACGCATGCGGCCACGCTGGCCGGCCAGCGTGACGTCCGCCTGCTCCAGTGCGCGCGCCACGGCGATGGCGTCGGTGCTGCCCGCGCGTGCCACCGCCTGCGCCAGCGACTCGACCAGGAGCTGCATCCGCATGTGCACATAGTCGTCAGCCGGCTTGGGGAAGCGCGTGCGGAAGTCCTTGTAGAACGCTTCCGACTGCGGCGTCTGCACGTTCGGCAGCCAGTCGGCCACGGCGATCACCCGGCCGATGCCGGCGTCGCCGATCGCGGCCGGCGCACCCAGCGCGTTGCCGTAGAACGTATAGAAGGTGCCGTTGAAGCCGGCTTCGCGCGCCGCCTTCACGAGCAGCGTGAGGTCGTTGCCCCAGTTGCCGGTGACCACGGCCTGCGCGCCACTCGCGAGGATCTTGCTCGCATAGGGCGCGAAATCCTTGACCCGGCCCATCGGGTGGAGTTCGTCGCCGACGACCTGCACGTCGGGCCGCAGCGCAGCCAGCTGCCGCTTCGACTCGCGCAACACCGCCTGGCCGAAGCTGTAGTCCTGGCCGATCAGGTAGATGCGCTTGAGCTGGGCGTCGTCCTTGACCACATCCATCAACGCGGTGACGCGCATGTCGGCATGAGCATCGAAGCGGAAGTGCCAGAAGCTGCAGCGCTCGTTGGTCAGCACCGGGTCGACTGCGGAATAGTTCAGGAACAGCACGCGCCGAGCAGGGTCGCGTTCGTTGTTCTTGTCGATGGCGTCGATCAGCGCGGCGGCGGTCGCCGACGAGTTGCCCTGCAGCACGATGCGGGCGCCGTCGTCCATCGCAGCGCGCAGCGCCGAGAGCGCCTCCTCGTTCTGGCCCTTGCTGTCGTAGCGGTCGAGCTGAAGCATGCGGGCACCGCCCGGCAACGCAATGCCGCCGCGCGCATTCACGCGCTCGACGGCCCAGAGGATGTTGCGGAACACGGCCTCGCCGGTGTTGGCGAAAGGGCCGCTCATGCTCTCGATCAGCGCCAGCCGGATCGGGCCGGTGGGCTGCGAGAACACGGGTCCGGCCACCATGGCCGCTAGCGCCGAAGCGCCGAATTTCAAGGCTTGGCGGCGGCAAATAAAGCTCTGGGTCATTCTCTTGAAACGCGTGCCACGGGGCCTAGATGGGGAGGCAAGCGGCACTCATGTTGAAAGGCCGCGCAGTGTAAGGGACACACCTTTCTTGTCCCCATTGTGTTCATTTCAGGAGTTTTCACCATGTTCTTCGCACCCGCAGTCCGTACCGCCCGTTTCGCGCCCCGCGCCTATGACCGCAGCTTCGAACGCTTCGTCAACGACGCCCTCGCTGGCGGCAACCGCCGCCCCGTCGGCGTCGAACAGGACGACAAGACCTGGACCCTGACGCTGGACGTGCCCGGCCTGTCGCGCGACGACCTGTCGATCGGCATCGAAGGCGCCGTCGTCCGCATCGAAAGCAAGGCCGAAGCCAAGCGCCAGCTGAAGGCCGCCTACGAGCTGCCGCAGGACATCGACGTCGCCACCAGCGAAGCAAAGCTTGAAAACGGCGTGCTCACGCTCAAGCTCGGCAAGCTGGCACCGGTCAGCAACGTCCAGCAACTCGCGATCAACTGAGCTCCCGCACCGAAGGGCGCCACGACGAAGTGGCGGCTCCTTTATGCGGCGAGGCCGGCAACTTCGGTTGCCGGCCTTTTTCGTTCATGAAGCCCACCGACCCGGCGCATGCGGCGCCGTGCCGGGACATGAAAACCTCCTGTGTTCAAGCCCCCGACAATCGGCCCGCGCCGATCAGAGCGCATCGAACATCAGGAGGAACCACATGACGCGCCTTGTCCGGCGGGCTCAGGCCTGCATCGCTCTCGCGGCGATCACCGTATTCATCGCGCCTGCACCCGCGCAGGCCGCCGACGGCATCGTCGTGCCGCTGCCGCCCGCCGCGGCACGCGCCAGCGCCGAAGTCTTCTTCTCGCCCGACGGCCGCACCGACCAGGCCATTGCAGCCGCCATCGGCGCGGCGCGCCAGCGCGTCTGGGTCGCGGGCTACTACTTCACTTCGTCCGTGATCGCCAAGGCGCTGCGGGCGGCGCACGCGCGCGACGTCGACGTGCGGGTCGTGCTCGACCGTTCGCAGGCCACGCTGAAATACTCGAGCGCGACCTTCCTGCACAACCAGGCGGTGCCGCTCTGGATCAATTCGCGCTATCCGGTGATGCACCACAAGTTCGTCGTGATCGACGCCGACACCATCGGCTTCGGATCGATGAACTTCACGCGCGCCGGCGCACAGCAGAACGCCGAAAACTTCAACCTGTTCCGGCGCTGGCCACAGCTCGCGGGGCTCTACGCCAAGGAGTTCAAGCGGCTCGAGGACGAATCGGAACCCTATCGGCCAGGCATGTCGTTCGAGAAGGCTTCGGCCGGTGAAAAGGCCGAGTGACGGTCGGCGCCGCCGCCCGGCTGCCGGAATCAGGCCGCGGCCTGCTCCAGCGTGTCCAGCGGCCAGCGCGGCTTGACGTCGAAGGCATAGACCTCGGCCGGCTGCTGCATGCCGGCCTGCAGGCGCATCGCCGCGGCCATGGCGATCATCGCGCCGTTGTCGGTGCACAGGTGGAGCTCCGGGTAGTGCACGCGCACGCCACGCCGCGCGCAGGCTGCATTCAGCTGCTCGCGCAAGGCGCGGTTGGCGCCGACACCGCCCGCCACCACCAGCCGGTCCAGGCCGGTCTGGTCGAGTGCCGCGAGACTCTTCTTCAGAAGAACCTCGACGATCGCCGCCTGCGTGGAGGCGGCGAGATCGGGCTTGCGGGCTTCCAGCTCGTCACCGAGCTTGCGGGCCTGGGTCAGCACCGCGGTCTTCAGCCCGGCGAAGGAGAAGTCGAGGTTGCCGCTGTGCAGCAGCGGACGCGGCAGCTTGAACGCCGCGGGGTCGCCCTGCTCCGCCAGCTTGGCGAGCCACGGGCCACCGGGGTACGGCAGGCCCATGAGCTTGGCCGACTTGTCGAAGGCTTCGCCGGCGGCGTCGTCGATGGTCTCGCCGAGGATCTGGTAGCGGCCGACGCCGTCGACCTGCATCAACTGGGTGTGTCCACCGGAGACGAGCAGCGCGACGAACGGGAACTCCGGCGCGTCCGCACTCAGAAAGGGCGACAGCAGATGGCCTTCGAGGTGATGCACGCCGAGCACCGGCTTGCCCAATGCCGCGCCCAGTGCGCAGGCCACGCCCGCGCCCACCAGCAGCGCACCCGCCAGCCCCGGACCCCGCGTGTAGGCGACCACGTCGACTTCGGCCAGCGTGCGGCCGGCCTCGTCGAACACCGCCTGCGCGAGCGGCAGCACGCGCCGGATATGGTCGCGGCTGGCGAGTTCGGGCACCACGCCGCCGTAGGCCTGGTGCATGGCGATCTGGCTGTGCAGCGCGTGCGCGGCCAGCCGCGGCAGGCCGCTGGCGCCAGCCTCGACCAGCGCCACGCCGGTTTCATCGCAGGATGATTCGATTCCCAATACGAGCATCGGCCGAGTGTAGGATGCGCCCGCCCTCGGGGCATGGATGTTGCTGCATGTCCCTGAACGCCGTCCGCCTCCTGGACCCCACACGATGAAATCCGGACTGAGCTTTTTGATTGCGGCCCTGCGCTGCGAGATCGACGAACTGGACCAGCTCGCCCGCACGAGCGAATTGGTCAGCGCCATCGGACGGCTGGTGCACGCCCTTCAGCGCGAACGCGGCCTGTCGAACGTGTTGCTGGCCTCGGCGGGCCGCCGCTTCGCCACCGAGCGCGGCGAACAGATTGCCGACGGCGGGCAGTTCGAGGACATCGTGCGGGCGGGTTTCGAGCAGTTGGAAGCCGACGCGCACCGCATCGGCAACGGCGCGCGGCTGTTCAGCCGGATCGCCTGGGTGCTGCCGGGGCTCGACGCCCTGCCCCACCTGCGTGGACGGATCGATCAGCTCGGCATGCTGCCGGCCGACGCCACCAGCGCCTTCGTGAAACTGATCGCCGGCCTGCTCGCCGTCGTGTTCGAAGCGGCCGATGGCGCCACCGATCCGGAGATCTCGCGCCTGCTGGTCGCGATGTTCAACTTCATGCAGGGCAAGGAATTCGCCGGCCAGGAGCGTGCCTGCGGTGCCGCGGCCTTCACGTCGGGCCTGAACGACAGCGCCCGCCAGCAGCAATGGCTGCACCTGATCGAATCGCAGGAGCGCTGCTTCCACGTCTTCGTCGAGTTCTCCGGTCCGGAACTGGCCCTGCAATGGCAGGCCCACCTGCCGCCCACGCAGACCGCCGAGCTCGAACGGCTGCGCCGCATCGCCTGCGCCGCGCCGGCGGGCGTGCCGTTGAATCCGGAACTCAGCCCCACCTGGTTCGACTGCAGCTCGCGCCGGATCGACGGCATGCAGGTCATCGAGGAGCGCCTGGCGACCGATCTGCGCACGCTGTGCGAGTCGAAGATCAAGCAGGCCCGCAGCGACCTCGCCGCGCACGAGGCGCTGCTCGCGCAGCTTGCCGCCGAAGGCCGCAGCACGGCCACCGCCTTCTTCGATTCGCCCGCGGCGGATGCCGTGCCGCCCCTCAATACCAAGGCGCCCTACGGCCGGCAACTGGAGCGCTCGATCCTCGATATGGTGCAAGAGCAGTCGCAACGGCTGCAGGCGATGAACGACGAACTCGACACCGTGCGCGCGACCTTGAACGAGCGCAAGCTGGTCGAGCGCGCCAAGGGCCTGCTGATGGCGCATCGGCAGCTGAGCGAAGAAGAGGCGCACAAGATGCTTCGCCAGACCGCGATGAACCAGAACCGGCGTGTCGTCGACGTGGCCGAATCGGTGCTGTCGATGGCCGAATACCTGCCGCGGGGCACGTCGAGCTGAACCGCCGATCCTGAATTGGTGCGACGCACAACAAGCGTGCCCTGCATTCAAGACGCTGGAAAACCCCGGGATCTTCTTGCCAGTCAACGCTTCGTTGCTATGAAAATTGAAGCACCCGCCGCCTCGACAGGCTTGGCACGCCGTTTGCATCACTTCCTGCACAGACCGACGTAGGTCTTCAGGCGGGCAACTTCCAACGACGGGAGCTGCCTACCGACCGGACAAAGGCGTCCGCACCCCGCATGGGCTCGTTTTCGAACGGCCTCTGCGCGATGCGGACGCCTTTTTTGTTTTTCGCCGCGCCTTTCTCTCTCGTTGTCTTTCTTCTGGAGTTCGCCCCCATGACCGATCTGCTGAAAACCAAGCTCAGTCGCCGCCGCGTGCTGCAGGCCGCCGCCGTCGGTGCCGCCGGCATCGATCCGGCCCTGCGCGCCCTGGCCTATGCCCAAGGCTCCGACAAGCCTGAAAAGGAGGAGGTCAAGATCGGCTTCATTCCACTGACCGACTGCGCCAGCGTCGTGATGGCCTCCGTGCTCGGCATCGACAAGAAGTACGGCGTCAAGATCGTCCCGAGCAAGGAAGCGAGCTGGGCCGGCGTGCGCGACAAGCTGGTCAACGGCGAGCTCGACATGGCCCACGTGCTGTACGGCCTGGTCTATGGCGTGCACGTGGGGGCCGGTGGTGCCAAGAAGGACATGGCCGTGCTGATGACGCTCAACAACAACGGCCAGGCGATCACGCTGTCGAAGAAGCTGGCCGACAAGGGCGCGGTCGATGCCGGGTCGCTCGCCAAGCTGATCCAGAAGGAAAAGGGCGAATACACCTTCGCCCAGACCTTCCCGACCGGCACCCATGCGATGTGGCTCTATTACTGGCTCGCGTCGGCCGGCGTCGACCCGTTCAAGGACGTGAAGAACATCACCGTGCCGCCGCCGCAGATGGTCGCCAACATGCGCATCGGCAACATGGACGGCTACTGCGTGGGCGAACCCTGGGGCCAGCGCGCCATCATGGACGGCATCGGGGTCACGGCCATCACGACGCAGGACATCTGGAAGGACCATCCGGAAAAGGTGCTGGGCACGACCGCCGACTTCGTCAAGAAGTACCCGAACACCGCGCGCGCCGTGACGGCGGCGGTGCTGGAGGCCGGCAAGTGGATCGACGCCGGCCTGCAGAACAAGAACAAGATGGCCGACACCATCGCCGACAAGAGCTACGTCAACACCAGCGTCGACGCGATCAACCAGCGCATCCTGGGCCGGTACACCAACGGCATGGGCAAGACCTGGGACGACCCGAACTACATGAAGTTCTACAACGACGGCGCGGTGAACTTTCCCTACCTGTCCGACGGCATGTGGTTCCTCACGCAGCACAAGCGCTGGGGCCTGCTGAAGGAACATCCCGACTACCTGAAGGTCGCGACCGAGATCAACCGCATCGACATCTACAAGCAGGCCGCCGCCGCCACGCAGACGCCGGTGCCGAAAGACCCGATGCGCACCAGCAGGCTGTTCGACGGCACGGTCTGGGACGGCAAGGATCCGAAGAAGTACGCCGAGTCGTTCAAGCTGCATGCCTGAGAAGGAGCCCGCCATGGTCAGCGCCGTTTTTCACCACCCGATCGAGGCTTCGACCTCGCTGCCGGCCACGTCCAAGGTCGCGGCCGTTGCGGCCGTCACCGCAGCCGCCCAGCCGCCGGCAACCCTGCCCCCGGTGCCTGCACCCAGGACGCGCCGCGCGCTCGATCTGCGCGGCTTCTGGATGCGCGTTCTGCCGCCGCTCGCGGGCTTCGGCCTGCTGCTGTTGGTCTGGGAACTCATCTCGGTCAACAGCACGACCGGCTTCCCCTCGCCGATCGAGACCGGCAAGCAGGCGCTCGACGTGTTCAGCGATCCGTTCTACAGCAAGGGACCGAACGACCAGGGCGTCGGCTGGAACGTGCTCTCGTCGCTCAAGCGCGTGGCCATGGGCTTCGGGCTGGCCGCGCTGGTCGGCATTCCGGCGGGCTTCGCGATCGGGCGATTCGAGTTCCTGTCGCGCATGTTCAACCCGCTGATCAGCCTGCTGCGCCCGGTGTCGCCGCTGGCCTGGCTGCCGATCGGCCTGCTGGTCTTCAAGGGCGCCAACCCGGCCGCCATCTGGACCATCTTCATCTGTTCGATCTGGCCGATGGTGATCAACACGGCGGTCGGCGTGCAGCGCGTACCGAGCGACTACATGAACGTCGCGCGCGTGCTGAACCTGAGCGAATGGAAGATCCTCACCAAGATCCTGTTCCCCGCCGTGCTGCCGTACATGCTGACCGGCGTGCGGCTGGCGGTCGGCACCGCGTGGCTGGTGATCGTCGCGGCCGAGATGCTGACCGGCGGCGTCGGCATCGGCTTCTGGGTGTGGGACGAGTGGAACAACCTCAACGTCAAGAACATCATCATCGCGATCTTCGTGATCGGCGGCGTCGGGCTGATCCTCGAATTCGCGCTGATCAGGATCGCCACCGCCTTCACGTTCGAAGAAGTCAAGAGCTGATCACGGAGCATTTGCCATGGACACATCCAAGTACATCGAGATCCGCGACGTCGAGCAGACCTTCAAGACGGCCAAGGGCCCGTTCCAGGCGCTGCGCGACATCCAGCTGAACGTGGCCAAGGGCGAGTTCGTCGCGCTGATCGGCCATTCGGGCTGCGGCAAGTCGACGCTGCTGAACCTGATCGCCGGGCTGACCACGCCGACGCACGGCTCGCTGCTGTGCGCCAACAAGGAGATCAAGGGCCCGGGACCGGAGCGCGCGGTGGTCTTCCAGAACCACTCGCTGCTGCCGTGGCTCACCTGCTTCGAGAACGTTCACCTGGGTGTGGAACGCGTGTTCGGCCCGGCCGAGTCGAAAGCGCAACTGCGCGCGCGCACCGACGCCGCGCTGGCGCTGGTCGGCCTGACGCCGGCCGCGCAGAAGCGCCCAGGCGAGATCTCCGGCGGCATGAAGCAGCGCGTCGGCATCGCCCGCGCGCTGGCGATGGAGCCCAACGTGCTGCTGATGGACGAGCCCTTCGGCGCGCTCGACGCCCTGACCCGCGCACGCCTGCAGGACGAGCTGCTGGCGATCGTGCAGAAGACGCAGAGCACCGTCGTCATGGTCACGCACGACGTCGACGAAGCCGTGCTGCTGTCCGACCGGATCGTGATGATGACCAACGGCCCGTCCGCCACGATCGGCGAGGTGCTGGAGGTCAAGCTGCAGCGCCCGCGCAACCGGGTCGCGCTGGCGGAAGACCGCGACTATGTGCACTACCGCAAGGCAGTGATCGACTTTCTCTACACCCGCCAGGGCCATGTGGAGAAGGCGGCCTGAGGCACAGGCGCGGCGCGACGGCCGCCCGTCCCGGATCGAAGAACGCGCCTCGGCGCGTTTTTTACTTTGGCAGACCGGGAGGCATGGGTTGGCGGGTCGCCCCTTTCTGTTGCACGGTCAACCGGCCCATTCATAAGGGTTTTCACCTACTTCTGAGAAAATCGCCGGTTTTTGGACGTCGAATGGCGGTCCTTGTGCGCTCGGAAGAAGGAAATCACTCAATGAGAAAAACGAACGAACCATCGGCCAGCAGCCGGTGGTCGCTGTTGGCGCTGGGTGCGCTGACGATGTTGATGGGCCTGTTCATGACCGTCGGCGGTGCCTGGCTGGCGGCACTCGGCGGCAGCTGGTACTTCGTGATCGCGGGCATCGTCCTGCTGGTGGCCGGGCTGCTGATCGCCAAGCGCCGCCCGACCGGCGCCTGGCTGTTCGCGCTGATGCTGATCGGCACCGCGATCTGGGCCGTGGCCGATGCCGGCTGGCATTTCTGGCCGCTGGTGTCGCGGCTGGTCGCCTTCGGCGTGCTGGGCCTGCTGATCGCCGTGGCGTACCCGACGCTGGTGCGCGCCGCGGGCGGCATTCCCGGCCGCGCAGCGCCGGTGCTGGCAGGCCTGCTGGCGATCGCGCTGGTCGCGACCGGCGGCTATGCCTTCGTGCCGACGCCGGTCGTCGCCGCACAGAACGCCGAGCTGCCGGTGACACCGGTGGCACCGGGCGCCGCGCAGAAGGACTGGCAGCACTGGGGCAACACCACCGCAGGCAGCCGCTTCGCCGCGCTCGACCAGATCACCAAGGCGAACGTGAACCAGCTCCAGGTCGCCTGGACCGCGCACACCGGCGACATCCCGCAAAGCACCGGCGCCGGCGCCGAAGACCAGAACACGCCGCTGCAGATCGGCAACGTGGTCTATGTCTGCACGGCCTACAGCAAGGTGCTCGCGCTCGACGCCGACACCGGCGCCGAACTCTGGAAGTACGACCCGCAGGCCAAGGCGCCGAACTGGCAGCGTTGCCGCGGTCTGGGCTATTACGACCAGGATGCCGAAGCGTCGGCCGCGTCCGCCACCGCGCCCGCAGCGCCGGCCGGCGCCAATGCCGCGGCACCCGCACCCGCCGCGGATTGCCGCAAGCGCCTGCTGCTGCCGACGCTGGACGCGCGCCTGATCGCCATCGACGCCGCCACCGGCAAGCCTTGCGCCGATTTCGGCAACAACGGCACGGTCGACCTCTCGACCGGCATGGGCGAGATCAAGTTCGGCTACTACCAGCAGACCTCGACGCCGCTGATCGCCGGCCACATGGTGATCGTCGGTGGCCGCGTGGCCGACAACTGGTCGGTCGACGAGCCGCCCGGCGTGGTCCGCGCCTTCGACGTGATCACCGGCGAACTCGCCTGGGCCTGGGACTCGGGCAACCCGGCCATCACCAGGCTGCCGCCACCCGGCCAGACCTACACGCGCGGCTCGCCCAACGTCTGGGCCGCGATGGCCTACGACCCGAAGCTCGACCTGGTCTACCTGCCGACGGGCAACACCACGCCCGACTTCTTCGGTGGCCACCGTACCGCGGAAGAAGACAAGTACAGCTCGTCGATCGTCGCCGTCGAAGGCAAGACCGGCCGCGTGCGCTGGCACTTCCAGACCACCCACCACGACCTGTGGGACTTCGACCTGCCCGCGCAACCGCTGCTCTACGACGTGCCGAACGGCCAGGGCGGCACGCAGCCCGCGTTGATCCAGACGACCAAGCAGGGCGAGATCTTCATGCTCAACCGCGAGACCGGCACGCCGATCGCGGAAGTGCAGGAGAAGCCGGTGCCGCAAGGCAAGCTGCCGGGTGAACGCTATTCGCCGACGCAGCCCTTCTCGGTCGGCATGCCGTCGATCGGCAACACGACGCTGGTCGAGTCCGACATGTGGGGAGCGACGCCCTTCGACGCCCTGCTCTGCCGCATCAGCTTCAAGGGCATGCGCAGCGAAGGCGTGTACACGCCGCCGGGCCTGGACCATGCGCTGCAGATGCCGGGCTCGCTCGGCGGCATGAACTGGGGCAGCGTGTCGGTCGACCCGACCATCGGCTACATGTTCATCAACGACATGCGCCTGGGCCTGGCCAACTACATGATCCCGCGCGACAAGATGCCGAAGAACGCCAGCGGCATCGAAATGGGCGCCGTGCCGCAGGACGGCACGCCGTACGGCGCGATGCGCCAGCGCTTCCTGTCGCAACTGGGCATCCCCTGCCAGGCGCCGCCCTTCGGCACGATGTCGGCCATCGACCTGAAGACCCGCAAGCTGGTCTGGCAGGTGCCGGTCGGCACGGTGCAGGACACCGGCCCGCTCGGCATCCGCATGCACCTGCCGATCCCGATCGGCATGCCGACGCTCGGGCCCTCGCTGGCTACACAGTCGGGCCTGGTGTTCTTCGCCGGCACGCAGGACTTCTACCTGCGCGCTTTCGACAGCGCGAGCGGCAAGGAAGTCTGGAAGGCGCGCCTGCCGGTCGGCAGCCAGGGCGGCCCGATGACGTACGTGTCGCCCAAGACGGGCAAGCAGTACGTGCTGATCAGCGCCGGCGGCGCACGCCAGTCGCCGGACCGCGGCGACTTCGTGATCGCCTACGCGCTACCGGGCGCGGGCAAGTAACTCCAGCCAGGTTCAACGCGCATCGCTGCGCGTTGCACCGCACCATCTGACGCAGCGGCGCCCGCCGTTGCGCACCATCGCGACGCAGCAGCGCGCCGATGGCCCCCGGATCCGCACCGGAAGCCCGCGAAAACCTGCATACAGGGCGCTTTTCCTTGGCATAGGGATTGCTTCAACGAAGACAAGGTCAGTGACGGCAAAGGCGTCGCCGCTGGCTTCAGGACAAAGGCGTCCGCATGACTGTTCAGCTTCGGCTGGGCGGCTCCATGCGGACGCCTTTTTTGTTTTCGGGACAGCCCCACGGAGAACCGCCATGGACATGCGCGTGAAGAAGCAGAAACTGGTGCTCGTCGGCAACGGAATGGCCGGCGTCCGCACGCTCGAAGAGCTGCTGAAGATCGACCCCGAGCTCTACGACATCACGGTGTTTGGCGCCGAGCCGCACCCCAACTACAACCGCATCCTGCTGTCGCCGGTGCTGGCGGGCGAGCAGACGATCGACGAGATCGTGCTCAACCCCTGGTCGTGGTACGAAGAGAACGGCATCACGGTGCACGCCGGACGCAAGGTGGTCGAGGTCGACCGCGTGAAGCGCATCGTCCGCGCGGACGACGGCACCGAAGCGCCCTACGACCGCCTGCTGCTGTGCACCGGCTCCGACCCGTTCATGCTGCCCGTGCCCGGCAAGGACCTGGCCGGCGTGATCGCCTACCGCGACATCGCCGACACGCAGGCCATGATCGAGACCGCGAAGACGCACCGGCACGCGGTCGTGATCGGCGGCGGGCTGCTCGGCCTCGAGGCCGCCAACGGCCTGATGCTGCGCGGCATGAGCGTGACGGTGGTGCACGTCAACGCCTGGCTGATGGAGCGCCAGCTGGACGATGTCGCCGGCGGCCTGCTGCGCAAGTCGCTGGAAGACCGCGGCCTGAAGTTCCGGCTCAACGCCCACACGCAGGAACTGGTCGGCAACGCCGATGGCCGCGTGGCGGCGATCCGCTTCAAGGACGGCACCGAAGAACAGGCCGACCTGGTCGTGATGGCCGTCGGCATCCGGCCGAACGTGAAGCTCGCCGAATCGATGCGGCTGCATTGCAATCGCGGCATCGTGGTCACCGACACGCTGCAGACCGTGACCGACGCACGCGTCTACGCCGTCGGCGAATGTGCGGCGCACCGCGGCATCGCCTACGGCCTGGTCGCGCCGCTGTTCGAGCAGGCCAAGGTGGCCGCCAATCATCTGGCGGAGATGGGCTACAGCCGCTACATGGGCTCGCTCACGTCCACCAAGCTCAAGGTCACGGGCATCGACCTGTTCTCGGCCGGCGACTTCATGGGCGGCGAAGGCACCGAGGAGATCGTGATGAGCGACCCCTTCGGCGGCGTCTACAAGAAGCTGGTGATCAAGGACGACAAGCTGATCGGCGCCTGCCTGTACGGCGACACGGTCGACGGCAGCTGGTACTTCAAGCTGCTGCGCGACGGCCGCAGCGTGCACGACATCCGCGACAAGCTGATGTTCGGCGAATCGAACATCGGCGACACCGGCCACGAGGGCCACAGCAAGGCCGCCAGCATGCCCGACGACGCCGAGGTCTGCGGCTGCAACGGCGTCAACAAGGGCACGATCTGCAAGGCGATCAAGGAGAAAGGCCTGTTTACGCTGGACGAGGTGAAGAAGCACACCAAGGCGAGCGCGAGCTGCGGCTCGTGCACCGGACTGGTCGAGCAGATCCTGATGTTCACGGCCGGCGGCGACTACTCGGCCACGCCGAAGAAGAAGGCCATCTGCGGCTGCACCGACGCCAACCACCAGGACGTGCGCGAGGCGATCCGCACGCAGAAATACCTGACGCACGACGCGGTCTACCACGGCCTCGGCTGGCGCACACCCAACGGCTGCGCGACCTGCCGCCCGGCCATCAACTACTACCTGATCAGCACCTGGCCGAAAGAGGCCAGGGACGATCCGCAGAGCCGCTTCATCAACGAACGCAGCCACGCGAACATCCAGAAGGACGGCACCTACTCGGTCGTGCCGCGCATGTGGGGCGGCCACACCACGCCGGACGAGTTGCGCCGCATCGCCGACGCGGCCGACAAGTACAAGATCCCGACGGTCAAGGTCACCGGCGGCCAGCGCATCGACCTGCTGGGCGTGAAGAAGGAAGACCTGCAGAACGTCTGGAAGGACATCGGCATGCCCTCGGGTTTCGCGTACGGCAAGTCGCTGCGCACGGTGAAGACCTGCGTGGGCTCCGAGTGGTGCCGCTTCGGTACGCAGGACAGCACACAGATGGGCAAGGACCTGGAACGCGCGCTGTGGGCGATGTATTCGCCGCACAAGGTGAAGCTCGCGGTCAGCGGCTGCCCGCGCAACTGCGCCGAGGCCGGCATCAAGGACGTCGGCGTGATCGGTGTCGACTCGGGCTGGGAGCTGTACGTGGGTGGCAACGGCGGCATCAAGACCGAGGTGGCGCAGTTCCTCGTGAAGGTGAAGACGGCCGCGGAGGTGCTGGAGTACAGCGGCGCGTTCCTCGAGCTGTACCGCACCGAAGGCTGGTACCTCGAGCGCACCGTGCACTACATCGGCCGCGTCGGACTCGACCACGTGAAGAAGCGGATCCTGGAGGACGCGGAAGGCCGCAAGGCGCTGTGGGAGCGCCTGCAGTTCGCGCTCGACGGCGAACCCGATCCATGGTTCGAGTCGGTGCAGGCGTCGGTCGACGTGCGCCAGTTCACGCCGGTGGCGGCGCTGGAATCCGGTGCCCGCGTCATTCCCATCCATGCACAGCCGCAGACGGCCTGAATCCGCCCAAGGAGATGAACATGAACGAATGGACGCCCATCTGCCGCGTCGATGACATACCCGTGCTGGGCTCGCGCCGCGTGGCACGCCCGGTCGGCGTGGCCGTCGCGGTGTTCCGCAACAGCCAGGACGAGGTCTTTGCGCTGCTCGACCGCTGCCCGCACAAGGGCGGCCCGCTGTCGCAAGGCATCGTGTTCGGCACCAGCGTGGCCTGCCCGCTGCACAACTGGACCATCGGACTGGACGACGGCTGCGCCAAGTCGCCCGACGAGGGCTGCACACCGAAGTTCGCCTGCAAGGTCGACGGCGGGCAAGTGCTGCTCGACGCGCGCGAACTCGCCACGCACGCCATCGACCTCGAAGCGCCGCGCGCAGGGTCCGGCGCGGCGACGGCCGGTGCGCTGGGCGACGAGAGCTTCGGCGTGCAGGCGCCGCACGGTGCCTGAACAAGGCCGGTGATGCAGGAAACCAGGTCCACCTGCCCCTACTGCGGCGTCGGCTGCGGCGTGATCATCGAATCCGATGGCGCCCGGATCACCGGCGTGCGCGGAGACCCCGCGCATCCCGCGAACTTCGGCCGGCTCTGCACCAAGGGCTCGACGCTGCATCTCACGGCGACGGCCGAGGTCACGATGCAGACGCGCCTGCTGCAGCCGATGCGGCGTGCGGAACGCGGCGCGGCACCTGCGGCCATCACCTGGGACGAAGCGCTCGACACGGCCACGCACAAGTTCGCCCAGGTCGTGCGCGACCACGGCCCCGACGCGGTCGGCTTCTACATCTCCGGCCAGTTGCTGACCGAGGACTACTACGTCTTCAACAAGCTGGCCAAGGGCCTGATCGGCACCAACAACATCGACACCAACTCGCGCCTGTGCATGAGCAGCGCGGTGGCCGGCTACAAGAAGACATTGGGGGCCGACGCGCCACCCGCCTGCTACGACGACTTCAAGCATGCGCAGTGCCTGTTCATCGTGGGCAGCAACACCGCGTGGGCGCACCCGATCCTGTTCCGGCGCATCGAGGACGCGAAGCGCGACAACCCGGCGATGAAGATCGTGGTGGTCGACCCGCGCCGCACCGACACCTGCGAGATCGCCGACCTGCACCTCGCCATCCAGCCCGGCACCGACGTCATGCTGTTCCACGGCATGCTGCACCTGATGCTGTGGGAAGGCTGGACCGATCCCGCCTACATCGCGGCGCACACCACCGGCTTCGACGCGCTGAAGGCCACGGTGCGCGACTGCACGCCCGACCGCGTGGCGCAGATCTGCGGCATCGAGCCGGCCGCGCTGCTCGAGGCCACACGCCTGTTCGCGACCTCGGCCGCCACGCTGAGCCTGTATTGCCAGGGGCTGAACCAGTCGTCGTCGGGCACCGCCAAGAACGCGTCGCTCGTCAACCTGCACCTGGCGACCGCACAGATCGGCCGACCGGGCGCCGGCCCGTTCTCGCTGACCGGGCAGCCCAACGCCATGGGTGGCCGCGAGGTCGGCGGCATGGCCAACCTGCTCGGCGCGCACCGCGATCTCGCCAACCCCGCGCACCGCGCCGAAGTCGCGGCACTGTGGGGCTTGAGCGAAGGACACGAGGTGCCGGCCGCGCCCGGCAAGACCGCCGTCGAGATGTTCCAGGCCGCGGCGGACGGCGAGATCCGCGCGCTGTGGATCTCGTGCACGAACCCCGCGCAGTCGATGCCCGACCAGGCCACGGTGCGGCGCGCACTGGAACGCTGCGAACTCGTCGTAGTGCAGGAGGCCTTCGCTACGACGGCCACCTGCCAGTACGCCGACCTGCTGCTGCCCGCCACCACCTGGGGCGAGAAGATCGGCACCGTGACCAACAGCGAGCGGCGCATCTCGCGCGTGCGGCCGGCCGTGCCGGCGCCCGGCGCAGCGCGGCACGACTGGTCGGCCGTGGTCGACTTCGCCAGGCGACTCGAAGCCCGGCTGCCGGCACGCGCACGCACCACGCTGTTCCCGTACGAGGCCGACACGGCCGCCGGTGCCGAGGCCATCTGGACCGAGCATCGCGAAAGCACCCGCGGGCGCGACCTCGACATCACCGGCCTGAGCTGGCCGATGCTCGACGCGCTGGGCCCGCAGCAATGGCCGCTGCCCGAAGGCCGCAGCGCCGGCCGCGCGCGGCTCTACGAAGACGGTGTGTTCCCTACACCCGACGGCCGCGCCCGCTTCTTCGACGCCGCCTACAAGCCGGTGGCCGAAGCCCGCGAGGCGCGCTTCCCGTTCTCGCTGAACACCGGCCGGCTGCGTGACCAGTGGCACGGCATGAGCCGCACCGGCACGCTGGGCCGGCTGTTCGGCCACGTGCCGGAACCGGCCGTGCAGATGCATCCGCAGGACATGGCGCGCCGCCAGATCCAGAACGGCGATCTGGTGCAGGTCAGTTCGCGCCGCGGCAGCCTGGTGCTGCCCGCGCAGGGCAGCACCGAAGTCGGCATGAGCCAGGCCTTCATCCCGATGCACTGGGGCGAGGAATACCTGAGCGGTCGATCCAGCGATGGCCAGCGTCTCGCGGGCGTCAATGCGCTGACCACGCCGGCCTTCTGCCCCGACTCGAAGCAGCCGGAACTCAAGCACGCGGCCGTGCGGATCGCGAAGGCGGAGCTTCCCTGGTCGCTGCTGGCCGTGGCCTGGCTGCCTGCCGGACAGGTGCTCGACGTGCTCGGCGCGCTGCGCCGGCTGATGCCCGAATTCGCCTTCGCGAACTGCGTGCCCTTCGGTGCCGGCGGTGCGCTGCAGGCAGGCGCGGTGGAGCGCAACGGCGTGCTGTTCCGCGCGGCCGGCCACGCACCGCCCGCCGACGCGCTGCTGGCGCGCATCGAATCGCTGCTCGCGCTCGACAGTCCCGACACGCTGCGCTACGCCGATCCACGCCACGGGCAACGCCGCGCGATGCGGCTGGTGCGTGCCGGCGACGAGGCTCGGCTCGAAGGCTTCCTGCTGGCCGGCGACACCCGCGCCGAAGCCTGGATCAAAGCGCTGTTGCAGGACCAGTTGCCGGCGCAGGCCTTCGGCCGCCAGTTGCTGCGGCCGGGCGCGACGGCGCCGGCCGGCGTTGCGTCGCGCGGCAAGACCGTGTGCAGCTGCTTCGGCGTGACCGACGTCGACATCGCCGCCCGACTGCCGCAATGCAGCGGCAGCGACGACCAGCGTCTGGCTGCGCTGCAGGGCGCGCTGCGCTGCGGGACCAACTGCGGGTCCTGCATTCCGGAACTGCGGCGCAGGGTGCGCGACACCCCGGCGTCGGCATCGGAACGGGTGGAACAGGTGGAGGCCGCGCCGTGAGCGCCGAAGCGGCGGCGTTGCGCGTGGCGACACCCGGCGTATTCGGCATAAGCAAGGCCGTCCGGGGGCATAAGGCTTGCGGGACAATCCCGGCACCCATGGGAATCAGCCACTACATCAAGGAAATCGGCCGCGGCGCGCGCGGCGCACGCCCGCTCGCGCGCGAACAGGCCGCCGATCTGTTCGGACAGGTGCTGGACGGCAGCGTGACCGACCTCGAGATCGGCGCCTTCTGCCTCGCCATGCGCATCAAGGGCGAGACGCCGGAAGAAATGGCCGGCTTTCTCGACGCCACGCATGCCCGGCTCGCACGCTTTCCGGCAGGTGAGCGGCCGCTGGTCGTGCTGCCCAGCTACAACGGCGCGCGCAAGCTGCCGGTGCTCACGCCGCTGCTGGCGCTGCTGCTGGCGCGCGAAGGCCTGCCGGTGCTGGTGCACGGCGCGGCGACCGAATCGACCCGCGTGCTGGCGTCCAGCGTGCTGGCCGCCATGGGCGTCGATGCCCTGACGGCCGTGCGCGCCGTCGCACCCGGCGAAGTCGTCTTCGCACCGACCGAACTCCTGCATGCGGGGCTGAAGCGCCTGCTCGACGTTCGCCGCGTGGTGGGCCTGCGCAATCCGGGCCACAGCGTGGTCAAGCTGATGCAGCCGGCGGACGGCCCGAACGTGGTGGTCGCCAGCTACACGCATCCCGAATATGCGACCTCGATGGCCGCGACCTTCGAGCTGATGCAGACCACCGCCCTGCTCTCGCGCGGCCTCGAAGGCGAAGTGGTGTCGGACCCGCGCCGCACCGCGCAGATCGACGGCTTCGTGCGCGGCACGCGCAGCACGCTGCAGGCACAGCAGCCCGGCACGCTGTCGGAAGTGCCGGGCCTGCCGACCGAGATCGATCTCGACACCACGGTGGCCTACACGCGCCGCGTGCTGGCCGGCGACGCGCCGCTGCCCGACGCGATCGCGCGCCAGGTCGACCACATCCGAACATTGGCAACCCACGCATGAACAACCCTTCATTCCAAGGCAGCTGCACGCTGGTCGGCGCCGGCCCCGGCGACCCGGAACTGCTGACGCTCAAGGCCGTCAAGGCAATCCGGGCGGCCACCGTGCTGTTCGTCGACGACCTCGTCAACGAGGCCGTGCTCGGCCACGCGCAACCCGGTGCCCGCATCGTGCACGTCGGCAAGCGCGGCGGCTGCAAGAGCACGCCGCAATCCTTCATCGAGAAGCTGATGATCACCGCCGTGCGCGAAGGCGAGACGGTGGTCCGGCTCAAGGGCGGCGACCCGTTCATCTTCGGCCGTGGCGGCGAAGAGGTCGAGCATCTGCGCGAAGCGGGCATCGAGGTCGCCGTGGTCAACGGCATCACGGCCGGCCTGGCCGCCGTGACCGCACTGGGCGTGCCGCTGACGCATCGCGATCATGCGCAAGGCGTGGTGTTCGTCACCGGCCACGCGAAGACCGGCGCGGCCGCTGCGTCGGACCCGACCGACTGGCGCGCACTCGCCGCGGCCGTGCACCACGCG
Organism: Variovorax sp. GW821-FHT10B04; assembly: GCF_059415645.1. NCBI lineage: Bacteria > Pseudomonadati > Pseudomonadota > Betaproteobacteria > Burkholderiales > Comamonadaceae > Variovorax > Variovorax sp. GW821-FHT10B04. The sequence goes on from NZ_JBWKNQ010000013.1 coordinate 67,709, forward strand.
CGGCTCACGCTCGTGATCTACATGGGCGTCTCGGGCGCGGCCCACATCCAGCGCGAACTGCTGCACGGACTGCCCGCATCGACGCCGGTCGCGGTGGTGCAGCACGCAAGCCTGCCGCACCAGCGCCACGCCGTGACGACGCTCGGTCAGCTGCAGCAGGACATCGCCGCTGCGGGGCTGGCGAGCCCGGCCGTGATCGTGGTTGGCGACGTGCTGCGCGGCATCGCCGCGGCAGCGGCCACCGAGGGCGTCGGGCACTTCGGCACCTGACGGCCCTTCTTCACCCGGGGCGGCAAGCCCCGGAGCGCAGCGTCACCTCGACGGCTGGCTATTCATCGCTCGCGCCCTCACCCTCGACCAGGCCGAGCCGCATCTCGACGCGTTCGCAGAGCGCATAGACCGCGTCGATCTCGTCGGCGCCGACCAGTTCTGCAATTTCCACGTAGATCTGCTCGGAGTGCGGCGCCACCTTCCGCACCAGTGCGCGGCCAGAGGCCGTGAGGGTCAGTTCCATGCTGCGCAGGTCGCTCGCATGCGGGCTGTTCTCCACCAGCTCCAGCAGCTGCAAGGACTTCAGCAGACGCGACAGGCTGGGCATGCTGATGCAGGTCATCTGCGACAGCTCGATCGGCCGCAGCTTGTTGCGCGTGGCAGCCAGCGCACGCAAGACACGCCACTTCTGCTCGGTCAGTCCATGGGCGCGCAGCATGGGACGAAAGCGCGCCATCACCGATTCACGTGCGCGCAGCAAAGCCATGGGCAAGGATCGCGAGAACGCGCGCAACGGGTCGGGATTCGTGGCCAGCGGCAAGATGGGCAACCTGGTGAGTGACAGCGGAGAACAATTCTACGGACCGCTGCCTGCCCTCGTCCGGCGAGGCAATTGACTTTCGAAAACCGTTCGATATAGTTGTCATGTTAACTACATGAACGACATGAACGCAGACATCCCAACGGAGACAACGTTGACTGCATGCACGACGGTGTACGGCGTGCTGCTCAACGAGCGCGCCACGCAGGAGCGCATGCAGGCCGCATTCCAGGAGCCTCCCTACCGCGCGCCGCCTCGGGCGCCGGTGCTGTACATCAAGCCGCGCAACACCCACGCCGGCGAGGGTGCGACGGTGCGCATACCGGCCGCTCCCGGCGAGGTGCAGATCCATGCGACCCTGGGCCTGGTGATCGGCAAGCGTGCGACGCGCGTCCGCGTCGAAGACGCGATGGATCACGTCGCGGGCTGCCGCATCGTCAGCGACCTGTCGCTGCCGCATGCCAGCGTGTACCGCCCGGCCATGCAGCAACGCTGCCGCGACGGCTTCCTGCCGATGGGCGAACCGGTGCGCATGGCTGCGGGCTTCGACATTGCGCGCTCGCAAGCCGTGACCTTCGTCAACGGTGCGGAGGTCCACCGCCGCGGCTTTGCGGACCTGGTGCGTCCGGCGGCACAACTGCTGGCCGACGTCACCGAATTCATGACGCTGGAGGCCGGCGACGTACTGCTGCTCGGTGCCGCCGATGACGCGGCACTGGCGGTTGCGGGCGATGCGGTGCGCATCGAGGTGGTCGGGCTGGGCAGCCTTTCGTACCGCGTGGAACTGGAAGAACCCCGGAAGGACTTGGCATGAAGCGCGGTCGCATCCTTCAACAGGGCCGGGTGCTCGACGTGGTCGAACGCGATGGCGCCGTGGCATTGCCGGACGGCCGGCTGCTGCCGGAAACCGATGTGCACTGGCTGCCGCCGGCCGTCTTCGGCACCGTCTTCGCGCTGGGCCTGAACTACGCCGATCACGTCAAGGAGCTGGCCTTCAACAAGGCGCCGGAAGAGCCGCTGGTGTTCCTGAAGGGCCCCAACGCGCTGACGGGCCATCGCGGCACCAGCTATCGCCCGCCGGACGTGGGCTTCATGCATTACGAATGCGAGCTGGGTGTCGTCATCGGCCAGCGCTGCCGCGACGTCGCACCCGAACGCGCCGGCGAGGTGGTCGCAGGCTACTGCGTCGCCAACGACTACGCGATCCGGGACTACCTGGAGAACTACTACCGGCCCAACCTGCGCGTGAAGAACCGCGACGCCTGTACGCCCGTCGGGCCCTGGATCGTCGACGCGGCGGACGTCCCCGACCCGATGGACCTGCGGTTGCGCAGCTGGGTCAACGGCACCTTGACGCAGGAAGGCTCGACGCGCGACATGCTCCTGAACATCGGCGAACTGATCGCCTACCTGTCGAGCTTCATGACGCTGAATCCGGGCGACCTGATCCTGACCGGCACGCCGCACGGCGTGGCCGACTGCAAGGTCGGCGACGAAGTCGTGACGGAGATCGACGGCATCGGCCGGCTCGTCAACACCATCGTCGGCACGCCCTGAGCCGCAGCGCCACCTCATCCACAACAAAGACAGGAGACATGACCATGCAGACCCTCACCCGCCGCAGCGCCCTGGCGCTCGCCGCCGCCATCGGCCTCGGTGCGACCGCCGCGTACGCGCAGACCTATCCCAGCAGGCCACTCCGATGGGTCGTCGGCTATCCCGCCGGCGGCGGGACCGACTTCCTCGCGCGCACCGTCAGCGCACGGCTGTCGCAGCAGATCGGCCAGCCGGTGCTGGTGGACAACCGCCCCGGCGCGGGCGCGATCATCGCGTCGGAGAACGTGGCCCGTTCCGCTGGCGACGGCTACAACCTGTTCTCCGCCGACAACGGCGTGCTGGTCTACAACCAGGCGCTCTACAAGAAGCTGCCTTACGACCCGGCCAGGGACTTCGCGCCGATCGGCATGATGGGCCGCTCGCCGCTCATCATCACGGCCGCACACAACGCCGGCGTCACCGACGCGGCCACGCTGATCGCACGGCTCAGGGCCGAGCCGGGCAAATGGAACATCGCCACGGCCGGTACCGGCAGCCCGCACCATCTGGCGCTGGAACTGTTCCAGCGCGAGGCGGGTGTCTCGCTCGCACACATTCCGTACAAGGGCGGCGCACCGGCCCTGCAGGACCTGATGGGTGGCCAGATCGCCTTGATGATGCTGGATCTCCCGAGCGGCATCAGCGCGGTCAAGGCCGGCAAGGTGGTGCCGCTGCTGGCCATGTCCGCAGAACGCGTGCCCCAGCTGCCGAACGTCCCGACCGCCAGGGAACTCGGCTTCGCCCAGGTCGAGGCCTACACCTGGCAGGGCGTGGTGGTCCCGGCCGCCACGCCCAAGGACATCCAGGCCCGGCTGGGCACCGAGCTGCTCGCAGCGCTGGGCGACGCCGGCGTGCGTCAGAAGCTCTACGACGCCGGCTGGGAGGCGCTCCCGGCCGATGCCGATCAACTGCAGCGCTACACCGAGGCGGAACGCACCAAGTGGCATGCGCTGATCAAGTCCCGCAACATCACTCTCGACTGAACCCCGAAACACTCCATGAAGATCGACCATCTCATCAACGGCAAGCGAGTCGCCGGTCGCGACTACTTCGAGACCGTCAACCCGGCCACGCAGGAAGTGCTGGCCGAAGTCGCCAGCGGCGGCGCGCAGGAAGTGAATGCCGCCGTCGCGGCGGCCAGGGACGCCTTTCCCAAATGGGCCGGAATGCCCGCGCCCGAACGCGCCAGGCTGATCCGCAGGCTCGGCGATCTCATCGCGCAGAACGTGCCCGAGATCGCCCGGACGGAAACCAACGACTGCGGCCAGGTCATCGCGCAGACCGGCAAGCAACTGGTGCCGCGCGCGGCCGACAACTTCTATTACTTCGCCGAGATGTGCACGCGCGTCGACGGCCACACCTATCCGACGCCCACGCATCTGAACTACACGCTGTTCCATCCGGTGGGCGTGTGTGCGCTGATCAGCCCATGGAACGTGCCCTTCATGACCGCGACCTGGAAGGTCGCACCCTGCCTGGCCTTCGGCAACACGGCCGTGCTGAAGATGAGCGAGCTGTCGCCGCTGAGCGCCGCGCGTCTGGGCGAACTGGCGCTCGAGGCCGGCATCCCCCCGGGCGTGCTGAACCTCGTGCACGGCTATGGCAAGGAAGCCGGCGAGCCGCTGGTCGCGCATCCCGACGTGCGCGCCATCTCTTTCACCGGGTCCACTGCGACGGGCAATCGCATCGTGCAGGCAGCGGGCCTGAAGAAGTTCAGCATGGAACTGGGCGGCAAGAGCCCTTTCGTGATCTTCGAGGACGCCGACCTCGACCGTGCACTCGATGCAGCCGTCTTCATGATCTTCAGCAACAACGGCGAGCGCTGCACGGCCGGCAGCCGCATCCTGGTACAGAAGTCGATCTATGCCGACTTCGTGGCGAAGTTCGTCGAACGTGCCAAGCGGATCACCGTGGGCGACCCGCTGGACGAGAAGACGATCGTCGGTCCGATGATCTCGCAAGGCCATCTGGCCAAGGTGCGCAGCTACATCGAACTGGGGCCGAAGGAAGGCGCGACGCTGCTGTGCGGCGGACTCGAGACGCCGTCGAACCTGCCCGACCGCGTGAAGAATGGCAACTACGTGGCGCCCACGGTGTTCGCGGACGTCGACAACCGCATGAAGATCGCGCAGGAAGAGATCTTCGGCCCGGTGGCCTGCCTGATTCCGTTCAGGGACGAGGCACACGCCATCGAGCTCGCCAACGACATCCAGTACGGCCTGAGCAGCTACGTGTGGACCGAGAACATCGGCCGTGCGCACCGTGTGGCCGCGGCCGTCGAAGCGGGCATGTGCTTCGTCAACAGCCAGAACGTGCGCGACCTGCGCCAGCCCTTCGGCGGCACCAAGGCCAGCGGCACCGGCCGCGAGGGCGGCACCTGGAGCTACGAGGTGTTCTGCGAGCCGAAGAACGTGGCGGTGTCCATGGGCTCGCACCACATCCCGCACTGGGGCGTCTGAGCCCGCCGACCGACATCCACAACAACAGAGACAAACCATGCGAGCAATGAACCGCCGCGCCGTACTCGGCGCCGGCACCGCCGTCGCGGTCGCGCCCTGGCTGGCGCGCGCCCAGACCGCCTGGCCGAAGCGGCCGATACGCGTCGTCGTGCCGTTCCCGCCCGGCGGCACGACCGACATCGTGACCCGGCTGGTCATGACGACCGTCGCCGGGACGCTGGGCCAGCCCGTGGTGGTCGAGAACAAGCCGGGCGCGGGCACCGTGATCGGCGTCGACGCGGTGGCCAAGTCCGCACCGGACGGCACCAGCTTCGTGACCGTCGCCAACAGCTTTGCGGCCAACCAGACCCTGGTGCACAGGCTGCCCTACGACACGCTCAAGGACCTGCGGCCGGTGGCGCTCATGGGCATGTCCGAGCACGTGCTGGCCACGAATCCGGCCAGCGGCCTGCACTCGCTGGCGGACCTGCGCGAGAAGGCTCGCTCGGGCGCCTTGAGCTATGCGTCCTTCGGCAACGGAACGTCGGCGCACCTCTCGGGCGAATTGCTCAAGCAGAAGCTCGGCATCGACCTGGTGCACGTGCCGTACAAGGGCCAGGGCCCGGCGCTCACCGACCTGCTGGGCGGGGAGGTCACCGTGATGTTCGGCAACTGGCCCGAGTTCCGCGGCTACATCCAGTCCGGCAAGCTGGTCGCGCTCGGCATGGCCACGACCCGACGGTCGGTCTACGCACCCAACATCCCGACCCTTGCCGAGCAGGGCGCCGCCATCGAGTCGAACTCGTGGAACGGCCTGCTGGCCCCCGGCGCCACACCGGACGCCGTGGTCCGCCGCATGAACGAGGAGATCAACAAGGCGCTGGCCAGTGCCTCGATCGCGCAGTCGTTCGCGCAGGGCGGCATCGCCTCGCTGTCGGGCACGCCCGAGCAGTTCGCCGCCTTCATACGCAGCGAGATCGCCAAGTACGCGGAGATCGCGCACAAGGCCAACATTCAGCTCGACATCTGAACCGGGAGGCATCGCCATGGGCAAGCTCGCACTCGCAGCCAAGATCACGCATGTCCCCTCGCTGTACCTCAGCGAGCTGGACGGCCCCCGCAAGGGCTCCCGCCAGGCCGCCATCGACGGCCTCAAGGACATCGGACGGCGCTGCCGCGCACTGGGCGTGGACACCATCGTCGTGTTCGACACGCACTGGCTGGTCAACGCCAGCTACCACCTGAACTGCGCGCCGCATTTCAAGGGCGTGTACACCAGCAACGAACTGCCGCACTTCATCAGCAACATGCCCTTCGAGATGCCGGGCAATGCGGCGCTGGGCCGACTGCTGGCGCAGTCCTGCAACGACTGGGGCGTGGAGACCCTCGCCCACGACAGCACCACGCTGGGCCCCGAATACGGGACCCTGGTGCCGATGCGCTACATGAACGAGGACCTGCACTTCAAGGCGATCTGCGTGTCCGCGCTGTGCACCAGCCACTACCTCAACGACAGTGCGCGCCTCGGCTGGGCCATGCGGCGCGCGGTCGAGGACCACTACGACGGGACCGTGGCCTTCCTGGCCAGTGGCTCGATGTCGCACCGCTTCGCGCAGAACGGTCTGGCGCCCCAGTATTCCGATCGCCTGTGGAGCCCCTTGCTGGAGCGCATGGACCACGACATCGTGCGCATGTGGGAGAACGCCGAATGGGCCGACTTCTGCACCATGCTCCCGGAGTACGCGGTCAAGGGCCATGGCGAAGGCTTCATGCACGACACGGCCATGCTGGTCGGCGCACTCGGCTGGTCTGCCTACGACGGCCGGGCCGAGGTCGTCACGCCGTACTTCGGGTCCTCGGGCACGGGGCAGATCAACGCCGTGCTGCCGGTGACACCGCAGGACGGCCATGCCATACCCAAGGCGCAGGCTTCCGGCGCCGAAGGCTTCCAGGCCGTATCGCGCCTTTGACCCATGCCCCATCTCGTCATCCTCTACACGCCGAACCTCGAAGGCCGCACCGACATGTCGGCGCTGTGCCGCAGCCTGGCCGACACCATGCTGGCCCAGCGCGACGATCAGGGCCGGCAGGTTTTCCCGACCGGCGGCACACGCGTGCTGGCGTACCCCGCGGCGCACAGCGCCGTTGCCGACGGCAAGGCCGACTACGCCTTCATGTACCTGAACCTGCGCATGGGCGCGGGCCGGCCCGCTGCCGTGCAGCAGGCCGCGGGCGATGCGCTGCTTGCCACCACACGCGACCACCTGGCACCGCTGTTCGCGCAGCAGCTCATCGGCTGCACGCTGCAGATCGACGAAAGCCCGGGCCAGGTGTACGACGGCAAGCACAGCAACCTCCATCCCCTCTTCAACAAGAACTAGAGCCCATGCTTTCCGACGAACGCATCGAACACCTGGCCGCCGAGCTGCATGCGAGCGAAAGCTCGCGCGTGCAGGTCGAGCACTTCTCCAAGCGCCATCCCGGCATGACCATCGAGGACGGCTACGCGATCTCGCGCGCCTGGGTCCGGCTCAAGCGCGCCGAAGGCCGCAGCGTCATCGGCCACAAGATCGGGCTGACCTCGCGTGCCATGCAGCAGGCCAGCCAGATCACCGAGCCCGACTACGGCACCCTGCTGGACGACATGCTGTTCGAGACCGGCAGCGACATTCCCTTCCAGCGCTTCATTGCCCCACGCATCGAGGTCGAGCTGGCCTTCATCCTCGCCAGGCCGCTCAAGGGCCCGAACGTGCGGCTGACGGACGTGCTGGCAGCCACCGACTATGTGGTACCCGCCATCGAAATCATCGACGCGCGCATCGAGCAGTTCGACCGCCACACCAAGGCCATGCGCAAGGTCTTCGACACGATCTCCGACAACGCCGCCAACGCCGGCATCGTGCTGGGCGGCCGGCCGGTCAAGCCCGACGCGGTCGACCCGCGCTGGGTCAGCGCACTGCTCTACAAGAACGGCGTGATCGAGGAGTCGGGTGTCGCCGCCGCCGTGCTGAACCACCCCGCCACCGGCGTGGCCTGGCTGGCCAACAAGCTCGCCCCCTGGGACGAGCACCTGGAGGCCGGCGAGATCGTGCTTGCAGGCTCGTTCACACGCCCGGTGAACGCCGCGCGCGGCGACGTGTTCCATGCGGACTACGGCCCGCTGGGCACCATCAGCTTCCGGCTGGTCTGAGGAGACGACACACATGCACATCACACCCAACCTCTTCAAGCAGGCGCTGAAGAGCGGGCAGCCGCAGATCGGCCTCTGGGTCGGCTTGGCCGACCCCTATGTCACCGAACTGCTGGCGGGCGCCGGTTTCGACTGGCTGCTGATCGACGGCGAACACGCGCCGAACGACGTGCGCAGCGTGCTCAGCCAGCTGCAGGCGGCAGCGCCCTATGCCGTGCACAGCGTGGTGCGGCCGGTCATCGGCGACACGGCGCTGATCAAGCAGTACCTGGATGTCGGCGCCCAGACGCTCCTGGTGCCGATGGTGGAGACGGCGGCCCAGGCAGCTGCCATGGTGGCCGCGACCCGCTATCCGCCGCAAGGCGTGCGCGGCGTCGGCGCGGCACTGGCGCGTTCGTCGCGCTGGAACGGCATCCCGGACTACCTGCACCGGGCCAACGACGAAATGTGCGTGCTGGTGCAGGTCGAGTCCGTGGCGGCGCTGGACGCGCTGGACGACATCGCGCGCACCGATGGTGTCGACGGCGTGTTCTTCGGGCCGTCCGACCTGTCGGCCTCGATGGGATTCCTGGGGCGTCCCGGCGAGCCCGCGGTGCAACGCGCGATCGCGGACGGCATTGCGCGGGTGCGCGCGGCCGGCAAGGCACCCGGCATCCTGACGGCGGACCCCGCGCTGGCCCGCAGCTACCTCGACATGGGGGCCTTGTTCGTGGCCGTCGGCGTCGACACCACCTTGCTGGCCCAGGCCGCACGCAGGCTTGCGGCCGAGTTCAAGTCGCCGGCCTCACCGACGGCCACGACCGCGGCCACGACCACGCCGGCGCACGGCGTTTACTGACCGGCGCCTCTGCGCGCCGTTGCCCCATCCCTGCGACCTGCACGGGGTGCGAGCGGTGCTCGAACGTTTCTTCGTCGTTTCCGCACACCCCTCGCTCACGGGGTGGATGCGGACGCGCGCGCCATCGACCGGTATGGCATCGCGACATCTCTGGAGTTGGTTGAAATGGAAACAATACTGAACGGCCTTCAACGGTATGAATTCAGGGTTTCCCCGAGCTAAATTCCAGCCGTCGGATCGGGATTTTTGGTTGTCATAGACCACCATAAATTCTAGAATCCATGTACTTAACAAGTTAACTACATGGACGGACTGATCCCCACACACGAAGACAAGCGGCCGCAGCCGGGAACGTTCCGCGCCCTGCCTTCCTTTCGCATCCACCTGCTGGCCGGCATGTCGGCTCGCCATGCCGAGTTGCGCTTTCTCGAGCGCTTCGACCTGCGCCTCCTGGAGGCCCGCGTGGTCGGCCTCGTCGGCACCTTCGGCGCCCTGTCGCTGAAGGAGATCTGCCAGGAATCCGACATCGAGAAGAGCCACGCCAGCAAGATCATCGGCCGGCTGGTACAGCGCGGCATCGTCGAGAAGCTGGACGACAGCAGCGACCAGCGGGCGATCTCGGTGCGCCTGACGCCGCAAGGCCGGGAGCTGCACCAATCCATTTACGCCGAAGCACTGGAACGCAACGAGCGCTGGCTTTCCGTGCTGGACGCGCAAGAGCGGCGGCAGCTGTTCTCGGCGGTCGAGAAGCTGATCGAACGCACGCGCGAAATGCTCGGCGTCGAGGCCGGGCCGGTGCCGGTCGCCTCTCAGGCCGCGGTGGCCCCAGCGGCCACGCTGGCGCTGGACCTCGAGCTGGCGCGCCGGCTCCACGGCCTGCTGGGCAACCTCATCGACGACGCCAGCCGGGAGCGCTCGTGAATGCCATCCAACCGTTCGAGGCAACTTCCGCGAGGTCGGTGCCGACCGTGCAGTCGGCCCTGGTGCGCTGCATGCGCCTGGAAGCGCGCGACGTCCTGTCGCTGGAGCTGGTCTGCGCCGACGGCGGAACGTGGCCCGCCACGGCGCCCGGCGCCCATCTCGACATCGAGGTCCCGGGCGTGGGGGCACGCCAGTATTCGGTGCTGGAACGCGCCGCACCCGACCGCCTGTGGATCGGCGTGCAGCGTGATGCGGGCTCGCGCGGCGGTTCGCGCTGGGTGCACGAACACCTGCGGCCCGGCCAGACGCTGCGGGTCGGCGGCCCCCGCAACAACTTCCCGCTGGACGAAGGCGCCGGACCGGTCTGCCTGATCGGCGGCGGCATCGGCATCACGCCCCTGCTTTCCATGGCCGACGCGCTCTCGCGCACCCCGCGCGAATGGCAGCTTCACTACGGCGTGCGCAGCCGCGACCGCGCCGGCTTTGCAGAACGCCTGACACGTCACGGCGCCCGCGTGCATCTGCACGTGGACGACGAGGCCGGCGCACCCATGGACATGCGCCGCCTGGTTGCCGATGCCGCGCCGAACACGCAGTTCTATTGCTGCGGCCCGGCGGGCATGCTGGCCGGCTTTGCCGACGCCACGGCCGGACTGCCGCCCGCGCATTGCCACGTCGAACACTTCGCCGCGCCGGCCACCGCCGATGCGCTGCCGAGCGGCAGCTTCCTGGTCGAACTGGCGCGCAGCGGCGCCAGCTACGCCGTGCCGGCCGAACGCAGCATCCTCGACGTGCTGCTCGACCAGGGCATCGACGTGCCGCACTCCTGCCGCAGCGGCGTCTGCGGCAGTTGCGAAACACGCGTCATCGCCGGCAGACCCGAGCACCGCGACGCCGTGCTGAGCCCCCAGGAACGGGCCTCCGGCAGGACGCTGATGGTGTGCTGCTCGCGCGCTGCAGGCGAACGCATCGTGCTGGATCTCTGACGACCAGCTTTCCCCAAGGACCCCCCGATGATCAAGATCAAGACAGCCTACGACCTGCCTCGCCCCAGCCATCTGGCCAACATCACCGAAGTGGGCCGCGGCACGCCCATGGGCGAACTGCTGCGCCGCTACTGGCACCCCGTCGGCGTCGCCAGCGACGCGGGCGATACCCCGCGCCGCGTGCGCGTGCTGGGCGAGAACGTCGTGCTGTTCCGTGACCGCCAGGGCCGTGCAGGCCTGCTGCACGAACGCTGCGCGCATCGCGGCGCTTCGCTGTACTACGGCCGCACCGAGGACGAAGGCATCCGCTGCTGTTATCACGGCTGGCTCTTTGCCGTCGATGGCCAGTGCAGGGACCAGCCCTGCGAACCCAACAACGACCATTGCGCGCGCGTGCGCCAGCCGTGGTATCCGGTGGAGGAACGCTACGGACTGATCTTCGCGTACCTCGGACCGCTCGATCGCAAGCCGCTGCTGCCGCGACTGGAACTGCTCGAGAACCTGCAGCCAGGCGAGCTGCTGGAAGCCGACGACAGCAGCATCGGCAGCGGCGGTGCGGTCATCGTGCCGTGCAACTGGCTCCAGCACTACGAGAACGTCGTCGACCCCTATCACGTGCCGATCCTGCACGGGTCGTTCAGCGGCGCGCAGTTCATCGCGCAGATGGGCTTGATGCCCGAGGTCAGCTTCGAATACTACGAACTCGGCATCCGCAGCACGCAACTGCGCCGGCTGGAGGACGGCAGCGTGCACCGCCGCGTGACCGAGGCCCAGCTCCCCACGCTGCGCGTGGTGCCGAGCCCGCGCGTGGAGCTATATGGCCCCTGCACGCTGATCGGCTGGGTGCTGCCGATGGACGACACCCACTTCCGCATCTACACCGCCGGCCGCGTGCACACGCCCGGAGCGCTGGCGCAGATCCGGTCGCGCATGAACGGCAAGGCCTGGAGCGAGCTCACCGACGAAGAACACCAGAAGTTTCCAGGCGACTACGAAGCCCAGGTGAGCCAGGGCGAGATCACCGTGCACAACGAAGAGAACCTGGCCACCACCGACCGCGGCATCGCCATGCTGCGCCGCTTCCTCGGCAAGCAGGCAGAGGCCGTCGCGAACGGCGAAGACCCGGTCGGCGTGGCCTTCGAGCCGGGCCGCGAGTGGATCGGCTCGCAAGCCGGCAATTTCCTGGACCGCGGCTGACGTCCGCCGCACGACATCCCCACCAAAGAACGGAGACAACAATGAACCACCAACGCCGCTCGCTGGCGCTGGGCAGCTTTGCCCTGCTCGCCACCCACCCCTTGCATGCCCTGGCACAGGCCGCCGCCCGCTATCCCGCGGGCCCGGTCAAGGTCATCGTGCCGTTCGCGGCTGGCGGCATCGTCGACGTGATGGCCCGCCTGGTCACGGAGCAGATGAGCCAGACGCTGAAGCAGTCCTTCTTCATCGACAACCGCCCCGGCGGCACCAGCACGATCGGGACGATTGCCCTCAAGGCGGCGCCGCCCGACGGGCAGACCATCCTGTTCGGCACCAGTTCGCTCGAGCTGCTGAATCCGTTCCTGTTCAAGAAGCTGCCCTACGAGGTCAGCGACCTGCAACGCATCAGCGTCATCTACGACTCCAGCATCGCGCTGGTCGTGCCCAAGAAGATCAAGGTGCAGAACTTCAAGGAGCTGATCGCCTATGCCAAGACACGTGGCGACGGCATGACATTCGGCTCATGGGGCACCGGCTCCTCGGGCCATCTCTTCGGATCGATGCTGGAGAGCGCCTTCGGCATCAAGCTCGTGCACGTGCCCTACAAGGGCGAGATTCCCGCGCTGACGGACATGTCGCGCGGCGATCTGGACATGAGCTGGGCCAGCCCCAACGGCGCACGCACCTTTCGCGAGAAGGGCGACTCGGTGGTCATCGGCGTCACCGGTGCGTCGCGCTCGCCGGGCCTGCCCGAAGTGCCGACCTTCGCCGAACAGGGCTACGAGGCCTTCAAGCTCGGCCTGTACGGCGTCGCCTATGCGCCCAAGGGAACCCCGCCCGCGATCATCGAGCAGCTGCAGCAGGCGATCCATGCAGCCGTCACGCGCCCGGCGATCCAGGAGCGCTTCGCAACGCTGGGGCTGGTGCCCGTCGGCAACACGCCCGCCGAGTTCGACGCCCTGTTCGCCAGGGAACGGCCGGTCTGGCAGAAGCTCGCCGCCGCCAGCGGTGCCAGCCTCGATTGACCGAGAAGCCATGACGATCCTGCTGCTCACACAGCCGCAGCCACCGGAGCCGATCGCCGCCCTGATCGCGGCTGCCGGCGGCGACCTGCGCGTGGCCACCGACCCTTCCCAGGTCGATCCGCTGGACGTGGAATGCCTGGTGGCCTACCGGCTCGCCCCCGGCACGATCGCGCGCTATCCACGGCTGCGACTGCTCTGTGCGGCGGCCTCGGGCGTCGAGAAGCTGCTGAATACGCCCGACCTGCCGGCAGCGCTGCCCGTCGTGCGGGTGAAGGACGCGCGCCAGTCCCAGCAGATCGGCCAGTACGTGCTCGGCCACGCCATTGCCCATGTGCGCGGCTTTGCCACCTACCGCCAGCAGCAGGCGCAGCATCAGTGGTTGCGCCACGCGCCGCCGGCTTTCGGGCAGGCCCGTGCCAGCGTACTCGGACTGGGGCATGTGGGCGCCACGGTGGCCCGGATGCTGGTCGCCGCCGGATTCGAAGTCCGCGGCTGGAGCCGAACGCCTCATGCGCTGGATGCCGTCGAATGCTTCCACGGTCCGCAAGGCCTCGACGCCTGCCTGACCGGCGCCGCCGTCGTGGTCGCCACATTGCCGCTGACACCTGAGACCGACACATTGCTGCACGCCGAGCGGCTGTCTCGCATGGCGCAAGGTGCGTTGCTGATCAACGTCGGCCGCGGCGAGCTGGTGGACGACGCCGCGCTGGCCGCCAGCCTGCGTGCAGGCCATCTCGGCGCTGCCGTGCTCGACGTGCACCGCACGGAGCCGCTGCCTCCCGAGGCGGCGCAATGGCACACGCCCGGCCTTTTCGTGACACCGCATATCGCATCGCAGCCTTCAGCGGCCGCGGTTGCCGCCAGCGTCGTCACCGCATGGCAGCAGCTGTGCAACGGCACCCCTCTGACCGACCGCGTCGATCGCGACCGCGGCTATTGAACTCAATCCAAGGACCCCACATGCAAGCATCCATCGAATCACTGAGCCAGGAAGTCCCGGCCGGCATGACCCGCGCCGAATGGCGCGCGCGGCTGGAGCTGGCCGCCTGCTACCGCATCTTCGACCACCTGGGATGGACCGAGGCCATCTTCAACCACATCTCGCTGCGCATCGAGGGCGAGGGGCAACCCGCCTATCTCATCAACCCCTATGGCTTGCACTATGGCGAGATCACGGCACACAACCTGCTGAAGATCGATCTGGCGGGGGAGAAGCTCGCGCCGTCGCCTCACCCGGTGAACCGGGCGGGCTTCGTGATCCACAGCGCGATCCACGCGGCCCGGGCCGATGCGCACTGCGTCGTGCACACGCACACGGACACGGGCATGGCCGTTGCATGCAAGAAGGCCGGACTGCGCCACGACAATTTCTACAGCGCGTCGCTTGCCGGCAAGGTGGCCTACCACGACTTCGAGGGCATCACCACCGACGTGGACGAACAGGTGCGCATCGTGAACAGCCTGGGCGTGCAGCGGAACCTGATCCTGCGCAACCATGGCTTGCTCGTGGTTGGCGAGTCCGTGCCGGACGCCTTGATGAGCTACTGGGTGCTTCAACGCGCCTGCGACGTACAGGCCCGCACGGACGCGATGCACGGAGAGAACATCGGCGTCGATCCATCGGTTCTCCAGGCCATTCCGAATCAATCGAAACCCATGCACGTCGGCGCCGGACGGCGCGGCCAGATGTTTTTCGATGCGATGGTTCGCAAGGCAGGCGTCGGCGCGCAGGAGTTGCTGGCGGCGTAACGCCGAGATGGTCGGTGAAACCCGACACCTAGAATCCTGCCGATAACAACGTCAGGAGTCAGGGATGCTCGAAAAACTCAATGAATTCACGGCCAGCCATGGCGAACTGCCACGCGGCAGAGGCCTGGTCACCGGCACGATCGCGCTGAGCCTGGGCATCCTCTGCTTCCTGGGCGTGCTGGCCTTTCATTTCCCGCAGTACCTCACGACGCCCGAGCTGCGCAAGAGCTACAACGTCGACCTGATGCGCACCATCCTGTTGGTCGCGATGGTGGTCTCGGGCGGGCTGGCGCTGGTCAACATCGTCTTCAACCGTTCGCGCTGGCTCTCTTCGGCCGCCTTCCTGCTGGTGGTGTCCTCGGCCTTGCTGGGTGGTCACAAGGTGCCGGTGCACGACTTCGCGGACAACACGCCCTACATCGGCCTGGACTGGTTCATCCTCGACCTGCTCGGCTCCGCGCTGATCTTCATCTTCATCGAGAAGCTGTTCGCGCACCGGAAGGACCAGCCGGTGTTCCGCGCCGAGTGGCAGACCGACTTCCACCACTTCGTCGTGAACCACATGATCGTCGGCTTCGTGCTGCTGGCGACCAACCTGATGGTGCACCGGCTGTTCGGCTGGGCCGCCAACGACGGCATCCGGGGCTGGGTCGGCAATCTGCCGTTCTGGGCCGGGCTGCTGCTGATCATCCTGGTGGCCGACCTGGTGCAGTACTGGACGCACCGCGCCTACCACGAGGTGCCGACGCTGTGGCGCCTGCATGCCGTACACCACAGCGTGAAGAGCATGGACTGGATGGCCGGCTCGCGCCAGCACATCCTGGAGCTCCTCATCACGCGCACGCTGGTGCTGGCGCCGATCTACGTGCTCGGCTTCAGCAAGGAGGTGATCGACGCTTACATCGTGGTGGTCGGCTTCCAGGCGGTCTTCAACCACTGCAACGTGAACGTGCGGCTCGGGCCGCTGCGCTACATCATCGTCACGCCCAACTTCCACCACTGGCACCATGCGCAGGACCAGGAAGCACTGGACCGGAACTACGCCGCGCACTATGCATTTCTCGACTACCTCTTCGGCACCGCCGTGAAGAGCACCAGGCTCTGGCCCGAGCAGTACGGCGTGCTGGGCGACTACGTCCCGAACGGGTTCTTCAAGCAATTGAAGTTTCCTTTCGTGTGGAAAGGCTGAGACCTTGAACTTCGACGTCGTCGTCATCGGTGCCGGTGCAGCCGGGCTGTTCTGTGCGGCCCAGGCGGGCCAACGCGGCCTGAAGGTGCTGCTCGTCGACCACAGCGAGCGCGTGGCCGAGAAGATCCGCATCTCCGGCGGCGGGCGCTGCAACTTCACCAACCGCGAGCTCGACGTGCGGGCGCCGCAGAAGCACTTCGTCAGCGACAACCCGAACTTCTGTCGGTCGGCACTGTCGCGCTACACACCGCAGCAGTTCATCGCGCTGATGGAGAAGCACGGCATCGCCTTCCACGAGAAGCACAAGGGCCAGCTGTTCTGCGACGGCCCGTCGCAGCAGATCATCGACATGCTGCTGGCCGAATGCGACGCGGGCGGCGTCACGCGCTGGCAGCCCTGCGGCGTGAAGAAGGTCGCGTTCACTGCAACGCAAGGCGACGCGGCTGGCGCCGGCATCTATCGCCTCGACACCGATCGCGGCACGGTCGACACGCCTCAGGTGGTGATTGCGACGGGCGGCCTGTCGATCCCGCAACTCGGCGCCAGCGACTTCGGCTACCGCATCGCGCAGCAGTTCGGCCTGCGCATGATTTCACCGCGGCCCGCGCTGGTTCCGCTGACCTTCACGGGCGACGGCTGGGCGCCTTACGCGGGCCTGGCCGGTCTCGCGCTGCCGGTGCAGATCGCGACCGGTGCCAAGAAGGAGCGGATGACGTTCCTGGAAGACCTGCTGTTCACGCACCGCGGCCTGTCCGGGCCGGCGGTGCTGCAGATATCGAGCTACTGGCGCGAAGGCGCGCCGCTGAGCATCGATTTCGCACCGGGCACCGACGTGGCGCAGGCCCTCGGCGAAGCCAAGGCGCGATCGCGCAAGAAGATCGCGAACGAACTGGCGACCCTGCTCCCGTCCCGCCTGGCCGACGCCTGGGTCGGCGACGATGCCGCGCTGCAGCGCCCCATCAACGAAGCGGCGGACCGCGCGCTCGCCGCGCTGGCCGACCGCATCGCACGCTGGCAGATCACGCCGTCCGGCACCGAGGGCTACAAGAAGGCCGAGGTCACCGCCGGTGGCGTCGACACCCGCGAGCTCTCGTCGCAGACCCTGGAATCGTCGAAACAGCCCGGCCTCCACTTCATCGGCGAAGTCGTCGACGTCACGGGATGGCTCGGCGGCTACAACTTCCAGTGGGCGTGGGCCAGCGCCCATGCCTGCGCACAGGCGCTCAAAGCCAGCGCCTGAGCCGCGGCGCAACCTTGCGCCGGAGCCGAAGTCCAGAGACACCGCGGAACCGGCTTCGCCGGGCCGCCGGTGTCGCCCCCCGGTGAGGGGGGTTGGAGAAGCGACACGAAGTGCGCGAAGCCTGGGGGGAGTGCTATAATCTCTGGCTAACTTTTGGCCTCCCCTCAACGGCCGCAGAAGATTTTCAGTTGAGGAACCCCGGCCCGGGGCCTCGATCTCTCCGGACCAAATTCAGTTCAACGATTCAACAATGACCACCATCCGCGTTAAAGAAAACGAGCCTTTCGACGTCGCCCTGCGCCGCTTCAAGCGCACCATCGAAAAGCTCGGCCTGCTGACCGACCTGCGCGCCCGCGAGTTCTACGAAAAGCCGACCGCCGAGCGCAAGCGCAAGAAGGCCGCGGCCGTCAAGCGCCACTACAAGCGCGTGCGCAGCATGCAGCTCCCCAAGAAGCTGTACTGAGCATTGTTCCGGCTCGCTGGCGTCCTGCCAGCGTCGTACGGACACCGAGCCGCGCCAGGTCTTCCTGCCGCGGCTTTTGTTTTTGCCGAGATAAGTTCGCCGAGAAGAACAACCCATCTGAAGGAATCGCCATGAGCCTCAAGGACCAGATCACCGAAGACATGAAGACCGCCATGCGCGCCAAGGATTCCGAGCGCCTGGGCACCATCCGCCTGCTGCTGGCCGCACTCAAGCAGAAGGAAGTCGACGAACGCGTGGTGCTCGACGATGCAGCGGTCGTCGCAATCGTCGACAAGCTGGTCAAGCAGCGCAAGGATTCGGTCGCCGCCTTCACCCAGGGTGGCCGCACCGATCTCGCGGACAAGGAAGCCAGCGAGATCAAGGTACTCGAGGTGTACCTGCCGCAGCGCATGAGCGCCGACGAAGTCGACGCCGCCGTCAAGGCCATCGTGGCCGAACTCGGCGCCAAGGGCCCTGGCGACATGGGCAAGGTGATGGGCGCCGTCAAGACGCAGCTGGCCGGCAAGGCCGACATGGGACAGGTCAGCGCTGCGGTCAAGGCCGCACTTTCGGGCGCTTGAGATGAGCGGCGACGCGGCACCGATCCTGAAGGCCTGCGCCTGCCTGGTCGACGGCCGCGGCCGCCTGCTGGTGTTCAGCCATCCGGAAGACGGCGGCATGCAGCTGCCGAAAGGCACGGTCGAACCCGGCGAAGCGCCCGAAGATGCCGTTCGGCGCGAACTGCTGGAGGAATCAGGCATCCGCTTCGACGGGCCGCTCGTACCGCTGGGCACGCTGGACCGCCAGTGCGAGGCGGGCGTCGAAGGCAACGTGCACCGGCACGCGCAACTCTGGCACCTCTACCTGATGCGCAGCGACGACGCGTTGCCAGCGACGTTCACACACATCGCAAGCGGCAGCCCCGAGGAAGACGGGCTGGTGTTCAGCTTCCGCTGGCTGTCGCCGGAGGAGTCCGTCGACGACTTCGCCCTTCCCTATCAGCAGACGATCGCCCGCGTGCGCGCCCACCTCGCCGGCACCTGAGCGATCGACCGCCTACGCAGCGAACAGCATGTAGGCGCCAAGCAGTCCAAGCCCGATGAAGAACAGCCGCTGGAACACCGCCACCGGCAGGCGCTCGCGCAACCATTGGCCCAGCGACATGCCGGCCAGCGCCGGCAGCAGCAGTCCCGCCGACATGCCCGCATCGGCCGCCGCATAGGCGCCATGGCCGAACAGGCCCACGGCCAGTGCCACGGTGGCCGTCGTGAAGGAGATTCCCATCGCCTGCATCAAGGTACTGCGCGACAGGCCCAGCGCCTGCAGGTAGGGCACCGCAGGCAACACGAAAACGCCCGTCAGCGCCGTCACGACACCGGTCAGCACGCCCGTCAGCGGCCCCAGCCAACGCTCATGGGCAGCCGGCACCGAGAACGTCCGCCCCGCGAGCCCCCAGGCCGCATACGCCACCAACGCGGCGCCGAGCAGCACCTGCGTCCATGCACCGGCGGGGGCGCCGAAAAATGCCGCACCGCCCAACGTGCCGGCGGCAATGCCCAGTTGAAGTCCCCAGAGGCGGCGCAGCACCGACGGCAGCATGCGCCAGGGCCGCAACTGCCAGACGTTGGTCACGAAGGACGGCAGGATGAGCAGCGCGGCCGCCTCGGCCGGCGACATCCACAGCGCGAGCATCGCCATCGACAAGGTCGGCAACCCAAGGCCGATCACGCCCTTGACCAGCCCGGCCACCAGGAACACGGCCGATGCGGCGACGAAGGATTCGATCAGGGTCATGCAGCGAGTCTGCCCCGGCGCCACGGCGGCCTCCAATGCGGATCTTTCACATCCGGCCTCAGCCGCAGCCTGAGGCACGCCGTGCTAAGTTGCCACCATGCGATTCGACCTGACCGACCTGCGGCTGTTCCTCCACGTGGTCGAGGCCGGCAGCCTCACGGCCGGTGCGCAGCGCAGCCACATGACATTGGCTTCGGCCAGCCAGCGCGTGCGCGGCATGGAAGACACGCTCGGCCACCCGCTGCTGCTGCGCCTGCCGAAGGGCGTGAAACCGACCGAGGCGGGCCGCACGCTGCTGCATCACGCGCGCCTGATGCTGGCGCAGATGGAGCG
This sequence comes from Variovorax sp. GW821-FHT10B04, assembly GCF_059415645.1. Taxonomy (NCBI): domain Bacteria; kingdom Pseudomonadati; phylum Pseudomonadota; class Betaproteobacteria; order Burkholderiales; family Comamonadaceae; genus Variovorax; species Variovorax sp. GW821-FHT10B04. Next base: position 87,479 of record NZ_JBWKNQ010000013.1, read on the forward strand.
GCTGCGCGGCGAGCTCGGCGAATACGGCAATGGCCTCAAGGGCCACGTCCGCGTCCTGTGCAACACGTCCGCGATGACGGAACACCTGCCCGAGCCGCTCGGCCGCTTCCTCGCCGACCATCCGCTGGTGTCCGTCGACCTCGAGGAGCGCGGCAGCGACGACATCGTCGACGCGCTGCGTGCCGGCCTGTGCGACATCGGCATCGTGTCGGATGCGGTCGATACCGACGGGCTCGAACGGCACGCATTCCGGCAGGACGACCTGGTGCTGGTGATGCCGCGTTCGCATGCGCTGGCAGGACGGCGGCGCGTCAGGCTGGCCGAGATCGCCGAGTCGGACTTCGTCGGGCTGCCTGAGGGCAATCCGCTGCAGGCACACATCGCGCTGCATGCACGGCGGCTGGGCCGTCACCTGGCATGCCGTGTCCGCGTCGGCGGCTTCGAAGCGATGTGCGGCATGGTCGCGCAGGGGATCGGCGTGGGCATCGTGCCGCAGACCGCGGCGCGGCGTTGTGCGCGCACCATGCCGATCGCGCGGGCGATGCTCGACGAGCCTTGGGCTGCGCGCACGCTGCTGGCCTGCGTGAAGGACCGCGAAGGGCTGTCACTGCATGCCCGGCGCATGCTCGACCATCTGGTGCCGCCTGCACCCGGCGATCTCTGACGCCTCCGAATACCGGATGCAGTCGATGGGGTGGCGCACCCACCGCCCCGATGGATCAGGCGCCAGCGACCTTCATGCGGTTGATCAACAGCGAACCCGTGGTCTTGGCGCCGTAGTTGTACGCATCGGCACCGACCGCCTGGATGCCCATGAGCATCTCCTTCAGGTTGCCAGCGATCGTGATCTCCTGCACCGGGAACGCGATACGCCCCTTTTCGACCCAGAAGCCGCTCGCGCCGCGCGAATAGTCGCCCGTCACGTAGTTCACGCCCTGGCCCATCAGCTCGGTCACGAACAGGCCGGTGCCCAGCTTGCGCAGCATCTCGTCGAGATCGTCGCCCGCCTGCGTGAGCCGCGAGCTCAACACCAGGTTGTGCGAGCCGCCAGCGTTGCCGGTGGTCTTCATGCCGAGCTTGCGCGCCGAATAGGTACCGAGGAAATAGCCCTGCAGTTCGCCCGCATCGATCACCTTGCGCGCCTTGGTGACCACGCCTTCGTCGTCGAACGGCGAGCTGCCCTTGCCGCGCAGGATGTGCGGATCTTCCGCGACGTCGATGTGCGAAGGCAGCACGGCCTTGCCCAGCGAATCGAGCAGGAAGGTGCTCTTGCGGTAGAGCGCACCGCCGCTGGTGGCCTGCACCAGGCCGCCGAGCAGGCCAGCCGCCAGCGGCGACTCGAACAGCACCGCGCACTGGGTCGTCTTGATCTTGCGCGACTTGAGCCGCGACAGCGCCCGTTCCGCAGCGTAACGGCCCACCGCCTGCGGGCTCGCGAGCTCCGTCGCCGAGCGCATCGAGCTGTACCAGGCATCGCGCTGCATGTCGTTGCCCTTGCCGGCGATCGGCGCAACGGAGATCGAGTGGCGCGAGCTCGCATAGCCACCGCGGAAGCCGTGCGTGTGGGCACTGAAGAAATGGCTCTGCTGCGCCGACACGCCCGCACCTTCGCTGTTGGTGATGCGCTTGTCGGTCGACAGCGCCGCGCCTTCGCATTCGAGGGCCAGAACCGCCGCCTGTTCGCTCGTGACGTCCCACGGATGGAACAGGTCGAGCTCGGGATGGGTCTTGGAAATGTCGTCCTCGTCGGGTAACCCGCCGACCGGGTCTTCCGCGGTGAAGCGCGCGATGTCGTATGCGGCCTGCACCGTCTGGGCGATCGCGGCATCGGAGAAATCGGAGGTGCTCGCGTTGCCGCGGCGATTGCCGACGTAGACCGTGACGCCGAGCGACTTGTCGCGGTTGCGCTCGACGTTCTCCAGTTCGCCCTTGCGTACCGAGACGCTGAGCCCGCAGCCCTCGGAGGCTTCGGCGCCGGCGTCGGTGGCGCCCAGCTTCTTGGCGTGCGCCAGGGCCGAATCGACCAGGTTTTCAAAGAAGGAGCGGCTGTAGGCGAAGCCGGATTCGACGCGCGAGGAGGATGTCTTCATGTGTTGGCTATGATACTTGCGCCCCCCGGAACCCCGCGGAGCGGCAACAGATTCCCCCTCATGTCCCGCAAACCCAAAAAAGGCTATTTCGTCCGTGGACAGTTCGTTGCCGAAGGCAGCGAGCTCGACCTTGAGCTCAAACGCGAGCTCAAGGGTACCGACGACGCCAGCAAAACCGATCTCAAACGCGAGAGCACCGAACTGCAGAAGCTCGGCGAGGGCCTGCTCGGCCTGCGCGCCGGCCTGTTCGACAAGCTCCCGCTCGGCGAAAAGCTCACCGACGCCGTCGTCGAAGCCCGCCGTATCACCAACTTCGAGGGCAAGCGCCGGCAGATGCAGTTCGTCGGCAAGCTCATGCGCGGCCTCGACCCCGAGGTGCTCGAGAGCGTGCGTGCAGCGCTGCAGGAGCAGCACCGCGCGCCCGCCGAGGAAACCGCCACGCTCCACGAAGCCGAGCGCTGGCGCGACCTGCTGATCGCCGACGACGACGCGATGGGCGGCTGGATCGAGACCCATCCGGCCACCGACATCCAGCAACTGCGCGCCCTCGTGCGCCAGGCGCGCAAGGACATCAAGGCCGGCCCGGCCGGCGAGGCACCTCGCCAGGGCAAGGCCTACCGCGAAGTGTTCCAGCTGGTGCGCGCCCAACTGTCCGTGCACGACGACGGCGATCGCGCGGCAGAAGCCGGCGAGCAGTCGCGCGAAGAAGACGCATGACGGCGTTCGACCCCGTTCGCATCGGCATCGTCTCGGTCAGCGACCGGGCCTCCACCGGCGTCTACGAGGACAAGGGCCTGCCGGCTCTCAAGGACTGGCTCACGCGCGCATTGCGCAATCCGATCGACTTCGAAGCCCGGCTGATTCCCGACGAGCAGGCCGGCATCAGCGCGACCCTGGTCGAACTGGTCGATGCCGGCTGTTCGCTGGTGCTGACCACCGGCGGCACCGGCCCCGCGCTGCGCGACGTCACGCCCGAGGCGACGCTCGCCGTGGCGCACAAGGAGATGCCGGGCTTCGGCGAGCAGATGCGGCAGATCAGCCTGCGCTTCGTGCCGACCGCGATCCTGTCGCGCCAGGTGGCGGTGATCCGCGACCGGAGCCTGATCCTGAACCTGCCCGGCCAGCCGAAGGCGATCGCCGAAACGCTCGAAGGGCTGAAGAACGCCGACGGCTCGCAGGCCGTGCCCGGCATCTTCGCCGCGGTGCCCTATTGCATCGACCTGATCGGCGGCCCGTACCTCGAAACGGACGACGCCGTCTGCAAGGCCTTTCGGCCCAAGTCCGCGCTGCGCCCGGCGCGCTGAAACGCCGCACGCGCACCCGAGAAAACCCGGTGCCGCGAGGCGCTGCCTGCGCCGGACGTGCGCATTAGACTGCTCCGAAAAACGGAGACCTCATGCACATCGTCATCACCGGCGGCGCCGGATTCCTGGGTGCACGCCTTGCGCGCACGCTGCTCGCGCGCCGCACGCTCTCTTTGGCCGGCGCCGCGCCGGCGCCCATCACCCGGATCACGCTGGTCGACCGCGCAGCAGCGCCGGCCGACCTGGCCGCGGATGCGCGCGTCGCGCAGGTCGTCGGCGACCTGAACGAGCTGCTGGCCGGCGCACCGCAGCGCGTGCTGCCGTCTGACGCTTCGGCGGTGTTCCACCTGGCGGCCGCGGTCAGCGGTGAATGCGAGGCCGACTTCGACCTCGGCATGCGCAGCAACTTCGCAGCCACCCACGCGCTGCTGGAGGTCTGCCGGCAATCGGGCCGCGCGCCCGTACTGGTGTTCTCCAGCTCGCTCGCGGTCTTCGGCAGTTCGCCCGAGCTGCCGCTGCCCGACGTCATCCAGGACCAGACGCTGCCCACGCCGCTGAGCAGCTACGGCATCCAGAAGGTGATCGGCGAGCAACTGGTGGCCGACTACACGCGCAAGGGTTTCATCCACGGCCGCAGCGTGCGGCTGATGACGGTCAGCGTGCGCCCCGGCAAGCCCAATGGCGCGGCCTCGGGCTTCTTCAGCGGCATGTTCCGCGAGCCGCTGGCCGGGCTCCGTGCGCCCTGCCCGGTGCCCGACGCCACACCGGTGGCGATCGCCTCGCCCGCACGCACGATCGAAGGCCTCATCCGAGCAGCCGAGGCGAGCGACGCCGACTGGGGGCCGCGCATCGCCGTCAACCTGCCGTCGCTCCCGACCACGGTCGGCGAGATGGCGGCCGCGCTCGGCCGGGTGGCCGGTCCGGCGGCCCAGGCCTTGCTGGACCGCACGCCGGACCCGGCGATCGCCCGCATCGTGAAGACCTGGCCCGGCCGCTTTGAATGGACCCGTGCCCGCGCACTGGGCCTTGCCGCCGACGACAGCGTCGACGAGATCATTCGGGATTACGTCCGTGAAAATCCCGACGCGGCGAAGGGACTTCCGGCTGCATAGTCGAGATGCTGTGGCAAGCACGCAGCAACCATCGCATCCGCGACGGAACACCCGGAGCCTCGCTCCGGCCAGCCATGCATAACCACACTTAGAGACAGCATGAACTCCATCGAGCAGAGAACCATTTCGAAGATCAGTTGGCGGCTGCTGCCGCTGCTGATGGTCAGTTATTTCGTCGCCTACCTGGATCGCGTGAATCTCGGTTTCGCGGGCGCGGCGATGTCCAAGGACCTGGGCTTCACCGGCGCGATCTTCGGCAGCGCCGCCGGCATCTTCTTCATCGCGTACTTCCTGTTCGAAGTGCCGAGCAACCTGGCGCTGGAACGCTTCGGCGCACGCCGCTGGATCGCGCGGATCATGTTCAGCTGGGGTGTCATTTCCGCGGCGCAGGCCTGGGTCGGCAGCGCCACCAGCTTCAACGTCGTGCGCTTCCTGCTCGGCATTGCCGAGGCCGGCTTCTTTCCCGGCGTGATCTTCTACATCACGCTGTGGTTCCCGGCGGCCTACCGCGCCCGCATCGTGGGCTGGTTCATGTTCGCCATTCCGATCTCGACGGTGATCGGCTCGCCGATTTCGGGCTACATCCTCAACATGGACGGCGTCGGCGGCATGCACGGCTGGCAATGGCTGTTCATCCTGGAAGCCATCCCCGCGGTGATCCTGACCTTCTTCGTGCTGCTGTACCTGCCCGACGGCCCCAAGGAAGCCAAGTGGCTGACCAACGAGGAACGCGACTGGCTGCAGACCACGCTGGACGCAGAGCGCCGCAACCGCGAGTCGATCCATCGCATTTCGTGGAAGCAGTCGCTGCTCAACTGGCGCGTGATCGGCCTCGGATTCGTCTACATGGGCATCACGGTGCCGCTCTACGGACTGGGCTTCTTCCTGCCCCAGATCATCAAGGGCTTCGGCGGCCTGGGCAACGTCGAGATCGGCTTCATCAACGCCTTCCCGTACCTCATCGGCGCCATCGCCATGATCTATTGGACGCGCTGGTCGGACGCCCGCAAGGAGCGCAAGTGGTTCGTGCTCGTACCGCTCGCCTGCATCTTCGTGGGCCTGGTCGCGGCATCGCAGATCAGCGCACCGGTGCCCAAGATGGCGGCGGTCACGCTGGCAGCCCTGGGCATCTTCACCGCGCTGCCCACGTTCTGGACGCTGCCGACCGCCCTTCTGAGCGGCACCGCCGCCGCCGCCGGCATCGCGTGGATCAACTCGATCGGCAACCTCGGCGGCTACATCGGCCCGACGATCTTCGGCACGCTGCGCGACAAGATGGGCAACGACATCTACGCCGTGCTGTTCCTGGCGCTGCTGTCGGTCGTGGCCTTTGCGCTGGTGCTGCTCATCGGGCACGACAAGCGCGCCGAGGAAGTGCCGCAGCCCGCGCACGCCTGACAAAGTCGGCGATTCGCGCTGACCCGCCGAGGATTCCACTACACTCGACGGGTCAGGAGAGAGCCCCGCCACGCGGGGCCGCCGAAGGCGCAGGAACCATCCGAACGCTCAGGCAAAAGGACTGACGAGGCGCCCGTTCACACGGGCGTTTCCTTGCTGGAGAGAGATGTCCACGTCGCGCGATCCGCACGAGATTCGCACGATGGAGGCCATCCACCGAAGGAGCAAACCCCGATCGTGGGGCGAATCTCTCAGGTAGAGCGGACAGCAGGGGTGGCCCATGATTTGCGTCATGGAATGAAACTGCCCCTTTGCTCCTGGAGTGCGCCTTGGCCGCTGCATCCGCCGATCTGCTCAAGACACCTCTTCACGACCTGCACGTCGAACTCGGCGCGCGCATGGTCCCCTTTGCCGGCTATTCGATGCCGGTGCAGTACCCCGCCGGCCTGATGGCCGAGCACAAGCACACCCGCACGGCCGCAGGCCTGTTCGACATCTCCCACATGGGCCAGCTGCGGCTGGTCGGCCCCGACGCCGCAGCGGCCTTCGAGAGCCTGATGCCGGTCGACGTGATCGGCCTGGCGCCGGGCAAGCAGCGCTACGGACTGCTGCTGAACGACGCCGGCGGCATCCTCGACGACCTGATGTTCTTCAACGAAGGCGGCGATTCGCTCTTCGTGATCGTCAACGGCGCGTGCAAGGTGGCCGACATCGCGCACCTGCAGGCACGGATCGGCGCGCGCTGCAGCGTGCAGCCGATGCCCGATCACGCCCTGCTCGCACTGCAGGGGCCGCAGGCCGCCGCCGTGCTGGCGCGCCTCTCGCCGGGCATCGAGCGCTTCGTCTTCATGACCGGCGGTGCGGTGCGGATCGGCGGCATCGCCGCCTTCGCCACCCGCAGCGGCTACACCGGCGAGGACGGCTTCGAGATCTCCGTCGCCGCGGCCGATGCCGACGCACTCGCGCGCCTGCTGCTCGCGCAGCCGGAGGTGCAGCCGATCGGCCTGGGCGCGCGCAACTCGCTGCGACTCGAAGCCGGCCTGTGCCTGTACGGCAACGACATCGACGAAGGCACGACGCCGGTCGAGGCCTCGCTCAACTGGGCGATCCAGAAAGTGCGCCGCAGCGGCGGCGCGCGCGAAGGGGGCTTCCCCGGTGCCGGGAAGATCCTCGCGCAGCTCACCGCATCGGCAGGCACCGCCGGCCATCTCGACCATGACACGCTGACGCGCCGCCGGGTCGGCCTGGTCGCGCTGGAACGCATTCCGGTGCGCGACGGCACGCCGCTCGAGTCGTTCGAGGGTCAGCCGATCGGGCAGGTCACGAGCGGCCTGCTCGGCCCGAGCGTGGACCGGCCGATCGCCATGGGCTACGTGGCCACCGCGTTCGCCGAACCCGGCACGCGCCTGCAGGCCATCGTGCGCGGCAAGCCGGTGCCGATGGAAGTCTGCACGCTGCCCTTCCTGCCCGCCCGATACTTCCGGGGCTGAGCACTTTCGCCAGATCTAACCTCACACGCTTTCAAGGAGCACCCCATGACCATCAAGTACACCAAGGACCACGAATGGGTCCAGAGCGAAGGCGATGCGCCGCTCACCGTCGGCATCACCGTGCATGCGCAGGACGCGCTGGGTGACGTCGTGTTCGTCGACCTGCCCGAGATCGGCGCGAGCTTCGCCCAGGGCGAAGTGGCCGGCGTCGTCGAATCGGTGAAGGCCGCGGCCGACGTGTACATGCCGATCTCCGGTGAGATCACCGAGGTCAACGAGGCGCTGCGCGCCGACCCGTCGCTGGCCAACAGCGACCCGAACGGCGCCGGCTGGTTCTTCAAGGTGAAACCGTCGGACCCGGCGCAGTTCGACGCGCTTCTCGAAGCCGCCGACTACGACAAGTTCGCTGCTGAATCGTGAGCCTCCCGGCTTGCCACTTCGTGTGCTTCGCCACCTCCCGAGGAGGGGGCTCGGCCGCCTTGGGGCGGCCCGGCGGCGGCCGAATCTTGAGCCTCCCGGCTTGCCACTTCGTGTGCTTCGCCACCTCCCGAGGAGGGGGCTCGGCCGCCTTGGGGCGGCCCGGCGGCGGCCGAATCTCCTGAGCCGACGCCGCGTCTTATCAGCCACACCCTTTTTTTGTTCCGTACCCTGATCACCCGCGCCATGCCGACATCCTTCCCTTCCCTCCATGACCTCGAGAACGCCGAGGAATTCCTGGCCCGCCACATCGGCATCGATGCGGCGGACGAGGCGCGGATGCTGCCGGTGATCGGTGCGGCGACGCGGGCCGAGCTGATCGACGGCATCGTGCCCGCGGCCATCCGCCGCACGGCGCCGATGCAGTTGCCGGCACCGGTCACCGAAGCGGCCGCGCTGGCCGAGCTCAAGGCGATCGCGGCGAAGAACAAGGTGCTGAAGAGCTTCATCGGCCAGGGCTACTACGGCACGCACACGCCAGGCGTGATCCTGCGCAACGTGCTCGAGAACCCGGCCTGGTACACGGCCTACACGCCCTACCAAGCCGAGATCTCGCAGGGCCGCATGGAGGCGCTGGTCAACTTCCAGACCATGGTCGTCGACCTGACCGGCATGGCCATCGCCAATGCCTCGATGCTCGACGAAGCCACGGCCGCGGCCGAGGCCATGACGCTCGCCAAGCGCAGCGTCAAGTCGAAGAGCAACACCTTCGTGGTCGCGGGCGACTGCCATCCGCAGACCATCGAAGTGATCCGCACGCGCGCGGCGCCGCTCGGCATCGCTGTGGTCGTCGCCGACTCGGCGCCCGCGTGGGAAGCGGCCCTGGCCGGTGACTGCTTCGCGGCGCTGATGCAGTACCCCGCCTCCAGCGGCTGGGTCCAGGACTGGAGCGCCGACGTGAAGCGCCTGCACGACAAGCAGGCCGCTGCGATCTTCGCGACCGACCTGCTCGCGCTCACGCTGCTGGTGCCGCCCGGCGAATGGGGCGCCGACATCGTCGTCGGCAGCACGCAGCGCTTCGGCATGCCGATGGGTTGCGGCGGCCCGCACGCGGCCTTCCTGGCCTGCCGCGACGAATTCAAGCGCTCGATGCCCGGCCGCCTGGTCGGCGTGAGCGTCGACGTGCACGGCCATCCGGCCTACCGGCTCGCGCTGCAGACGCGCGAGCAGCACATCCGCCGCGAGAAGGCGACGTCCAACATCTGCACGGCGCAGGTGCTGCCGGCGGTCATCGCGAGCCTGTACGCGGTCTATCACGGGCCGCAGGGGCTGACCCGCATTGCACGCCGGGTCGCGTCGTACACGGCGATCCTGGCCGCGGGCCTGGCCCAGCTCGGCTACACACGCACCCACCACGGCAGCGCCTTCGACACGATCTGCCTGAAGACCGACGCCGAGACGCAGCCGCTGATCGCCCGCGCGCTCGAAGCCGGCATGAACCTGCGCGCCGCCTGGAACGACTACCTCGTGATCTCGCTCGACGAGACGACCACCCGCGACGACGTCGCGCAACTCTGGGCGGTCTTCGCACGCGAAGGCAGTGCGCTGCCTGCGTTCGACGCCTTCGAGGCCGGCGTCGAGCCGCTGATCCCGGCCGCGCTGCGCCGCACCAGCGCCTTCCTCACGCATCCGGTGTTCAACACGCACCACAGCGAAACGGCGATGCTGCGCTACATCCGTTCGCTGTCCGACAAGGACCTCGCGCTCGACCGCAGCATGATCCCGCTGGGCAGCTGCACGATGAAGCTCAACGCGACCAGCGAGATGATCCCGATCACCTGGCCCGAGTTCGCGCAGGTGCATCCCTTTGCGCCGGCCGACCAGTTGCAGGGCTATGCCGAGCTCGACCAGCAGCTGCGCGACTGGCTCTGCCAGGCGACCGGCTATGCCGGCATCAGCCTGCAGCCCAACGCGGGCTCGCAGGGCGAATACGCCGGCCTGCTCGCGATCAAGGCCTTCCACGAGGCCAAGGGCCAGGGCCACCGCAACGTCTGCCTGATTCCGTCGTCGGCCCATGGCACCAACCCGGCGAGCGCGCAGATGGCCGGCATGCAGGTGGTGGTCACCGCCTGCGACACGCAGGGCAACGTCGACATCGACGACCTGAAGCGCGCCTGCGAGAAGCACGGCGACAAGCTCGCCGCGGTGATGATCACCTACCCGAGCACGCACGGCGTGTTCGAGACCCGCGTGAAGGAACTCTGCGAGATCGTGCATGCACACGGCGGTCGGGTGTACGTCGACGGCGCCAACATGAACGCGCTGGTCGGCATCGCCGCACCCGGCCAGTTCGGCGGCGACGTGAGCCATCTGAACCTGCACAAGACCTTCTGCATCCCACACGGCGGCGGCGGCCCGGGCGTCGGCCCGGTCTGCGTGGTGGAAGACCTCGTGCCCTACCTGCCCGGCCACGCGACCGGCGGCATCGCGTCGCCCGTGGGGGCCGTGTCGGCCGCGCCGCTGGGCAATGCCGCGGTGCTGCCGATCAGCTGGATGTACTGCCGGATGATGGGCTCGGTCGGGCTGCAGGCGGCCACCGAGACCGCGATCCTCAGCGCCAACTACATCAGCGCCCGGCTGCGCGACCACTACCCGACGCTGTATGCCAGCGCCAACGGCCACGTCGCGCACGAATGCATCCTGGACCTGCGTCCGTTGAAGGAAACCAGCGGCGTCACGGCCGAGGACGTCGCCAAGCGCCTGATCGACTACGGCTTCCATGCGCCGACGCTGAGCTTCCCGGTGCCCGGCACGCTGATGGTCGAGCCGACCGAGAGCGAGCCGCTGGTCGAACTCGACCGCTTCATCGACGCGATGATCGCGATCCGCGGCGAGATCCGGCGCGTCGAGGAAGGCGTCTGGCCGAAGGACGACAACCCGCTCAAGCATGCGCCGCACACGGCGGCCAGCCTGCTGTCGAGCGATTGGTCGCGGCCCTATGCGCGCGAACTGGGCGCGTTCCCGCTGGCCAGCCTGCGTCATGCGAAGTACTGGTCGCCGGTCGGCCGCGTGGACAACGTGTACGGCGACCGCAACCTGTTCTGCAGTTGCCTGCCGATCGGCGACTACACGGACGAAGCGGCCTGAACATGCGGACCCCGGCGCTGAGCGCCGGAGGCGTCAGACCCGGCGGCCAGTGACCGCCTGCACCACGCGCGCCACGCCGCCCGTGCCGCTCGCCGCTCGGCCGATGAAGGCGCTGCCGGCCATGCCCGCCAGCGTGCGGCCCAGCACACTGCGGTTGCGGTTGGCGGCGATCAGCAGCAGCACGCCGATGCCGAGCACGATCAGGTGCTCGCCCGGAAAGTCGGAGCGGTCCTGATCCAGGGCGCGCAGCTTGTCGACGATCGAGTCGGTCTTCGTGGTTTCCATGGCAGTGGATCTCCCGGTCCAAAAGCTCAGGGATACCGGGGCCTGCGCGCGGCCGATGTAGGCCACGGCCAATCGCGGGCAACGGAATCGGGCGCGACCGCGGCGATCGCAGCCGCCGCAGTCGTTGCGATTACGGCGTCGACTTCGGCTTCTTCAGCACGGCGCCCGTTGCCACCTGCGCGCGGAAGGCGCGCAGCTGGGTCTTGAGCCGGCGCTCGTTGACGAGCCCGACCCGCACCATCATCTTCTGGCCGCTGGACAGCGACTCGAGCTGCGGGTCGGCGAACTCGTAGCGCACCCAGGGACGGCTCAGCGCCATCGGCTCGCCGTTCTCGCCCTTCACCTCGGTCAGCATCACGCGCGGCGCCTCGGCCGGCTCGGGCGCCTGCAACAGATGGTCGATCACGCCGACGAGCCGGTCGTTGAAGTAGCGGCCCGGATAGCCGAGCTCTTCATAGGCCTGCTGGAACAGCGGATAGAGCCGTGCATACACCGCCGCGGCGCGCGCCGGATCGATGGATTCGGCGAACAGCACGAAGGGCGTGTAGCGCGATGCGTTGTCCGGATCGATGGTCTGGCTGTCACCTTCGCCACGCACCGCAAAGCGCTGCGGCGACGCTTGCACCGGCCAGATCCGGGACGGCGCCTGCGTGTTCGGCAGGTTGTCGACCGTGGCGACGAAGCGGCGCACGAAGCCGTCGATCTGCAAAAAGGACGCGACCTGCTTGTTGCCCAGCAGCTCCGCCAGCGCCGCGGCCACACGCGCATCGGCTTCGGCCAGCGGCGGCAGTGCGGGCTCGGGTGCGGCCAGGCCGTCGACCAGGTTCTGCGGACCGGTCGGCGCGGGCGCCGCGGGCGCATCCGGCACGGCGGCGGGCGCCACTTGCGGCGCGGCGGCCACGGGCGGTGCGACGGCGGCCTGCTGCTTCGACCAGTACCACCAGCCCGCCCCGGCGAGCGCGACAATCACCGCGATCACCACCGGCGCCATCGACGAACCACCGGCGCGCCGCGCGCCTGGCCTGAAATCTGCTGAGTCCCCTTCGGGCATGTGATGTCCTTTCCTGCTGACGCGGCGCCACCGCCGCACACTATTTGAAACCATCGCGGCCCTGGCTGCCGTAACGCCGTGTGAGACACATGGCCACCCGCCCCCGACACACCATGGACATCGACTTCGCCACCCTCACCGAATACCAGCGCTACAAGCTCATGGCCAGCCTGATCGTGCCGCGCCCGGTCGCGCTGGTCACCACGCTCGGGCCGGACGGCACGGTCAACGCCGCGCCCTTCAGCATGTTCAACATGGTCGGCGAGGAGCCACCGATCGTGATGATCAGCCTGAACCGCCGCACCGACAACTCGCTGAAGGACACCGCGAACAACATCGTGCGCACCGGCGAGTTCGTGGTGCACATCGCGGACGAACCGATCGCCTGGCAGATGGACCAATGCGGTGTGCAGCATCCGCCGCACGTGAGCGAGCTCGACGTGGTCGGCTTCACATCGCTGCCGAGCAAGGCAGTGGCGCCGCCGCGCATCGCCGAAGCGCCGGTCGCCTTCGAATGCACGCTGTTCGAGACGATGGAAACCGCCAGCCGCCAGGTCTTCATCGGCCAGGTGCGCTGGATGCATGCACGCGACGAGCTGATCGACATCGACACCTGGCGCGTGCGGCTGGAAAACTACTTTCCGGTGGCGCGCTTCGGTGCGAGCTACTACATCCGCACCCGCGACCGCTACCTGCTCGACGCGCAAGGCATCGAGCAGCATCCTTCGGCCGACAAGTCCTGAGTCCCGAGGCTTGCGCCGGCTCAGCCCGGAGCGCCGGCCGCCGCCGGGTCGCCGGCGGGCAGGTGGATCAGCCCGGTGTGGAAGTCGTATTCGAAGACCTCGCCATAGCGCCCCCATTCGATCGCCGTGCGCAGCACGCGCTCGGCCACCGGCGCTTCGAGACGCTCGTGCAGCAACTGCAGGAAGGGCTCCTGCGCAAGCTCGCCGGACGGCGCCTGCTCCAGGCTGTGGCGGATGTGCGCGGCCAGCGGCACGTGCGCGAGCAATTGCTGGCCGAACAGCTGTTGGCGCAGCGTGTGCGCACCCGAGACGTAACGGCGTCCGAGTTCGGTGAGATGCAGGTCGGCGTCGGCCAGCGTCGCGAAGCCCAGCAATGCCAGCGCCTGGGCCAGCGGCAGCAGCTCGTGGTCGGCCAGCTCGGCCTCCTCGGCCAGCTGCGGCAGATCGGCACGGCCCTCGCGGTCGTCCTCGACCAGCATCTCCAGCAGCGCCTCCATGCGGTCAACGTCGGCATCGGGCAGGCGGTCGGCCAGGTGCAGGTGCTGCGGTTCGCCACGCGCACGGCCCGCGGCCGGCGCGCCCGCGGTCATGAGCGCGTAGACCTCGTCGATCAGGGCGCGCACCTCCAGGCTGTCGACATCGCGCGGCCGCGGCAGCGTGATCGGCAATTCGGCGCGCACGTGCCCCGGATTGCTCGAGAAGATCAGCACGCGGTCGGCCATCAGCACGGCTTCCTCGATGTTGTGCGACACCACCAGCATCGCCTTGGTCGGCATCGCGCCGCCGTCCCACAGCTGCAGGATGTCGTCGCGCAGCCGCTCGCCGGTCAGCACGTCGAGGGCCGAGAAAGCCTCGTCCATCAGCAGCACCTCGGGCTCGACCACCAGCGCGCGCGCGATGCCCACGCGCTGCCGCATGCCACCCGAGAGTTCGCGCGGCAACGCGCCTTCGAAGCCTGCGAGGCCGATCAGATCGATCGCGGCCGACGCGCGGCGCGCCCGCTCGGTGCGTGCAACGCCGCGCGCTTCGAGGCCGAGCTCGACGTTCTGCTGCACCGTGAGCCACGGGAACAGCGCGAAGGACTGGAACACCATCGCGATGCCGCGTGCCGGCCCGTACAGGGGCTGGCCGCGGTAGCGCACGCTGCCCTCGTCGACGCCGATCAGTCCGGCCAGGATGCGCAGCAGCGTCGACTTGCCGGAGCCCGACTGGCCCAGCAACGCGACGATCTCGCCTTCGGCCAGCCGGAAGTCCACGCCTTCCAGCACGGAGCGTGCGGCGCCATCGGCGGAGCGGAAGGACTTGCCCACGCCCTGCAATTCAACGATCAGTTCTGTCATGCGTCTTCCTTGCGCTGCCGCCCGCGCATCAGATGTGCATCCGGCTCTCGGCCAGCTCGTAGAGCCGACGCCAGACGAAGTGGTTCATGCCCATCACGAACACGCACATCACGCCGATGCCCAGCGCGATGCGCGGGAAGTCGCCGATGGCGGTCATGTGGGCGATGTAGCTGCCCAGGCCCGCGGCCTGCAGCGTGGTGTCGCCCCAGGTGACGTACTCGGCCACGATGCTGGCGTTCCACGAGCCGCCGCTGGCCGTGATGGCGCCGGTGACGAAGCTCGGGAACACCGCCGGCAGCAGGTAACGGCGCCATTTCAGCCAGCCGCTCAGCCCCAGGTTGCTCGCAGCGTAGCGCAGCTCGGTCGGCACGCTCGAGGCGCCGGCGATCACGTTGAAGAGCAGGTACCACTGCGTGCCGAGCACCATCAGCGGCGCGAGCCACACGTTCGGGTTCAGCTGCCAGCGCACGATGAACAGCACGGCGACCGGGAACATCAGGTTCGCCGGAAAGGCCGCGAGGAACTGCGCCACGCCCTGCAGCCGGCCGGACCAGCGCGGGTTCATGCCGATCCAGACGCCGATCGGCACCCAGACCACCGCCGCCAGCGCGATCAGCACCAGCACCCGCACCATCGTGTACAGCCCGAGCACGAAAACATGGCCGACCTCGGCCCAGCCGACTTCCGTGTGGATGAAGCGCAGCAGCCAGACCGCTGCCAGCAGCACGGTGGCGGCAAGCGTCGCGTCCCATGCGCGCTCGAGCCGCCAGTCGGGCGTGCGCGGGCGGGCCTTGATCGACGTGCCGTCGTGGTCCAGCCGGAACCACAGCAGCGCACGTTCGAGCATGTGGCCAGCCAGCTCGCCGGCGCGCTGCAGCAGCTCGGTGCGGCGCAGCCAGGTCAGCAGCCACGAACGCGGCGCGTCCTCGCTGCTGCCTTCCTCGAAACGGAAGCGATCGGCCCACGCGATCAGCGGGCGGAAGAACAACTGGTCGTACAGCACGATGCCGACCAGCATGCCGCCGATGGCCCAGCCGATGGCGCCGAGGTCGCGCGCCTCGATCGCCATCGCGATGTACGAGCCGACACCGGGCAGCTTGATGCTCTGGTTCGACACCGCGATGGCTTCGGACGCCACCACGAAGAACCAGCCGCCGGACATCGACATCATCATGTTCCAGAGCAGGCCCGGCATCGCGAACGGCAGCTCGAGCCGCCAGAAGCGCTGCCAGCCGGAAAGCTGGAACACGGCGGCGGCTTCACGCAGTTCGGACGGCACGGTGCGCAACGACTGGTACAGGCTGAAGGCCATGTTCCAGGCCTGCGACGTGAAGATCGCGAAGATGGCCGCGCACTCCACGCCGAGCAGGTTGCCGGGGAACAGCGCGATGAAGCCGGTGACCGTGATCGACAGGAAACCCAGGATCGGAATCGACTGCAGGATGTCGAGCATCGGGACCAGCACCCGTTCGGCTGCGCGGTACTTGGCAGCCAGCGCGGCGAACACGCAGGCGAACAGCAGCGACGCGCCCAACGCCAGGAACATGCGCAACGTGGTCCGCAGCAGATAGTACGGAAGCATCCATGGGTCGAGGCTGATCGGCAGCGTCTCGCCCAGCTGATAAGGCCGTGCCATCTGCGATCCGCCGTACGCCAGTGCGAACAGCACGGCCAGCACCAGCGGCAGCAACGCCCAGTCCCAACGGTTGCCGCCGGACGCGACGGCCTGGCGCGGAAGGTAGCGAGGTTCGGACATGGTGAGCTCGGTGACGGAAATGTTGTGCGGCGCATTGTGCGCGAGCCGAGTGACCGGTACCTGACCCTGCGAGCGCGCCGCAGCAGGAACACAAGACAAGGTTCGCTTCCGTTGCCGCGCTGCAACCTTCAACGCGCGTCGCTGCCGTTGCGCATCGTGACAGCGTCGTGCAATGGCTTTAACTGAAACTTCCAACTACTTGCCGTACATAAAAAAACGTGCGCCGTGCGGCTTTCACTGACGTGGAAATTTGCAAAGCGTGGCTACGATGGTCTCCATGCAATTCTTTGCACTTGAGCGCACTGCATCGATGGGTTCTTCACGGATCCTGCATGTCGTCTTGCTCGTCTGCGGGATGCTCGCGCTCATGGCAGGTGCGGCCGCGCAGGTGCGGGCCGGCGACGCCGCAAAGATCGCCTTGCCCGAATGGCGTGCACCGATCGCCGACATGGCGAACGTGCTCAACCCCGCCGAACTCGCACGCGTTCAATTCAAGCTTGCCGACCTGCAGGCGCAGCGCGGCATCCACCCCGCGGTGCTCATCGTTCCGGGCACGGGCTCGGAGCCTGTCGAGCGCTACACATCCGCCGTGTTCGACCATTGGACGTCCAGCACCGAAGGCCAGGACGACAACGTACTGCTCCTCGTCTCCATCGATCAGCGCCGCATGCACATCGAGGCAGGTCGCGGCCTCGATGCCCGCGTGCCCAGTGCCGTGGTCACACGGATCGCCAACGAGCAGGCCCGGCCCCTGTTGGGCGACGAGGACTACTTCAGCGGCATCGACACGGCCATCGATGCATTGGCCGTCCAGTTGGGCGGCCCCTTGCCCGAGCGGCCCGAGGTGGCCGCCACCCCGCTGGTGTTCGCCAGGAACTCGATCGACACGAGCGACAGCGGCACGAAGGCCGGCCTCACGATGTACGACCTGGCCGCCTTCGGCGTGATGATCGTCCTGCTCGGCTACGCGGCCTACCGCTGGCGCACGATGCGGATGTGTTCGGGCGGTCTCGTGGTGCTGGCAGCGGCGATCGCGGTGACCCGCTTCTTCGGCAGCGAGACCCTGATCCATGGCGTCACCGGCATCGCGGCCGCCGCCGTCGGTGTGCTGGTGCTCGTCTTCGCGCTGGCTGGCGTGCGGCGCACGCTCCAGCGCGGCGGGCTGCGCGACTTCAGCCTGCGCTGGCTGGCCGTTGCAGGGCTCACCGCGGTGATGGCCTGGCAAGCCAAGGGCAACTGGATTCCCGTGGTGATCACGGCGCTGATTGCCATGGTGTTCGCCTTCGCGTCTTCCGGCGACCGCCGGCCGTCCGCCGACAGCGGCGACCGCGACAACGGCGACCTGCCGGAGGGCTGGTAAACCCCGCGCGCGAGCGCTACGCCGAGCAGGCCTCGGCGCCAGTAGACGCCGTCAGATCAACGCCAGATCGCGTGGCTTCACACCGGCAAACACGCGGTCGAGCTGCGCAGGCGTCAACCCGTACATGCGCGCGAACAGCCCGCCGAACACCGCCCGGTATTCGTTGAGAACCGGATAGTCCCGGTCCTGGAACAGCCCCGCCTTCGACACCTGCGCCTGCTCGCCCACCACCCGGCCACCCGCCTTGGCCGACAGCCCGCCACCGAGCACCCAGTACACCGTGCCATGGCCATGGTCGGTGCCCTTGTTGCCGTTCTCGCGAAAGGTCCGGCCGAACTCGCTGATGACCACCACAACGGTGTCGCGCCAGGCGCTGTCGCCCATCTCCTCGGCGAAGCCGGCCACGCCGCGGCCCAGTTCCTCCAGCCGATTGGCCAGGTAGCCGGTGCCACCGCCGCCCTGTCCCACGTGCGTGTCCCAGCCGCCCACGTCGACGAAGCCCAGGTCGAAGCGCTCGCGCATCAGGTTGCCCATGCGCCGCGCGACCAGCTCGAAGCCCTTGGCGCTCATCGCGTTGCGGCTGGCGTTGTCCATCTCGGCCTTGACCGCGGCCATCACGTCGTTGCGGACCTTGAAGCCCTCGGCCACCTGCGCGCCCAGCGGCGTGTTGCGGTACATCGACTCGATGATCTGCGCCTGGCGCTCGTCGATGCCCGGCCGCCCGACGCTGGCCAGCGCCATGTTGGCAGCCTTCGCGTCGCCGCGCATCGACAGCGGCAGCTGGTCGGTGAAGGCGATCGGCGACACCTCCGTGAGCGGGCCACCGCCGAGCACGCCGGCCAGGCGATTCAGGAAGCCCGAGCGGTAGTCGCGGCTGCGGTCGAGCGCCTGGCCGAGCTCGATCGAATCCTGCGTCTCGAAGTGGCTGCGCGTGAGGTCGTCGGTGCCGGCGAAGGGAATGAACGAAGCCTGCTGCTTCTCGAACAGCGGCATGACCGTGCCGGCCAGCGCGGGGTGCAGGCCCCACTGGTTGTCGAGCGCGATCGCGCCGTTGGGTTGGCCGGGCATCGGCACGGCGATGGTCGGGCGCGAGGCTTCATAGAACGCCCGCGCTTCGCCGCCGATCGGCACGAGCAGGTTGGCGCAGTCGTAGGCGCCGCGCAGGAAGACGACGAGCAGCTTGGCCCCGTCGGCCGCAGGCGCGGCAATGAGCTGGCCCGCGGCACCGGCAAGCGGTGCGGCGGCAAGGAGTTTGAGCAGGTCACGGCGTTGCATGGCGATGTCCTTGGGTGTCGAGCTTCGAGGCCGAACTGTGTTCCACGTCCTGCGTTCTCGGCTCACCGATGCATGAATTCGGGCGAGGCCAGCAGGAAGGTGTTCCAGTCCTGCGGTGTCTTCGCTTGCGCGAGCGCGTCGCGCGTGCCGGCACTCAGGGTGGGCAGCGCGGTCTTCACGGCGTCCGATGCCGCCAATGCCGGGAACGGCGGCTTCTCCAGCGGCGCGTTGTCGGTGCGGAACAGCACCGCGCCGTTGGCACCGATCGCACGGGCGATCTCGAAGCGCGTCGCCATCTGGCCCGCGCTGGACCAGGCGGCCCGCGTGAGCGGGTAGCCCTCGGGCGTCTGGTGGTTGTAGAGCCCCTCGCCCATCCAGTTGATCCAGCCGAGCATCGGGTTCACGTTGAGCGCCACGCGATCGTCATAGGCCAGCCGCACGCTGCCGATCACGTAATGCACCGGGTCGCGGAACTTCTGCCCGAGCGACGCGGTGAACTCGGACGATTCGAACATCGTCGTCAGGACCGCCGCGATGTCGCCGCCGCTCCCTTGAAAGGTCGCGGCCATGCGGTCGACAAGCTCGGCCGGCGGCGCGTCGGAAACGAAGTAGACGGCGAGCTTGTTCGAGATGAAGCGCGCGGTGGCCGGTGCGCTCGCCAGCCGGTCGAGCGCCTCGTCGACCTCGGCCAGGCCGTGCCGGGTCATGGGCTGACCGAGCAGCGTCTTGGGCCCGTCGTCGTGGCGGTTCGGGTTGAACTCGAACAGGCCCTGCCGAACGTACGCCGCCTGCAAGCCGGGACGAAGCTTCGGTGGCGGCTCGGCCGGATCGCGCAACGTGACGCCGACGCCCGTCAGGACGCGGGCCAGCTCCTGCACGTCCGCTTGCGAGTAACCGCCGTTGACGCCCAGCGTGTGCAGCTCCATCAGCTCGCGCGCGTAGTTCTCGTTGATGCGGTTGGCCGCGTTCTGCGCGTTGTCGAGATAGCGCAGCATGGCCGGATGGCGCACCGTGGCACCCAGCAGGTCGCGAAAGCGGCCGAGCGCATGCGGCCGGATGGCGCTCTCTTCGTAGTCGCCCACCAACGCGCGGATGTTGTCCTTGCGCGTGTCGACGTTGAAGTGGTTCATCCAGAACCAGGTCATCTGCGATTGCAGCTGGTCCGGCGAATACAGCGCGCGCAGCAAGAAGCGCTGTTGCGACTCGCGTGCGAGCTGATTCAGCCGTTGCTGATAGGCCTGCCGGGCCGCCTTCTTGCCGTCTTCATCGGGCTGCGCATCGGCCGCCTTGCGCTGCGCATCGAGCGAACGCGCGAGTTCGTCGACCGGGGTGCGCGAGATGGCCATCGCATCGATCTGCGCCTGCGCGGCCGCGGGAAGCACCGATGCGCGGGGATGGAGCTGCTGGCCGAGCCAGGCCGGCAGACCCTGCTGCGACAGCTGCGCCGCGCTGCGTGCATCGCTGCCCCAGCTCACGCGATCGAGCCAGCGGCGCTGCGACGCCTCGTCGGGCGCGGACACCTTCGGCGCGGTCACCGGACCGAAACCCGGCGCCACCGCGCAGGCGCCGAGCACCAGCGCGCCACACACGGACGCCACCCACCGCAGCGTGGCGTCACTGCACGCGAGGACCGCGTTTCGCTTCGATGGCTTCATCGACTCTCCTTGGCAGGTGACAGGCCGAAGCAGATCGGCGCGCCGATCTGCTCAACCCGCCGACGATGCGCCGGGTTGACCCGATTTACAAGCGAGTCGTAAGCGAATGAAAGTGGTGGTGACCGCTCGCCACCACGCGGCAGTTGCCGGCCGGTGGACGCGTCAAGCCTGCGCGACGTCCGACGGCGCCGCGCCGGCGATCTGCCGCAGCGCGCGCTCGAACACCTCGACCGGCTGGCCGCCGGAGATCAAGTGCCGGTCGTTGATGATGATCGCCGGCACCGAATGGATGCCGGCATCGGTGTACATGCGTTCGCGCTCGCGCGTCTCGGCCGCATATTCGTCGCTCGCGAGGATCGCGCGGGCACGCACCGGATCGAGCCCGGCGTCGGTCGCGGCCCGCACCAGCAGTTCGACGTCCGACGGGTTGTCGCCGTCGGTGAAATAGGCCTTCAGCAGGCGCTTCTTCAGCGCCGTCTGGACCGCCTCGCCCTCCAGCTCGGCCCAATGCAGCAAGCGGTGCGCGTCGAAGGTGTTCCAGATGCGCTTGCGTTTGGCCAGCCCGAACTCGAAGCCGACCGCTGCGCCGCGCGCCCGGATCGCCTCGCCATTGGCGCTGGCCTGCTCTTCCGAAATGCCGTACTTGCGCGTCAGGTGCTCGACCGTGTCCTCGCCCTCCGGCGCCATCTGCGGATTGAGTTCGAAGGGCTGGAAATGCAGCTCGGCGCTGACCTCGGGCGCCACGCGCTGCAGGGCCGCTTCCAGCGACGTGAGGCCGATGGCACACCACGGGCAGGAGACATCGGAGACGAAATCGATCTTCAAACGGGCGGTCATATCAGCCTCTCCAGAAGTTGATGAGCAGTTCGACGAACTCGTCCGGCCGCTCGACCGCGCTCACATGCGCCGCATCGATGGTCGCGAGCTTCGCGCCGGGAATCGCGGCGACCATCTGCTCCGACATGGCCGGCGGCGTCGCCAGGTCCTGCGTGCCGGCGATCACCAGCGTCGGCACCGCGATGCGGCGGTTGCTTTCGCGGAAATCGATCGCGGCGACAGCGTTGCAGCTGGCGATGTAGCCGTCCGCATCCGTCGCGACCAGCGTCTTGTGCAGCGCAGCCGCCGCAGCGGCGCCTTCCGGCGTGGCGGCCCAGGCCGGCGTGAGCCAGCGTTCGACCGCACCGGCCGCGACATCGGCCACGCCGTTGGCCTTCACCCGCGCCGCGCGCGCGACCCAGGGCGCCTGGTCCGGATAGTGCGAAGCCGAATTGGCAATCACCACGTCCTTCAGCAGCCCCGGATGGCGCAGTGCCAGCGCCTGCGCCGTCATGCCGCCCATCGACAGGCCGACGAAGTGCACGGGCTCGTCGGCCTCGCGCGCGATCAGTGCGGCCGCATCTTCGGCCAGTGTCTCCATGCTCACCGCGCCGGGCACGCGTTCGGACGCGCCGTGGTTGCGGTGGTCGTAGCGGATCACGGTGTGCGCCTTGGCGAGCCGCTCGGCGACGGCGTCCCACATGTGGAGGTCGCAACCCAGTGCGTGGCTCAGCACGACGATCGGGCCCTGCCCTTCGCGCACGACATTCAGACGGATCATGAGGATGTGTCCTTTCGTTGTTGGAGGCGTGGCGCATGCAGGCGCGGCAGCCAGAAAAAAGCGATGAGCACCAGCGACACGCCGGCCAGCCACATCGGTACCACCATCGGCCAGGCACCGCTGCTGCCTTCCGGCCCGACGAAGATCGCGGCGATCTGCCCGACCACGAACGCGACCAGCATCATCCAGAAACCCGACCACGATACCGCGCGTCCGGCCAGGTGCGGCAGGTCGCCGACCGCGCCGGCCTGGCCGCAGGGCTGGTGGATGCCATGGCCGAGCACGAACACCGCATGCCCGAGCAGCAGCGGCCAGGCGCTCATCGGCAACAGCCAGCAGCCCAGGGCCTGCAGCATCGGGCCGCTGATGCTCAGCAGCGCGCCGATCTGCACCGTGCCCACCGGGCCGAAGCGCCGCAGCAGGCGCCGGCACATCGTGGTGCTGAACACGTAGATTGCCGAGCCGCCCGCCGGAATCCAGCCGTACATCGCGGGCGAAAAACCGAGGTAGTCGATGTAGACCATCGGCGAGAACAGCAGGAAGCAGAAGATGCCGCCGTAGGTCGACGCGGCGACGGAGGCCCAGGCGCGGAAGCGCTGGCTCGCGAACACTTCGCGCAGGCTGCCCTGGGGCGCACCCGGCACGCCAGCGACGAGCGTCTCGTGGAAGTAGCGCGCGCACAGCGCCCAGAGCACGGCGGCGTACAGCCCCATGCTGCCCAGCACCCATCGCCAGCCGCCCCATTGCACGGCGGCCGCGCCGATCAGCGGTGCGGCCAGCGCCACGACGCCCAGGCCGGTCAGCCCGCGCGCCATGACATGCGGACCTTCATGCGCCGGGTACAGGTCGCGCACCGCGGCCCGCGCGCAGACCAGCACGGCGGCCATCGCGAAGCCCTGCAGCCCGCGGCAGACGACCAGCATCGGCACACCGGTCGCGACGACGCAACCCATCGCTGCCAGCGCGTAGCAGGCCAGGCCGGTCAGCAGCACCGGCCGGCGGCCGAAGCGGTCGGCCAGCGGCCCGCACGGCAACTGGCCGAGGCCGAAGCACAGGACAAAGACGGTGAGCGTGGCGCTGGCCGCACCCATCTCGCGCGCGATGGCCGGCAGCGCGGGCAGGTAGCTGTCGGTCGCGACCGGCTGGGCCGCGAGCAGCAACGGCAGCAACAGCGCGAAAGAGATCCCGTCGGCGCGGCGCGAGGCGGCCGAGCCGCTCACTTGGCGGGTTCCAGCAGGCCTTTTTCGCGGAGGATGCCGGTGGCAATGCCGAAGGCGTGATTCGCCACGGGCACACCGCAGTAGATGGCCGACATCATGATCACTTCCTTGATGTCGTCGGGGGTGAGGCGCGACTCGGGCGGTCCGTCGAGCGCGGCGCGCACGTGCATCGCGAACTCCTCGTACGCGTGGATGCCGAGCATCATCGACAGCACCATGAAGCGGCGCGTCTTGTCGCCCAGCGCGGGGCGGCCCCAGATGTCGTTCCAGGCGTGGCGGGTGATCAGTTCCTGGAACTCGGCGTTGAAGCCGTTGCGGTTGGCAAGCGACTTGTCGACCCAGGCATCGCCGAGCACGCGGCGACGGTTGACGAGACCAGCCTCGTACTCGGAGGCGGGCGGCGTACTTTCATTCATCAGGAAGAGCTTTCGGTGGCGGCAGGTGCATCGATTTTGCGTGAAGCCCCGGGGCCGCGCAGGGCGGCCCGGCGATGTCCGAGTGCGGCGACCTGTTCCTGCACCGTGGCCGAAATCTGTTCCGCCAGGGCCGGGTCGAACCACTCGTCCGCGGCCTGCTGCGGCAGCTCCCCGCGCAGGTGATCGATGTTGGCGCGCATGCGTGCCGCGTCGACCTGCAGCCCCGGCAAGGCGCCGGCCAGTGCATGCAGGCTGCCGTGCGCGGCCATCCACAGCTGCGGCCACTCGGCGAGTTCGGCTTGCCAGGCGCCGAGCGCCCGCTCGTGCTGCTGCGGCATGGCGGCCAGCAGTGCGGCCACGCGCTGCGGCGCACGGTGCGCAGCCGCCAGCGCGACCATCGAGGCCACCGGATTGCGCTTGTGCGGCATCGCCGACGAACCGCCACGGCCCGGCTCGCTCGGCTCGGCCAGCTCGCCGACCTCGTACTGGCCCATCAGCGAGATGTCCAGTGCGATCTTGCCGAGGCTGCCGGTCAGCAGGCCGAGTTCGCAGCCGAGTGCGACCCACTCGTCGCGCTGCGTGTGCCAGGTCGCGCCCGGGTCGCCGAGTCCGAGCGACTCGGCCATGCGCGCGCGCACGGCCGCACCCTGCCCCTTCATCTGCGCCAGCGTGCCGACCGCGCCGCCGAGTTGCACGCGCAGCGCATGCGGCGCCGCGGCCCGGAGCCGTTCGCGGCTGCGCAGCAGCGGCGCGACCCAGCCGATGCACTTGAAACCGAAGCTCGTGACCGACGCGGGCTGCATCAGCGTGCGCGCCAGCACGGGCGTGGCGGCATGCTGCGACGCGTGCTGCAGCAGTGCATCGATCGCGCGGTCGAGGTCGGCCTCGACGTGCGCCAGCGCATCGCGCGTGACCAGCGCCATCGCGGTGTCGATCACGTCCTGGCTGGTCGCGCCCACATGCACGTGCGGCAAGGCGTCGGCGTTGAACAGCGCGACCGACTCCTTCAGGCTCTTGACCAGCGGGATGGCGACGCTGCCGGCGCGGCCACTGTCGCGCACGATCTTCGCGACATCGAACAGCTCGACCTTGCAGCTGCTCGCGATCGAATGGGCGGCCGATTCGGGGATCAGTCCGACGGCGGCCTGGGCGCTCGCCAGCGCGGATTCGAAGCGGAGCATCGCATCGACGAAGTGGCTGTCGCTGAAGGCGTCGAGGACCTGCGGGGTGGAGAGAAAGCCGTCGAAGATGCTCATGGCGTGAAGCGAAAACCTAGTATTTGAGTTGAGCCACCGCGCGCAGTTCTTCCGGCGTGGCCGTACCGAAGCCGAAGAATTCGAGGTAGGCCGGAATCATCTCGAAGAGCATGTCGGTGCCGACCTGCACGGCGCAGCCCTTGTCCTTGGCGGCGCGCAGCAGTGGGGTGAACTCCGATTTCATCACGACTTCGCCGACGAAGGCGTCGGGCGAGATGCGCGACACGTCATAGGGCAGCGGGTCGTCGTCCTTCATGCCCAGCGGCGTGGCGTTGACCACGATGCCGTAGCCCGCCGGGTCCTTCGAACCGGTGCTGACCTTGAGCTGCGGATAGTGCGCGACCAGCCGTTCGCCGAGCGCCTTCGCCGAAGCGTCGTTGGTATCGAACAGCGCGAGCTCTGCCGCGCCGGCCGCCGCGATCGATGCGGCAATGGCCGAGCCGACGCCGCCGGTGCCCGACACCATCACGCGCTCGCCCTTGAAGAGGCGGCCCTTGCGCTCGACGCCGCGCACGAAGCCGGCGCCGTCGAACTGGTCGCCCAGCAGCGTGCCGTCGGGGCGCAGCAGGATCGCGTTGCAGGCGCCGGCGATCTTCGCGGTCGGCGTGACCTCGTCGACCAGGCCGACGGTCGTGACCTTGTGCGGCATGGTGACCAGCGCACCACGGATGTTGGAGAAGCGGAAGATCGCCGCGAGCGACGCCGCATAGTCCTCGGGCTTGACGCCCATCGGCACCACCACCGCGTCGATCCCCTTCTTGTCGAACCAGGGGTTGTAGATCATCGGCGCCTTGAAGGCTTCGGTCGGGTAGCCCAGGTGGGCGATCAGGGTGGTTTTTCCGGAAATCATGGGGTTACTCCTGGGTGCGTGGCACGTGGTGGTCGCTGATCCAGCGCACGCTCTTCATGGCGCGCTGCGCGACCGCCAGCGGGTCGAAATTGACGTAGTCGTCGTTGAACACCTCGAAGGTGTAGTCGCCGGCGTAGCCCATGTCCTCGAGCAGCTGCACCAGCGGACGCACGTCCTGCAGGCCTTCGCCGGGGAACAGGCGCTGGTGGCGCGCCAGCTCGATGATGTCGAGCGGCTTGTCGCCATAGGTGAAGAAATAGTCGGCCAGCTGGACGAGGAAGATCTTCTTCACGTCCACCTGCGCGAGCCGTTCGAGCGACTCCGGCGTGTCGTCGCCGAGCACCGCCATGTGGAAGGAGTCCAGGTTCAGCCCGACGGCCGGATGGTCGCAGCGCTGCACGATGTCCCAGGCCTGCTGCCAGCGGTTGACGTGCCGGCCCCAGCTCAGCGCCTCGTAGCAGATGCGGATGCCGAGCGGCGCGGCCAGGTCGCCCAGGATGCGCAGGTCGGCGGCCGCGCGCTCCGGGTCGTCGATGGCGCGTGGCAGCGTGGTCGAGCAGCACAGCAGCAGGTCGGCGCCGACCATCGACATCTGGCGCAGATGCTCGCGGGCCACGTCGAGCCGGTGGGCGCGCATCACGTCCGGCGCGCATTCGAAGTCGCGCAGCGGCTGGAAGTCTGTCACGCGCAAGCCGCTCGACCTGATCTGCGCCGCCGCACCCGCCAAGCCGGCCGGATGCGTGACCAGGTCGCGCGCCCACATCTCGACCCCGGCAAAGCCCGCCGCCTTCATCGCTTCGAGCTTGTGCCCCAGATCGCCCCCCATGGTGATGGTGTTGAAGCCGAAGCGGTCGATGGCGATGGACATGGGAAGCGTGCGTCTTTCGGATGAATGCGGGAAGCGCGGGTGAATGGGGCGGGCGGCAAACGGGATGTGGAAAGCAGCAGGCGATGCGTCAGCCGACGAATTCGAGCTGCGTGCGCCGCGGCACGTCGATCAGCGCCGGCGCCGCGGCCAGCCGCAGCATCGACATGCGGCGCTCGTCGAAGGTCGGCCACTGCGGCACGCCTTCGCCGTTGGGGTTGCCGGTGCGCGCAAAGTTCAGCCAGATGTGCTGCATCAACTGCGTGACGCGTGCGTCGTCCGCACCCCAGTCGCGCGTGAGCACGCCGGTGGTGCCGAAGACGTAGGCGTATTCGGAACTGTGGAACACGCCCAGCGCCTGCGCCGGCTCGGCATCGCCGGACTCGCGGTAGCGCTGGCCCGGCTTGAACGGCTGCAGATGGTCGAAGTAGTAGAGCCAGCTCGGCGCCTTGCGCGTGTGGCTGCGCACCGCGGCATGCACGCCGGACGCGAACAGCTCGTCACCCACCAGCGAGAGGCTCGCGGCCTTCGCCTCGGCATCGTTCGCCGCGGGATAGAGCTGCCGTGCCTGCGCGATGCGGTCGCCGAAGCGCTTGGCCAGCTTGTCGTCGAAGCTGGCGAGGTCGCGCGAGAAGCCGAAGGTGCTGCCCTCGTCGGCGTTCCAGCCGGTCAGCAGCGGCACGGCCACCTGCTCGCCGGCGGCGAAGATTTCGCGCGCCGGGCGCGCGATGAAGTCGCCGTCGGCGATCGGCATCCAGCGCTCGGGCCGGGCCAGGTAGCTGTCGAGCAGCGCCTGCGCCGGCAGCGCACGCAGCGCGTCGGGCGTGATGGCGCCGATGCTCTCCGCAAAGGCGGCGCCGGAGCGCTCGGCATCCGCCAGGCTCTCCATGCCGGTCACGCCGAAGCTCTGCGCGATCGCGCGGGCATAGAGCCCTTCGGTGCGCGGCGAGGCCATCATGTTGATGACGCCGGCCGCACCGGCCGACTGGCCGAAGATCGTGACCTGCTCCGGGTCGCCGCCGAAGGCCGCGATGTTGCGCCGGACCCAGCGCAGCATGGCTTCCATGTCGCGCAGGCCGTAGTTGCCCGAGCCGCTGGCGCCCGCCTCGGCCGCTTCGGCGCTGAAGGCCGGGTGCGCCATGAAGCCGAGCGGGCCGAGCCGGTAGTTGAAGGTGACCAGCACCACGCCCTGCGCCGGCAGGTCGCCGTCCACGAACACCGGATTCGCGCCCGAACCCTGCTGGAAGCCGCCGCCGTGGAACCAGACCATCACCGGCAGCCGGGCATCGGCCGATGCGGCGGGCGTCCAGACGTTCAGATAGAGGCAGTCCTCGCTCATCGGCTGCACGCCGGCGAATTCGAAGTACACGGATTCGGTCGAGCGGCCCGGCTGCATGCACTGCGGCGGCAGCGTGTCGGCGGCGCGCACGCCGCTCCAGGGCACGACCGGCTGCGGCGGCTGCCAGCGCAGTGCGCCGACCGGCGCCGCGGCGTACGGCATGCCCAGGTAGGCGCGCACGTTCGCACCCGGAAGGCTCGCGGTCGACCATTCGACGCCACTCACCAGCCCGCCGTCGACCTGGATCGGTGACAGCGTCGTCTGCGCGGGCATGCCGTCGACGCTCATGCAGCCGCCCCGGCCTTCTTGCCCAGCAGGCGCATCGGCACGTTGTAGGTTTCGCGGGCGGTCGATGCCGAGATGGCGGCGATCACGCACGAAGCGGTCACCAGGCCGGCCACGGGCATCCAGCCGGTCGGGCCTTCACCCAGGATCGCGGCGCTGATGGTGGGGGCGAAGCCGCCGAGCGCAAAACCGATCTGCGTGCCGATCGCCATGCCCGACAGGCGGACGCGGGTGTCGAACATTTCGCCGTAGAGCGAAGGCCAGACCGCGTTCGACGCGCTGTAGACCACGCCCGACAGCAGCACGCCGAACACGTAGATCAGGAAGATGTCGCCCTGGGCGATGGACCACAGCGTCGGCCAGATCATCACGGCACAGGCCAGTGCGCCGAAGATGAACACCGGCTTGCGGCCGATGCGGTCCGACAGGATCGCCCACAGCGGGATCGCGACCAGCGCCACGAGGTTGGTGCAGACCAGCAGCGTCAGCATGCTGGCGCGCGGGATGTGCATGGTGTTGACCGCATACGACAGCACGAAGATGCCGAAGATGGTGCTGACGACCGAGACCAGCGCGGCGAAGATCACACGCAGCACGTCGGGCGTGTGGTCGCGGAACAGGATGGCCATCGGCAGCTTGGGCGCGGCCTGCGTCTTGGCTTCTTCCTCGAAGGCCGGGGTTTCCGGCAGGCTGCGGCGGACCCAGAAGCCGACCGCGACGACCACGGCGCTCAGGAAGAACGGAACGCGCCAGCCCCAGGCCATCAACTGGTCTTCCGGCAGGCCGGAGATCGGCAGGAACACGAGCGTCGCCAGGATGAAGCCCATCTGCGTGCCGCTCAGCGTGAAGCTGGTGAAGAAGCCGCGGCGGTTCTCCGGTGCGTGCTCCAGCGTCATCGAGTTGGCACCGGCCTGTTCGCCGGCGGCCGACAGGCCTTGCAGCAGGCGCAGCACGACCAGCAGGATCGGCGCCGCGATGCCGATCTGGTTGTACGTCGGCAGCAGGCCGATCGCGAAGGTCGAGACGCCCATCAGCAGCAGCGTGAAGGTCAGCACCTTCTTTCGGCCGAACTTGTCGCCCACGTGGCCCATGAAGAACGCGCCGATCGGCCGCGTGATGTAGCCGACGCCGAAGGTCGCGAAGGCGGCCACGGTCGCCAGCTTGGGGTCGATCGACGGGAAGAACAGCTTGCCGAACACCAGTGCGGCGGCCGTGCCGTAGATGAAGAAGTCGTAGTACTCGACCGCGCTGCCGATCCAGCTCGCAAGGGCGGCCTTGCGAGGCGACTTGCCCGCCTCCGCGGCGCGCGCGGCGGCTGCCGCTTTCGATGTGCTGATGGACATGTTTCGTCTCTCTTTTTGATGAAGAAGGCGGAAAAAAAGCACCTCGCGGCGCCGGGGTGGAAAGCGTCGGCCCTGTCTCGCTCCGTCAGGCGACGCTCGCGGACTGGTATCGAATCGGTGTCCGGATCTCGTCGGCCATCGCGGGCGGGTAGACGATCTCGCGGATGAAGTCGGCGTCGGCGCGCAAGGCCTTGGCGGCCTCGGCATGGCCGAAGTAGTCGAAGTAGTACGGCATCTGCTGCACCAGCATCTCGAAGCCGGCCTGCGCATTCAGGCCGCGTGCGCGGGCGGCCCGCACCAGGGGCGTCGGCTGGTTGCGCAGCAGGATGTCGAACAGCGCGGCGTGGCCGTCCATGCGGGCCACGTCGAAGGGCAGTTTCTGGGTTTCGTCCAGGCCGATCGATGTTGCGTTGATCACCAGGTCGTAGCCGGCCGGATCGCTGCTGTCGACCGCGGTCACCGTGGCATCGAAATAGGTGTCGAGCCGGGCCGCGACGCTGGCCGCCTTGCCGGCCGAGGTGTCGAAGAAGGCGATGTGCTCGGCGCCGTTGACCGTGCCGCCTTCGGCCAGCGCCACGCCGATCGCGGAGGCGCTGACGCCGGCGCCGATCACCAGCACGCGCTTGCCACGGAACGGCACGTTGCAGCGGTCGAGCGCGCCCAGCAGGCCTTCGCCGTCGAACAGGTCGCCCTCGAGCTGGTCGTTGGCGGTGCGGCGCACGATGTTGACCGAGCCTGCGACGCGGCCGAACAGGCCGCAGCCGTCCAGCAGGTCGACCACGCGCGGCTTGTGCGGCGGCGCGATCAGCATGCCCTTGACGTTGCGGGCCAGGAAGGCCGACTTCAGCCAGGCCGCGAAGTCGCGCACCGGCACCTGGACCGGCACCAGCACGGCGTCGATGCCGAAGCGCGCGAAGGCCGCGTTGAACATCTTCGGCAGGCGCACGTTCCCCACCGGATCGCCGGGAATGAGGTAGACCGAGGTACTGCCGCTGATCGATGGGTTCATCTGTTGCTCTTGGGTTTGTTCGCCAATCGCCCGAAGGGTGGGAACGACCCGGACTGTAGTCATCCGTTTCGGCCGCCCAAAGGGTCCTGACAAGAGTTTGTGCGATAAACGTTCGTTTGTGATCGATGATCGAACGCTTGAAGGGTTTTACCTAAGCACGGATCCATCCGTTCACGCAACCCCGAAAGGCAAACTCTGGCGTCATGAGCGAGGAAGAATCCGCGGTACCGGCCGGCCTGCAGAAACGCGACTGGATCGCGGGGCTGGAGCGCGGCCTGAGCATCATCGAGGCTTTCGATGATGCGAACCCACGGCTCACCGCCAGCCAGGCCGGCCAGCGTACCGGCATGACGCGCACCGCCGCCCGCCGCTACCTGCTCACGCTGCAGGCAATGGGCTATGTGGCGAGCGACGGCAAGCTGTTCTGGCTGACGCCACGGGTGCTGCGGCTGGGCCAGTCGTACCTGGAGTCGGCCCGCCTGCCGCGCATCGTCCAGCCCTTCCTGCAGCGGGTGGCGGCCGGCACGCACGAAACGGCCTACCTCAGCGTGATGGACGGCGACGAGGTCGTCTACATCGCCCGCAACGGCCCGAACCGCAACATGAGCACCGGCTACGTGCTGGGCGCGCGCGTGCCGGCACAGGTTACCGCCGCCGGCATGCTGATGCTGTCGCTGCGCGACGATGCCGAGCTGTCGCAATGGCTGGCGACGCGCGAACTGCGGGCCTACACGTCCCACACGATCGCCAGCAAGGAGCGCATGAAGCTCGAGCTGGCGCGCATCCGTGCGCAGGGCTGGTCGCTGTCCGAACAGCAACTGGACCTGAACTCGCGCGGCGTGGCGGTGCCGCTGCGCGACCGGCATGGCGACGTGGTCGGCGCGCTGAACATCACGATGCCGATGGGCCACGAGAGCAGCGACGACGCGGTCGCGCGCGTGCTGCCGGTGCTGCGCGAGACGGCGCAGGCGATGCGCAACCTGATCTGACCCGGGACCGGCCCGGGCTTCGCGGGCAGCCGGCGCTGGCTATTGCGGCAACGCCTGGCGCGCCGGCATCGGCTCGCGCCGGCCGCCGTCACGCGGTGGCCGCGGCGCGCGCGCCTCCCACCATGCCACTGCGCGCGCAACGCCGTAGAGCAGCGCGAACACCGCGGCCAGCAGCAGCACGTCGCCCCACCACGGCCGCACGCGGTGGTCGCCGCCGAAGGTCGCCAGCACGATCAGCACCACGACCAAGTGCGCGCAGAACACCGACAGCGAGGCCGAACCCATGGCCTCGAGCACGCGCGGCCTCGGCAGGCGCGCCAGGATCTCGGGTCCGAAGCGGATCGACACCACGCAGATCGCCGCCAGATTGACGAGCCGCAGCGGCGCGAGCCGCCACTTGTCGAACAGCAGCGTGTTCATGTCCATGTCGTCGCCGAACGGCGCCTGGCCGCCTGCGCCGTAGTGCCGCCAGTACAGGCAATACAGCGCGACGATCACGGAGCCGATCAGCAGCCAGGGCGGAAAACGCAGCGGCTGCGCGTCGGGCGCACTGCGGCTCGCGCCCAGCCACAGGCCGGCGAACCACAGGAACTGCCAGGCGAAGGTGTCGAAGGAGCCGGTCTCGCTGTAAGGCACCGGCACGCCGACGATCGCGACGACGTGGCCGTAGAGCCAGGGCGTCATGTTGAACTGCGCCAGCAGCCACAGCAGAGCGCTCACCGCCATCACCCGCCCCCAGCCGAAACGGAAGGCGGCGACCAGCACCCAGGGGCTCAGCAGCATGAACAGGATGTACAGCGGCAGGATGTCGAGCAGCGCGGGCTGGTAGACCAGCAGCAGCGAATACAGCAGGCCTTCGTGCGGATGCGCGAGGTAGTACTTGAGCAGCTCGTGCATCGCCGGCTGGCCGGTCTTCAGCCCGACCATGGTGATCACCGTGAACAGGAAGATCAGCAGCAGCGCCTGGATCAGGTAGATCTTGAGCGCACGCCGCCAGAAGGCCTCGCGCATCGCCGTCACGCCGCGTGTGTAGCCGATGCGGCTGTAGACCAGGCCCGACACGAAGGCCGACAACAGCACGAAGCCTTCGGCGGCCGACACGAAGCCGAAGGGTTGCCCGACCGGATCGGTCAGCATGCTCGGCACGTGCGTGATGGTCATCAGCACCAGCATGAGCCCGCGCGTCGCGTCGATTTCCCAGTAGCGCTTCATGAAGTGGATGAGATCGAGGTGGCTGAAAGGTTCCGGGATCCGCTTCGCGCGGATGGCGGAGACTCGCAAATCGACGCGGCACTGCGTGTAGGCGCATGCCATGAATTCTTGCGTGCGCCCGACAATGACCCCATGACCGACACCCAGGGCCACGACCCGGACCTCATTCCCACGCACACCACCGCGGCGGCCCTGTCCATCGCCCGCTGGGTGGAGAAGCACCATGGCGTCGCGGTGCAGCAGTGCCAGCTGATCCGCCGCGGCCTGAACGACAACTACGCGCTGCGTTCCGCCGACGGTGCCCGGTACGTGGCGCGCCTGTATGCGATCCGCCCGCGTGGCGGCGTCAACGTCGACTTCGAGGTCGCGCTGCTGGCGCACCTCGCAGCGCGTGGCGTGGAGGTGGCGGCGGCGGTGACGACAGCTGATGGGCGCTCGCACGCCCCGCTGCAGTTCCCCGAGGGACCGCGTGCCCTGGCGCTGTTCCGGCATGCGGCGGGCGCGGTGCCCGACACGCTGGACGAGTTCGAGTCGACCGGCCGCACGCTCGCCCACATTCATGCAGCGGCGCGCGACTACGCCGGCCCGCCGAGCCGCTACACGCTCGATGGTCACCACCTGGCCGGCAGGACGCTGGGCTACCTGAACGGCTATCCCGAACTGGACGCCGATCTGCTGGTCGCGTACCGGCGGCTGGTGCAGCGTCTGCTCGGCGAACTGGGCGCAGCCGAGGACGGACTGACACGGGTCGTCTGCCATGGCGACACGCATGGCTTCAACAACCATGTGACCACGGACGCTGCGGGCGACAGGAAAGCCGTGTTCTTCGACTTCGACGATGCCGGCCCGGGCTTCCTGGCCTATGACCTGAGCGTGATGCCCTGGTCCTACCTGTTCCGCAAGGCCCTCAAGGAACCAGACGACACGCTGCGCGAACGCTGGACGCACTACCTGCGCGGCTACCGTGCCACTGGTGGCGCGATCGGTGAGCGCGACATCGCGGCATTGCCGCTGTTCGTGCAGCTGCGGCACCTGTGGAACCTCGGCGAAGCCGTCGGCCGCCTGCATCACTGGGGAACGAATTCCGCGCCGCCGGACTGGCTGCGCAAGCAGCTGGACTTCTTCGAGGCGTGGAAGGGGCTGGACCTGCGTGGCTGATGGCGGCGGCGCCGCAGCCTCCAATGGACCCGTTGAGCCACATCCGCGACCAGGCACAGAAGCGATGCTGGAAGATTACTTCTCCCTTCAGCTGAGATTCGCCGAGCGATATGCGGCGGTGGCGAACATCCGCTTCGATGTCGCCATCGCGCATTGCACGAACCTGCGGCGCCGGCTGAATTTGTGGGGTCCTTCAGGTGAAGTGCGCTGGAACGAATTCCTCGATCGGGTCAGTCGCCTGGCGTTGTCTCACGCTGAAGCGCTCGGCATGTGCATGGCGCTGCATGAACGTCGCCCCCGACTGGAGACCGGCCTTGCGTTCGGCTGCTTTTCCTATGAGCCACCCGACGCGCAGGGTGTGCTGCGCCTTCACTTCATGCCCCCACACGATGTGCACGCCAGCCCGTTGGCTTCGTCGAACATCGGTGCCAGGCGGGACGAGTTGCGCGCCATGTTCCTGCACATCGGCCGCACCGAGCGCAACGCAGCGTCCGTGCGCGGCGTTTCGTGGCTGTACAACATCGACGCGTACAGAAGGCTGTTCCCGGCCCCCTATGCTGCCTCTGCGCAACCGGCCTCGTTCCCCCTGCACTTGAACGGCAGCTCCACATGGGGACAGGTCTTGAATTGGCGTCAGGAAGTCAGGCCCGACATGCGGGATGCGCTGCAGGCCCGCATGGCCGCCATGTCGATCGAAGCACCCTGGGAGATCTTCCCGTACCAGGCACGGGTCGCCGCAGGCGGGATCGATACGTTCTACGCGTTATTCACCTGAGCCCTTTGCGAGCGCAAGACGACTTCATCCGAGGCGACCGCGTGCATCGAGAAAGAACTCAACGCCGCGTGCCGAACGGTATCTGCCCGCGCCAGTAGCGCATCGTCAGCCAGCCGCCCGCCAGGCCGCCGAGGTGAGCGAAGTGGGCCACGCCGCTCATGCTGCCGGTCACGCCCAGCAGCAGCTCGACCACGCCATACAGCACGACGAACAGCCAGGCCGGCATCGGGATTGGTGGAATCAGCGGCACGATGCGGCGGTGCGGGAACAGCATCGCAAAGCCGACCAGCAGGCCGAACAGGCCGCCCGACGCGCCGACGGTCGAGTACATGCCGCCCGTCCATGCGGCAACGGCCAATTGCGCCAGGGCCGCGCACAGCACGCTGACGAAATAGAACGCGAGCAGCCGCCGCGGGCCCCAGACGCGCTCCAGTTCCGCGCCGAACATGAACAGGCCGAACATGTTGAATACCAGGTGCGACAGCCCGCCATGCAGAAAGGCGTAGCTCACCGGCTGCCAGACCTCGAATGCGCCGGAGCCGATCGGCCAGAGCGCGAAGGCGTCCAGTGCGCCACCGCCGAACATCTGCAGCAGGTAGACGATGACGTTGGTCAGGATCAGCGCCTGGGTGGCGGGCGGTAGAGAAAACATCCGTCGGTCCTTCTGAGTGGTCCTGTGCGATTCGCCGGGTGGCTCACGGTTCCCGCGGTCCGCCGGCCGGGACTGTCGCGGCGCCCCACTGGCCTTCGATCTTCGCAAGTTTGAAGGCGCAGGCGGTGCCCAGCGCCGACAGCAAGGCTGCGGCGCCGAACATCACGCCGAAGCCAAAGCGGCTGGCCAGCGCGCCGCCGGCCAGCACGCCCGCCACGCCGCCGATGCCGTAGCCGACGACCGTGAACAGCGCCTGTCCGCGGCCGCGCAGCCGCCCCGGGAAGTAGCGCGTGACGAGCACGATGCAGGTGGTGTGATGCGCCGCGAAGCTCAGCGCATGCAGGCCCTGCGCAAGCAGCACGGCCAGCAGCCAGTCGCCCGCTGCACCGGTCAGCCCCATGCGCGCGACCGACACCACGCCACAGACCAGCAGCCAGCGCTCCATCGACAGGCGGCCGATCAACCGGCCCTGCAGGAAGAACCAGCTGATCTCGGCCACGACCGACACGGCCCAGAGCATCCCGATCATTCCCTTGCCGTAGCCGAGCGAGTCGAGGTACAGCGACAGGAAGGCGTAGACCGCGAAGTGCGACATCACGTGCAGCCCCAGCGATCCGAGGAACCAGCGCACCGCCGGCTGGCGCAGCACCGGCCCGATCGGCACGTGCGCCTCGCCCTGCGCAGCGGCGGGCTCGCGCACGTCGGGCAAGCGGCAGGCGGTCCAGAGCACCAGTGCCAGCGTGATGCCGGCCCATGCCGGAAAGTGGCGCATGCCGAAATGCTCGAACCAGGCGCCGGCGACGAACACCGTGAGCAGGAAGCCCGTCGAGCCCCAGAGCCGGATGCGGCCGTAGCGGCCCCAGTCGCCGGCGACCAGGTGCGCCATCGCGGCCTCGGTCAGCCCCATCATCGAACTGGTGTGCGTGAAGAGCAGCAGCAACACCAGCGCCACCCACCAGGCGCCGCCCTGGAACCAGAGCCCCAGCGACACGGTGAGCGCCACCGCCGCACTCAACCGCAGCAGCCGCACGCGCTCGCCGGTGCGGTCGCTGAGCGCGCCCCAGGCATACGGCGCGAAGACACGGGTGATGGACTGAACCGCCGCCAGCAGGCTGATCGTGAGGATCGGCAGGCCCTGGTCCTTCAGCCACAGCGGCAGGTACGGGTTGAAGAACCCGATGTGCGCGAAATAGCTCGCCGACAGCGCCGCGAAGGCCAGCAGGTGGCCGCGACCGCCGCCCGCCACGGGCGCGGCGGACACTAGAGGAACGACGCCTGCAGCGACGCGGCGGCGGCGATGGGCGCGCCATCGATGTCGCCGCATTGCGCACGGTGGCGCAGCGCATGCTCCATCACGACCAGCGCCAGCATCGCCTCGGCGATCGGCGTGGCGCGGATGCCGACGCAGGGGTCGTGCCGGCCCTTGGTGACGACTTCGACCGGCTGGTTGTGGATGTCGATCGACTGGCGCGGGCTGATGATCGAGCTGGTCGGCTTGATCGCGATGCTCACTTCCAG
Source organism: Variovorax sp. GW821-FHT10B04 (assembly GCF_059415645.1). Classification (NCBI taxonomy): domain Bacteria; kingdom Pseudomonadati; phylum Pseudomonadota; class Betaproteobacteria; order Burkholderiales; family Comamonadaceae; genus Variovorax; species Variovorax sp. GW821-FHT10B04. The sequence continues at coordinate 124,386 of NZ_JBWKNQ010000013.1, forward strand.
GTCCTGGCCGGTGCTGATGCCGCCGAGCACGCCGCCCGAATGGTTGGTCACGAAGCCTTCGGGCGTGATCGAGTCGCCATGCACCGTGCCGCGCTGCGCGACGCTCGCGAAGCCGGCGCCGATCTCGACGCCCTTCACCGCGTTGATGCCCATCATCGCGAAGGCGATGTCGGCGTCAAGCTTGTCGAACAGCGGCTCGCCCAGGCCGACCGGCATGCCGGTGGCGGTCACGCGGATGCGCGCGCCGCAGGAGTCGCCGGCCTTGCGCAATGCGTCCATGTAGGCCTCGAGCTTCGACACGTCGGCGACGGGCGCGAAGAAGGGGTTGGTCGGCACGTGCGACCAGTCCTCGAAGGGGATCTCGATCTCGCCGATCTGCGTCATGCAGCCGCGGAACTGCACGCCGTACTTCTCGGCCAGCCATTTCTTGGCGACCGCGCCGGCAGCGACCGTCGGCGCGGTGAGCCGGGCCGACGAACGTCCGCCACCGCGCGGATCGCGAATGCCGTATTTCTTGAAGTACGTGAAGTCGGCGTGGCCAGGCCGGAACTGCTGCGCGATCTGGCCGTAGTCCTTGCTGCGCTGGTCGGTGTTCTGGATCAGCAGCGCGATCGGCGTGCCGGTGGTCTTGCCTTCGTACACGCCGGACAGGATCTGCACCGCGTCGGGCTCCTGGCGCTGGGTGACGTGCCGGCTGGTGCCGGGGCGGCGGCGGTCGAGGTCGCCCTGGATGTCCGCCTCGCTCAATGCCATGCCGGGTGGGCAGCCGTCGATCACGCATCCGATCGCCGGGCCATGCGATTCGCCGAAGTTGGTGACCGCGAAAAGGGTGCCGAAAGTGTTGCCGCTCATGGGGCGGGATTATCCCCTGTGCGCAGGAACGGTTTATGCGTGCTGCGGCGCAGCATCCCCACTTCGAGAAGGAGCGCCCCATGCTGGACCGTGCCGCGACCAAGTTCTCCCATGTGAAGCCCGGTGACACCGAGTTCGTCCCGGGCGGCTTGCGAGACTTCTTTCTCTACCGCGACCTGGGTGTCGCGGAGGCCACCAACGGCAAGGTGATCGCCCATCTGGTGAAGGCCAACATGGCACCGGAAGCGGGCACGGGCTGGCACCGCCACGAGGCGGATTTCCAGATCGTGATCATGACCAAGGGCTGGGCCAAGTTCATGTACGAGGACAAGGAGACGCTGGTCGAGGCCGGCGACGTGGTGCACCAGCGCCCGGGCATCCGCCACTACCTGTTCGACTATTCGCCGGACATGGAATACCTGGAGATCGTCTCGCCAGCCGACTTCCGGAGCGTGGACTGCGAACCGGCCGCCGAAGTGCCGGCGCCGACGCCCTGGAAGTGACCTTGGCCGGGCCGCTGCATACCCCTGATGCGAGCACGTCAAATTTTCAGGACTTCCTGAAACTACAGCATCCGGCAACAATCGCCGGATGCACCGTATCTCCGCCGAGCTCCCTTCCCTCAACCGCCAGTTCGTCGCGCACTTCGGCGAGATGGGCAGCAAGTGGGGCATCAACCGCACGGTCGGCCAGATCTATGCGCTGATCTTCATCTCGCAGCGCGCGTTGAACGCGGACGAGATCGGCGAGTTGCTGTCCTTCTCGCGCTCCAACGTGAGCATGGGTTTGAAGGAGCTGCAGTCGTGGCGGCTGGTGCGGCTGCGCCATCAGGCCGGCGACCGCCGCGAATACTTCGAAGCGCCGGCCGATGTGTGGGAAATTTTCCGCGTGCTTGCCGAAGAGCGTCGGCGCCGCGAGATCGAACCCACGCTGTCGATGTTGCGCTCCGCCTTGCTCGAGGAAGCCACCAGTGACGAGGAGCGCCACGCGCAGCAGCGCATGCGCGAGATGCACGACCTGATCGACCGGCTGATGAAGTGGTTCGACGACGTGCAGCGGCTGGCACCGGAGACCGCGATGCAGCTCATGGGCATGGGCGCGACGGTGACGAAGGTGCTGGGCTTGAAGGACCGGCTGACGGGTGGGAAGGCGAAGAAGAAGCCGGCTGAAGGCTGAGGCGTTGGGGCCGTTGCTGGCTGATGCGTTCAGCGGTTCAGCGGTTCAGCGGTTCAGCGGTTCAGCAAAAGCGTTCTTCGGTGATGGGAAGGCGTCGGCGGGTGGGATGCCTTGGGGCGGCAGACGACTCCGGTCCTTCGGACTTCGCTGCTGCTCCTCGCTCCAGGCGGGGTCCGCAGAACTCGCTCCACTGCGTTCCACTCAAACAGCTGCGGCCCTGATCCGCCTTCCACTGCGGTGCTCGCCGGAGCCGGACAGCCGCCCCAAGGCATCCCACCCACCGACGCCCGACACGGGCGTTGGGCATCCTGAAAACACATCCGCGCGTTGGGCTGGCATGCGTTGCAGGCAAACAGCCGAGCCGACGGCAGCCGAAAGTCGCATCACATCGCTCGCGTCGCGTCGCGTCGCCGGTGTCGTGTTGGCTGTTGGGAAATACGTCGAGGTGCACGCACCCGTCGAACACCCTGAAGCGCCCGGTATGCGGTGTGGGCCAGGCGATTCCCTTCTGCGCCGCCGAGGAGCGCAGCCTTTCGCGGATCAGGGCTCGCCCTTGTTTGAGCGAAGCGAGTTTGGGCGGGACCCCGCGGAAGGCGAGCACCGCAGGGAAGCCCGAAGGGCCGGCGCAGCGGGTCGCCTGGCCCACACCGCGTACCGGGCGCGCCCCACCAACGACCAACGTCAAACGTCAACAGCAACGCCAAGCAGTCACCAGCTCACCCCCCAGGCTTCTCCAGCTTGTCCCGCCGAATGGCTTCATCGTCCATCAGTTCGTACCACATTGCATTGAGCACCGCGAAGGTCGCGGCGAGCGGAAGGCCCAGGATCCAGGCGAAGTACCACATGGTTGATTCCTTTCTTGTTTCGAAGATGGAAGAAGCTCAGTACGCGTGGCCGCGCTTCTCGCGGATGGCCTCGGCATCGACCTTGCCCCACAGCACGTGATAGACCCAGCTCGTGTAGGCCACGATGATCGGGATGAAGATCACCGTCACCACCAGCATGATGAACAGCGTGAGGTGGCTCGATGAAGAGTCCCACACCGTCAGGCTCGCACGCGGGTCGATCGACGACGGCAGGATGAACGGGAACATCGACACACCCACGCTCAGCACGATGCCGGCAATGCTGGCCGCGCTGGCGAGGATGGTCAGCACTTCACGCCGCAATTGCAGACCGGCGAACGCCAGCAGTGCGCCCGCGAAGCCCAGTCCCGGCACCACCCACAGCCACGGATGAGCCGCATAGTTCGCGAACCATGCGCCCGACTGCAGGGCCGCCGTCTTGAGCATCGGATTGGACGGACCATCCACGGGAATTGCGCCGGTGATCTGGTAGCCGTCGATCCAGCGCCACATCGCCCAGCCTGCGAATGCATACAGGACGATCGTCGCCAGCGCGGCCCAGCTGCCGTAGCGCCGAGCGCGGTCGGCCACGGCACCCAGCGTCTTCAGTTGCAGCCAGGCTGCGCCGTGCATCAGCAGCATCGCCACCGACACCAGGCCGCACAGCACCGAGAAGGGATTCAGCAGACCGAAGAACGATCCGTCGTAGAAGATGTGCATGTCCGGCGAAAAGCGGAACGGCACGCCGCGCAGCACGTTGCCGATCGCCACGCCGAAGATCAGCGCCGGCACGAAGCCGCCCAGCGACAGCACCAGGTCCCAGCGCAGGCGCCACGTCGCGTCGTCGTGCTTGCCGCGGAACTTGAAGGCCACCGGCCGCAGGATCAGTGCCACCAGGATCGCGAACATCGCCAGGTAGAAGCCCGAGAACGACACCGCGTAGAGCTGCGGCCAGGCCGCGAAGATCGCGCCGCCGCCGAGGATCAGCCAGACCTGGTTGCCCTCCCAGACCGGGCCGACGCTGTTGATGATCACGCGGCGCTCCAGCTCGTCGCGGCCCGCGATGCGCAGCAGCATGCCGACGCCGAGGTCGAAGCCGTCGGTCACCGCGAAGCCCACCAGCAGCACGCCAAGCAGCAGCCACCAGATCAGGCGCAGGATTTCGTAGGAAATGAGTTCGTGAAGGATCATGGTCGTTCTCCGGGGTTCATTCGGCCGCGGCCAGCGGTGCGCCAGGCAGGCTGCGCAGCTCGGGCGCAGCCTCGGCGCGGCAGACGGCCGGCGGCGGCACGGGATGGTCTTCAGGGCCCTTGCGGATCGCCTTCAGCATCAGCTTCGCCTCGATGACGATCAGCACCGTGTAGATCAGCACGAAGCCGGCGATCGTGATCAGCAGCGTGGTCGCGCCGAGGCTCGACACGGCAACGGCCGTCGGCAGCACACCTTCGATCACCCAGGGCTGGCGGCCGACCTCGGCCACGATCCAGCCGGCCTCGGCCGCGACCCACGGCAGCGGGATCGCCCACAGCGCCACCTTCAACAGCCACGGATGCGCATCGAGCTTGCGCCGCACCGACAGCACGAAGAAGGTGCCCGTCAGCAGGATGAAGAACATGCCCAGCGCGACCATGATCCGGAACGACCAGTAGAGCGGCGCCACCGCCGGGATCGTGTCCAGCGCGGCGCGCTCGATCAGCTCGGGCGTCGCCTGGCGCGGATCGTCGATGTAGCGCTTCAACAGCAAGGCATAGCCCAGCGCGTGGCCGTTGTTCTCGAAGGTCGCCTTCGCTTCGACCGGCACGGCCGCACTGCTGCCCGCCGCACGGATCGTCTGCAGCGCGTCGTAGGCCTGGATGCCTTCGCGGATGCGCTGTTCGGCCAGCTTGACCAGGTCTTCGATGCCGGGGATCTCGGTGTCCAGCGAACGCGTGCCGATCAGGCCCATCACGGCCGGGATGTGCACCGCGAAGTGCGTCTCGCGCGCGGCCTGGTCAGGGAAGCCGAAGGCGGTGAAGGCAGCCGGCGCGGGCTCGGTCTTCCACATCGCCTCGATCGAGGCGAGCTTCATCTTCTGGTGCTCGGTCGACAGGTAGCCGCTCTCGTCGCCGAGCACGACCACCGACAGCGTCGCGGCCAGGCCGAACGATGCGGCCACGGTCATCGAGCGCTTGGCCAGTTGCAGGTGCCGCCCGCGCAGCACGTAGTACGCCGACACGCCGAGCACGAAGATCGCCGCCACCGTGTAGCCGGCCGACACCGTGTGCACGAACTTGGCCTGCGCGACCGGGTTGGTCAGCACGGCGGCGAAGTCGGTCACTTCCATGCGCATGGTCTGTGGATTGAAGGCCGAGCCGACCGGGTTCTGCATCCAGCCGTTGGCGATCAGGATCCACAGCGCCGACAGGTTGGAGCCGATCGCAACCGCCCAGGTCGTCACCAGATGGCCGACCTTGCTGAGCTTGTCCCAGCCGAAGAAGAACAGGCCGACGAAGGTGGCTTCGAGAAAGAAGGCCATCAGCCCTTCGATGGCCAGCGGCGCGCCGAAGATGTCGCCGACGTAGTGGCTGTAGTAGCTCCAGTTCATGCCGAACTGGAACTCCATCACGATGCCGGTGGCGACGCCCATCGCGAAGTTGATGCCGAAGAGCACGCCCCAGAACTTCGTCATGTCGCGCCAGACGGTGCGGCCCGTCATGACGTAGACCGTCTCCATGATCGCGAGGATCACGGCCAGGCCGATCGTCAACGGGACGAAGAGGAAGTGGTAGAGCGCGGTGAGCGCGAACTGCAATCGCGAGAGTGCAACGATGTCGAGGTCCATGGGGGGACTTCCTTTCCTTGAGTGTTCTTGGGGCGGCGGCTCAGTCGGGCCGCAGCGTGTTCAGTGCGGCGTCGAAGGCCGGCGTGCCGCGCCGCAGGTCGGCGACGACGCGGCCCTGCTGCAGGCAGACCAGGCGATCGGCCAGCGCGGCCTCGCGGCGCAGGTGGGTGGCGATCAGCAACGTGCGGCCGGCGGTGTGGCTGTCGAGCCGCTGCAGCACGTCGGCGGCGATGGCGGCGTCGAGCGCTTCGGTCGGCTCGTCCAGCACCCACAGCGGCGTGTCGCGCAACAGCAGACGCGCCAGTGCGAGCCGGCGCGACTGGCCGCCCGACAGGCCCAGCCCACCTTCGCCGAGCGGCGTGTCGAGAGCCGCGCCGAGCGCGCGCACGTCCGATGCGAGACCCGCGTCCTCCAGCACGCGCCAGAGCCGTGCGTCGTCTGCTGTCGGGTCGGCCAGCCGCAGGTTGTCGCGCAGGCTGTCCTGGAACAGCTCGGTGCGCTGCGTGAGCAGGCTCAGCGGCGGCACGCTCGACCGGCCTGTGCGCGGCGCGAGTTCACCGGCGATCACGGCCAACAGCGTCGACTTGCCGGCACCGCTCGGGCCGACCAGCGCCACGCGCTCGCCGGATTCGACCAGCAGCGACACGCCGTGCAACGCCGGCGCACGGCTGCCCGGATGGGTCGCGACGACGTCGACGAGGCGCAGCACCGAAGCGTCGTTCGCGGCCACCGGCAACGATGGTGCGGCGTCTTCCGCCGCCAGACGGGGTGCGAGCCGGCGCGCGGCCAGCCAGGTGCGGCCCGCATCGAGCGCGCCGCGGCGCAGTGCGGCAAAGGGCTCGACGGCCGTGAGCGACACCAGCAGCGCGAGCGCAGCCGCCGGCGCACCGATCGCGCCTCGGCCCGCCAAGGCCGCGACCGCGAGCAGCACGGCGACCAGCGTCAGCGTGCCGGCGACGCCATAGGCCGCACCGGTGTCGGCCTCGAGACGGTTCAGTGCAAGGTCGGCGCGTGCGAGATGCCGGTCGGCCACGGCGAGCGCTTCGCGCTGGGCGTCGATCCGTCCGGCCATGACCAGCTCGGTCTGGCCCGACACGAGGTCGACCGCGCGGGCCCGCAGCGTCTCGATCGCCTGGCCGCGCTTCACCGCGGCCGGCGCGGCGCGCTGTGCCGCCATCAACGCGATGCCCCAGCCTGCGCCAACCAGCCACAGCGCCAGCAATGCGCCGGCCCAGGCATTCATGAACCCGAGCACCAGGCCGGCGAACAGCGCCGCACCCAGGGCGGCGCCAGCCGGCACCAGCATGCGCAGGTACAGCGATTCGAGCGCGTCGATGTCGGCCGTGAGCCGGAACAGCAGGCGAGCCGGCCGTGCCAGCAATTGGCGCGCCGCATCGGGCCGCGCCCAGCCGCGGAACAGGCGGGTGCGCAGGTCGGCCAGCGCAGCGAAGGTGGCGTCGTGCGTGACCAGCCGTTCGCCGTAGCGCGACAGCGTGCGGCCCATCGCCAGCAGCCGGATGCCGGCCGAAGGCATGAACACGTCGAAGCCGAGCGCCGTGGCGGCCTGCAGTCCGGCCAGCGCGGTCGCGGTGATGAACCAGCCCGACAGGCCGAGCAGCGCCATGCCCATGAGCACGGTCAGCGCCGCCATCGCCGCGCCGAGCGCCAGCCGGCGCGGTTGCGTGGCCAGGAAGGGCCGCAGCAGCGGTTGCAGATCGCGCCAGCGGCGCCGCGCGGCAGAAGATGAGCGAACGGTGTTCATGCGGCCTCCCTGGCGTCGCCGAGCGAGGCAGCGAGGCCGGTCGATCCGGCCGATGAGGTCGGTGCGGCATCCAGGCGGATCACGCGGTCCATGCGCGCCGCGAGCACCGGGTCATGGGTCGCCACGATCAGCGTCTTGCCGCGTGCGAGCGCGAGCAGCGCGTCGCTCACGCGTGCAGCGGTCTCCGCGTCGAGGTGGGCCGTCGGCTCGTCGACCAGCAGCAGGTCGGCATCGGCCTGCGCTGCGGCGCGCGCCAGCGCAAGCCGTACCGCCTCGCCGCCGGACAGGCCGGCCGCGCCCTCGCCCAGCGCGATGCCGGGCCTTGCCTGCGCCACGCCGTCGAGCGCCGCGAAGCGCACGGCTTGCTGCACGGCCGCGGCGTCGATGCCGGGCCGGCCGAGTGCGACGTTGGCCAGCACCGAGCCGGCAAAGACGTGCGGACGCTGGCCCATCCAGCCGATGCGCTGGCGCAGGCCGCGCACGCTGGCGTCGGTCAGCGGCGCGCCGCCGATCGCGATCTCGCCCTGCCCGGCTGCGCTCAGGCCGGCGATCAGGCTCAGCAGCGCGGTCTTGCCGCAGCCGCTCGGCCCCATCAGCGCGACATGCTCCCCGGCAGCGACGTCGAACTGCGCGCCATCGAACAGCGCAGGCTCGCCGGCATGCGCGAAGTGCAGCCCACGGATGCGGATCGCGGGCGGCGCTTCGGGCTGCTGCACGGCCACTGCGTCGGCCGCTGCATCGGCCGCTGCGCCAGGCAACGGTTCTCCGCCCTGCGCCAGGCTGGCGAGCGCTTCGAGTGCAGCCTCGCCCGACGCGCGGTCGTGCCACACGGCCGACAGCTCGCGCAGCGGCTCGAAGAAGGCCGGTGCGAGGAGCAGCACGAACAACCCCTCGCCCAGCGACAACCGATGGCCCCAGGCGCCGAACGGCAGCGTGCCCAGCAGATGGAAGCCCACGTAAGCGGCCACCATCGCCACGCCCAGCGCAGAGAACAGTTCCAGCACGGCGGACGACAGGAACGCGATGCGCAGCACGGCCATCGTGCGCCGGCGCAGCGACTGCGCCGCATCGCCGAGCCGCTCGGCCGTGGCGTCGACCGCGCCCAATGCGCGCAGCGTGGCCAGGCCGCGCAGCCGGTCGAGCAGGAAGGCGTTCATGCCCCCCATCTCGACCATCTGCGCTTCGCTCGCCGCCTTGGCGCGCCAGCCGACGATCGCCATGAACACCGGAATCAACGGTGCCGCGACCAGCAGCACCAGCGCCGCCACCCACGAGAACCAGGCCACCACCGGCAGGATGACCAGCGGCACCGCCATCGCGCGCCAGCGGGTCGGTGCGTAGCGCACGAGATAAGGCACGATGGCCTCGGCCTGTTCGGCGATCACGCTGGCGGCCTGGCCCGATGCGGGGCGGCCGCGGTCCAGCGGCGACCGCGCCGCGAGCGACGCGGCGGCCTGCGCACGCAGTGCCGACAGCCCTTCGCGGGCCTGCGCGAAGACCTTGCGCGTACCCCAGCGCTCAGCCGCTGCGCGCAGCAGGCCGAGCAGCAGCACACCCGCCGCCGGCCCGATGGCATCGGGCAGTCCGCCGCCCTGCCCCAGCCGTTGCACAGCCACGGCCAGCAGCGCAGCCTGCGGAATCCAGAGCAGCGCGGCCGCGCCCAGCACACGGCTGCCGACGCCCGGACGGGCCAGCGATCGCAGGGCGGCATTCGACGACGTGGAGGGCTTCATCTTTCATTCCCGAATTTTCAGTATTTACTGAATATTCGCAATGATAGGGAAAACCACGAGCCTTGACGATGGACAAAGTGTCCATCGCCTTCACTTCGATTGCGTCAAATCAAGGCACCACGAAAAAGGTCCACGGCACCGAACGGCATCGTGGACCTGGGGAGGCCTGGACTGGCGGGCAGCGCATGCCGCACCGCCAGATCGGCGTCTCGAATCAGAGCGCCAGCCGCTCGCGAGCCGCCTTGTATTCGCGCTTGAGCTTGTCGACGAAGGCCGCCGTCGTCGTCACCTCGGTGATCGCGCCGATGCCCTGGCCCGAGCCCCAGATGTCCTTCCACGCCTTGGCCTTGGCGCCATCGCCGGTACCGAAGTTCATCGTCTTCAGGTCGCCTTCGGGCAGGTTCGCCGGGTCCATGCCGGCGGCGACGATGCTCGGCGCCAGGTAGTTGCCGTGCACGCCGGTGAACAGGTTCGAGTAGACGATGTCGTCGGAATTGCCGTCGACGATCGCCTGCTTGTACGCCTGGCTGGCACGCGCCTCTTCGGTCGCGATGAAGGCGGTGCCGATGTACGCGAAGTCGGCGCCCATCGCCTGCGCCGCCAGCACGGCCGCGCCGCTGGCGATCGAGCCCGACAGCGCCACCGGGCCGTCGAACCACTGGCGGATTTCCTGGATCAGCGCGAACGGGCTCTTCACGCCGGCATGGCCGCCGGCGCCGGCCGCCACCGCGATCAGGCCGTCGGCGCCCTTCTCGATCGCCTTCTTCGCGAAGGTGTTGCTGATGATGTCGTGCAGCGTCACGCCGCCGTAGCTGTGCACGGCGTCGTTGACGTCGGTGCGCGCGCCCAGCGAGGTGATGACGATCGGCACCTTGTACTTCACGACCATCTCCATGTCGTGGTCGAGCCGGTCATTGCTCTTGTGCACGATCTGGTTGATGGCGAAGGGCGCAGCCGGCTTGTCCGGGTTGGCCTTGTTGTAGGCGGCCAGCTCCTCCGTGATCTCGGCGAGCCAGTCTTCGAGCTGCGCCGCAGGGCGCGCGTTGAGCGCCGGCATGGAGCCGACGACGCCGGCCTTGCACTGGGCGATCACCAGTTGCGGGTTGCTGATGATGAACAGCGGCGAGCCGATGATCGGCAGCGGCAGGTTCGCGAGCACGGGAGGAAGCTTGGACATGGATTTGCCTCGGGGAGTGTTGTTGTCGAGATTCAGAACGCGTCGAGCGCGAGTGCCGTGACGCTGTCGGCGCCGTCGACGATGCTGTCGCGGATGCCGGGCGCCTTGTTCAGGATGTGCTCGGCGTAGAAGCGTGCGGTCGCGACCTTGGCCAGCATGAAGTCGGTGTCGAAGCTGCGCGACGCCAGTTCCTGCGCCACGATCAGCGAGCGCGCGAGCTGCCAGCCCGCCACCAGATTGCCGGCCAGCATCAGGTAGGGCACGCTGCCCGCGAACACCGCGTTCGGCGATGCCTTGGTCTGGCCGGCGACGAAGTCGACGACGTCGAGGAAGGCTTCGCGCGCCGCCTTCAGCCGCTTGTGCACCGCAGCCGCGGCGGGGCTGTCGAGCTTCGCGAGTTCGGCTTCGGTCGTCTCGATCTGCGCGGCGATGGCCTTGGCGGTCTGGCCGCCGTCGCGCGCGGTCTTGCGGCCGACCAGGTCGTTGGCCTGGATCGCGGTCGTGCCTTCGTAGATCGTGAGGATCTTCGCGTCGCGGTAGTACTGCGCCGCGCCGGTTTCCTCGATGAAGCCCATGCCGCCGTGCACCTGCACGCCGAGCGACGTCACTTCGAGGCTCATCTCGGTGCTGTAACCCTTGACCAGCGGCACCATGAATTCGTAGAAGGCCGCGTTCTGCTTGCGCGCATCGGCATCCGGATGGTGGTGCGCGGCGTCGTAGGCGGCTGCCGCCACGCTGGCCATGGCGCGGCAGCCTTCGGTGTAGGCGCGCATCGTCATCAGCATGCGCTTGACGTCGGGGTGATGGATGATCGGCGCGCTGGTGTTCATCGAGCCGTCGACCGGGCGGCTCTGCACGCGGTCCTTGGCATAGGCCACGGCATGCTGGTAGGCCCGTTCGGCGATCGCGATACCCTGCATGCCCACCGCATAGCGGGCCGAGTTCATCATGATGAACATGTACTCGAGGCCGCGGTTCTCCTGGCCGACGAGATAGCCGACGGCGCCACCGTGATCGCCGTACTGCAGCACCGCGGTCGGCGAGGCCTTGATGCCCATCTTGTGCTCGATGCTCACGCAGTGCACGTCGTTGCGCGCGCCGAGCGAGCCGTCCTTCTCGACCATGAACTTCGGTACCACGAACAGGCTGATGCCCTTCACGCCCTCAGGCGCGCCGGTCACCCGTGCCAGCACGAGGTGCACGATGTTCTCGGCCATGTCGTGTTCGCCGTAGGTGATGAAGATCTTCGTGCCGAAGACCTTGTACGTGCCGTCGGGCTGTGGCTCGGCGCGGCTGCGCACCAGCGCGAGGTCGCTGCCGGCCTGCGGCTCGGTGAGGTTCATGGTGCCGGTCCACTGGCCGCTCACCAGTTTCTCGAGATACACCGCCTTGAGCTCGTCGGAGCCGGCCGTGAGCAGCGCCTCGATCGCGCCGTCGCTCAGCAGCGGGCACAGTGCGAAGCTCATGTTGGCCGAGTTGAGCATCTCGCCGCAGGCCGCGCCGATGGTCTTGGGCAAGCCCTGGCCGCCGAAGTCCGCCGGATGCTGCAGCCCCTGCCAGCCACCCGCGGCGTACTGTGCGAAGGCTTCCTTGAAGCCCTCGGTGGTGGTCACCACGCCGTCCTTGAACGACGAAGGTTCGCGGTCGCCCGCGACGTTCAGCGGCGCGACCACGTCCTGATTGAAGCGCGCGCATTCTTCCAGCACGGCCTGCGCGGTCTCGAGGCCGGCGTCTTCCAGGCCCGGCATCTTCGCGACCTGCGCGATGTTCGCGAGGTGCTCGATGTCGAACAGCATGTCCTTGAGCGGGGCGATGTAACTCATGTCTCAGTCTCCACGTGCAGCATCTGCTGCAGATACGAAAAGGGCATCGCGAACGATGCCCTGGACCTTCTTCAGGTGATGTGTGCTCCGCGCGTTCTTACAGGGCCTTGACCAGCTCCGGCACGGCGACGAACAGGTCGGCGACCAGCCCGTAGTCGGCCACCGAGAAGATCGGCGCTTCTTCGTCCTTGTTGATCGCCACGATCACCTTGGAGTCCTTCATGCCGGCCAGATGCTGGATCGCACCCGAGATGCCCGCGGCGATGTAGAGCTGCGGCGCGACGATCTTGCCGGTCTGGCCCACTTGCCAGTCATTCGGCGCGTAGCCCGCGTCCACCGCTGCGCGCGATGCGCCCAGGCCGGCGTTGAGCTTGTCGGCCAGCGGTGCCATCACTTCCTGGAACTTCTCGGCGCTGCCCAGCGCGCGGCCGCCCGAGACGATGATCTTCGCGGCGGTCAGTTCGGGGCGTGCGCTCTTCGTGACTTCGCGTCCGACGAAGCTCGACTTGCCCGAATCGGCCACGCCTTCGGCGGTTTCGACCGAGGCGCTGCCGCCGGTCGCAGCGGCGGCGTCGAAGCCGGTCGTGCGCACGGTGATGACCTTGGTCGCGTCGCTGCTCTGCACGGTCGCGATGGCGTTGCCGGCGTAGATCGGGCGCTCGAAGGTGTCCGGGCTGTCGACCTTGGTGATGTCGCTGATCTGGGCGACGTCCAGCTTGGCGGCCACGCGCGGCGCGACGTTCTTGCCGTTGGCGGTCGAGGGGAACAGGATGTGGCTGTAGTTCGAGGCGATCGCGAGCACCTGGGCTGCGACGTTCTCGGCCAGGTTGTCGGCCAGGCTCGGGCTGTCTGCCACGATGACCTTGGCGACGCCGGCGATCTGCGCGGCGGCCTTGCCGGCTTCAGCGGCGTTGGCGCCGGCCACGAGCACGTGGACGTCGCCACCGCAGGCGAGTGCGGCGGTCACGGTGTTGAGGGTGGCCGGCTTGATGCTGGCGTGGTCGTGTTCGGCAATGACGAGTGCGGTCATAAATGAATCTCCGATGAGAGCTCTATCTGTTCCAGGAACACCGCGGAACCGGCTTGGCCGGGCCGCTGGTGTTGCCCCCTGTCAGGGGGTTGGCGAAGCGACACGAAGTGCGCGAAGCCTGGGGGTCTTAAATAACTTTGGCTTCGTTCTTGAGCTTGTCGACAAGGGCGGCAACGTCGGCCACCTTGACGCCGGCACCGCGCTTCGGCGGTTCCGAGACCTTTAGGGTCTTCAGGCGCGGCTTGACGTCCACGCCGAGGTCCTCGGGCTTGAAGGTGTCGAGCTGCTTCTTCTTGGCCTTCATGATGTTGGGCAGCGTGACGTAGCGCGGCTCGTTCAGGCGCAGGTCGGTCGTGATGACCGCGGGCAGCGTGAGCGTGAGGGTCTCGGCGCCGCCGTCGACTTCACGTGCGACGGTGACCTTGTCGCCGGCCACTTCGACCTTCGAGGCGAAAGTGGCTTGCGGCAGGTCGGCCAGCGCAGCCAGCATCTGGCCGGTCTGGTTGGCGTCGTCGTCGATGGCCTGCTTGCCCAGGATGATCAGCTGGGGCTGTTCCTTCTCGACCAGCGCCTTCAGCAGCTTGGCGACGGCCAGCGGCTGCAGCTCTTCGGTGGTTTCGACCAGAATGCCGCGGTCGGCACCGATGGCCATGGCCGTGCGCAGGGTTTCCTGGCACTTGGCGTCGCCGCAGGACACGGCGATCACTTCGGTGACGACGCCCTTCTCCTTCAAGCGAACCGCCTCTTCGACGGCGATTTCGTCGAACGGGTTCATGCTCATCTTGACGTTGGCGATGTCCACACCGCTGCCGTCACTCTTGACGCGAACCTTGACGTTGTAATCGACGACCCGCTTGACAGGTACCAGAACCTTCATTGCCTTGACTCCATTGATTGCAAAAATGAGTGAATTCGGGACAGCCGACCATTCTAGAGAAGTCGGTTTTCGACGGCCTCTGAGATACAGGAACCGGCGTCGTGGCGCCAGAAAAAGAACGACCGTGCTTTTTTATAAATAATTATAGAGGAGGCTCGACCCTCTGTGCCACCGTCTGCGACAGCGATTCGGGCAACGACTCGACGCGCAGAACGCGCTGCGGATACGGAATGTCGATGCCCGCGGCTCGCAGTCCGTCCAGCACCGTGATGTTGATGGCCGAACGGAGGTTGTCCTTGCCCTTGTCGGGGTCGGCGACCCAGAACATCAGCGTGAACTCCAGCCCGTCGGGCGCGAAATTCAACAGGTAGGCCACCGGCGCCGGATCGGTCAGCACGCGCGGCTGCGCCACCGCGGCCTCGCACAGGATGGACTGCACCTGCGCCACGTTGCTGTCGTAGCCGACGACGATGGTGGTGGTGAGCGAGAACTTGCGATCGGACAGCGACAGGTTCTCGACACGGCTCGTGATCAGCGACTCGTTCGGCACGATCGCCTCGCGCCCGTTGGTCGCGCGGATCAGCGTGTAGCGGGTCTTGATGTCGGTGATGCGGCCTTCGAAATTGTCGACCTTGACGTTGTCGCCGATCCGGATCGAGCGTTCCAGCAGGATGACGAACCCGCTCACATAGTTGGCGGCGAGCTTCTGCAGGCCGAAGCCCAGGCCCACACCGACCGCCCCGCCGAGCACCGACAGCGCCGTGAGGTCCACGCCCACCGCCGACAGCGCGAACAGCAGCCCGACCAGCAACAGCGCCGCGCGCAGCGCATTCGACGCCACCTTGCGCATCGACAGGTCGGTCACGGCTTCGCGCAGCACGCGCTTCTCGATGGCCGCCGAGATCCACAGCGCGATCACCATCACGACACCGGCCGACAGCACGCCCTCGAAGATCGTGCGCACGCTCACGCGGGTCTTGCCGAAAGCCAGCGTGATCTCGTCGAGTTCGGCCAGCACCGGCGGCAGCAGGCCGACGATCCACAGCACGGCGGCGACCCAGGCGATCCAGGACACCGTCCGCTCGACCAGCCGCACCAGGGCCGAGTCGGGGAAGACGGCGCGCAGCACGCGCGCAAAGAGCCGGATCGCGACCAGCGACAGAAACACCGACACCGCGATGCGCAGCACCAGCACCGGCTGGAAACCCAGCACGATGCGCCGCGCCAGTTCGGTGAGCATCAACGCGAGCAGCGGGAACAGCAGGCCGTCGAAAGTGCGTTCGCCGAACCAGACCGAGTCCTTGGACTGGTCCCGGCCGAACCAGCGCGAGACCGCCCAGGCGAGCACGACGCAGGCGACGAGGGCGCCGAGTTCGATCCAGACGGTGCGCGCGTGGATCTGGGCGAGGCGTTGGGTGAAGTCGCTGAAATCCATTCTCGAAAGTCGCTCAGAGGTCGGCCAGTTCGCGCAGGTGGAGTTCGACGCTGCGGGCCAGCGCGTCGAGGTTGTAGCCGCCTTCGAGCATGGACACGATGCGCCCATGCGCGTGGCGCTTCGCCACGTCGCGGATCCGCGCGGTGATCCACGCGAAGTCGTTTTCGTTCATGTTGAGCTGACCCAGATCGTCGTCGCGGTGAGCGTCGAAGCCGGCACTCACGAAGACCATCTGCGGCTTGAAGGCTTCCAGCCTCGGCATCCACATCATCTCGATGAGTTCGCGCACATCCATGCCCTTGGTGTAGGCGGGCACGGGCAGGTTGAGCATGTTGTCGGCCGGATGGTCGATGTCGCTGTACGGGAAGAACGGGTGCTGGAAGATGCCGACCATCAGCACGCGCGGATCGCCGGCGAGGATGTTCTCGGTGCCGTTGCCATGGTGCACGTCGAAGTCGACGACGGCCACACGGTCCAGCCCATGCACGTCGAGCGCGTGGCGCGCGGCGATCGCGACGTTGTTCAGGAAGCAGAAGCCCATCGCCTGCTCGCGGCCGGCATGGTGACCGGGCGGCCGCACGGCGCAGAAGGCGTTTTCGAGCCGGCCCGCGATCACCGCGTCGGTCGCCGCGATGGCTGCGCCGGCGGCGCGGCGCGCGGCGAGCAGCGTGTCGCGCGTGAGGAAGGTATCGGGGTCAAGCATCGCATGCGCCGGGCCACCGGCCGGGCCGTCCGCCACGAGGCGCTGGCTCAACGATTCGAGGTGTTCGAGGTGCGCCACGCTGTGCGCCCGCGTGATCTGCGCCAGCGTGGCCAGCGGCACGTCACCGCGCTCCATGGCGTCGCCGACGCCGGTGAGAAGCAGACGGTCCTCGATGGCGTCGAGGCGTTGCGGGCATTCCGGATGCCCACCGCCCATGTCGTGCTTCCAGCAGTCGCGGTGTGTGAAGTAGCCGGTTTTGCCCATGTCTCGGTCGTTGTCGCCGCGCAGATCGTCGACCTCACGCGGCGTGGAGCCGGCTCGCTCTGCGGTGTGTTGTTTGCGGATGAATGCAAAGGCGGACGTGGCAGCGAAGCCGGCCCGTTTGCCGAGTCAGCTTAACACGGTGATCGTCGATGAAGAGGCGCAAATGGAAGGCTGCGGCGGCTGTCCGGCCGCGTCACAATCGACCGATGCGATGCCACATTTCCCTCGCCGTCTCGTCGCTGGCGCTGCTCGCGCTGCTGGCAGGCGGCGCGTCTTCCGCCGCGACGGAAACGCACAAGCCCCGCAAGCCGTCGGCTCAGAAGTCGTCCAAGCCCGCCGCCGGCAAGCGCGCGCCCGCCGGGCCGGCCCGCGCCGCAGCGACGCCGGCCCGCAACGGCCCGCTGTACGCCACGCGCGACGACGCAATGGCCTTCGCCGACGACGTCGCCGCACGACGCGACCTCGACCGCGAATGGGTGCGCGCCGCCATCGGCCGCGCGCGGCTGCTGCCCAGCGTGCCGCGCCTGATGCTGCCGCCCGCCAAGGGCACGCCGAAGAACTGGCGCGCCTACCGAAGCCGCTTCATCGACCCGGTGCGGATCGCGGCCGGCGTGCGCTTCTGGCGCGCCAATGCGACCACGCTGGCGCGCGCCGAAGCCGAATTCGGCGTGCCGGCGGACATCATCGTCGGCATCATCGGCGTGGAGACGATCTACGGCCAGAACACCGGCAGCTTCCGCGTGATCGACACGCTCGCCACGCTGGCCTTCGACTTTCCGCAGGCGCATCCGCGCGCAGCCGAGCGGCAGGCCTTCTTCCGCGACGAGCTCGAGAACTTCCTGAGCCTCGCGGCCCGCACCGGCGCCGACCCGATGGCGGCGCTCGGCAGCTACGCGGGCGCCATGGGCATGCCGCAGTTCATGCCGAGCAGCATCAGCAAGTACGCGATCGACTACGACGGCAACGGCCGCATCGACCTGGTCAACGACACGGCCGATGTGATCGGCTCGGTCGCCAACTATTTCCGCGCGTTCAACTGGCAGCCCGGCATGCCGGCGACCTACCCGGTGCACTTCGGCCCGTCGGGCGCCGACCTCGACGCGCTGCTCGCGCCCGACATCCTGCCGACCTTCAGCGCCGCGAGCTTCGAGGCCAAGGGCGCGCTGCTCGACAGCCAGGGACGCAGCCATCGGGGGCCGCTCGCGCTGATCGAGCTGCAGAACGGTGGCGACACGCCCACCTATGTGGCCGGCACCGAAAACTTCTACGCCATCACGCGCTACAACTGGAGCAGCTACTACGCGATGTCGGTGCTCGAACTCGGCCGCGAAGTTCGCGCCGCGCTGGAACCATGAACTGGGACATTCAGTGGAATGCGTCCTGGGACGACGCCTGGACCGCACTCGGCACAGCGCCCGCGCCCGGATTGCGAGAACAGCTGCTGGCCCGCTACGCCGAGCCGCAACGCCACTATCACACGCTGCAGCACCTCGGCGAATGCCTGGCCTGGTTCGAGCGTGAACGCGCCGGGGCCGAACATCCGGCGGAAGTGCTGTTGGCGCTCTGGTTCCACGACGCGATCTACGACGTGCATGCGCACGACAACGAAGCCCGCAGCGCCGAATGGGCGCGCGACGCGTTGCGCGCCGCAGGCGCAGCGGTGGAAGCGGCAGACCGCGTGCATTCGCTGGTGATGGCCACGCGCCACGATGCGCTGCCCGAAGGCCGCGATGCCGAACTGCTGATCGACATCGACCTGGCGATCCTCGGCGCGAGTGCCGAGCGCTTCGACGAGTACGAGCGGCAGGTGGGCATCGAATACGGCTTCGTGCCCGACGAGGTACGGCGGCCGCGGCGGCGCGCCATCCTGCAGCGCTTCCTGGACCGGCCCGCGATCTACGCGACGCCCGGCATGCATGCGCGCCTGGAGGCTTCGGCGCGCAGCAACCTCATGCGATCGATCGCCGCGCTGGGCTGACCGGGCCGTTCAGCGCGCAGCCTGCGTCGCTCGGCGCCCGGGCTGCGTCAGCGTGCGAACCAGGCCGCGACACGCGCCCGCTCGGCCGGCGTGTAGTGCAGGCCCAGCTTGGAACGGCGCCACAGCACGTCGTCGGCCGCGACCACCCATTCCTGGTCGCGCAGATAGGCCAACTCGCGCAAGTGAAGTCCTGGCGCAACCTCCTTGCCCATGTCGGCCAGCGCCTGTGCGTCGCCGATCACGCGGTCGATGCGCGTGCCGTAGGCGCGTGCCAGCCGGCGCGCCAGAGCCTCCGGCAACCACTTGTAGCGATGCCGGGCAGCGGCCACGAAGCGCTCGAAGTCCTTGTCCGGCCGCTTGGCAGCGCCGATCCACGGCGAGAAATCGCCGCCCGGCAGGAAGGCCTTGCCCGTCCACGCGGTACGGACCTCGCCAAGCATGCGCCCCACCTCGTCGGCCGCGTCTTCCGCGAGCTTGCGGAAGGTCGTGATCTTGCCGCCCCACACCGACAGCAACGGCGCGGCCGAGGTGTTGGGCTCGAGCAGGTAGTCGCGCGTGACGGCGGACGGATCGCCCGACGCGTCGTCCAGCAGCGGACGCACGCCCGAGTAGGTCCAGACCACGTCGGCCGGCGTGACCGGCTTCTGGAAATAGTGGCTGGCCTGCGCACAGAGGTAATCGATCTCGTCCTGCGAAATCTGCGCGGCACCCGGGTCGTCGCCGCTGATCTCGACGTCGGTCGTGCCGATCAGCGTGTAGTCGCCCTGGTAAGGGATCGCGAAGATGATCCGCTTGTCCGGATTCTGGAAGATGTAGGCATGGTCGTGCGTGAACACGCGCGGCACCACGATGTGGCTGCCCTTGACCAGCCGCAGCTGCTTGGTCGCGAGCTTCTCGCCCGCGGCCGGCTGGGCCGCGTTGCGCAGGAAGGACTCGGCCCAGGGGCCGGCCGCGTTCACGACCGCGCGGGCGCGCACGGTGCGGGTGCCGCCCGGGCCTTCGAGTGTGGCGGTCCAGCCGTCGGCATCGCGGCGAGCGCCGGTGCAGCGCGTGCGCGTGAGCACCTCCGCGCCGCGGCTGCGCGCATCGACCGCGTTCAACACGACCAGCCGCGCGTCGTCGACCCAGCCGTCTGAATACACGAAGCCGCGCTTGAACCGCGGCTTGAGCGGCGCGCCCGCCGGATGTCCCTGCAGGTCGACCGAGGTCGAGCCCGGCAACACTTCGCGCTTGGCCAGGTGGTCGTACATGAACAGGCCGAGCCGGATCATCCAGGCCGGCCGCAACGATTTGTCGCTCGGGTCGGTCGGCATCACGAAACGCAGCGGCCACATGATGTGCGGCGCGCTCTTCAGCAGCACCTCGCGCTCCTGCAACGCCTTGCGCACCAGCGAGAACTCGTAGTACTCCAGGTAGCGCAGGCCGCCATGGATCAGCTTGGTGGACGCCGAGGACGTGTGCGACGCCAGGTCGTCCTTCTCGCACAGGATGACGCGCCAGCCGCGGCCGGCGAGGTCGCGCGCAATGCCGCAGCCATTGATGCCGCCGCCGACGACCAGGACGTCGCATTCGCTAAAGTGGGAGTCGCTCAAGATGGGCTCGTTCAATTCGATCAGGCGATTTGTACACGATGCCGCATTGCCAGGAGACAGCCCATGACCTACCTTCTTGCCCTCGATCAGGGCACTTCCAGTTCACGCAGCATCGTGTTCGATCGCGAAGGCCATATTGTCGCCATCGCACAGCGCGAGCTGCCGCAGATCTATCCGCAGCCCGGCTGGGTCGAGCACGATCCGATGGAGATCTGGCGCGGCCAGTTGGCCACGGCACGCGAAGTGCTGGCCAAGGCCGGGCTCGCCGCAACCGACATCCACGCGATCGGCATCACCAACCAGCGCGAGACCACGCTGTTGTGGAACCGCAGGACCGGCCAGCCCGTGCACCACGCGATCGTCTGGCAGGACCGGCGCGCCGAACCGCTCTGCGCACGGCTGCGCGACGACGGCATGACCGACACGATCCGCGACAAGACCGGGCTCGTGATCGACGCCTATTTCTCGGGCACCAAGCTGCGCTGGCTGCTCGACCACGTGCCAGGCGCGCGCGAGCAGGCGGTGCGCGGCGAGCTCGCCTTCGGCACGGTCGACAGCTGGCTGATCTGGCAGCTCACCGGCGGCAAGGTGCACGTGACCGACGTCAGCAACGCGTCGCGCACGATGCTCTTCAACGTCCATACCAACCAGTGGGACGCCGAACTGCTGCAGGCGCTCGACATACCGGCCGCGCTGATGCCCGAGGTCAGACCGTCGAGCGCCCATTTCGCCGATACCGATGCCGGGCTGCTCGGCGCGGCACTGCCGATCGGCGGCGTGGCCGGCGACCAGCAGAGCGCGCTGTTCGGCCAGGCCTGCTTCGGCCCGGGCATGGCCAAGAACACCTACGGCACCGGCTGCTTCCTGTTGATGCACACCGGCGACGCATTCCAGCCGTCGACCAACGGCCTGCTGGTGACCAGCGCCGCACAGACCGGCACGCAGCCGCAGTACGCGATGGAAGGCAGTGTGTTCGTCGGCGGCGCGGTCGTGCAGTGGCTGCGCGACGGCCTCAAGGCCATCAAGGGCAGCGCCGAAGTGCAGTCGCTGGCAGAGAGCGTGCCCGATGCCGGCGGCGTGATGATGGTGCCGGCCTTCACCGGCCTCGGCGCGCCTTACTGGGACGCCGACGCGCGCGGCACCATCACCGGGCTGACGCGCGGAACCACGGTCGCCCACATCGCCCGCGCCGCGCTGGAGAGCATCGCGTACCAGAGCGCTGCATTGCTCCAGGCGATGAGCCGCGACGCCGTGGCCGCAGGCGGTGCGCCGGTCTCCGAACTGCGGGTGGACGGCGGCGCCTGCGTGAACGACCTGCTGATGCAGTTCCAGGCCGACCTGCTCGGCATACCGGTCGTGCGCCCCGAAGTCATCGAAACCACCGCGCTCGGCGCCGCCTACCTCGCCGGCCTGTCGACGGGCGTGTACAGCGACGTGACGCAGTTGTCGAAACTATGGCGCGTGGAGCGCAGATTCATGCCGACGATGGGGCGGGCGCAGGCGGATGACGCCATGGCGCGGTGGGAGCGCGCGGTCCGGCAGGCAACCACCCTGTAACCACCGGCCTTGTTCCAGAGACACCGCGGAACTGGCTTCGCCAGGCCGCTGGTGTCGCCCCCGGTAGGGGGTTGGCGAAGCGACACGAAGTGCGCGCAGCCTGGGGGCGAGCCTAATGTGTTGGAACCAGAAAGTCCTGGCTGATCCGCCACCCCAGCTCGTTCACCCGATCCAGGAACTGCGTCAGGTACGCATGGAGTCCGGTCGCCAGGATCTCGTCGACCCGCGCGAACTGCAGGTCGGCCAGCAGCTTGCCGGCGCGGCGCTGGGTTTCGGCGCTCTGGTCGTTCTGCACCTTGGCGAGGTTCGCCACGACCTCGGCCAGGCTCGCGTGCAGCGAGCGCGGCATGTCGGCGCGCAAGATGAGCAGCTCGGCCACGCGCTCCGGCTTGATCACGTCGCGGTAGACCTTGCGATACACCTCGAAGGCCGAGACACTGCGCAGGATCGCGCTCCAGTGATAGAAGTCGTACTCCTGGTCTTCCTCGGTCGCGGTGCCGAAGAACTCGCTGTTGAGCGCGTGGAACTTCACGTCGACCAGGCGCGCCGTGTTGTCGGCACGTTCCAGGAAAGTGCCCAGGCGCGAGAAGTAGAAGGCCTCGTCCTGCAGCATGGTGCCGAGCGTGACGCCGCGCGACAGGTGCGAGCGGAACTTCACCCATTCGAAGAACTGCGCCGGATCACGCTCGAAGTCGCCGGCGCGCAGCATGCGGTTGACTTCGAGCCAGGTGGTGTTCTGCGTTTCCCAGGCTTCGGTGGTCAGCGCGCCGCGCACTGCGCGTGCGTTCTCGCGCGCAGCCCGCAGGCAGGACACGATCGACGACGGGTTCGACTCGTCCTTGACCATGAACTCCATCACGCTGTTGGGCGAGATCTCGTCGTACTTCTCGTTGTACGCGGGCAGCAGTTCGCTGATCGACAACACACCCTGCCATCCAAAGGCGGCGACCTCGGCCGACTGCGGCAGCAGCGATGTCTGGTAGTTGACGTCGAGCATGCGGGCCGTGTTCTCGGCCCGCTCGGTGTAGCGGGACATCCAGTAGAGGTGGTCGGCGGTGCGTGACAGCATGTCTGGCTTCTCCTTGCTTCAGGCCGACGGGGCTTGCGTTGACGTTTGAGTTTGAGTCTGGGTTTGCGACTGCCTGGCAGCCGGCGCAGCGGCCTTCGCGACCGGGCGGCGATCCGCCTCGAGGATCCAGGTGTCCTTGGTGCCGCCGCCCTGCGACGAATTGACGACCAGCGAGCCCTCCTTGAGCGCGACGCGCGTGAGGCCGCCGGGAACCATCTGCACTTCCTTGGCCGACAGCACGAAGGGCCGCAGGTCGATGTGGCGCGGCGCGATGCCGGCGTCGACGAAGGTAGGCGAGGTCGACAGGCTCAGCGTGGGCTGCGCGATGTAGCCGTCCGGCTTGGCGAGCACGGCCTTCTTGAAATCCTCGATCTCGGCCTGCGTGGCGGCCGGGCCGATCAGCATGCCGTAGCCGCCGGCGCCGTGCACCTCCTTCACGACCAGGTCCTTCATGTTGTCGAGCGTGTACTGCAGCTCGTCCTTGTTGCGGCACATGTAGGTCGGCACGTTCTTCAGGATCGGCTTCTCGCCGAGGTAGAACTCGATCATCTTCGGCACGTACGGATAGATCGACTTGTCGTCGGCCACGCCGGTGCCCACGCCATTGCAGATCACGACGTTGCCTTCGCGGTAAGCGCGCATCAGGCCGGCGCAGCCCAGCGTGGAGGTCGGGCGGAACACTTCCGGGTCGAGGAAGTCGTCGTCGACCCGGCGGTAGATCACGTCGACCCGCTTCGGGCCGCGCGTGGTGCGCATGTAGACGAAGTTGTCCTTGACGAACAGGTCCTGGCCTTCGACCAGCTCGATGCCCATCTGCTGCGCCAGGAAGGCGTGCTCGAAGTAGGCGCTGTTGTACATGCCGGGCGTGAGCACGACGACCGTCGGCTCGGCGGTGGCGGCCGGTGCGCTGGCGCGCAGCGTTTCCAGCAGCAGGTCGGGGTAGTGGGCGACCGGCGCGATGCGGTTCTGGCTGAACAGGTCCGGGAACAGCCGCATCATCATCTTGCGGTTCTCGAGCATGTAGCTCACGCCGCTGGGCACCCGAAGGTTGTCCTCGAGCACGTAGTACTCGCCATTGCCGTCGGCGTCGGGCGCGCGGACGATGTCGATGCCGGAGATGTTGGAGTAGATGTTGTTCGGCACGCTCACACCCATCATCTCGGGGCGGAACTGCGCGTTGTTCAGGATCTGCTCGGCCGGGATGATGCCGGCCTTGATGATCTCCTGGTCGTGGTAGACGTCGTGCAGGAAGCGGTTGAGCGCGGTGACCCGCTGGACCAGGCCCTTTTCCATGCTCTCCCACTCGTGGGACGGGATGATCCGCGGAAGCAGGTCGAAAGGAATGAGGCGCTCGGTACCCGAGCCGTCCTCGTCCTTGGCGCCGTACACCGCGAAGGTGATGCCGACGCGGCGGAAGATCATTTCGGCCTCTTCGCGGCGGGATCGCATCAGTTCGCCGGGCTGTCGGGCCAGCCATTGGTCGTAGCGCTTGTAGTGGCTCCGGATCGCAGCGCCGCTGTAGGGCAGCTGCTCGTACATCTCATCGAATTTGTGCATGGGAACGACCAATCTCCTTCGGCATAGCTTAGCAAGTTCGAGGCCATCTGCCCGCTGATCCACGTCTAAAAAAATCGTCGGGCGGCCTCCCGGCGACCTTCGCGCGAAGGCGTTCCCGACGACGCCAGCCCGGCGCGGCGAGGCCTACGGCACGACGTGATGCCAGTACCGCCGGGCGACTTCCCGCTCGCACCGGAGCACGGCAGGCCGGGGGCTCGACCAGCCCACCGCGCCGCAATGGGCCGAGTCGACCAGCCGGATGCCGGCCTCCCGGTAGCGCGCCTCGACCTCGGCCGCCGGATGGCCGAAGCGGTTGCGGTAGCCGGCCTGCACGATCGCCGCCGTGGGCGCCACGGCGTCCAGCAGGACGGCGCTGGACGACGTCTTGCTGCCGTGGTGGGGGGCCAGCAGCAGATCGGCGCGCAGCGAGGGGTTGCGCGCCACCAGCGCGGCCTCCTGCATGCGTTCGATGTCGCCGGTCAGCAGCACGGTGGCCGCGGCGTTGCGGATGCGCAGCACACAGGACACCGCATTCGGCTTGCCGAACGACGCATAGTCCCCGGCGACCGGATGCAGCACGTCGAAGTCGACGCCGTCCCACGCCCAATGCTGGCCGGCCTCGCAACGTGTGGCCGGCCGCAAGGCCTGCAACGGGTGCGTCGGCTCGATCGAACTCAGCAGCGCCGCGTGGGGCTGCGTGGCGAGCACGGCCGGCGCACCACCGGTGTGGTCGATGTCGCGGTGGCTCAGCACCAGCGTGTCGATGCGCTCGCCCAATGCGCGCAGCAGCGGCACGAGAACGCGCTGCCCGGCGTCGCTCTCCAGGCTGTAGCGCGGACCGGCGTCGTACAGCAGGCTGTGGCTGGCGGTGCGGACCAGCACCGCGTTGCCCTGCCCGATGTCGGCCGCCAGCAGATCGAAGTCGCCCTGTGCGGGACGCGGCG
Organism: Variovorax sp. GW821-FHT10B04; assembly: GCF_059415645.1. Classification (NCBI taxonomy): domain Bacteria; kingdom Pseudomonadati; phylum Pseudomonadota; class Betaproteobacteria; order Burkholderiales; family Comamonadaceae; genus Variovorax; species Variovorax sp. GW821-FHT10B04. The sequence continues at coordinate 149,581 of NZ_JBWKNQ010000013.1, forward strand.
CCTGCCAGAGCAGCACGGGCAGCAGCAGTGGCAAGCCCAGGAAGCGCATCGGCCATGGCAGCCGCATCGCCAGCAGCAGGCCGCCGGCCATGCCGGCCACCGTCATCCACAGCGGCGGCGCCGGCATCGAGAGCGTCGCCAGCGGCCAGCCGGCCAGCACCTGCAACAACGCATTCAGGCCTTGCACCGCCCAGGCGGCCAGAGCCCAGAGTGGCGGAAGCAATGCGCCGAGCATGGCCAGCGGCGTCACCACCAGCGTGACCCAGGGGATCGCCACGGCATTGGCCAGCAGGCCGACGACGGACACCTGCTGGAAGAGCAGCACCGTCAGCGGCGTGAGCGCCAGCGTGACGACGGCCTGCTCGCGCGCCAGCTGCCGCGCATGGCCGCTCAACCCGGCGGCACGCGGCCGGCCGGTCAGCGGTTCGGTCGCGAACAGTGCGCCGACGGCAACGAAGCTGAGCCAGAAGCCCGGCTGCATCAGCGCCCACGGATCGGCGGCCACGACCGCTGCGCAGGCCAGCAGCCAGACGTGCGGCCAGGGCCAGCGCCGACCCGTCAGGCGCAGCAGCGCAACGGCCGCCAGCATCCAGACGGTGCGTTGCGAGGGCACGCCCCAGCCGCTGAACAACGCGTAGAGCGCGGCGAGCAGCACGCCGCCGAGCAGCCCCGCATGCGGCGCCGGGAACAGCAGCATCAACCGCCGGCTGCGGCGCCAGGCCGCGCCCACGGCCAGGCCGGCGAGCCAGGCGAACATGGTCACGTGCAGGCCGGAGATCGACATCAGGTGGGCCACGCCGGTGGCACGGAAGACATCCCAGTCGGAGCGTTCGATCGCAGCCTGGTCGCCGGTCACGAGCGCCGCGATCACGCCGGCCTGCCGCCGATCGGCGACCCGCTCGAAGATCGCGTCGCGCACGGCCTCGCGGGCCCGCTCCACCGGGTGCCACCAGGTGCGCGCGACACGCAGCGGCGAGGCATCGGGTGCGCCGCTGCGCACATAGCCGGTGGCTTGCACGCCCTGCTCCCAGAGCGACAACTCCTGGTCGAACCCATGCGGATTGAGGGTGCCGTGCGGCGCCTTGAGACGGACCGTCAGACGCCAGCGCTCGCCCGCATGCACCGGGCCCGGTGCTGCCGCCGCCGGCACGCCGTCGTCGCCGGCCCGCGCCCACAGCCCGCTGTTGGCTGCATACCAGGCGAGCGCCAGCCGCGGCGGCAACGTCAGTGGCGGCCCGTTGCGTGCCGGACCGTCCCCGGCCAGCCCCGGCGTTTCGACGTCGAGGCGAAAACGCACGCCGCCTTCGTCGAGCTGTGGCATCTGCGCGACGACGCCGGTCACCACGATGTCGCGACCTTCGAGAGCGGGGTCGAGCGCACCGCCTGCATAGACCGCGGCGCGCCAGCCCGTCAGGCCCGCGCCGAACGCGATGCCCAGCGCGAGCGCCAACGGCAACGCGAAGCGGCTGACGGCGGCGTGTCCCCGCCATCGGCGCGACGCCAGGGCCATGACCACCGGACCGATGGCCAGCACCGCGTAGAGGCCCACCGGCCATAGCGCCGCCTGCTGCAATTGCAGCGCGGCGCCCACCACCCAGCCGGCCATCCAGGCGAAGCCGGCCGGCTGTCCGACCTCCCGATCGGCTAGCACAAACTCATTTCAAAACGCATGTCGCAACACTCCCTGCAGACGCTCTTTGGCGCGCTAATTGCTTCGCTTGTGGGCTAGTATGCGGTCTCCTCCGAAGCATCTCGACGCCTAGAACAAAACATGTCCATTCACGCTGCGCTTCACCACGTCACCCACTACAAGTACGACCGTCCGGTGCAGCTGGGCCCACAGGTCGTTCGCCTGCGCCCTGCACCGCATTGCCGCAGCAACGTCATCTCCTACTCGCTGCGCATCGAGCCCGAACAGCATTTCGTCAACTGGCAGCAAGACCCGTTCGCGAACTACCAGGCACGGCTGGTGTTCCCCGAGAAGACCACCGAGTTCAAGGTCACGGTCGACCTCGTGGTCGAGATGGCGGTCTACAACCCGTTCGACTTCTTTCTCGAGCCGCAGGCCGAGAATTTCCCGTTCAAGTACACCCAGTCGCAGGCCGAGGAACTCGCGCCCTATCTGGTGGTCGAGCCGGTCACGCCACTGGTGGAGGCCTACCTCGACAAGATCGACCGCACCGAGAAGCGCACGATCGACTTCCTGGTCGGGCTGAACCAGCAGGTGCAGCAGGACGTCAACTACCTGATCCGCATGGAACCCGGCGTGCAGACGCCGGAAGAAACGCTCACCAACGGCAGCGGCTCCTGCCGCGACTCCGGCTGGCTGCTGGTGCAGCTGCTGCGCCACATGGGCCTGGCCGCGCGCTTCGTCTCGGGCTACCTGATCCAGCTCACGCCCGACGTGAAGGCGCTCGACGGCCCGAGCGGCACCACGGTCGACTTCACCGACCTGCACGCCTGGTGCGAGGTCTACCTGCCCGGCGCCGGCTGGATCGGCCTGGACGCCACGTCGGGCCTGCTGGCCGGCGAAGGCCACATCCCGCTGGCCTGCACGCCGACGCCTTCGAGCGCCGCACCGATCGAAGGCGTGGTGGACGACGCCGAGGTCGAGTTCGGCCACGAGATGGTGGTCACCCGCATCCACGAATCGCCGCGCGTCACCAAGCCCTACACCGACGAGCAATGGGCCGAGATCCTCGCGCTGGGCGACGCCGTCGACACCCGCCTCGCGGCCGGCGACGTGCGCCTCACCATGGGCGGTGAGCCGACCTACGTGGCCACCACCGACCGCGACGCGGCCGAATGGAACACCGATGCGCTCGGCCCGACGAAGCGCGGCTACGCCACCGAACTCGTGCAGAAGCTGCGCGCCGAATACGGCGACGGCGGCTTCCTGCACTTCGGCCAGGGCAAGTGGTACCCGGGCGAACAGCTGCCGCGCTGGGCGCTGTCGATCTTCTGGCGCGCCGACGGCCAGACGCTCTGGCACAACCCCGAGCTCTTCGCCGACGAGCGTGAGCCGACCCATTACACGAGCGAGGACGCACGCCGCTTCACGACCGTGCTCGCCCACCGGCTCGGCCTGACCGAACGCTTCATCCAGCCGGGTTACGAGGACGTCTACTACTACCTCTGGCGCGAACGCCGTCTGCCGGTCAACGTCGACCCCTTCGAGTCGAAGCTGGACGACGAGATGGAACGCATGCGGCTGCGCCGCGTGTTCACGCAGAAGCTCGACGCGGTCATCGGCTACATGCTGCCGATCGAACCCGGCAACGCCGACGGCGACGCACCCGCGCTCGAAGGCCCGGGCTGGAAGACCGGCCCCTGGTTCCTGCGCGACGACCGCCTCTACCTCATCCCCGGCGACTCGCCGATGGGCTACCGCCTGCCGCTCGACTCGCAACCCTGGGCCAGCAAGGGCGACTACCCCTACCTGATCGACCGCGACCCGACCGCGCCGCGCGACGGCCTGCCGAGCGCCGCCGACTACCGCGCACGCTACGCGACCGCGCCGATGGCGCCGCAGGGTGCGGATGCCGGCACGGTGCCCTATGCCTTCGGCGCGTCGCCGCAGTCGACCGCCGCGCTGCGCATGCAGTCGACCGTGGCGTCGGCCACCAGCAGCGCCTTCGGTGCGAGCGGTGGCAGCGGAGAAGCTGGCACTGACGCCGGCGAAGGCGATCTCGGCCCGGGCGGCGACGCCGGCCGGCGCAGCAGCGCCAACCGCAGCCGCGACGATGTCACCACGCCGCGCCAGCCGCGCCGCGGCGAGTCGGCCCATTGGGTGACGCGCACCGCGCTCTGCGTGGAAGTGCGCGATCCGCGCCGCGCCAACGGCCCGGCTGCCGAAAAGCTCGGCAGCTCGTCGGGCGTGCTCTACGTGTTCATGCCGCCACTGGCGCGGCTCGAGGACTACATCGACCTGGTGGCCGCCATCGAGGCCACGTCCGAGCAACTGGGCCTGAAGATCGTGATGGAAGGCTACCCGCCGCCGCGCGATCCCCGCCTGAAGATGCTGCAGGTCACGCCCGACCCGGGCGTGATCGAGGTCAACATCCATCCGGCACACAACTGGAAGCAGCTGGTCGCCCACACCGAATTCCTGTACGACGCCGCCTTCGAAACGCGCCTGTCGGCCGAGAAGTTCATGACCGACGGCCGCCACACCGGCACCGGCGGCGGCAACCACTTCGTGATGGGCGGCGCGACGCCGGCGGACAGCCCCTTCCTGCGCCGGCCCGAATTGCTGGCCAGCCTGCTGCTCTACTGGCACAACCATCCGTCGCTCAGCTACCTGTTCTCGGGCATGTTCATCGGCCCGACGAGCCAGGCGCCCCGCGTCGACGAGGCCCGCAACGATCAGGTCTACGAACTCGAGATCGCACTCAAGGAGATCGCGAAGAACCGCGAGATCTACGGCGCGAACATGCCGGCCTGGCTGGTCGACCGCACGCTGCGCAACATCCTGGTGGACGTCACCGGCAACACGCACCGCAGCGAGTTCTGCATCGACAAGCTCTATTCGCCGGACTCGTCGACCGGCCGCCTCGGCCTGCTGGAGCTGCGCGCCTTCGAAATGCCGCCGCATGCGCGCATGAGCATCGCGCAGCAGTTGCTGATCCGCGCGCTGGTCGCGCGTTTCTGGGACGAGCCGTACAAGGCGCCGGCCACGCGCTGGGGCACCGAGCTGCACGACCGCTTCCTGCTGCCGACCTTCGTGAAGATGGACTTCGACGACGTCATCACCGAGATGCGCCTGGCCGGTTTCGCTTTCGACGCCGACTGGTTCGCTCCGCACCTGGAGTTCCGCTTCCCGCTGGTGGGCCAGGTGCAGGCGATGGGCGTCGAGCTGTCGCTGCGCAACGCGCTCGAACCCTGGCATGTGATGGGCGAAGAAGGCTCGGCCGGCGGCACGGTGCGCTACGTCGACTCGTCGCTCGAACGCATCGAGGTCCGCGTGACGGGCCTGAACGAAAGCCGCTACGTCATCACCGTGAACGGCAAGGTGCTGCCGCTGCAGTCGACCGGCACCGTCGGCGAGTTCGTCGCGGGTGTGCGCTACAAGGCCTGGAACCCGCCGTCGGCACTGCATCCGAGCATCGGCGCCCATGCGCCGCTGACCTTCGACATCGTCGACACGTGGATGAAGCGGTCGCTGGGCGGCTGCCAGTACTTCGTGGCGCATCCGGGCGGCCGCAACTACGACACCTTCCCGGTCAACGCCTACGAAGCCGAAAGCCGGCGCATGTCGCGCTTCACGCGCATGGGCCACACGCCCGGCCTGTTGCGCACGCCGCCGGCGACGATCGAGCTGGCGGGCAGCCGCGAGTTTCCGTTCACGTTGGATCTGAGGCGTCACCCCTCCTGAGCAGGCCATGGCAGAGTTCGCAAGGCCGAATGCGTCTTCGCGTGTGCGTCATGGCCGCCATGCAATGGCAACGACACTGCGAAAACGCGGACCCGAAAGCCTATGAATGACGATCCAGACAACCTCTTTTTCGATGGACGGGACTATTCGACGGTCCAGCGTCCAATTGCCGCAAACCGTGCCCGTCGCGCGCCTGCCCCGCGCCATCGACCCCCATCTCCAGCAACTCGCGGATAAGACGGCGGAAGGCCGTGCCAGCTGGAGTGAATCGGATTTCGGCAGCAGCAAAAGCGGCGATGTGCGACTGCCCGACATGCTGATCATGAAAGATCAGCTTGGCCCGGGCATTCCATACCAAGATTGCCAGGGCGATCCAGCCCACATCGTGAGGATGTACCTCGATCAGCCAGCGCCGCTGAACCTGGACCGCGGTGAGCAACAGGCGTTGCGCCAAGCCTCCGACAGCATGCGAAGCCTGGTGCAGCAATGCGGCCATGCGCTGACGCCCGCCCAATGCGAAATTGCACGGCGTGTAGGTGTGGAACACCCGGAGCATGTGCGCTATGTCTGCATGTCGCCCAAAGAGTTTGAGCAGCAATTTCCGGCAAAACTGGAAGAGCTTATAGGGCTTCCGGCCAGCGGCTTGTTGGCGCTGACGTTGGATCGCGATGCCATCGTTTTCGTCGGCGACGATCCCATCAATGCGGAGCTTCTGGCGCACGAGTTGCGACATGTTCGCCAAGCCGAAATTGCACATGAAAGCGGCACCAACTTCTTGGACGCCAGCCTGGCCGAGTTGCAAGAGTCGGGGTACCACCGCAGCGCACTTGAAATCGACGCCTGTGTCTATGAGGCGGACCCGCGCGTTACCGAGGGGCTGCCGGAAACCTTCAAGCCGCCGTCCGCAAGCCGGCTGTAAAGCCAGTTGACGCGTTGTGTGACCACGCCGCGCCTGCCATCAGATGGCACCTGATGAACTAAGCCCAGCGACCAAAGTGCGCCGCCGAAGAAGGCATCGGTTCGGAGACGGTGCGATTGACCATGTTGACTCCACAAGTTAGATCGCACCATTAAAGAGCAGCCCGTTACCGGCCCTGACGCAAGTGAAAGCACCAATGAAGCGGCGAAATCTCGCAAGAAAGAGACGACAGCAGGAAACTTGCCTTCGGCACCACATGTGCAGTGCGAAAATGCCTGCACTGTGGAACCGTTGAACGAATCTCTCTTTGGCGCGCAAGCGATGGAAACGCCTGCGGCGCTCGCGTCTGCGCTCGCCCCCAACGCGACGCCGGGGCACTTCGACGAGCTGCGCGGCTTCGCACAGCCCGCGATCGCGCCGCGCCCCCCGGCACCCGCAGCCGGCACGGTTCTGTACGACGCGGCCTCCACACCGCCGCCCCATCCTGCTGCCGCTGCGGCCACCGAGCCCGCGGCCAAGGACAAGCCGCCGCTGACGCCTGTCTGGAACCGCTTCTTCGAACACATCGGTGCCGGTGGCTTCACCGACCTGCCACGGCGCGCCCTCAACCTCGAACGCCAGATCCGCGACAACGGCGTCACCTACAACGTCTACGCCGATGCCGACGGCCCGCAGCGGCCGTGGTCGCTCGACCTGTTCCCGCTGATCATCTCGCCTGAAGGCTGGGCGCAGATCGAAGCCGGCGTGCTGCAGCGTGTGCGCGTGCTCGACCGCGTGATGGCCGACGTCTATGGCCCGCAGCAGCTGCTCGCCGAAGGCCTGCTGCCCGCGGCGCTGGTGCGCGGCCATCCGGGCTACCTGCGCGCCATGCATGGCGTGAAGCCGCCGGGCGACACCTGGCTGCACATCGCCGCCTTCGACCTGGCGCGCGGCCCCGACGGCAACTGGTGGGTGGTTTCGCAGCGCACACAGGCGCCGTCGGGCCTGGGCTACCTGCTGGAGAACCGGCTGGCCATCTCGCGCCAGTTCCCGCAGGCCTTCGAGGCACTGCAGGTGCAGCGCCTCGCCGCCACCTACAGCGCCATGATGGAGGGCCTGCAGCAGATGTGCCCGGCCGGCGCGCCGCCGCACATCGCGCTGCTGACGCCCGGCCCGTACAACGAAACCTATTTCGAGCACGCCTACCTGGCGCGCTACCTCGGCATCACGCTGGTCGAAGGCAGCGACCTCACGGTGCGCGACCAGCGGCTCTACCTCAAGACGCTGCAGGGCCTGCGACCGGTGCACGGCCTCATCAAGCGGCTCGACGACCAGTTCCTCGATCCGCTCGAACTGCGCCCCGATTCCACGCTGGGCGTGCCCGGATTGCTGCAAGCCATCCGCGCAGGCAATGTGCTCGTGGCCAACATGCCGGGGTCGGCCTTCCTCGAATCGCCGGCACTGCTGGGCTTTCTGCCAGCGCTGGCACGCCGCCTGATCGGCGAAAAGCTGCAATTGCCGGCACTGCCGACCTGGTGGTGCGGCGAGCGCGCCGCGCTCGAATCCGCGCTTCCCCAACTGGCCGATGCGGCGATCAAGTCGACCTATCCCGGCTACGACTCGCGCACCAGCTTCGAGGCGGTGCTCGGCAGCCAGATGGGCCGGCGCGAACTCGATGAATGGGCCGGCCGGATCGTCCGGCAAGGCGACGAGCACACGGTGCAGAGCTACCTTCCGCTGTCTCAGATGCCCACCTGGTCGCAGGACCGCGGCGCCAGCACCGGCCGCATTGCGCCGCGCGCGGTGCTGTTGCGGGTCTTCGCGGTGAGCGACGGTGCGCAATCCTGGCGGGTGCTGCCCGGCGGCCTGGCCCGGCTGGCCGGCGCCAATGCGCAGATCGCTTCGATGCAGCGCGGCGGCAGCAGCGCCGACGTGTGGGTGCAGACGCACGGCGAAATCGACCGCACCACGCTGCTGCAACCGCACGCCACGCCCGCGTCGCTCGCACGCCACCGCGCACCGGTGACGAGCCGCGCGGCCGAAAACATGTTCTGGCTGGGTCGCTACACCGAGCGCGCCGAGAACGCGGTGCGCCTGGCACGCCTGATCCTCGACGTGCTCGGCGGCGAGGGGCAGTCGTCGCGCGCGCTGCTGACCTGGATGCACCAGCTGGCGCAGCGCAACGCGCTGATCCCGCCCGAAGTGCCGATCGGCACCAAGTCGCTGCGCGTCTTCGAGCGGGCACTGATCGCCGAACTCGGCGACGCCGACGGCGGCAGCGTGGGCTACAACCTGCGCAGCGTGCGGCAGGCCGCTGCAGCGGTGCGCGAGCGGCTGTCGCAGGACCACTGGAAGCAGATCGTGCGCGCCGAGGAAGAATTCCTGCGCCATACCGCCGAGCAGGCCGGCGAGAAGCGCGAAGGCAGCTATGCCGCCAGTGCCGCGGTTCGCTCGCTCGAGGCGGCGAGTGCCGCGCTCGCCGCGATGACCGGCGCGCAGACCGACCGCATGACGCGCGACGACGCCTGGCGGCTGCTATCGATCGGCCGCCACATCGAGCGGCTCGCCTTCCTGTCGAACGCGCTGGCCGCCGGTTTCGCCAACGGTTCCGTGCACGAGGTCGCCGGCTTCGAAGCCATCATTGCGCTGTTCGACAGCACCATCACCTTCCACGGCCGCTACCAGCAGCGTCGCGACGTCGCGACGATGGTCGACCTGCTCGTGCTCGACGGTGACAACCCGCGCTCGCTCGCCTGGGTCACGCAGACGCTGCGCGGACGCATCGCCAAACTGGCCGGCAGCGCACCGGGCAAGCTCACCGCGCTGTCCTACGAATTGCCCGACCCGGCCACCTGGACGCTCGAACGCCTCTGCGATCCGGGCCCGGACGCCAAATACCCCGCTCTGGTCGAACTGTTCAAGATCTGCGAAACCGCGGCCTATCACGTGTCCGACTCGATCGGCACGCGCTACTTCACGCTCACGTCCGAATCGCTTCGGTCGGTGGGCGCCTAGCTCCGCATCCCGGCATGCTTCTCCACGTCACCCACGAAACCCGCTACGACTACACCCCGCCGGTGGAGACGGCGCAGCATCTCGCCCACCTGAAGCCGCGGACCACGGCCTCGCAGCGGCTGGTGAGCCACACGCTGGCCATCACGCCGACGCCCGCGCAATGCCATGAGCAGCTCGACCTGTACGGCAACACGCGCGCCTTCTTCGCGCTCGACTCCACGCACCACGAACTGGTGGTCACGGCCGAAAGCGTCGTCGAGACGTCCGACCCCGTGCTCGCGAGCTGCATCGCGCGCATGCTGCCCTGGGAAGAGGTGCGCGAGCGCTTCCGCTACAGCAAGGGATCGCGCTTCGATCCGGCGTCGGACTTCGTGTTTCCGTCGCCCTACGTACCGCGCCACGACGACTTCGCCGCCTATGCGCGGCTGAGCTTTGCGCCCGGTCGCCCGACCTTCGACGTGGCGATGGACCTCACGCACCGCATCTACCGCGATTTCGAATACGACGCCGGCAGCACCGAGATCAACACGCCGGCCGTGGAAGCGCTCGCACAGCGCCAGGGTGTCTGCCAGGACTTCGCCCACATCATGATCGCGTGCTTCCGCACCATGGGGCTGCCTGCGCGCTATGTCAGCGGCTACCTGCTCACGCAGCCGCCACCGGGCCAGAAACGGCTGGTCGGCGCCGACGCCTCGCACGCCTGGGTGTCGGTCTACCTGCCGGCGACCGATGGCCCGGGCGACTGGGTCGATTTCGACCCGACCAACGGACGCCAGCCCGGCCAGGACTACGTGACGCTGGCGATCGGCCGCGACTACTCCGACGTGTCGCCGATGCGCGGCGTGCTGCACGGCGGCGCACGCCACACGCTCGACGTCGGGGTGACGGTGCAACCGCTCGAGGAAATGCAGGCCTATCTGCCAGGCATGGCGCTGGTGCCCGGCCTGTCGTCGCAATCGCAGGGCCAGTCGCAAGGTCAGTCACAGGGCCAGGGCCAGTCACAGTCCCAAGGCCAGCCCGGCATGCTGCCGCCGGTCCAGCTGCAATCCCAGTCCTGAGGGCCAGCGGAGGCGGCACGGCGCGAAGCCGCCACACGCCCGCCACCTCTGCCTTCTTTTTCCGTTCCATCCAAGGAGTCTTTCCATGAGCGTCTACGACAAACTCACCGCCCTCGGCATCACGCTGCCGCCCGTCGCCGTCCCCGCTGCCGCCTATGTGCCTTTCGTGCAGACCGGCAACCTGGTCTTCCTGTCCGGCCACGTGGCCAAGAAGGACGGCAAGCCATGGGTCGGCCAGCTCGGCGGCGCGATCGACACGGCCGAAGGCAGGCTCGCCGCGCGCGCGATCGCGATCGACCTGATGGGCACGTTGCATGCGGCCGTGGGCGACCTGAACAAGATCAAGCGCATCGTGAAGGTCATGAGCCTGGTGAACTCGGTGCCGACCTTCACCGAGCAGCATCTCGTGACCAACGGTGCCAGCGAACTCTTCGCCGAAGTCTTCGGCCCGGAAAAAGGTGCGCATGCGCGCAGTGCCTTCGGCGTGGCGCAGATCCCGATGGGCTGCTGCGTCGAGATCGAACTGATCGCCGAGATCGGCTGATCCCGCCGGGCTCTCTCAGGCGATCGAAGAACCCCGCACCATCAGCCGCCCAGGCAGCAGCTGCTGGCGTGCGGGTCCTTCGAAGCCCCGCAGCCGATCGATCAGGCTCGCCGCGGCCGCCCGGCCGATGCCATCGGTCGGCTGTTCGATGGTGCTCAGGCCCGGCCCGACCAGCGGCGCCCATTCGGTGTCGTCGAAACCCACGAAACCCAGCTGCTCGCCGAAGCGCCAACCCAGCCGTGTCATTGCGGCCGCTACGCGAAGCGTGACCACCGCATTGCCCGCCACCACGGCGGGCCGGCGGCCTGGCCGCCCGGCAGCAGCCCGTTCGCCCAACGCCCGCAGCGCGCCGTCGAGCGCATCCTGACCCGCCTCTTCGCTCTCGAAGATCTCGCCGGCCACTCCATCGGCCGCATGCGTCGCGACGCAGTCGCGGAAGGCGGATGAACGCTCGCGCCGCGTGCTCACGCCCTGCTGCGGCTCGGTGATGTAGAGCAGCTCGCGCCAGCCGCCGGCCACCAGGTGTTCGCAGGCCTGCGCCATCGCGCCGGCGTTGTCCAGCGAGACGAAGTCGGCCTCCATGCCGGCATGGCGACGATCGACCAGCACCGCCGGCTTGCCATGCATCGTCACCGCATCGACCACGCCCGCGCCGCGGCCCAGCGTGTTGAGGATGAAGCCGTCGACCTTGTAGCCCGCGAGCGCGTCGATCGCCTCGCGCTCGCGGCCGAACTCGTTGCCGAGGTTGAACAGCACGACGAGATAGCCGGCGTCCTGGCAGGCCTTCTCGGCCCCGCGCAGCACGGCGACCGAATAGGGGTTGGTGATGTCGGCCACGATCAGCCCGATCAGGCGCGAGCGGCCCAGGCTGAGCGCCTGCGCCATCGGGTTGGGCGTGAAGCCAAGCGCTGCGATCGCCGTCTCGACGCGCGCGGCGATGTCGGGACTCAGCAGCCGCTCGCGATGGTTCAGGAAGCGCGAAACGGTGGCCTTCGACACGCCGGCCGCCTCGGCGACGTCGGCAATGGTGGCGCGACCGCTGGGCTTCATGGGTGGGCGCGCTTTCGCGCCGCCCTCAGGCACTTGCGGTGTCGTACACCGCCGTGGGCCGTTCACCGGCCAGTGCCTGCAGCAGGTTGGTCGTGGCGAGCTCGGCCATGGCGTGACGCGTCTCGTGCGTGGCCGAGCCGATGTGCGGCAACGGCGTCACGCGCGGATGCGTGCGCAATGCCGACGCCAGCGGCAGCGGCTCCTTGGCGAACACGTCGAGCCCGGCGGCGCGCAGGCGGCCACCGTCGAGCGCCGCCAGCAGCGCGGTCTCGTCGACCGTCGCGCCGCGTCCGCCATTGATGAAGATCGCGCCCGGCTTCATGCGGGCGAACAGGCCGGCATCGATCATGCCGCGCGTGCTGTCGGACAGCGGCAGCATCGCGACGACGAAGTCGGCACGCGCCAGCAGTTCGTCGAGCGGCGTGTGGATGGCGCGCGCCTGAAGCTCGGGCGCGTGCGCACCCAGGTCGACCGGGCGGCGCGCGTGGTAGAGCACCGGCATGCCGAAGCCCAGTGCGGCGCGGCGCGCGATGGCCTGGCCGATGCGGCCGAAGCCGAGCAGACCGAGCGTCTTGCCGTGCACGTCGAAGCCGAACAGGTCTTCGCCGATGTTCTTCGTCCACTCGCCGTTGCGCACGAGGTTCGACAGTTCGACCACGCGGCGGCTGGTCGCCATGAGCAGCGCGAACACCGTGTCGGCCACGGTTTCGTCGAGCACGCCGGGCGTGTGGCACAGCACGATGCCGCGCGCATGCAGCGCGGCCAGGTCGTAGTTGTCGACACCGACCGAAATGCTGGACACGACCTCGAGTCGGGGCGCGGCTTCGAGAAGGCCGCGATCGACCGGATAGCTCGAGCCGATCAAGCCTTGCGCCGTGAGCAGCGCCGCATCGAACGCCGCGCGCTGCGTCGGCAGCTTGGGGTTCGCGACGATCACGTCATGCACGGCCTGCAGCCGTGCGAGCTGATCGTCAGGCAACTCGCGGAACACCAGGACCTGCTTGCGCGTGCTCACAGCCCGGCCTCCTCGAGCTGGGCGCGCGTGGGCAACCCTTCGGTGTCGCCGAGCACCTGCACGGCGCGCGCGCCGATCCAAGAGCCGCGCCGCACCGCGTCGGGCACCGACCGGCCTTCGAGCAATGCGCTGATCACGCCGGCTGCGAAGCCGTCACCGGCGCCGACGGTGTCGATCACTTCCTTCACCGGAAAGCCCGGCACGCGGCCGGTGCCGGCCACGTCGCTGTCGTAATAGGCGCCGTCGGCACCCAGCTTCACGACGACCAGCTTGGCGCCGAGCCGGCGGTAGAAGGCGGCAATGCCTTCGGGCGTGCTTTCGCCGGTCAGCAGCAGGCCTTCCTCGATGCCGGGCAGCACCCAGTCGGCACGTGCCGCGAGGTCGTTGATGGCCGTGCGCATCGCGTCGGTCGACGCCCACAGCGTCGGCCGCAGGTTCGGGTCGAAGGAGATCGTGCGGCCTGCGGCACGCATCGCGTCCATGGTCTTGGCAGCGGCCGGCAGCGTGGTCGCGGAAATCGCGGCGAACACGCCGGTCGCATGCAGATGGCGCGCCGAGGTGAGCCACGGCACGTCGACGTCGTCGGGCGTCATCTGGCTCGCGGCGGAACCCTTGCGGTGGTACTCGACCGGCGGATCGCTGCCATCGGTCACACGGCCCTTGAACTGGAACCCGGTGCGCTGCGTCGGGTCGCAGATCACGTGCGAGCAATCGATGCCCTCGCCCTTCATCGTCGCGATCAGGTAGCGCCCCATCGAGTCGGTGCCGAGCCGGCTGGCCCAGCCGACCTTCAGGCCGAGCCGCGACAGGCCGATCGCCACATTGGTCTCGGCGCCGGCGGTGCGCTTGTAGAAGGCTTGCGCGTCCTCGATCGGACCGGGACGGTCGGCGACCATCAGCAGCATCGCCTCCCCGAACAACGCAACGTCGAAAGTGGTGTCGGTCATCGCAGGGCTCATCACAGGGCGCGTGTGGCGCGGATCAGCGCGATCTGCTCGCGCGTGACGGCCAGCAGGTCGTCGCCGATCAGCGGGTATTCGATGGCATGCGGCACGTCGGCCGGCAGCGCGCGCAGCACGGCGCGCCAGGGGGCCGACGACTCGGCCAGCGGCACGGCGACCCACTTGGCCGGCAGGCGCTGCACGCCCTTGCAATGCACGTAGCGCACGCGGTGGCCGAGCACCTTGGCAGCTTCGAGCGGGCATTCGCCGACCCAGTGCCAATTGCCCATGTCGAAGGTCATGCCGAGGCTGAGACCCGCCTGGTCGGCGGCGTTGAAGAAGTCGACCATCGCGGGCAGGGTGCCGGCACGCACGGTCTGGTCGTTCTCGATCACCAGCTCGATGTGGGTTTCGGCCAGTTGCACCTTCAGGCCCCAGAGCGAGCCGTGCGACGCGGGGCCGAAGCCGCCGATCGCCATCTTCAGGCGGCTCGCGCCCAGTGTCCTGGCGGCGGCGATGCCGCGCGACAGCGCCGCGCTGTCGAGCCAGCCGCCTTCGGCCCACAGGCCCTCGGGGCTCGAATAGACCGACGCGTGGCCGGCCAGTGCCGGCAGTTCGGCGGCCGGGTCGCGCAGCATCTCGCCGCGCACTTCGACCGAATCCGCACCGGCGGCGCGCGCGAGCTGCGAACACCAGAGCTGGCCATGGCGCCCCACTTCGGCGGTACCGAAGGAAGACAGGGAAATCAATACCTGCATGCTGTGTCTTGTCTGGAAAGGACGGCGCGGGCAGGCCCGGCGGTCATCAATGGTTGTTCAGGATCTGGCCGAGGAACTGGCGGGTGCGCTCGTCCTTCGGGTTGCTGAAGAATTCGGTGGGCGGTGCCTGCTCGACGATCTTGCCGGCGGCCATGAAGATCACGCGGTCGGCCACGCTGCGCGCAAAACCCATCTCGTGGGTCACGCAGAGCATCGTCATGCCGTCTTCGGCGAGACCGATCATGGTGTCGAGCACTTCCTTGACCATCTCGGGGTCGAGGGCCGAGGTGGGCTCGTCGAACAGCATGATCTTCGGCGTCATGCACAGCGCGCGCGCGATGGCCACGCGCTGCTGCTGTCCGCCGGACAGCTGGCTCGGATACTTCTTGGCCTGCTCCGGGATGCGCACCCGCGTGAGGTACTTCATCGCGATCTCTTCGGCCTGCACCTTGTTCATGCCGCGCGAGCGCATCGGCGCCAGCGTGCAGTTCTCGAGGATCGTGAGATGCGGGAACAGGTTGAACTGCTGGAACACCATGCCGACCTCGGCGCGCACCGCATCGACGTTCTTGCCGCCGGCCGTGAGGTCGATGCCGTCGACCACGATCCGGCCCTTCTGCACGGTCTCGAGCCGGTTGATGCAGCGGATCAGCGTCGACTTGCCCGAGCCCGAGGGCCCGCAGATCACGATGCGCTCGCCCGCGCGAACGCTCAGGTCGATGCCGGTCAGCACCTGGAATTCGCCGTACCACTTGTTCACCGCTTCCATGCGGATGATCGGCTCGGTGCCGGCGGGCGTCGTGACTGCGTCGGTCATGCTTTTCAGTTCCAAAAAATCTTCAACAGGCGCACCCGATGTCTTCGGGCGAGACACCACGGCATCGCGCGTCACACCGCACCTCCGCCTCTACCGCCTCTTCACGTGAGACACCGCGGAACTGGCTTTGCCAGGCCGCTGGTGTCGCCCCCTGGAAGGGGGGTTGGCGAAAGCGACACGCAGTGCGCGAAGCCTGGGGGTTAGTTCAGCTTGGGCAGATCGGCGCCGAGCCACTTCTGGTAGAGCTTGTTCAGCTCGCCATTGGCCGTGTTCTTGGCGACGAAGTCGTTCAACGTCTTGGTCAGCTCGTCCTGGCCGGGGCGCAGTGCGATGCCCATGGCTTGCTGGACCAGGTTGAACTTGTTCTCGAAGGTGTTGGCCGGCACGCGCTTGGCGATCTGCGCCGCGACGGTGACCGAGCAGCCGATCGCGTCGACCTGGCCGGAGATCAGTGCCTGCATGGCCGAAGCGTCGTCGTCGAAGCGGCGGATCTCGGTGCCTTCCGGTGCGGCCTTGGTCACGGCCACGTCCTGCGTGCTGGCACGAGCCACGCCCACGCGCAGGCCCTTCATGTCGGCCGGGCCCTTGATGGCGCTGCCGGTCTTGCCGTACAGCACGATCGTGGCAGCGGCGTAAGGCTGCGAGAACTGGACCTGCTTGGCACGCTCGGGCGTGATGGCCAGCGATGCGACCAGCACGTCGACCTTGTTGGTCAGCAGGAACGGAATGCGGTTCGGGCCGGTCACCGGCACGATGTTGGCCTTCACGCCCAGGTCCTTGGCCAGCAGCTTCGCGACATCGGCGTCGTAGCCATCGGGTTCGTTCTTGGCGTTGGTCGTGCCGTAGGGCGGGAAGTCGACCAGCATGCCGACGGTGATCTCGCCCTTCTTCTTGATGTCGGCGACCGATTGGGCCGAAGCGAAGGGGGCGAACACGGTCAGCGCGGCGCCGAGGCCGAGTGCGGCCAGCGCGGTGGTGGCGGTGCGGCGGGTGGTGAAACGGATCATTCGAAGTCTCCTGAGGTGGGAACGGGAACGGGGAAGCAAGAAAAAAGAAACGGTCAGCGCGCCAAGGCACGCGCCTGCTTGCGCTCCATGCGCGCGGCGAGCAGCGACAGCGGCCAGCAGATCACGAAATAGATGGCCGCCACCGTGGTGAACACTTCCAGCGGCTGGAAGGTCGCGTTGTTGATGATCTGGCCGGCCCGGGTGATTTCGGTGAAACCGATGATGGCCGCGAGCGACGTGCCCTTGATGATCTGCACCACGTAGCCGACGGTCGGCGGCAGCGCGATCTTGAAGGCCTGCGGCAGGACCACGTCACGCATGCGCGGACCGTAGCGCAGGTTGAGTGCCTGCGCCGCCTCGATCTGGCCGCGCGGGATCGCCTCGATGCAGCCGCGCCAGATCTCGCCCAGGAAGGCTGCGCTGTTCAGGATCAGCGCCACGCCCGCGGCGATCCACGGATTGATGTCGAGCCCCAGCACCGGCGCGCCGAAGAAGATCAGGAACAGCTGCAGCAGCAGCGGCGTGCCCTGGAAGACCTGGATGAACAGCACGGCAACGCCGCGCGCCGTCTTGTTCTCCGAGGTGCGTGCCAGCGCGATGACCAGCCCGAGGATCGCGCCGCCGATGAAGGCGATCAGCGAGAGCGCCAGCGTCCACTTGGCCGCCTCGAGGATGAACAGGAATTCTGGATAGCCGAAGGTACGCATGGTGTTAGCGCCGATCCGGGTAGTTGAGCGTGCGCTGGTAGATCAGCTTGAAAAGCCCGGAGAACGCGAGCGCCAGCACCAAGTAGATGGCGGCGACCACGATATAGATCTCGAAGCTGCGGAAGGTCTGCGATTGCAAGTTGGCGGCGACCGAGGTCAGGTCGTCCGCCGAGATGACCGACACCACGGCCGAGCTCAGCATCAGCAGGATGAACTGGCTCGTCAGCGCCGGGTAGATGGCCTTGAGCGCCGGCTTGATGATCACGAAGCGGAAGATTTCCCACGACTTCAGGTTGAGCGCCCGGCCCGCCTCGATCTGGCCCTTGGGAATCGACTCGATGCCGGCGCGCACGATTTCGGCGGCATAGGCGCCCAGGTTGACGACCATCGCCGTCAATGCCGCGGTGTAGGGCGACCAGCGCAGGCCGATCGCCGGCAGCGCGAAGAAGAAGAAGAAGAACAGCTGCACCAGGAACGGCGTGTTCCGGATCACCTCGATGTAGGCGTTGATCAGGAAACGCAGCACCCGCGGCCCCGAGGTCTTGCCCCAGGCGCAGAAAACGGCAACCACGAGGCCCAGCGCAGTGGACACGAGCGACAGCTGGATCGTGATCCAGGCGCCCTTGAGCAACAGCGGCCAGGCGGCAAAAACGGCATCGAATTGAAATTGGTAATTCACGACCTGGCGCACCTGAAGCGGGCATCGATGGGACGGCTGGCAGTGTATGAAACCGGTTTCATGTACACATTAGGGATTACCCTGATGTGGCATTTTGTAAGCAATGCCCGTTTATTGGGCGGCCAGCGGCACGGCCGCACCAACGATGCCCTCGTTTTGCGCGGGTCGGGCCGCCCGCGTGCAGATGGTGACGCTACGCTCGGCGTCATCCCTGCACCGCAGGCCTCCACCTCCTCATGCCATGACCTTCCTGCGAAACCGTCTCACCCGGCTGTTCGGCCTGCTCGCGCTGCTCGGCGCCACCGGCTGCGCGACGAGCGAAACCTGCAGCCCCCATGCGCCCGCTGGCGCGCCAGCGGCCGGCGCGGATTTTTCGACCGCGGACTGCCGCTTCCACAACATGGCGAATCCGGGGGCGCGCGCCTCCGAGAGTGGCTGGAAGATCTGGAGCCGCTTCGTGCTGGGCACCAAGGAAGGCACCGTGCCCGTCGACCCGATTCCGGTGCGCGTTCTCGACCGCGCATCGCTCGACGCGCTGGACCCATCGGCCAACCATGTGATCCGGCTCGGCCACTCGTCGCACCTGCTCAAGTTGCGAGGCAAATACTGGCTGATCGACCCCGTTTTCAGCCAGCGCGCATCGCCCGTGCAATGGGCAGGGCCGAAGCGCTTCCATCCGACGCCGCTGCCGCTCACGGAGTTGCCACCGATCGAAGGGCTGATCCTCTCGCACGACCACTACGACCACCTCGACGTCGCGACGATCACCTACCTCCGCGCACGCGTACAGCGCTATTTCGTGCCGTTGGGTGTCGGCCAGCGGCTGCAGGACATGGGTGTGCCCGCCGAGCGGATCGAGGAGTTCGACTGGTGGCAGAAAGGCCGCCATGGCGAGGTCGAACTCACAGCCACGCCGGCCCAGCACTT
This sequence comes from Variovorax sp. GW821-FHT10B04, assembly GCF_059415645.1. Classification (NCBI taxonomy): domain Bacteria; kingdom Pseudomonadati; phylum Pseudomonadota; class Betaproteobacteria; order Burkholderiales; family Comamonadaceae; genus Variovorax; species Variovorax sp. GW821-FHT10B04. The sequence goes on from NZ_JBWKNQ010000013.1 coordinate 168,371, forward strand.
CTCCGGCCGCGGCCTGTTCGACCGCGATCGCACGCTGTGGGCGTCATGGGTGATCCAGAGCGGCCCCGAACGGATCTTCTACAGCGGCGACTCGGGCTACTTCCCGGGCTTTCGGCAGATCGGCGAACGCTTCGACGGCTTCGACATCGCGCTGATGGAAAACGGCGCCTACGACACCTACTGGCCGTCGGTCCACATGCAGCCCGAAGAGAGCGTCAAGGCCTTCGAGGACCTGCGCGGCAAGCTGCTCTACGTCGTCCACAACAGCACTTTCGACCTGGCTTTCCACACCTGGCGCGATCCGCTCGACCGCATCTCGGCGCTGGCCGCCGAGAAGAACATCGCGCTGGCCACGCCGGAGATCGGCGAGGTGCTGACGCTCGGCAAGCCACGCGAGAACGTGCTGTGGTGGAAGGCGCTGCGCTAGCGGGTGCTGGCAGGCACGTTGTTTGATGAAGGATCGGGCTCCAGTATCCAATTCAGCAGTGCCTCGCGGTCCAGCAGGTCGATGATCAACCTGCCCTGCTGGAAGATATCGAAGGCCTTAACGTGATCAGGCAGGTCCTTCCTGACGATCGCCGTACCGCTCGCCATGCTTCCCTTGAGAAATTCGCCGACGGTTTGCACCACGCCGCCGCTACCGTCGGCAAACGGATGCCACCCGAGCGAGTCGTTTGCCATGGGGGCCTTCTTCACCAGATCCGAAAGCAGCGCGAACTTCGAGGGATGTTGGTTCTGTTCGTTCAACAGATGGCCGCACTTCCAGTCCTGATCGCTACGGCCCTTGTCGGGCGCTCGCTGCAAATCCCTGTGGAAATCCGCGAGGCTGCTGTTCATCTTGAGATAAAGCTCCTTGGAGATCACCTTGGTGCGAAAAAGCTCCGGCACGATGCACGTTATCGTCTCGAAAGCCCTGTTCCATTCGGCCGTGTTCGGCGTTTGTGTCGCCATCAGGGGCTCAACGGCTTGCCATCCGCCAGCGGCGAAAGCATCCGAAAGGCCGCCGCTCAGGACGAGGTCGGGGATATGGCAGGGAAAGCGGTCCGTCAGATCGCGATGGCGCTCCAGGTTCGCCATGAATTGCACAGCGGCATCTTGCCCCCTCGGCTTGATCTTGCCCTTCTCGACCAATGCCGCGACCAACGTCCGCACCTGCTCCGTCCGCAACACGGTATCGACGTCACGGGCGCGAGTGAGGCTGCGAAACTCGCCGGGAAACCATTTGCATGCGGCGTCCAGATCCGGCGGCTGATGGTTGAAGCATTCGACCAGGCGCTCCGCGAATTGATTCAGCCTCTGCTTGAGAAGTGTCTCGTCCGCCGACTCCCGCGGCTTGCAATTGAGGAGATTCCGAATGCCGAGGTGCCTGTGGAATATCGGCAGGGACAGCATGTCCTCGCGCACGGTCTTCGCTCCATCGGCATGGGCGGAAAACTGCGCTGTCCGCGTGTCGTGCGAGGCCGGCTTCTGCGGCAGCCTCTCGAATGGGGTGCTGGACGGCGCCGAACGACGCTCCGCCGAACTCGCGCTGCCCGCGTTGTTCGGCTTCACGACCGGATCGGCCGGATTCGGGGATGCGCCGGATGCGGACCACGCTCCCAACGCTGCATCCTTCTTTGACGGAATTGAACTGGCGACCATGGCGTACCTCGCAGACTGGAGTTGAACCCCCCCGAATCCTCCACGCCGATCCGCTTTATCCGGCCTCCGCTGCGAACGAGTGCATCACGCCGCGAAGCAACGAGACAGGCGTGCTGCGTGCACGCCTCCAACGCCAAGGCGCCGCCGCCTCAGCGCGATCCTTTGCGCTCCCGCGCGCGCCGTACCTGCCGGCTTTCGCTGGCCTGCGCCGTGGCACGCTCCTTGGCCATGCGCTTTTCCGTACGGCGCCTGCTCAGTCGTCGCCCCAGGAAGAAGCTGCCGAGGCCCGTCAGCGTTGCGATCACCACGCCGAGCGTGCTGAGGTCGAATGCGTTCATGGTCACTGCACCCGCACGATGCGCGTCGGCTTGAAGCCGAGGTCGGCCGCCTTGCCCTTGCGGGCCCGATTGCCGCGCGCGTTGTTGAGCGTGCGGATCTCCAGCGTCTCGTCGCGCTCCTTGCCGCCGCGGCCGATGCCGTCGATGCGCACGCTGCGCGTATAGGCCGCAGCGCCGGCCAGCGTGTCCTTCGGCTCCAGGTCGATCAGCGTGAGCCCGCGCCCGCCCTTCGGCAACGCCTTGAGCTCGGCGATGTCGAAGGTCAGGATGCGGCCGCCCGTCGATGCGCACGCAACGTGTGTGGCCGCGGCCAGCGGCTCCGCACCGCCAGCGCCGCCGACCAATGAAGGCTGGCACATCTGCTCGCCCTCGCCCACGTCGATGAAGGCCTTGCCGCCGCGATGGCGCGACATCATGTTCTCGACCGAGGCGATGAAGCCGTAGCCGCCGGTGTTCGACAACAGCAGGCTCGCGCCGACCGGACCGGCAAAGCAATGCGCCACCTGCGTGCCGCTGTCGAGGTCGATCAATGTGGTCAGCGGCTGGCCATCGCCACGCCCGCCGGGCAGCGACGCGACCGGCACCGTGTAGACGCGCACGCCCTTGTCCTTGGCGGTGCCGAAGACCAGCAGCGTGTCGACCGTGCGGCACTCGAAAGCGCCGTACAGCGTGTCACCCGACTTGAAGCTGTATTCGACCGGCGTACCGGCCGCGGCCTTCTCGCTGGCCCAGCCCTTCTGCGTGCGCACCCAGCCCTTCTGCGACACGATCACGGTGACGGGCTCGTCGAGCACCTTGATCTCGGAGACGGCGCGCTTCTCGGCCTGGATCAGCGTGCGGCGCGTGTCCTCGAAGGTCTTCGCATCGGTCTCGATCTCCTTGACCAGCACACGGCGCAGTGCGGCCGGGCTGGCGAGGATGTCCTCGAGCTTCTTCTGTTCGTCGCGCAGGCCCTTGAGCTCCTGCTCGATCTTGATCGCCTCCAGCCGGGCGAGCTGCCGCAGCCGGATCTCGAGGATGTCCTCGGCCTGCCGCTCGCTCAGGTTGAAGCGCGCGATCAGCGCCGCCTTCGGGTCGTCGGCCGCGCGGATGATCGCGATCACCTCGTCGATGTTCAGCAGCACGAGCTGCCGGCCTTCGAGGATGTGGATGCGGTCGAGCACCTTGTTCAGCCGGTGCCGCGAGCGCTTCTCGACCGTGATCTCGCGGAACGCGATCCACTCGTTGAGCATCTGGCGCAGCGACTTCTGCACCGGCTTGCCGTCGATGCCGACCATCGTCATGTTGATCGGCGACGAGGTTTCCAGCGAGGTCTGCGCGAGCAGCGTGGTGATGAACTCTTCCTGGCTGATGCGCGAGGTCTTGGGTTCGAACACCAGCCGCACGGCTGCGTCCTTGCTCGACTCGTCGCGCACCACGTCGAGCACCGACAGCAGCGCCGCCTTGAGGTTGCTCTGCTCGGTCGACAGCGCCTTCTTGCCGGCCTTGACCTTCGGGTTGGTGATCTCCTCGATCTCCTCCAGCACCTTCTGCGTGCTGACGCCCGGCGGCAGCTCGTTGACCACCAGTTGCCACTGGCCGCGCGCGAGGTCCTCGATGGTCCAGCGCGCCCGCACCTTGAGCGAGCCGCGGCCGGTGCGGTAGGCGTCGGCGATGTCGGTGGTGCTGCTGATGATCTGGGCGCCGCCCGGATAGTCGGGGCCGGGCACGATCTGCAGCAGCTCCTCGTCGGCCAGCTTGCCGTTCGACTTGATCAGCGCCACGCAGGCGTCGGCGATCTCGCGCAGGTTGTGGCTCGGTATCTCGGTGGCCAGGCCGACCGCGATGCCGCTGGCGCCGTTCAACAGCACGAAGGGCAGGCGCGCGGGCAGCAGACGCGGCTCTTCGGTGCTGCCGTCGTAGTTGGGGATGAAGTCGACCGTGCCTTCGTCGATCTCGTCGAGCAGCAGGCCGGTGATGCGCGACAGCCGCGCCTCGGTGTAGCGCATCGCCGCGGCGCCATCGCCGTCGCGGCTGCCGAAGTTGCCCTGGCCATCGACCAGCGGATAGCGCTGGCTGAAGTCCTGCGCCATGCGCACCAGCGCGTCATACGCGGCCTGGTCGCTGTGCGGATGGAAGCGGCCGAGCACGTCGCCGACCACGCGCGCGCTCTTCACCGGCTTGGCGCCGACCGTGCCGTTGGTGCCGCCGAAGCCCAGGCCCATGCGGGCCATCGAGTACAGGATGCGGCGCTGCACCGGCTTCTGGCCGTCGCTCACGTCGGGCAGCGCGCGGCCCTTGACCACGCTCAGCGCGTATTCGAGGTAGGCGGTCTGCGCATAGTCGGCCAGCGTCAGGCGGTTCGGGTCAGGTGGGCTCAGGTCGAGCGTTGGTTGGGAATCGTCCATGGTCTCGTCGGGGTCGGTTCTATTCGGTGGCCCGCGCCGTGTCGGCAGCGGGCGATGTGTCGGTCGATGGCGCCGGCGGCAGCACGGGGCGCTGGCCGGCAGCCGCAGGCATGTTGCCGCGCCCGATGGCGCCGCCCTGCGGCGCCGCGAGCTCCATGTGCACGCGGCCGGGCGCGCCACGGCCCGCGGACGATGCCGTCGGCTTGAGGTAGGCGTAGAGCTGAAGCACGGTCTTCACGTAGTTCTGCGTCTCGCGGTAGTTGGGAATGCGGTTGCCGGCGCGCTGCACCGCACCTTCGCCGGCGTTGTAGGCGGCCAGGGCGAGCTCGATCTCGCCCTCGAACAGCGCCATCAGGTCGCCCAGGTAGCGCGCGCCGGCCGCGATGTTGACGACCGGGTCGAACAGCTTCTTCTCGAGGCTGGCGCGTCGGTCGCCGCGCACGCCGTAGCGCTGCGCGGTGTCCGGCATCAGCTGCATCAGCCCGAGCGCGCCCTTGGGCGAGACCGCATGCGTGTCGAAGCCGGATTCGGTCGCCACCAGCGCCTGCAGCAGTTCGTAGTCGATGTCGTTGCGCTTCGAGGCTTCCTGAAGCGCCGACTTGGCGACCTTGTAGCTCGGCGATGACTCGAACAGCGCCATCAGGGTCTGCGCCGCGGGCGGAACGCCGGCCGGTCCGGGCGCGACGGACAGGCCGCGGCCCAGCGGTGCGACGCCGTTCTCGGTGTCGAAGCTCTGCCCGCCGCGGAAGAACAGCTGGTAGCGCTCGTCGAGTTTCTCGGCGGCGAAATGCGCCACGCCTTGCGCATCGACGTAGCCGAAGATGTCGGCCGCATGCGCCCACGACTGCGCCGCGAGCAGCAACAGGCTCGCGAGCACGGGTCGAAGATGGCGCAGCATCGGCATGTTCGGGTCTGGCGTCTCAGGTCAGGTGGCGGCTGGACTCAGACGTCCACTTCGATGTCGTCGGCGCGGATCTCCATGAGCTCGCGCCGCGCAGCCGCTTCCCCCTTGCCCATCAGCTTGGTGATCTCGCCCTCGGTTTCGCCGAAGGCCAGGCGGCCCAGGCCGATCTGCAGCAGGCGGCGCGTATCCGGATTGAGCGTCGTTTCCCAGAGTTGTTCCGCGCTCATTTCGCCCAGGCCCTTGAAGCGGCTGATGCTCCAGGCGCCTTCCTTGACGCCGTCCTTGCGCAGCTTGTCGAGCGTGGCGACAAGTTCGCCCTCGTCCAGCGCATAGACCTTCGAGGCGGGCTTCTTGCCGCGTGCCGGCGCGTCGACGCGGTACAGCGGCGGCTTGGCGACGTACACGTGGCCGGCGTCGATCAGCTTCGGAAAATGCCGGAAAAACAATGTGAGCAGAAGCACCTGAATGTGCGAGCCGTCGACGTCCGCATCGCTGAGGATGCAGACCTTGCCGTAGCGCAGGCCGCTCATGTCGGGCGTGTCGTTCGGGCCATGCGGATCGACGCCGATGGCGACCGAGATGTCGTGGATTTCGGTGTTGGCGAAGAGCCGGTCGCGCTCGACCTCCCAGGTGTTGAGCACCTTGCCGCGCAACGGCAGAACGGCCTGCGACTCCTTGTCGCGGCCCATCTTGGCGCTGCCGCCGGCCGAGTCGCCCTCGACCAGGAAGACCTCGTTGTGGCTGATGTCCTTGCTCTCGCAATCGGTCAGCTTGCCGGGCAGCACGGCCACGCCGGAGCCCTTGCGCTTCTCGACCTTCTGGCCGGCCTTCTGGCGGGTCTGGGCCGCCTTGATCGCGAGTTCGGCCAGCTTCCTGCCGTAGTCGACGTGCTGGTTGAGCCAGAGTTCAAGCGCCGGGCGCACGAAGCTCGACACCAGCCGCACCGCGTCGCGCGAGTTCAGGCGCTCCTTGATCTGGCCCTGGAACTGCGGATCGAGCACCTTGGCGCTCAGCACGTAGGACGCGCGGGCGAACACGTCTTCGGGCAGCAGCTTCACGCCCTTGGGCAGCAGTGAATGGAGCTCGATGAAGCTCTTGACGGCGTTGAACAGCCCGTCGCGCAGGCCGCTCTCGTGCGTGCCGCCGGCGCTGGTCGGAATCAGGTTGACGTAGCTCTCGCGCACCGGCTGGCCGTCTTCGGTGAAGGCCACGCACCAGTCGGCGCCCTCGCCTTCGGCGAAGTTGTCGGCGTTCCGGTCGGCATGGCCGGCGCCCTCGAACAGCGGGATCACGGGCTCGCCGTGCAGCGTCTGCATCAGGTAGTCGCGCAGGCCGCCCTTGTAGAGCCACTGCTGCGTGTCCTTGGTCTTCTCGTTGACGAGCGTCACGGTCACGCCCGGCATCAGCACGGCCTTGCTGCGCAGCAGGTGCGTCAGTTCGTTCAGCGGCAGCGTGCTCGATTCGAAGTACTTGGCATCGGGCCAGGCCCGCACCGTGGTGCCCTGCTTGCGGTCGCGCGCGCCGTCGGCGGCGCCTGCTGCGCTTTCCTGCCGACGGATCTTCAGCGCCTCGATCACGTCGCCGCCCGAGAACGCCAGATGCGCCACCGAGCCTTCGCGGTAGGAGGTGACTTCGAGCCGCGTGGACAGCGCGTTGGTCACGCTCACGCCCACGCCGTGCAGGCCGCCCGAGAAGCTGTAGGCACCGCCCGAGCCCTTGTCGAACTTGCCGCCCGCGTGCAGCCGGGTGAAGACGAGTTCGACGACGGGCGCCTTTTCTTCAGGATGCAGGCCGAAGGGAATGCCGCGGCCGTCGTCCTCGACGCTGACCGAGCCGTCCGCATGAAGGACGACCTTGATCTTCTTGCCGTGACCGGCGAGCGCCTCGTCGGCGGCGTTGTCCAGCACCTCTTGAATGATGTGCAGGGGGTTGTCGGTTCGGGTGTACATGCCCGGCCGCTGCTTGACGGGCTCGAGGCCCTTGAGCACCCGGATCGAGCCTTCCGAGTAAGCGGGCGGAGTGGAAGATATCTTGGGAGGAGTCGCCATGGGCGCGGATTGTAGTGAGGAAGAAGAGAACAACTGGATACGTATACAGCGCGGAAGGTTGCAAGCATGCGGCGGGCCAATATCCTGGCCGCTCATTGATGCCGACGACGCATCAACATCCGCCGCCAATAGCAACAATGCACTGGATTTCCCCGCGTTGGCGGGCCGGCGCATTGGCTAAAGTCAAAGGATGACTTCTCCCGCTCCTCTTTCGATGCGACAGGTGCTGCTCTGCGGCGCGCTGATCGTGACGCTGTCCATGGGCATTCGCCACGGTTTCGGTCTCTGGCTGCAGCCGATCACGCAGGAACAGGGCTGGTCGCGCCAGACCTTTTCGTTCGCGATCGCGATCCAGAACCTGTCGTGGGGCGTGATGGGTGTCTTCGCGGGCATGCTGGCCGACAAGCTGGGCGCGTTCCGCGTGCTGCTGATCGGCGCCGCCTGCTACGCGCTCGGATTGGTCGGCATGGCACTGTCGCCGACACCGGTGCTGTTCGCGTTGACCGCCGGGGTGCTGATCGGCGCGGCGCAGGCCGGCACCACCTATGCAGTGATCTACGGAGTGATCGGCCGGCAGTTGCCGGCGGAGCGGCGTTCATGGGCGATGGGCGTCGCGGCAGCGGCCGGCTCGTTCGGACAGTTCCTGATGGTGCCGGTCGAGGGACAGCTGATCATGCAGTTCGGCTGGCACAACGCGCTGCTGATCCTGGCGGTCGTGGCGCTGCTCATCGTGCCGCTGGCCTTCGGGCTGCGCGAGCCCAGGCGGGCCACCGCAGGCGTATCGCGCGAGCAATCCATGACCCAGGCCATGATGGAGGCCTTCAACTACCCGAGCTTCTGCCTCCTGGTGGCGGGTTATTTCGTCTGCGGCTTCCAGCTCGCGTTCATCGGCGTGCACATGCCCAGCTACCTGCGCGACAAGGGCCTGTCGCCGCAAGTCGCGAGCTACGCGCTGGCGCTGATCGGCCTGTTCAACATCTTCGGCACCTATCTCGTGGGCTCGCTCGGGCAGCGGCTGGCCAAGCGAAAGATCCTTGCCGCGATCTACCTCAGCCGTGCGATCGCGATCGCCCTCTTCATCACGCTGCCGATCTCACCGCTGACCGTGTATGTGTTCGCCGCGGTGATCGGCTTCCTCTGGCTGTCGACGGTGCCGGCGACCAACGCGCTGGTGGCACAGATCTTCGGCGTGGCGCATCTGTCGATGCTCAGCGGCTTCGTGTTCCTCGGGCACCAGGTGGGCTCGTTCCTGGGCGTCTGGCTCGGCGGCGTGCTGTACGACCGCACGGGCAGCTACGACATCGTCTGGTACATCGCGATCGCACTGGGCGTGTTCGCCGCGCTGATCAACCTGCCGGTCAAGGAGAGCGCGATCGTGCGGATGGCGCCTCGGCCGGCGTGATGGAACGCTGATGCACCGCGATGCGCGTCCCCTTCTCATTCGCACGGCCGGCGGCTTGCTTGCCGCGGCCGTGCTCGCGGGCGTGTTCGCGCTGTACACCCGCCCGTCCTTCCTCGTCACGCTGATCGACCAGATGTGGTCATGCTTCTGAACACCCCACCGACCACGCACATGGCATTGGCCCCATCGCCCTGGGTGGTGCGGTGGTCGCACCTGGCGCGCCCAGGCGGCTCGGCACTCGACGTCGCCTGCGGCTCGGGGCGGCACATGCGCTGGCTGGCCGAGCGCGGCCATCCCGTGACCGGTGTTGACCGCGCCGAAGAGGCGTTGCGCAGCGCCGCGGCGTTCGGACGGACGGTGCTCGCCGACATCGAGAACGGGCCCTGGCCCTTTGCCAGCGAGCCGTTCGACCTCGTGGTGGTGACCAACTACCTCTGGCGAGCGAGGCTGCCAGACATCGTCGCGGCGCTCGCATCGGGCGGCGTGCTGCTGTACGAGACCTTCGCCGCGGGCAACGAGACGGTCGGCAAGCCGTCGCGTCCGGATTTCCTTCTCCAGCCGGGCGAATTGCTGGCTGCCTGCGCCGGACTGCACGTCATCGGCTACGAAGACGGCTACCTGGAGACGCCGCCGCGCTTCGTGCAGCGGATCGCCGCCGTGCGCGAGGCCGGACCCGGCGCCCGCCACCGTCTGGAATCGTGACTTGTCCAGTCAGTAGAATGGCTGCTTTTCGGCTAACCGCAAAGAGAGTCCCTTGGAGCAACTGAAAGGCAGCATCGTTGCGCTCGCCACCCCCATGCATGAGGATGGCAGCGTCGACTATCCAGCCCTGCGCCGGCTGATCGATTGGCACATCGCCGAAGGCACGGATTGCCTCGGCGTGGTGGGAACCACCGGCGAATCGCCGACGGTCGACGTCGAAGAGCACTGCGAGATCATCCGCGTCTCGGTGGAACAGGCGGCGGGGCGCGTGCCCGTGATGGCCGGCTGTGGCGCCAATTCCACCAAGGAAGCGATCGAACTCGCCAAGTTCGCGAAGGGCGTGGGCGCCGATTCGCAATTGCAGGTCGTGCCCTACTACAACAAGCCGACGCAGGAAGGCCAGTACCTGCATTTCAAGGCGATCGCCGAGGCCGTCGGCGACCTGCCCGTGGTGCTCTACAACGTCCCCGGCCGAACCGTCGCCGATATGGCGCACGACACCGTGCTGCGCCTGGCGCAGGTGCCCGGGATCATCGGCATCAAGGAAGCGACCGGCAACATCGAGCGGGCGCAATGGCTCATCCGCGAGCTGCCGGCGCACTTCGGCGTGTATTCCGGCGACGATCCGACGGCCGTGGCGCTCATGCTCTGCGGTGGCCAGGGCAACATCAGCGTGACGGCCAACGTTGCGCCACGCAAGATGCACGAACTGTGCATGGCGGCCATCGCCGGCGACGTCGCCACCGCGATGCGCATCCAGTTCGAGCTGATGCCGCTGCATCGCCATCTTTTCGTCGAGCCGAATCCGATCCCCGTCAAATGGGCGATGGCGCGCATGGGCCTGTGCGGCGGTGCGCTGCGCTTGCCGCTGACGCCGTTGTCTGAGGGCAGCCGTCCGGTGGTCGAGGCGGCGCTGCGTGCGAGCGGCCTGCTCACCGGCTGAAACCCAATCTTTACGTCAGCGCGTGCGGTGAATGGCAACCTTTTGCCTCACGCAGGCTCCGACACAGCGACGCTGTGGGCCAAGGTGGCCCATGCTTGACCGAACCATTCCACTGAGGAAGAGACGTTGAAGACTTATTTGCGATTTACGCTGTTGGCACTGGTTGCCGCCAGCCTGGCTGCCTGCTCGGTGTTCGAGGGCGACAAGATTGATTACAAGAGCGCCAGCGGCGCTAAGGCACCCACACTCGAAGTGCCGCCGGACCTGACCCAGCTGTCGCGCGACAGCCGCTACGTCGTCCCCGGCAAGGCCGTGTCCGCGAACAGCATGCAGGCCGGCGCGGCCGCGGCGCCCAGCGTGCCGACCGCCGCATCGTCGATCGGCGACGTGCGCATGGAACGCTCCGGCTCGCAGCGCTGGCTGGTGGTGAATCGCCCCGCGGAACAGCTGTGGGACCCGGTGCGCGACTTCTGGCTCGAAAGCGGCTTCCTGCTGACGCTCGACCAGCGCAATCTCGGCATCATGGAAACCGACTGGGCCGAGAACCGCGCCAAGCTGCCGCAGGACATCATCCGCGGCGCCGTCGGCAAGCTGCTCGACTCGATCTACTCCACCGGCGAACTCGACCGCTTCCGCACGCGGCTGGAACGCACGCCGAACGGCACCGAGATCTACGTGAGCCATCGCGGCATGGAAGAGGTCTACAGCAACTCCACCAAGGACCAGACCGTCTGGCAGCCACGTCCGAGCGACCCGGAACTCGAGACCGAGTTCCTGCGCCGCCTGATGGTCCGGCTCGGCGTGTCGCAACAACAGGCCACGGCGCTGGTCGCGAGCGCCGCGCCTGCGCAGACCTCGCGCGTCGCGACGGTGGGCGGCCAGCCGGTCGTGCAGATGAGCGAAGGCTTCGAGCGCGCATGGCGCCGTGTCGGTCTTGCGCTCGATCGCACCGGCTTCACCGTGGAAGACCGCGACCGCGCGGCAGGCACGTATTTCGTGCGCTACGTGACGCCGAACCCCGACAAGAAGGAAGCCGGCCTGTTCTCGAAGATCTTCAGCTTCGGGAAGACGAACCCCAACGACACGCCACTGAAGTTCCGCATCCTCGTCAAGAGCCAGGGCGAAAGCACGACCGTGTCGGTACTCAACGAGGCCGGTGCACCCGACAACACGGAAAACGCGCAACGCATCGTGAAGGTCATTGCGGATGACCTCAAGTAGGGCTCGATCCGCCGCAGCCCTGGTGTCCTGAGCGTCTCCGGGGATGCTGCGCTTCCGCAGTCTGGGCAGCGGCAGTACCGGCAATGCCACGCTGGTCGAAGCCAGCAGCGGTGGCCGCACCTCGCGGCTGCTGATCGACTGCGGCTTCACGCTGCGGCACCTCGACGCAAGGCTGGCGCGCGCCGGGCTTTGCGCATCGGACATCGATGCCATCTTCATCACGCATGAGCATGGCGATCACATCGGCTGCGCCCATGCCGTGGCGCGACGGGACCATATCCCCGTCTGGATGAGCGAGGGCACATGGCTCGCCACCGGTGGCCGCGACTTCGAAGGCCAGCTGCAGCTGGCGCGCGACGGCATGGATATCCAGGCCGGCGACATCACGGTCCAGCCCTTCACCGTGCCCCACGATGCCAAGGAACCGCTGCAACTGCGCTGCACCGATGGTGACCGCACGATCGGCATCCTGACCGATCTCGGCCATGCCACGCCCCACGTGCTGAATCATCTGATGGGCCTGGACGCGTTGCTGCTCGAATGCAATCACGACACCGACATGCTCGCGACTTCGGCCTACCCTGCCTTCCTGAAGCATCGCGTGGGTGGCAACTATGGGCATCTGTCGAATGCCGCTGCCGGCGCCATCGCGCGTGCGGTACACCATGCCGGGCTGCGCCATGTGGTCGCCGCCCATCTGAGCGAACAGAACAACCGGCCTGAACTGGCCCGCCGCGCGCTGGCGGAAGCGCTGGGCGCCAATGAGGCCGACATGCTCACCGCCACGGCAGCCGAGGGCTCACCCTGGCTGGACGCCTGATCGGCGCCACCAGGTAGCGCCAGGCGCCTCTGAAAGCGCGGGTCAGCCGATACGCTGCCGCATCGCCTCGTAGAGGCAGACACCGCTGGCCACGGAGACGTTGAGGCTTTCGACCGCGCCCAGCATCGGGATGCCGACCAGCTCGTCGCAGCTCTTGCGGGTCAGCTGGCGCATGCCTGCGCCTTCGGCGCCGAGCACCAGTGCCAGTGGACGCTTCAAATCGCTTTGATACAGCGTGCGCGGCGCGTCGTCGCTGGTCCCGATGCACCAGATGCTGCGTTCCTTGAGTTCACCCAGCGTACGAGCCAGGTTGGTCACCATGAAATACGGCACCGTCTCGGCGGCGCCGCTCGCCACCTTGGCGACCGTGGCGTTGATGCCGGCCGCATGGTCCTTCGGCGCAATCACGGCATGAGCGCCGGCGCCGTCGGCCACGCGCAGGCAGGCGCCGAGATTGTGCGGGTCGGTGACGCCGTCGAGCACCAGCAGCAGCGGCATGGTGTCGGTGGCTTCGAGGCCCTCGAGCAGCTCGTCCAGCGAATGCGTCTGCGCGATGGGTTCGACCCGCGCCGCGACGCCCTGGTGGCCGTGGCTGCCGCTGAGCTTGGACAGCCGCGCACCGTCGGCTTCGACCAGCCGGACGCCGGCCTCCTGGGCACGCGCCATGAACTGTTTCATGCGCGCATCGCGCCGGCTCGCGTCGAACAAGACCTCGATCACCGATGCCGGCGCGGTCTTGATGCGCACGCCGACGGCATGGAAGCCGAATATCACTTTGGGGGAAGACATCCGTCGATTATCCCCGCGGCCCGGCGCCGGAGCGCCGCGGCGTCAGACGCTTCGCTCGTCCCGCGCGATGCGGCCTGCCTCGATCGTGATCCGGCGTTCGCATTGCGCCGCGATGCCTCGGTCATGGGTGACCAGAACGAGCGTCGTGCCGAGTTCGCGGTTGAGATCGAACATCAGCTTCATGACCTGCTCGCCGGTGGCGAAGTCGAGGCTGCCGGTGGGCTCGTCGGCGAGCAGCAAAGCCGGCTGCACGACGAAGGCCCGCGCGAGCGCGACGCGCTGCTGCTCGCCGCCCGACAGCACCTTCGGGTAGTGCCCGAGCCGCTGGCCCAGCCCGACACGGCCGAGCATCTCGGTGGCGGCCTTGCGTGCGTCCTTGCGGTCTGCGAGTTCGAGCGGCAGCATGACGTTTTCGAGTGCGCTCAGGTTGGCGAGCAACTGGAAGCTCTGGAACACGAAGCCAACCTTCTGGGCTCGCAGGGCGGCCCGATCGTCCTCGTCGATGGCGAAGAGGTCGCTGCCGGCGAGCTTGACGGTGCCGCGCGTCGGCGTGTCCAACCCCGCGATGATCGACAGCAGCGTGCTCTTGCCCGAACCCGAAGCGCCGACGATGGCCGCAGTCTCCCGCGCGCCCAGGGTGAAATCGATGTCCCTCAGAATGTCCAGCGTACCGGTGGAATCGGTGACCGATTTGAAGACATGATCAACGGCAACGATGGCATCGGATGGAGCTTGGGACATTGAAAGGTTTTGCATGGTGAATCGGCGTCACTTTATCTTGGCGGCCGGATGGCTCGGCGTCACGGGGTTATCAGGTTTATCGGCGATGCCCGCGCCCGCCTGGGCACAGAAGCAGGCCGGCACACCTGCGGTGATCCTGGTGGTCGGCGACTCGCTGTCGGCGGAATACGGGCTGAAGCGCGGCGAGGGCTGGGTGCCCTTGATGCAGAAAAGGATCGCGGAACAGAAGATCGACGCGCAAGTCGTGAATGCGAGCATCAGCGGCGACACCAGTTCCGGCGGTCGCGCGCGGCTGCCCGCCCTGCTCGCGCAGCACAAACCGACGCATGTCCTGATCGAGCTCGGCGCCAACGACGCACTGCGCGGCCTGCCGATCAAGAACACCGAGGACAACCTCACGCAGATGACCCGTGCGGCGCAGGCCGCAGGCGCGAAGGTGCTGATCGTCGGCATCCAGGTACCACCGAACTACGGCAGTGATTACCTGCGGCGTTTCCAGGCGATGTTCCTCGATGTGGCCACGGCAACCAAGGCTGCGGTGGTGCCGTTCCTGCTGCGCGGTGTGGCCGATGGACCCGATGCCGCGACGCTGTTCCAGGCCGACCGCATCCACCCCATCGCGACGGCGCAGCCGCGCATGCTGGACAACGTCTGGCCCGAACTGCGCAAGCTGCTCGGCCGCTGAAGACCGGCGTATCGAAAGCGCTGCGGCAAAAGAAAAGCCGCTCCCTGCAGATGCAGGCAGCGGCTCTTTCAGGGGGCTTGCCGTTCAACCGTTCTTGGTCGGCAGATCGGGGACAGTCGGCGGATCGCGCTCCAGCGACGCGACATCTGTTTCCGGATCGCCAGGCGCCAGCCCGTCGGCGCTCGGGCTGAGCTTGCGCATGGCCTTGTCACGCAGCTTCTCTTCTTTCTTCTTCTTCTTGGCCAGTTCCTTCTGGCGCTTCTCGTAGCCGTAATTGGGTGCTGCCACTGCTTCTCCTTGTGCGAAACAGTCCGAGTGACTGTACTTGCTCTGACTGTACGCGATAACCGTCGAGGATCAGAGCGCGGCGAGCGCCTGTTCGAGGTCGGCCTGAAGGTCGCCGACGGCCTCCAGCCCCACCGAAAAGCGCACCAGCGTGCCGCGATGCGGCCAGCGCGCGACACTCGCATCGCGCATCAGTCCGATGTCGTACGGGACGACGAGGCTGATCGGCCCGCCCCACGAATAGCCAAGGCGGAACAGCTGCAGGCTGTCGCAGAAGCGGTCGACCTGGTCAGCGCTGTAGCGCTCGTCGAACACGACGGAAAACAAGCCGGCGGCCAGGCCTTCGCTTGCGGACGAATCTCCAGCGCACAACCGCCGCCAGTTCGCATGGCCAGGAGATCCAGGCAATGCGGGATGCAGCACCTGGGCGATCTCTTCGCGGTCCTCGAACCAGCGCGCCAGCGCACGCGCACTGCGGTCGTGCGCCGCATAGCGCAGCGCAATGCTTGGCAGCGAACGCAGCAGCGACTCGGCATCGTTGGCGCCCACACCGAAGCCCATCCGCATGTGCGTGAGCTTGAGCGCGTTGTGCAAGCGATCGTCGCGCGTGACGACACTGCCCATGAGCACGTCGCCCCCCCCGCTCGGGTACTTGGTGAGCGCGTGCGCCGAGATATCGACGCCCCATCCATTGCCCAGGTCAAACGCAGGAAATGCGAGCCCGGCACCCCAGGTGTTGTCGAGCGCAGTCACCACGCCACGGTCGCGGCACAGCTTGACGAGCGTCGGCAGATCCGGGAACTCCATCGTCACGGAACCGGCGGCCTCGAGCCAGACCAGGCGCGTGCGCTCGGACAGCTTGGCCGCAAGATCGGCCGGATCCATGGCGTCGTAGAGCCGGTGCGTGATGCCGAAATTCGCCAGTTCGCCGGTTGCCAGTGCCTTGTTGGGGCCGTAGGCATTGTCGGGAATGAGTACTTCGTCGCCGCTCTTCAGCAACGCAAACGCGACCAGGGAGATCGCTGCCAAACCGCTCGGCACCAGCAGCGCGGCCGTACCGCCTTCCAGCGATGCGAGCCGCTCTTCGAGGGTGAAGGTGGTCGGGGTTCCGTGCAGGCCGTAGGTGTAGCCGGCCTTGGTCTTCCAGTCGCGCGCGCGCATGGCGGCCACATCGACGAAGAAGACCGTCGACGCCTTGTACACGCCGGGCTGCGGCGCGGCAAAGGTGGCGGGGGGAACGTAGGAGTGGTGAATGAGATCGGTGATGGGCTTGCGCATGCCGCGATGCTAGAGCATCGCGAGGCCCGAAGACGACCTCACACCGACCACTTCTTCAGCAGCTTTTCGGCACCCATGCTGTCGTAACCCTCGAACGGCTGGTGAATCCAAGGATTGGTCTCGAGGTACTCGACCGAATAGTCCGGCGTGAAGGTCGACAGGGCCTTGGTCCAGATCACTGCGCTGCGCAGTTCGGTGATCGGCGCGTAGTTGTTGCGCAGCATGTCGATCACGGCGTGCAGCGTATGACCGGAATCCGCCAGATCGTCGACCAGCAGGACCTTGCCCGCGATCTCGCCCTTGGGCGTCGTGATGTAGCGCGCGATGTCGAGATGGCCCTGCACCTTGCCGGCGTCGGCGCGGTAGGAACTCGTCGACATGATGGCCAGCGGCTTCTCGAAGATGCGCGACAGCACATCGCCAGGCCGCATGCCGCCGCGCGCAAGGCACAGGATCGTGTCGAACTGCCAGCCGGACTGGTACACCTTGATCGCAAGCTTCTCGATCAGGTTGTGGTACTCGTCGTAGCTGACGTAGAGATGCTTGCCGTCTTCGGTCAACATGGCGTGTGTTCCTGGTTAGTCGGCCAAATAGGGATGGCGCATCATGATCGTGTGATCGCGGTCGGGGCTGGTCGACACCATGTGGATCGGCACGCCGGTAACCTGCTCGATGCGCTGGAGATACAGCCGTGCATTCACCGGCAGCTTGTCGTATTGCGTCACGCCGACCGTGCTTTCGCTCCAGCCTTCCAGCGTTTCGTAGATCGGCGTGCAGCGCTCGATCTCGTCTGCGCCCATTGGCAGGATGTCGGTGATCTCGCCGTCGAGCTCATAGCCCGTGCAGAGTTCGAGCTTTTCGAGGCCGTCGAGCACGTCGAGCTTGGTGATGCACAGGCCCGACAGGCCGTTGACCTGCGCCGAGCGTTTGAGCAACGCGGCATCGAACCAGCCGCAACGGCGGCTGCGGCCGGTCGTCACGCCCTTTTCGGCACCGATCGTGCTCATGTGGTAGCCCGGCGTGCCGGGCTTTTCCCATTCGAGCTCGGTCGGGAACGGGCCACCGCCGACACGCGTGCAGTACGCCTTCGTGATGCCCAGGATGTAGTGCAGCATGCCCGGGCCGACGCCCGAACCCGCGGCGGCGTTGCCGGCCACGCAATTGCTCGAGGTCACGTACGGATACGTGCCGTGATCGACGTCCAGCAGCGTGCCCTGCGCGCCTTCGAACAGCAGGTTCGCGCCATTGCGGTGTGCGTCGTTGAGCTCGCGCGAGACGTCCGCCATCATCGGCTTGAGCAGCTCGGCATGCTTCATGGCCTCGTCGAAGACGGCGTCGAAATCGATGGCCGGTGCAGCCAGCACCTGCGTCAGCACATGGTTGTGCAGGTCGAGCAGAACGCGCAGCTTGGCTGCGAAACGTTCGGGATGCTTCAGGTCCTGCACGCGCAGTGCGCGGCGGGCGATCTTGTCCTCGTAAGCCGGGCCGATGCCGCGGCCGGTGGTGCCGATCTTTTCGATGCCACCCTTTTCGCGGTAGGCCTCGCGGGCGATGTCCAGCGCGGCATGGAAAGGCAGGATCAGCGGGCAGGCCTCGCTGATGCGCAGGCGCGAACGCACTTCGACGCCAGCCTTCTCGAGCCCTTCGATCTCCTCGAACAGCTTGGCCGCCGAGAGCACCACGCCATTGCCGATATAGCACTTGACGCCCGGCCGCATGATCCCGCTGGGGATCAGATGCAACGCCGTCTTGACGCCGTTGATGACCAGCGTGTGGCCCGCATTGTGGCCGCCCTGGAAGCGGACCACGCCCTGGGCGCTTTCGGTCAGCCAATCGACCAGTTTGCCCTTGCCTTCGTCGCCCCACTGGGTGCCGACGACGACCACGTTTCTGCCTGTGGTAACGCTCATGATTTGTCGCTTCTCAAGATTCGGATGGCTTGCACACTCCACTGCCCGCCTTGCTCGACGAGCTCGCGGTCACAGTTGAATTCGTCGATTTCGCTGTCGTGGCCCGGCAGCACGCAGACCACGGTTTCACCGCGCGCACGCAGGCCGGAAATGGCCGTGCGGAGCGCGAGGTCGTCGTTCCAGGGCGCACGGATCGCGGCGCGCAGCGGCTGCGCAGGCAACACGCCCACCAGTTCCCGCACGTCCAGGCTGAAGCCGACCGCCGGCCGGTTGCGGCCGAAGACCGCGCCGACCTCGTCGTACCGGCCGCCGCGCACCAGCGCATCGGCGGCGCCGTCGACATAGATGCCGAAGCGCATGCCGCTGTAATACGCATAACCGCGCAGATCCGACAGATCGAAGCTCACCTTGGCGCCGCTCAGTCGCGAGGCCAGCAAACGAAGATCGGCCAATGCCTGCTGCGCCGCCGCGATGGGCTTCAATAATTTTTCGGCCTCGTCGAGCACCGACGCGTCGCCATACAGCTCGACCAGCGCGAGCAGCCCTTCACGCGATGCTGCGGGGAAGTCACGGGTCAGCGCACGGAGCTCGCTCGCATCCTTGGCGGCCAGCGCGGCATGCACGCGCGCCAGTGCAGCAGCGTCGACAGGCACGCCCGCGAACAGCGAGCGCACGATGCGCGCGTCCGCCATGTCGACGATCGCGCCATCGGCAATGCCGGCGGCGTGAAGACTGTCGAGCGCGAGCCGGAGAATTTCGGTGTCGGCCTCGAGACCGGCGTGGCCGTAGATCTCGGCACCGAACTGCAGCGGCTCCCGTGTCGCATGAGGACGGTCGGGGCGCGTATGCAGCACGGGACCGCAATAGCAAAGACGCGTCACGCCCTGGCGATTGAGCAGATGCGCATCGATGCGCGCGACTTGCGGTGTCGTGTCGGCACGCAGGCCCATGGTGCGGCCTGACAACTGGTCGACCAGCTTGAAAGTCTGCAGGCCAAGGGCCTCGCCCGTACCGGACAGCAGCGATTCAAGGTGCTCGAGCAGCGGCGGCATCACCAGCTCGTAGCCATAGCCACGGGCAGTGTCGAGCAGCTGACGGCGAAGTTCTTCGATGTGACGCGCCTCGGAAGGCAGCACATCGGCAATGTGATCCGGAAGGACCCAAGCGGACATGGGGATCGGGGGCGTGGTTAAACCAGGATTCTACCGGGCCGCGCCAGGCGGACCGGTAAAAGCGTGCAACGCGGGCGTCAGGCTAGCCGACGAACCAGAGCAATGCGAGGCCGATGACGATGCTGCAAAGGCCGAAGAAACGCAGTTGGCCGTCTCTCAGTTGCATCAGCTGGCTGAAGCCACGGCGCCAGCCGCCGGGCGACAGGAAAGGCAGGATGCCCTCGATGACCAGCACGAGCGCGATCGCGCTCCAGAAGGCATCAGCGCTCACGCGCGTTCAGCGGCGCGGCGCTGCCGTGTTGCTGCCGGAGCTGCGCAGTGCCTGGAAGAAATCGGACGACGATGGGTCCACCACCAGCACGTCGCTCTTCTTCGCGAAGCTCTGCTTGTAGGCGTCAAGGCTGCGATAGAACTGGGCGAACTGGGGGTCGCGCCCGAAGGCTTCCGCATAGGAGGCTGCGGCCTGCGCGTCGCCTTCGCCCTTGATCTTCTGCGCGTCGCGATAGGCGTTCGCCACCGTGACTTCACGTTGGCGGTCGGCGTCGGCACGAATCTTTTCGCCCTCGGCCGCACCGGTCGAGCGCAGCTCGTTGGCGACGCGCTTGCGCTCGGCTTCCATGCGGCGATAGACAGACTCGGTGATGGCTTCGACATAGTCGACGCGGGTGATCCGCACATCGACGATATCCACGCCCCAGGGCTTCGCACCCTTGACCACCGCCAGCACCTCGCGCTGTACGTCGGCCATCAGGGCTTCACGGCGTACGGAGATCAGGTCGCGCACGGTGCGCTTGTTGACGTTCTCCTGGAACGCGTTGCGCACGACGCGATTCAGTTGCACGGCGCCTGCGCTCTCGTCGAGGCCCACGTTGCGGATGTACTCCGACGGGTCGGTCACGCGCCAGCGCACGTACCAGTCGATCACGACACGCTGCTTCTCGGCCGTGAGCATGGGCTCGGTCTCGAGGCTGGACAGCGTGAGCAAGCGCTTGTCGATGTACGACACGTTCTGGAACGGCGGCGGCAGCTTGAAGTTCAGCCCCGGCTCGGTGATCACTTCCTTGATCTGGCCCAGTGCGTAGACCACGCCGAATTGGCGCTGGTCGACCACGAAGAGGGTGGAACTCAGCAGGGCGAGCGCCACGAGGATCGTCGATGCGATGAATCCGATTCTGTTCATTGTTCTGGCTTTCTCAACGCACGTCGCGATCACGCGAGCGGCCATCGCGTGCACGCATGTCGTTGGACGTGGGCGCGACGGGAATCACCGACGACTGCGACGGGGCGGTACCGGCGACATTCGGGCTGGCCGCATCGACCGGCGCGGGCGCCGCATTCTGGCCGCCCATCTGCATGATCTTGTCGAGCGGCAGATACAGCAGGTTCGAGCCCTGCTTCGAGTCGATCAGCACTTTGGTCGTGTTGCTGTAGATCTGCTGCATGGCGTCGGTGTACATGCGGTCGCGGGTCACCTGTGGCGCCTTCTGGTATTCGGCCAGCACGGCTGCGAACCGGCCTGCATCGCCTTGCGCCTGCGCAATGATCCGTGCCTTGTATGCCTCGGACTCTTCCTTGAGACGGGACGCCGTACCCGTCGCACGCGGCACGACGTCATTGGCATAGGCTTGCGCCTCGTTCTTGGCGCGCTCACGCTCCTGGCCCGCCTTCAGAACATCGTCGAACGCGGCCTGAACCTGCTCCGGCGGACGCACACCGCCCTGTTGCAGGTTGATGTTCACGATCTCGACGCCGACTTTGTAACGGTCGAGGATGGTCTGCATCAGCGTCCGCACGCGCGGTGCGATCTGGTCACGCTCTTCGGCCAGCGCGGCATCCATCTTCATCTTGCCCACAACCTCGCGCACGGCCGTCTCGGCAACCTGGACGACCGTCTCAGCGGGGTTCTTGCTTTCGTAGAGATAAGCGCGCGCATCGCTCAGGCGATATTGCACGGCGAACTTGATTTCAACGATGTTCTCGTCTTCGGTGAGCATCGCCGATTCGCGCAGGCCCGTCGAACGCACGATGCTGTCGCGCCCCACGTCGGCGGAACGGATCTGCGTGACGACCACGAGTTCATTTCGCTGGATCGGGTACGGCATGCGCCAATTGAAACCAGCGCCGACGGTCGCCTTGTAGCGACCGAACTGGGTGATGACTGCCTGCTGGCCTTCGTTCACGATGAAGAAGCCGGTTCCGAGCCAGATCAGCACCGCGACAATGGCGATCACACCGATCCCGTAGCCGGCGTTCTTCATGTCGGGCTTGAAATTCCCGCCACCGCTGCCGCCGCTCGGTCCGCGGTTGCCACCGCGCCCACCACCGAAAAGCCCACCGAGCTTGCGGTTGAAGTCGCGCCAGAGTTCGTCGAGATCGGGAGGACCCTGATTCGGTCCCTGGCCCTTGGGGCGATTGCCGTTGCCCGACGGCGGCGGATCTGCATCGGGCCGGTTCTGGGTCGGGCGGTCGTTGTTATTGGAAGATGGCTCGTCGCCGCGTCCCCACCGGCCATCGTTCAGATTGAACATGCCCTGAAAACGGCTCCACACTGGCTTTGCATTCATTCGTTTTTGCTTCTCTCGTCAGTGGATGGATTGTGCCCAATCACTCGGCCGCCCCATGCAATTCAGCACCGGCGCCCAAGGGCATGGCATCGTCGACGACCGAACCGGAGCGCCGCGCAAGCTCGCTGCGCAAGGCGGGCAAGCCATCGCCGGTGTGCGCGCTCACGAAAATACGCGGCACCTGCACGCCGTCGACTTCGATCTCATCCTGCAGATGCAGGGGGTATTGGCCGGAATCAAGAGCGTCCAGCTTATTGAAAACGAGCAATTGCGGAACATCGCCCGCGCCGATTTCGTGGAGCACCCGCTGGACCTCGGCCATCTGCTCGGGGTGGTGCGGATTGGACGCATCGACCACATGCAGCAGCAGATTGGCGTCGACCGCCTCCTGCAGCGTCGCCTTGAATGCATCGACCAGCCCGTGAGGCAGATCGCGGATGAACCCGACCGTGTCCGAGATCGACACTTCGCGTCTTGCGTCGCCCAGGTAGAGGTGCCGGGTCGTGGTGTCGAGCGTCGCGAACAACTGGTCGGCCGCGTAGGCACGCGCCTTGACCATCGCATTGAAGATCGAGGACTTGCCGGCATTGGTATAGCCGACGAGCGAAATATTGAAGGTCTCTCGGCGCTCGCGCTGGCGCCGTTGCGTACCGCGTTGCTTCTGAACCTTGGTCAACCGCTCGCGGGTGCGCTTGATCGACTCGCCGATCATTCGACGGTCGAGTTCGATCTGCTTTTCGCCAGGGCCGCCGCGAACGCCCGCGCCGCCGGTCTGGCGTTCCAGGTGAGACCAGCGCCGAACGAGGCGCGTACTGAGGTACTGGAGCCTCGCGAGTTCGACCTGCAGCTTCCCTTCGTGCGACCGCGCGCGCTGCGCGAAGATCTCGAGAATCAGGAAGGTGCGGTCATAGACCGCAATCTCGAGTTGCTTCTCGAGATTGCGCTGCTGCGCAGGACTCAGGGATTGATCGAAGATGACTTCGCTGGCGCGATGCAATTCGGCCAGTTCGCGAATTTCGGCAGCTTTGCCGCTGCCTACGAACAGCGCCGCATCGGGCGCCTTGCGTTTGCAGACGATGCGGGCGGCGGGCACGAGACCTGCAGTCTGGGCGAGCAGGCCGAGTTCTTCAAGTTCGCTGTCGAAATGAGGCAACCCGAAGTCGACACCGACGAGGATTGCGGCGCCTTCCTGGCGTGGTAACGGTTCAGACAACGGAATCAGAAATTAAAAAGCGCGGCAGGTTGCCCCGCCGCGCGGCATGCCAGTCAAGCGGCAGCGTCGTCGTTCTCGGCGGCCGAGAAGTTGACTGCGCGGCCAGGCACGATGGTGGAAATGGCGTGCTTGTAGACCATCTGCGTCACAGTGTTACGCAGCAGCACGACATATTGATCGAACGATTCGATCTGACCCTGAAGCTTGATGCCGTTGACCAGATAAATGGAAACCGGCACATGCTCCCGACGCAAAGTATTCAGGAACGGGTCTTGCAAAAGTTGCCCTTTGTTGCTCACGATATTCTCCGTGTTCAAGGAAGAGTTGTTGGACCGGGAACCTTAACACACCGTTTCAGGGTTGCTCCGGCAACGGGAAAACCCGGACGAAAATAACGGCACTTCAAAGACTGAACTTTGCAGGCGAATCACGCTCACGTATTCGGTCTGGTCAGACTGGCCGTTCAGCCGCGATCCTTGTCCGCATAGGGATTGGTCGATGTCTTGAATTCAATGCGCATCGGCGTTCCGACCAGATCAAATTCCTTGCGAAAACGCCCTTCGAGAAATCTCTTGTAGGCATCGGTCACGTGCTCCAGCGAATTGCCATGGATCACGATCACCGGCGGGTTCATGCCGCCCTGGTGGGCATAGCGCATCTTCGGGCGGAACATGCCCGCGCGCTGAGGCGATTGGAACTGAACAGCCTCCAGCAAAAGCCGGGTCAGCACGGGCGTCGACATCTTCCGCGTCGCCGATTTATGTGCTTGCGCAATCGCCTGCCAGACAGGGCCGAGCCCTTGGCGCTTGATTGCAGAAATGAAATGCAACGCCGCGAACTTGAGGAACGGGAGCCGGGTCTCGATCTGGCGCTGCAATTGTTCGCGCTGGTAGCTATCGACTGCGTCCCACTTGTTGATCGCAATAACCACCGCACGGCCCGATTCGAGGATATAGCCCGCGATATGCGCATCCTGATCGGTAACGCCCTGCGTGGCATCCAGCAGCAGAAGCACGACGTTCGAGGACTCGATCGCCTGCAATGTCTTGACCACCGAGAACTTCTCGATCGCCTCGAACACTTTGCCCTTGCGGCGGAGCCCGGCCGTGTCGATCAGTTCGAAGCGCTGGCCGTTGCGCTCGAAAGGCACGGAAATGGCATCGCGCGTGGTGCCCGGCATGTCGAAAGCCACCAGCCGCTCTTCGCCAAGCCAGGTATTGATCAGCGTCGACTTGCCGACGTTGGGTCGGCCGGCGACAGCCAGCTTGATGGGCTTGCCCGCTTCCTCGTCACCCGGCTCGTCGTCAGGGTCAGGCAGGTTCAGCGGTTCGAGCGCGAGTTCGACGATCCCCCGAATGCCCTCGCCATGCGCAGCGGAGATGCCGTGCACTTCGCCGAAACCCAGTTCGTAGAACTCGGCCAGCTTGGTCGCATCGCGCATGCCTTCGGCCTTGTTGGCGACGAGCAAGGTCGGCTTGCCCAGACGCCGCAGCTCCTTGGCGATCTCGTGGTCCTGCGCGGAGAGGCCTTCGCGCGCATCGAGCACGAAGATGACCACATCGGCTTCGGCCACGGCCTGACGCGTCTGCTTGGCCATCTCCTTGAAGATGCCGCTTCCGGCGTCGGGCTCGAAGCCGCCGGTATCGATCACGATGAACTCGTGCTTGCCCTGCCGCCCGTTGCCGTAGTGGCGATCGCGTGTGAGCCCGGCGAAGTCGGCGACGATGGCGTCGCGTGTCTGCGTGAGGCGGTTGAACAGCGTCGACTTGCCGACGTTCGGACGCCCGACCAGCGCGATGACCGGCTTCATGGCTGACCCTTGTTCTGCAAGAACGTCATGCGGCGTGCGACGTGATGGCGTGCTGTCATTCGGGACGATAGCCAAACACGCCGCCGTTGCGCGTGACCACGACAACGGTGTTGCCGGCCAGGACCGGCGTCGACTCGATGGCGGAACCATCGGGGCTGATACGGTTGAGCAACGAGCCGTCTTCACGCGAAATGAAGTGCAGCGTGCCCGTGCTTTCACCGACGATCAGCGAACGCCCCACAGCCAGCGGCGCTGTGAGGGTGCGATTCTTCAGACGCTCCGACAGCCAGACGCGCTCACCGTCGGCACGACGCCAGGCCGCGACATCGCCGTTGGACTCCGTTCCGTAGATGAGGCGATCGTCGCCGCCGAGGCCACCGGCACCGGATGCAGGCTTGCTCCAGACCAACGAACCGCGCGAGGTGTCGACACAACCCACCGAGGCGTAATAGGCACGTGCGCACACGCTGTCGCCGAGCCGGCTCGCGGGGCCGGTCAGATCCACCAGCCGCTCGACGTCGTTGGTCCCGCGAGGTGCGGCGATCGACACCTCCCAGCGCGAAGAGCCATTGGCCGGGTTGAGGCCCGTCAGTCGACCGCCGGCGCCCGTCACCAGGGTATCTCCCACGGCGAGCAGGACTCCGGGGCGCTTGAGCACGAGATTCTCGGCCGTGCGCGGCTGCGACCACAACCGGCGGCCGCTCTGGCCGTCCCATGCCGTCATCGTGCGATCGGCGGTCTGCACGAACACCCGACGGCCCGCCACGAGCGGCGCCGTGTACGCCTGCGCGGCCAGGCGTTGCCGCCAAAGCACCTTTCCGCCCTGGATCGTCACGAGCTCGTTGCCGCTGGTGACCACGGAAACCAGCGACCCGTCGCTACCGACGCCGGCCAGCAACGAACCGCCGACGTTGGTGCGCCAGCTCTCGACGCCGGAGACCGCGTCGATGGCGACGACGGTACCGTCCGAACTGGCCACCGTCACCATGTCGCCGCTCACATCCGTCTGCAATGGCACGCTGGTCGCGGGCATGCGAACGGCCCAGGCCTGCCGCACACCGAAGAGTGCGGCGTTGGCCGGCAAGTCGGCTGGCTTGGGCTTGGCAGTTCCCGAACATGCTGCAAGTGCTGCGACCAGGACGGCCGCAGCCCCAAGGCGCCATGCAGGCGCGGCCAACGGCGCGAAATTCAACGACTTCAAATTCATAAGGATCACTGGACGATTTTTGCGGGCGACACGCTCACGGCGATCTTCGGCGCCAGAGAAGCCGGATCGGCGCCGGCGGCATTGAGCTTGACCTCGATCAAGCGCCGATAGTCATTGCGGGCTTCAAGACCCGTCCATGCCTTCTGGTACTCGGCCTTGGCTTCATCGCGCTTGCCCTGCGCCATATAGATGTCGCCTTTTCGATCGGCGAAGAGCGCGTCGAATTCCTTTGGCACGGATGACGACAACTGCTTGAGCGCCTCGTCGTAGGACTTGGCATCCATCAATTCGCCCGCCAGCCGAAGCTTGGCGATTGCCTGATAGCCCGGGTCGACGGCATGCTCGGCCACCCAGGTCAACGCTGCGCGAGACGCATCCGTCTTGCCTTTTTCGTTGAGCGTCTTGGCAGCCAGCAAGCCGGCTTGCTGCGCGTAGGCGGTTCCGGAGAACTTGTCCTTCATGTCGCCGAACGCGCGTTCGATCCGCTCCGCATCGCCTGCCGTGGCCGTGCGCTCGACCTCGTCATACAGCGCCGATGCCTGTGCAGCCTTGCTGCGCTGCAGATACTGCCAGCCGTTCCAGGCCATGAAAGCGCCTGCAGCCAACAGCACGACCCAGGTGATCAGCGTGCCGTAGGTGTTCCAGAAATGCTTGAGCTGATCGAGCTGTTCCTGTTCTTCGAGATCGAGATGAGTTGCCATGCGCTGTCAGTCCTTGGTAGCAGGCGATTGTAGGGTGGAGGCCCAGACGGCCACCTCGTCCAGCGCACGCGTGGTCTGCGCGCCTCCGCCGTCGCGAAGCGCCTTCACCGTGACCTCGCCGCGCGCCAGTTCGTCGGCACCGAAGACCAGCGCGTGCAAGGCACCGCTGGCGTCGGCCTTTTTGAACTGAGACTTGAAGCTGCCCAACCCGTCGGCGGTACCGGCGTGCATCTGCACCCGAACGCCCGCATCGCGCAATTGCTGCAGCGTCCGCAAGGCCACGGGCATGGCGGAGGCATCGGGCACCACGGCATACACGTCGGGCACCGGGACCGGCACGGCGGTGCCCTGTTCTTCCACCAGGGCAAGCACGCGTTCGATACCCAGCGCCCAGCCGACGGCCGGCGCCGCCTTGCCACCGATCTGCACGATCAGGTCGTCGTACCGGCCACCACCGCACACCGTGCCCTGCGCACCCAGGCGGTCGGTCACGAATTCGAAGACGGTGAGGTTGTAGTAGTCGAGGCCGCGCACCAGGCGCGGATTGATCGTGTAGGCGATGCCATTGGCGTCGAGGATCGCCCGCAAGCCGTCGAAGTGCGCAAGCGACTCGGCACCGAGGAAGTCCATCAGCTTCGGCGCGGACTCGACCACTTCCTTCATGGCCGGATTCTTGGTGTCCAGGACGCGCAGCGGATTGCTGTGCAGCCGGCGCTTCGCCTCCTCGTCCAGCAGCGATGCATGCGCCTCGAAGTGCTTGATGAGCTCTGCGCGGTGCAATGCGCGCTCCGGCGGCTGGCCGAGGCTGTTGAGCTCCAGCCGCACGTCGGTCAGGCCGATGGCCTTCCAGAGCGCGGCCGCGAGCAGGATCAACTCGGCATCGACCTCGGGACCCGCGAAGCCCAGCGCCTCTGCGCCGATCTGGTGGAACTGCCGGTAGCGACCCCGCTGCGGCCGCTCATGGCGGAACATCGGACCGGAGTACCAGAGCCGCTTGCCGCCGTCGTACAGCATGGAATGCTCGACGACCGCGCGCATCAGGCTGGCCGTGCCCTCGGGACGCAGCGTGAGCTTCTCGCCGTTGAGCTTGTCCTCGAAGGAGTACATCTCCTTCTCGACGATGTCGGTGACCTCGCCGATACCGCGCACGAACAGCGCCGTGTGCTCGACGATCGGCGTACGGACATTGCGGTAGGCATAGCGCGCCATCAGTTCGCGCACGATGGCCTCGAGCCATTCCCAGCGCGCCGAATCGGGCGGCAGGATGTCGTTCATGCCTTTGACGGCATTCAATTTGTCAACCATGGAATCCGTTGAAAGGAAGCAGGAAAGTGATCACGCAAGCTCGGCAGCCTGCGGGCTGCCGAAGCGCTTCTCGATGTAGTTCTCGACCAGCTGGTGGAACTCGGCGGCGATGTTGTCGCCGCGCAGCGTCAACGCCTTCTCGCCGTCGATGAACACCGGCGCGGCCGGTGCTTCACCGGTGCCGGGCAGGCTGATGCCGATGTCGGCATGCTTGCTCTCGCCCGGGCCGTTGACGATGCAGCCCATGACCGCCACCTTCAGCGCCTCGACGCCGGGATACTTGGTCCGCCAGACGGGCATCTGCATGCGCAGGTAATCGTCGATGGTCTTGGCCAGTTCCTGGAAGGTCGTGCTGGTGGTCCGGCCGCAGCCCGGGCAGGCGGTCACGCTCGGCACGAAGATGCGCAGGCCCAGTGCCTGCAGGATCTCGTTGGCGATCACTACCTCCTGCGTACGCGACTCGCCCGGCTGGGGCGTGAGCGACACACGGATCGTGTCGCCGATGCCCTCCTGCAGCAGGACCGACAACGCCGTGGCCGACGCCACCGTGCCCTTCGTCCCCATGCCGGCCTCGGTGAGCCCGAGGTGCAACGCATAGCTGCAGCGCTTGGCAAGTTCGCGGTAGACGGAGATCAGGTCCTGCACGCCGCTGACCTTGCAGCTCAGGATGATCTGGTCGCCATTCATGCCCATCGATTCGGCCAGCTTGGCGGAATCGATGGCCGAGCTGACCAGCGCCTCGTACATGACCGACTTGGCCTGCCAGGGCGTCGAGCGCCGGCTGTTGACGTCCATCAGATGCGCGAGCAGTTCCTGGTCGAGGCTGCCCCAGTTCACGCCGATGCGCACCGGCTTGTTCCAGCGCATCGCCGCCTCGATCATCTGGCCGAACTGCTTGTCCTTCTTGTCGCCCTTGCCCACGTTGCCGGGGTTGATGCGGTACTTGCTGAGCGCTTCGGCGCACGCCGGATAGTCCGTCAGCAGACGGTGGCCGTTGTAGTGGAAGTCGCCGATCAGCGGCACGTCGATGCCCATCCGATCCAGCTGATCGCGGATGTAAGGCACCTGGGCCGCGGCCTCTGGCGTGTTGACCGTCAACCGCACCATCTCGGAACCCGCGTTCGCGAGCTCCTTGACCTGGATGGCCGTGCCGATGGCGTCGACGGTGTCGGTGTTGGTCATCGACTGGACGCGCACCGGCGCATCGCCCCCGACGGTCACGATCCTCGCGCCCCATTCGACACGGGCTTGTCGGGAGCGGCGCGCTTGGGGCGCGGCAGGTTCGATCGGAAATGGCTCGGTCATGGCTTTACCTCGAAACGTGCGACACCGCCCGCCTTGGAGAAAGGTGTCAGATCGAAAGGCGCGCCGCGCACCGATACGTCCACGCCGGAAGAACGCCCGACGACGACCGACAACGGCAACGCACCGGAGACACCGATCTTTTCGCCCGCACGCAAGGTGCGGCTCATCAACTGCTTGCCGCCCGCTTCGCTGACTGCAATCCAGGTCTCGTCCCGCGCCGCGAAGGCCAGAACGTCGCTGGAGGCCGGCGGTACGCTCGCGCTCGCGGCGGCCGGAACGACCGTTGCGGGCAGGGCCGAAGCAGGTACCTGCGCCGACGCCGGCGGCATCGGCGCCACGGCAGCCACAGGCTCGACAACCGTGCCGGCGGGCTGCACGTCGCCTGTCATTTCCGTTGCGGCGGGCACGCTCGCCGTATCGCGCGAAGTGAAGCGCGAGATCGACGACCCGATCCGCTCGAAGGCCGTCGGCGGCAGCCAGAACAACGCCGCAGCCCCGATCAGCAGCAGGACGACGACCGTCAGCAGGACGCGTGAAGGCAAGCCGCTCGAGCTGTTGCGGTTGGTGCGCCGCGGCAGCCCCGGACGAAACCCGGTACTGATGGCCCGGTCCTCTTCCGCAAGCCCGGGCCGTATCACGCCCGGAAGCTTGGCCAGCACCGGCGCCGCATCCACATGCAGCGCCCGGCAGACACTCGCCGCCAACGCACGCGCGAACACCGGGTCCGGCAACGCCTCGATGTCGTTGTTTTCAAGCGCCTGGATTTTTCTGACCGGGACCTTGAGGGCCGCCGCGAGCATGTCGAGCTGGACACCGCGTGCCAGCCGGGCCTCCCGCAGCATGTCGCCAGCGGTCAAGGTCATGGTGTCTTCTGCAACCGGCGGTTGCACGGAGGAAGCAGCGAGTTCGCTGGCTCGTTCAATCATTGAAGTTCCCGCGCTCGTACGCAATAGCTTCCCGCGACTGCGGAAAGCGCCTTTGCAATTGCCCACCAAGCTGGGCCATTGCATCACGATCATCCAGTTGACGCTCGATCCGGATTCCGAGCCAGAGCGTCTCGGCGTTGGCCGAGGGGCCATTGTTGACGCGCCGCGCATAGAACTGCGCACGCGTCCAATCCTTTCGCTGCACAAGCACCGCAGCGAGGTTGAAGCCGATCATTGGATTGCCGGCATCGAGTTCGTAGGCCTGGCGCAAGCTGCGTTCGGCATCGTCGAGCTGGCCGGCCCTGACTTCGCATGCGCCCTGCGTCATCAACGTCTTGGCTCGATCCGTGTAGGCAGGAACGGCCAAAGCCTGGGTGAACTGCTGTGCGGCGTCGCCATAGCGACGTTCCTGGCAGAGCAGCCAGCCATAGTTGTGCAGCGAGTTGGCATCACGCGGATTGAGCGCGATCGCGCGCAGAAAACTATCTTCCGCCAGCGCCGGCTCGTCGAGCCGCATGTAGACCAGTCCACGCAGGTTGTAGGCATCGGCGAACGTGGGATCGGCCGCGATGGCCTGCTTGGTTTCGTCGAGCGCAACCGTGGCCTGACCCTGCTGAAAGTAGCCGATGGCCAGCTCGAGCCTGATGCGAGCCCGCTTGCGACCCGCCGGCTCATCCGACGAGGTGATCACGTCGGCAGTGGCCGCGGAATCCGAGCCGGTCGAACCCGTCGAACGCAACGCGCAGCCAGCCAGCGTCACGAACACCAGTACAGCCAAAAGCAACGCGGGGTGCCACCCGCTGCGCACACCCGGAAACGCCGCGGTCATCGCCTCAGCGCTCCTGGGTCGCCGCCGGCCGCCGTGCTGGATGCAGCACCACGGTGCGGCGTTGCGCCATGCGCTCGGCAGCATGCGTGCGGTCCTTGACATCGCCTGCGAGCTGCCCGCAGGCGGCGTCGATGTCGTCCCCACGCGTCTTGCGCACGGTCGTGACGATTCCGGCTTCGCTGAGCGTCTTGGCAAAAGCCAGCACACGCGGCTGCGGCGACCGAATCAGGCCGGATGCCGGGAACGGATTGAACGGAATCAGGTTGAACTTGCAGGAAACGCCCTGCTTGCGGACCAGATCGACCAGTTGCCTGGCATGTTCGGGCTGATCATTGACGCCGTCGAGCATGCAGTACTCGAAGGTGATGAAGTCGCGCGGCGCATGAGCGAGGTAGCGCTTGCAGGCCTCGAGCAATTCAGCGATCGGATACTTGCGATTGAGCGGTACCAGGTCGTCACGCAACGGATCGTTTGGCGCATGAAGCGACACCGCCAGCGCCACCGGGCAGTCGGCGCCCAGGCGATCGATCATGGGAACGACGCCGGAAGTCGACACCGTCACGCGACGGCGCGACAACCCGTAGGCGTTGTCGTCGAGCATCGTGCGCAGTGCAGGCACGAGCGCACTGTAATTTTGCAGGGGCTCGCCCATTCCCATCATCACCACGTTGGAGATGACGCGCTCGGTGCGCTTCAGATGCTTGCGGAGAAAGTGCTCTGCAAACCAGAGTTGCGCGACGATTTCGCCGGTACGCAGATTGCGGCTGAAACCTTGATGCCCGGTCGAGCAGAAGCGACAGCCGACAGCGCAGCCGGCCTGCGACGACACGCAGAGTGTCCCGCGGTCGTCTTCGGGAATGAATACGGCTTCGACGGCATTGCCGTCACCCACATCGAACAGCCATTTGATGGTGCCGTCCGCGGACTCATGTTGCGTGATGACCGGCAACGGCTCGATGTGCGCCGTCGTGGCCAGCTTCTCGCGAAGGGACTTGGCCAGATCGGTCATCTGCGCGAAATCGCTCGCTCCACGCTGGTGGATCCAGCGGAAGAGCTGCGTCGCGCGGAAACGCTTTTCACCCAGCCGTTCGCAGAACGCGGCCAGCCCCTCCAGATCGAACTCGAGCAGGTTGGCGGTGGTCATTGTGCGGGCTGGGTTGAACCTCAGCGTGCGTAGACGTTGAGGCCAGCGAAGAAGAAGGAGATCTCGTTCGCTGCGGTTTCAGGAGCGTCCGAGCCGTGCACGGCGTTGGCGTCGATGCTGTCGGCGAAATCGGCGCGGATGGTGCCGGCGGCGGCCTTCTTGGGGTCGGTGGCGCCCATCAGGTCACGGTTCTTGAGGATGGCGTTTTCGCCTTCGAGCACTTGCACGAACACGGGGCCGGAAATCATGAATTCGACGAGGTCCTTGAAGAAAGGACGTGCGCTGTGGACGGCATAGAACTGCTCGGCTTCGGCGCGCGACAGGTGAACCAGCTTGGCAGCAGCGATCTTGAGGCCGGCGGCTTCAAAGCGCGAGACGATCTTGCCGATGACGTTCTTGGCGACGGCGTCGGGCTTGATGATGGAGAGAGTGCGTTCGATTGCCATTGAAATGCTTCCTGAGTAGCTTGATTTTGAAAGAATGAGCCAGAGCCGCGAGTGGTCACGCGGTCTTGACAAAGCCCTAGATTTTAACCGGCGCGACCACCACGGCGAATGAAGAAGCCATGAAAGACCGCTGGCCGGTCACAGATTCCTGGCTCAGCGGCCGCGGCGACGACCGCCCTGCCCGCCGCCAGCGTTTCCGCCGCCAGGATTGCCGCCCGGACGGCGACCGCCCTGACGCTGTTCTTTGCGCTGCCGCGAGAAGCTGTCGGCGCCGATGTACCCCAGCGATGTCTTCATCGGGTCCGGCTGGCTGGCGCCGCCTGGGGCGCGATCCGCCCGGTCAGCGTTCTGCCGACCACCCTGGGCGCCGCGTGCCTTGCCGCCGCCGGGAGCACCACCGCCACCAGCGCCGTTGGGACCGCGACGCGCTTGCTGCGGCGGCCCGCCCGCGTTGCCGCTGCGAGGCTTGTTGTTGCGGTTCCGGCCATTGCGCCCGTCCGGTCGCGGACCTCGGTCGCCCGCATCGGCCCGTGCCGGACGCTCGCCGCCGCCGACAGCCGCCAGCAGCGACCGGATGTCGCGCTCATCGAGCTCCATCCATGCACCACGCTTGAGACCGCGCGGCAACACCATGGCGCCATAGCGGATCCGAATCAGGCGGCTGACTGCGTGACCCACCGACTCGAACAGCCGGCGAACCTCGCGGTTTCGGCCTTCGGAAATGGTCACCCGATACCAATGGTTGGAGCCCTCGCCGCCACCTTCCTCGATGGTTCCGAACTGCGCCATGCCATCGTCGAGCCGCACACCCTCGAGCAGCTTTTTCTTCTCTTCCGCATTGATGGCGCCCAGCACGCGAACCGCGTATTCACGCTCCAGCCCGAAGCGTGGATGCATCAACTGGTTGGCCAACTCGCCCGAGCTCGTGAAAAGGAGAAGGCCTTCGGTGTTCAGGTCGAGTCGCCCCACCGACTGCCATTTGCCCTGCACGAGCCGTGGCAGCTTGCGAAACACCGTCGGCCGGTTCTGCGGATCGTCGTGCGTCACGACTTCACCGGTCGGCTTGTGGTACGCAATGATCCGCGCGGGCGGCGGCGCGATCCGATAGCGGATCGGCTTGCCATTGACCTTGACCTGGTCACCGTACTGGATGCGCTGGCCGATGTGGGCGGGTTCGCCATTGACCGAGATCCGCCCCTGCAGGATCAGCGCCTCCATTTCGAGACGCGAGCCCAGGCCGGCCTGGGCCAGCACCTTGTGCAGCTTCGGCGAATCGGCTTCCGGCAGCAACACACGCTTGAGCGGCGGGACCTCGGGGCTCTCCTCGTCCGCATCGAACTGGCCGGAAATCACATCGGCGAAACGGATCGGCTCCGGCGGCGGCGCGTTGCGCTGCGCGCGGTCGGCGGCGCGACGGGCGCGATCGAGATCGTCCTCTTCCTCGTCGAGATCGTCTTCGTCGAGTTCATCCTCGTCCGACGCATCGACTTCCTCGCGCACCACCGCAGCGAGCTCCGGCGCGTGACGCTCGACGACGGGCGCAGCGGACGGCTCGGACACCGCATCTGCCGACGTGACGACACCCTCCTCGGACTCACCGGCTTCAGCAGAGGCTTCCGCCGGCTTCTTTCGCCGCGGGCGACGCTTGCGCGGAGCCTCGGCCGCATCCGGAGCGGATTCGCCCGCGGGACCGTCGTTCCGCACGGCCTCGACGAGACGCTTTTCTTCTGCGATAGGTTCCGGGGAACCGGCCGCGTCGTCGTGTTCGGATGGACTCATGATGGATTTCCAGAGGAGACGGCCGGGGGCTCGGCCTGTGAGGGTTCGGCGTCGGGCGCTGCGGCCACAACGGGTTCGGTAGATGCGATGGCGTCTTGCGGATCGCCCATCGGCAAGCCCGGCTGCACCATGCCGGCAGCTTCGGCCAGCGCATCGATCAGCGCGCCCTGCTGGGCCGATGTCTCGATCACCGGCAGTTGGTCGAGCGATGCCAGGCCGAGATCGTCGAGGAACTGGCGGGTGGTGGCATAGAGCCCGGGCCGACCGACCGTCTCGCGGTGCCCGATGACCTCGACCCAATTGCGGTCTTCGAGCTGCTTCAGGATCATCGAGTTGATCGTGACGCCGCGAATGTCTTCCATGTCGCCACGCGTGACGGGCTGGCGATAGGCAATGATCGCGAGCGTTTCCAGCGCGGCACGGGTGTACCGCGGCGGCTTCTCGGGATGCAGCCGGTCCAGGTGATCGCGCATTTCCGGCCGGCTCTGAAAGCGCCAGCCGGTTGCGACGCCGACGAGCTCCAGCCCGCGCTGGGACCAGTCTTCCTGAAGCTCGAGCAACAGCGACTTGATCGTGTCGGCGCCCAGTTCGTCGTCGAACAGAACGCGCAGCTCGCGCACCGGCAGCGGTTGCGACGAGCAGATCAAGGCGGTTTCGAGAATGCGCTTGGCATCCGCCGTATTCATGGTTCGCGTGATCCGAAAAGGCGCCCGTGGCGCACGTTCAGTTGGAAGAGAGAAGATTCGAAGAGGGCGTTGCCGGCACGTGGCGAGCACAACGCAAGGCCGACTCGGATGGCCGGCGAGGCCCTGGGGCCGTCAGGCGCGATTGTAATCCAGCCCCCACGCCTGCAAGGCAGCGACCAGATCGGGCGGCGGCGGCGCACGAAACTCCATCGCCTCGCCCGTCACCGGGTGCACGAAAGCCAACCGGAACGCATGCAGCGCCTGCCTGGCGATTCCTGCCGCAGGGACGCCGCCATAGAGCGCATCGCCGACCAGC
This sequence comes from Variovorax sp. GW821-FHT10B04, assembly GCF_059415645.1. Lineage (NCBI taxonomy): Bacteria > Pseudomonadati > Pseudomonadota > Betaproteobacteria > Burkholderiales > Comamonadaceae > Variovorax > Variovorax sp. GW821-FHT10B04. The sequence continues at coordinate 203,868 of NZ_JBWKNQ010000013.1, forward strand.
GGATGACCGATCAGCGCCATGTGCACGCGGATCTGGTGGGTCCGTCCGGTCTCGAGCGTGCAACGCACCACGCAACCCTCGGCCGTGCTGTCGAGCCGCTCGACCCAGGTGCGCGCGGTCTTGCCTGGATGCCGCTCGAGATCGACTGCGGCCATCCGGAGCCGGTTGCGCGGATCGCGGCCGATCGGCGCGTCGATCTGGCGAGCGGCGGCACCCTGCCATGGCTTGTGGGCCATGGCGATGTACTGCCGCTTGACGTCACGCGCGGCGATCAGGGCAACCAGCGCATCCATTGCCGCACGCGTGCGGGCCACCACCATCAGGCCGCTGGTGTCGCGGTCCAGCCGGTGCACGATGCCCGCCCGCGGCAGCATGACGGCCTGCGGATCCAGTGCGAGCAGGCCGTTCAGCAAGGTGCCACTCCAGTGGCCGGGCGCGGGATGCACGACCAATCCTGCCGGCTTGTCGATCACGCGCAGATGGGCGTCCTCGTGCACCACGCGCAGCGCCATCGGCTCCGGCTTGAACGCCTGGCTCTGCGGCGTCGGGCGCATCTCGATCCGTCCGGCCTCGCCGGCACGCACCGTGGCGGAGGCCTTGGTCGCCGCACGCCCCTGCAGTTCGACGACACCGGCCTGGATCAGTTGCTGGAGGTAGCTGCGCGACAACTCCGGTACCAGCGCAGCGAGCGCACGATCCAGCCGCTGGCCATGCTCCGCCGGCCCGACCACGAAGGATCGCCATTCGCTGGCATCGGCCGGATCGGCTCCATCCTCGGTGTCGGCAGGGTCGAAAGGCGCCTGGAGAGGGGGCGTCGATATAATCGAAGGGACTTGTTTCAAGAAAGTTTCATGTGATATTTCGCTCCAAATTATCGGTTGTCCCGGGCTGGCTGGCGCTGTGCGCAGCCGCATGGCTGGTGGCCGGTTGCTCGACGACGAAGGTCGACGAGACCGCGAACTGGAGTC
>NZ_JBWKNQ010000014.1:0-195483 GCF_059415645.1 Variovorax sp. GW821-FHT10B04
GCGTTGCGCAGCGCATGGATGAGCACCGGCAACACGCCCAGGCCCTTGGCCCGCGCGGTGCGGATGTAGTCCTCCTGTAGCACTTCGAGCACGGTGGCGCGGGTCATGCGCGTGATGAGCGCGATGTAGACCAGCGCGAGGTTCACGCAGGGCAGCACCAACCCGCGCAGCCAGCCGCCCACGCCATCGGAGAGCGATGAGTAGCCCTGCACCGGAAACCACGGCAACTGGATCGCGAACGCGAACACCAGCAAGTAGCCGATCAGGAACACCGGCACCGAGAACGACAGCACCGCGAACAGCATCACCAGCCGGTCGATCCAGCTGCCGGCGCGGTAGGCCGCGAGCGTGCCCAGCGGCACCGCGACCACCAGCGTGAGCAGCATGGTGAGCACCGCGATCGACAACGTTGGCTCCAGCCGCTGGCCGAGCAGTTGCGACACCGGCACCTGCGTGAAGATGGAGGTGCCGAGGTCGCCGGTGGCGAGCCGGCCGAGCCACAGCACGAACTGGCGCCACAGCGGCTGGTCGAGACCGAGCGCGACGCGCAGCTTGTCGATGTCCTCGCCGGTGGCGAGGTCGCCCGCGATGAGCGCGGCCGGGTCGCCCGGCGACAGGTGGATCAGCAGGAACACCACGACCGCCACCACCGCCATCACGGGGAGCGTCGCGACGAGGCGGCGAAGGATGTAGCCCATGGTCGTGGTGTCTTCCCGCGGCGATTACTTGTCGAGTGCCCAGTACACCGGCATGCCCGACCAGAGCTTGTCCAGGCCCTTGATGTTGGCGCGCGCGGCCGAGGCGGCCGTGTACTGGCCGGCGTTCACGTAGGGAATCGCTTCATAGGCGCGCTTCTGGAAGGCGTCGAGCAGCTCCTTGCGCTTGGCCGGGTTGGTCTCCTTGATCCATGAAGTGCGCAGCTCGTCGAGCGGCTTGTCGCAGGGCCACCCGGGCAGGCTGTTGCCGCAGGCCGCGCTCAGGTAGGCGTTGGAGATCGGCGAGTTGACGTCGAACTCGCCGGCCACCGTCACGTACATGTTCCAGCCGCCGGCTTCGGGCGCGTCCTTCTTGGCGCGGCGTGCGCCGATGGAGGCCCAGTCGGAGTTCTGCATGTCCACGTTCATGCCGATGCTGCGCATGGTCTGCGCCGCGACCAGCGCTTCGGCGTTCAGGTAGGTCACGTCGGTCGGCACCAGCAGCACCACCTTCTCGCCCTTGTAGCCGGACTCGGCCAGCAGCGCCTTGGCCTTCGCGATGTCGGGCTTGCGGTAGGGCTCGGCACCGGCGTCGGTTTCGTTCGGGCTGCCGCAGATGAAGTAGGTCGCGCAGTAGGTCACGCGCATGTCGAGCGGGTAGCCCATGCCGGCGGTGAAGCGTTCCTGGCTGGTCGCCATCGCCAGCGCCTGGCGTGCCTTCGGGTTGTTGAAGGGCGGGAACAGCTGGTTCAGCACCAGGAAGCCCTGGTAGGAGCCGCCGGGAACGATCTTGACGCTGGTGTCGGTACGCAGCGGCGTGATGTAGTCGGGCGGCACTTGTTCGATGAAGTCGACTTCGCCGCGCTTCAGGGCCGCGACGGCGCTGTTCGAGTCAGGCAGGTAGAGCCATTCGACGCGGTCGAAGTTGCTCTTCTTGCTGCCGGCCAGGCCGCTCGACGGCTCGCTGCGCGGCACGTAGTTCGGGTTGCGCACGAACACCGCCTTGTTGCCCGGCACCCATTCGTCGCGCTTGAAGATGAAGGGGCCGGAGCCCAGCACTTCGGGCAGCGGCGAGGTCGCGGGCATCTTGGCCAGGCGTTCGGGCAACACCACCGGCGGAAAGCCCGATGGCTTGGCCAGCGCGTCGAGCACCATGCCGAAGGGCTCGTTCAGCGTGAGCGTGAAGTTGCGTGCATCGACGGCCTTCCAGTCGGCACCGGCCGCGCCCATCGCGCGTCCCAGGCTGTCGCGTGCGGCCCAGCGCTGCAGCGACGCCACGGCATCGGCCGAGGTGACCGGCGAGCCGTCCGAGAACTTGAGCCCCGGGCGCAGCGTGAAGCTCCATTGCTTGCCGTCCTTCGAGGTCGTGTACTTCTCGACCATCTGCGGCTGCGGCTTGCCGCTCGCGTCCTGCGCGAACAGCGTGTCGTAGACCATGTAGCCGAAGTTGCGCGAGATGTAGGCCGTGGTGAAGGTCGGGTCGAGGATCTTCACGTCGGCATGCGCGACCACCTTGAGGGTCTTGGTCTGCGCCAGTGCCGGCAGGCTGGCGACGCCTGCGGCGGCCACCAGCGTCAGGGATGCAAGGGCGGAAAGCGTTCGTCGTTTCATCTTGGAATCTCCGAGGGCAGGGAAGGAAGGAAAGCGGAAAGGTGTCGGTGCGTGCGTTGATGGCGTGCGCGCGGTCAGGCGTCCAGCGGCCACTTGGGGCGGCGTACCTTGCGGTAGGGCAGGGTCTTCAGGTCGAGCGTGACGGCGCCCGGTGCGGCCGCGTAGATCACGTGCTTCGCGACCTTCGAGAAGGACGCATAGAAATGCTGTGACGACTTGACCACGATGATCTTCTTGCCCGCCAGGTCGCAGCCCAGGCCTGTGAACACGTCGGTGCCCATCGCCTGGTTGCGCAGCGTGATCAGCACGATCTCGATGCCCTGCGTCTCGATCAGCGCGCAGTCGCCGAGTGCGGTCGGCGTGTTGGCCAGGCCGGTCATCACCATGTCGCGCACCAGCGCCTTCACTGTGCAGTCGAGGTCGAGCGGGTCGCCCGACAGCGGGCTGATCTTGCCGCCCACGCGCAACATCAGCCGCGCACCCACGCCGGCATCGAAGGCGATGCGCACCGCGACCGGGTCCCACATCGGGCCGACCGCGGCGTTGCCGATGCCGCGCTCCAGCATGCGCCGCAGGATGAAGGTCGAGTCGCCGGCCGCGCCGCCGCCGGGGTTGTCGGCGCCGTCCGCCAGCACGACCGGGCCGCCGTCGAAGGCCAGTGCCTGGTCGAGCGAGTCGTCGATCGACGGGTAGTTGACGGCGAGCGCCTCGCGCATGCCGATCAGCTCGTCGGCCAGCTGGCGCGCGAGCGCGTCGGCCTTGGCCTGGTCGCCGTCGGTGTAGACGACCACCTTGGTGCCCATCTCGGGCACGTCGCCCCAGGCGAAGCCGTGCGACACCGAGATCGACAGCACGCCGTCCTTGCCTTCGAGCGACTGGATGCGGTCGACGAAGCCGCGTGCCGGCTGGCGCGAGGTGTGCATGGTCACGATCATTCCGCAGTCGACCACCGCGTGGACCGGCTTGATCTTCTTCGCCACCGTGGCCGCGCAGATGTCGACCACCTCGAGGCCGCGCTCCAGCACGTCGGTGTGCGGGTATTCCTTGAAGGCGATCAGCACGTCGGTGTTGTCGACCATCGCGGGCGTCAGGTGGTTGTGCGGGTCGAGTTCGCCGCCGATCACCACGTCGGGGCCGACGATGGCGCGCACGCGCTCGATCAGGTCACCTTCACAGTCGTCATAGCCGTCGGCCACCATCGCGCCATGCATGCCGAGCAGCACCATGTCGACCGGCAGTGCGGCGCGCAGGTCGGCCAGCAGCTCGTCGCGCAGCGTCTCGTAGGCGTGGCGGGTGGTCGTGCCGCTGGGCTGGGCGCCGGCCGTCATGCCTTCGATCAGCGTCCAGCCGGCCTCCTTGCCGCGGATGCGCGCCGCGCACAGCGGGCCGGAGAACAGCGTGAGCTGCTCGGGGTGCTGGCCGGCCGGGAAGTAGCCGCGGTCCCTGAAGGACGCAAGGCCGGTCGGCATCGGGCCGAAGGTGTTGGTTTCGGTGGCGAGGGATCCGCTGAAGACACGCATGGTGAGCGCTCCGTGGCTTGTTGGAGATGGTGAACGAGAAGTGGGAAAAGCGGAAGGCGAGGCGGTGGTGGCCGGCGTTCAGGCGCCCGCGACCGCCGTCCCCGGAACGGCTTGCAGGGCCCGCGCCTGCACGCTGGCGAGGCGCGACGGGCTCAGCATGTCGGCGGTGAGTCCGAAGCCGGCGACGCGCTCGGGTACGGGCAGGCCACGCGCCAGCGCGGCGCAGGTCTCGCCCATGGCCGCCGAGGTCTGGATGCCGTAGCCGCCCTGGGCCGCGACCCAGAAGAAGCCGGGCACGTCGGGGTCGAAGCCGCCGACCAGGTCGCCGTCGGCCACGAAGGAGCGCAGTCCGGCCCAGGTGCGCGTCGGGCGGCGCACCGTCATGGTGGTGTTTTCCTCGATGCGGTGGATGGCCAGCGCGATGTCCAGCTCCTCGGGCTGGATGTCCTGCGGCGCGACCGGGTCGGCATTGGCCGGCGAGCCGAGCATCATGGCGGCGTCGGGCTTGAAGTACCAGGTCTCGTCGACGGCTGCCGTCATCGGCCACTTCGCGGTATCCGCGAAGCCCTGGGGCGGCGCGAAGATGAAGGCCGAACGACGCCGCGGCTCGAGGCCGATGGGCGGCACGCCGGCACGCGCAGCCACGACATCGGCCCAGGCACCGGCCGCGTTGAGCAGCACCGGTGCCTCATAGGTCCGGCCGCCGGCCGTGACCCGCCACATGTCGCCGACGCGCTCGATGGTTTCGGCCTCGGCGCTGCATTCGATGCGGCCGCCGGCGTGGCGCAGTCCGCGCAGATAGCCCTGGTGGATCGCATGCACGTCCATGTCCGCGGCGTCGGGCTCGTAGACCGCGCCGAGCACGTGATCGGCGCGCAATGCGGGCACCATCGCGCAGGCGCCTTCGCTGTCGAACAGCTTCGCTTTCGGCGACATCGCGCGCAGGATGTCCCAGTGCTCGGCGAGCTCGGCGTCCTGTCCGGGGGCGGCGACCATCATCGCGCCGCGCGGGCTCAGTACCGGGTGTTCACTGAAGCCCTCGGGCGGCGACTGCAGGAAGGCGCGGCTGGCCATCGTCAATGCCCGCACCTGCGCCGTGCCGTAGCTTTCCATGAAGAGGGCGGCGGACCGACCGGTAGAGTGGTAGCCGGGTTGCGACTCGCGTTCGAGCAGCAGCACGCGGCCGTGCGGTGCCAGCCAGTAGCCGACGGAAGCGGCGGCAATGCCGCCGCCGATGATGAGGAAATCGACCGTGTCAGTCATGGCGCTCTGCATGTGGGTGAACCGTGGGGGCTGCCTTCGGTGGTGATCGGCGGCGTGCGCGCAGTCTAAAGAAAATTTGCACATATGCAAATTTTTGTTCGATGATGGCAATCAATCCGATGAGCCTCTTCTGGTGCATTTGCATTTCTGCAATTTGCAGATACGCAACTTTCAGGCCAGAGATTCGCATCGACGGTGCCAGGAAGAAGAGATGTCCGCTGGCAGAATCGAAGCCATCCGAGAACCTGCATGACAAGCCCGAAGACCACTCCGAAGCCCATCAAGACTGCCCAGGCGTCCAAGCCGGCGAAGCCTGCCAAGGCGTCCAAGGCAGCCGATGCAAGGGCCGTGCGCAGCCCGGCGCCGGAACCCGAGCCGCACACGCTCGACCGCGTGGCCTTCGGCAAGCGGCTGCGTGCCGCGCGCAAGCAGTTCGGCTGGACGCTGGCCTACGTCGCAGAGCAGTCCGGCGTGTCGATCACCACCATCTCGCGCGCCGAGCGCGGCCAGCTCGCGCTGAGCTACGAGAAGTTTTCTGCGCTCGGCCACACCCTGCACATGGACATGGGGGCGATGTTTGCCGAGGCCGGTGCCAAGACGCGGCGGCTCGATCGCCCCGTGGTCACGCGCGCGGGCGAGGGCGTGACCTATCGCGGGCTGGCGTTCTCCTATCAGTTCCTCGGCACGCAGGTGGTCGGCAAGCAGATGAGCCCGATCCTCGGCACGGTGCATGCGCGCAGCGTCAACGGCCCCGAAGACTACGCAAGGCACGACGGCGAGGAGTTCGTCTACATCCTGGTCGGCGCGGTCGACGTGCACTTCGAGGATGGCGAGGTCATCCATCTCGAGCGCGGCGACATGCTGTACTTCGACAGCCGCATCGGCCACGCGTATGTCACGGTCAGCCGCCAGCTGGCCAAGACCATCGGCGCCTGCACCAGCGAAAGCAATCTCATGCTGTCGGCCCGGCAGGGCGTGCGCGAGGTGCAGCGCGCGGCGGGCTGAGGCCTGGAGACAGAACGAGAACGCAGGGCGGCGCGGGCCGGTTAGCGTTCTGCAACAACCTGCGCTCGCCACGCCCGTGCCTTTTCGCTAACCTGCATCGATGACTGCCCTTGCCCTGCAGCGGGAGGCCGCCAGCGCTCCGATCGGACCGCCGCCGCCCGCACCCGACATTCCTGTTCCTTCCACGCCGACGACCCCGATTGCACCGCCGCCGACCGTCGACCCGCCCGCAGCCGATCCGCCGCTGACCGAGCCCGGCCACGCGCCGCCGGTGTCGGACCCGCCGCCCGGCGCCCGAGATGCCAGAGATGCCGGCATCGCAATGAATGACGAGGCCACGCCGCGGGTCCTGGGACGACTTCATGCGCGGCGGCTTCGCGAGGTCTATCGCTCTGCGGGCTGGCCGTGCTGCGATGCGATCGAGGTCGACCTGCTCGCCGCGGGACTGCTGGAGCGCGTGCGGTCCGCTGCGGGGCACGAGACCTTGCGCGTGACCGACCGCGGCATCGCCCACATCGCCGGCACGCTGGTGGTCAACCGCGCGGCGATGTCGGCGCACGAGGCGCTGGTCGAGCGCGTGGCGCGCGAGATGACGCGCGCCGGCCGCATCGCCTGGCGCAACCTCGGTCTTCGCGCACGCCTGGCCGGTGCCAACGAAGGCGACAAGCCGCGCTGGTGCATCGCACGGCCGGATGTCTTCTCGATCCGCAACACCAGCGTCGAGGCGTATGCCCAGCCGATCGTCCACGAGATCAAGGTGCGCCGGGCCGACCTGATCGCCGACTTGCGCAAGCCCGACAAGCGGGCCGCCTATCTCGATCTCGGCGGTGAATGCTGGTACGTGCTCGGCGCCGACGCGCGTGGCCGCTGCATCGGCGCGCCGGACGAGATCCCGGCCGAATGCGGCGTGATGGTCGAAGAGGCGGGGCGGCTGGTCGTCGCGCGTGCGGCGGTGCATCGGCCGCTCGCGCGGATGCCGTTCTCGGTCTGGATGGTGTTGGCCAAGGCGCAGCCGGTGGCGGGTTTCGAGGAAGACGTGCAGTCGCTGCTGATCGGCGATGAACGGGAAGAGCCGGGCGACGTGAGCGACTTGCGAATTTGAAGTGCCCCGACGACGCGAGGTATCACGTCGAATAGATCGCTATTTTGGACAAATTTGAAGTCATTGGTCCAAAATAGCGAACATGCCACGCAAACCACCGATCGTTTTTCCGGAGGAGCAGCGCTTGCTTTCCGAGCTTGGAGAGCGGCTGCGCCTTGCCCGCAAGAGGCGCAAGCTGAGCAACGCAGTGGTGTCGCAACGTGCAGGGATTTCGAGGACCACGCTGTACAAGGTCGAGGCCGGTGACGCCGGTGCCACGCTGGGGTCTTATGTCCGGGTGTTGGCGGTGCTGGGCCTGGAAGCGGACCTCGGTCAGCTCGCTGCCGACGACAGGATCGGACGCAAGCTGCAAGACCTGGCACTGGAGCCACAACCGGTGCCCAAGCGCCGTACGACCGCTCGGACAGGCGCGGTCAAGTCCTCATCGGCCTCAGACGCTGAAGAATCGGCATGAGCAAGCAGGACAAGACTCTGGAAGTCTGGCTGGACGACCACTTGAGTCCCGCATGCCAGGTTGGCACGCTTGCGCATGACCGCGGACAGATTCGTTTTCGCTACGAACGCGACTGGCTGAAGGACCCTCGCGCCTTTGCACTGGATCCCGACCTCTCCCTGGACGAACACCCCTTCTTTCCCAAGCCGGAACTGGGTAATTTCGGGATATTCCTCGACTCGTCGCCCGACCGTTGGGGGCAGACGCTCATGAAGCGCCGCGAGGCATTGCAGGCCAAGGACGAGAAGCGGCCACCCCGCACGCTCCATGCCTGGGACTTCCTCATCGGCGTGCAGGATCTCACCCGTCAAGGCGCCTTGCGCTTTCGACTGTCGGGCACCGATACGTTTCTTGGCGACGAGAAGATGGCGGCTCCGCCGGTGACAACCTTGCGCGAACTGGAAGCCGTGGCCCACGAACTCAGCAACCGACGCATCGACGACCTCGATGCCCTGCGCAAGTGGCTCGCCGTGCTCGTTGCTCCGGGCGCATCGCTGGGGGGCGCCAGGCCGAAGGCCAACTTCACGGCGGCCGACGGCTCACTCTGGATCGGCAAGTTTCCCGCCCGGGACGACGATCGGGACGTCGGGGCCTGGGAGTACGTCGTTCATGAGCTTGCCCGGAAAGCCGGCGTGGATGTTCCGCCTGCGAAGCTGATGTCGCTCAACAACGATTTCCACACCTTTTGCGTGCAGAGGTTCGATCGCATCAAGGGCGCCCGCTGTTTCTATGCCTCGGCGATGACCTTGCTGCGCAAGACACAAAGTGAAGGCACGAGCTATCTGGAACTGGCCCAGTTCATCCGCCGGCAAGGCGATGCCGAGCATGTGGACGCAGACTTGGCGCAGCTATTTCGTCGCGTAGCGTTCAATGTCGCGGTCGGCAATCGTGACGATCACCTGCGCAACCATGGCCTTGTGCTCGGCAGGACCGGATGGCGTCTTGCGCCAGCGTTCGACGTCAATCCGAATATCGACAAGGCAGAGCATGTCCTGAACATCGACGACCTGGACAACCGGCCCGATCTGGAAACGGTACTGGGTACAGCCGCGTTCTACGGGCTCGACGACGAGCGGGCTCGGCTGATCGTGAATGAGGTCGTTGCGGCTGTCGATGATTGGCAGGGAACGGCTCGCAGAACGCACATTGCCGGAGCGGATATCGATTTGACGGCAGGCGCGTTCCGGGCGCACCGAGAGTTCCGGGATCAAGAAGATCGCGTGTAGCCGTGCAGCTGCACATGGCACTCTGAGGGTTCGGCTGGAGCGGGTGAAGGGAATCGAACCCTCGTCAGTTGCTTGGGAAGCAACAGCTCTGCCATTGAGCTACACCCGCGGACCGACGCGGATTCTAGCCTCAGCCTTGCCGCCTCAGCCCTGGGGTGGCGCGCTTCGCCGGCGCTCCATCCACTCGAAAATGCCCATCCCCACGAGCATCGCGGCGACGAACAACAGCGCCTTGTGCTCGCCCATGCCGAGTGCGACCAAGGCGGGCCCGGGACAGAAGCCGGCAATGCCCCAGCCGACGCCGAACAGCAGGCTCCCGGCGATGAGCCGGCGGTCGATGCGTCGGCTGCTCGGCAAGGCCATGTCGGCGCCGAGCAGCGATCGAGCTCGTCCGCGGACGCTGCGAAATGCGACGAAGCCCACGGCGATGGCACCGGCCATCACGAAAGCGAGCGACGGGTCCCAATGGCCGCCGAGATCGAGAAATCCGAGCACCTTGGCCGGGTCGGCCATGCCCGAGACGATGAGTCCGAGTCCGAAGACCAGGCCGGCGAGCCATGCGGCGAAGACGGTCATTTGTGCAGGACGCCTTCAGATGCCGACGACGTGGCGCAGCGCGAACACGGTCGCGAAGCCTGCACCCATGAAGGCGAGCGTGGCCGCGATGGAGCGGGGCGACAGCCGCGACAGGCCGCACACGCCATGGCCGCTGGTGCAGCCCGCGCCGTAGCGGGTGCCGATGCCGACCAGCAGGCCGGCGAGCACCAGGGCACCGGTGCCGGCGTCGATCCGCAGCGCCGGCAGCCGCACGAACAGTCCGTGGATCAGCGGCGCGGCGACCAACCCCAGCACGAAGGCAAGCCGCCAGGCGACGTCGCCGCGTGCGGGCCGCAGCAGCCCGCCGACGATGCCGCTGATGCCGGCGATGCGGCCGTTCAACAGCACCAGCATGGCGGCCGCGAGGCCGATCAGGAGGCCGCCGGCCAGCGACGACCAGGGCGTGAATGCAGTCCAGTCGATCGACATGGCGATTCCTCGAGGCAGTAGGGATGAGAGCGTACCGCCAGGAGGCCGCGCTCATCGGTCGGCGCTCGACGGTAGCGTCGAGCCCGGCGATCCGCCCCCACCGATTCAGCCGATGTCAGTGCCGCACGGTGCGCAGTTTGCCCTTGAGCCAGCGAACCGAGAACATCGCGGCGCTGGCGACGATCAGCAGGAAGATCACCATGGAGACCAGGCCGAGGATGAGCGCGAGATCGTGTTCCATCGGGATCAGGAAGATGAGCGCGAACAGCGCGACGAGTGCGGCCACCAAGGCGGCGTTGATTTTCCAGTTCATGTGTCGATCCCTTCTTTCGCCGGAGTTTTCACTCCTGTTTTGTCTCGATTTTTTTGCCGCATCCTATGCGCTCACGAGCGTTTGTTACATACAACATTAGACCTGCCTGCATCGACCGCGGCCTCCGGCCCGCCCGGGTTCAACCGTAACGTGCTGTCAGCCATGTCAGTGAAGGTAGTACGCATGCAAAGCCCGGGCGGATGCAATCCGGCCAGGTTTCGTGATGGCCGTTCAGTCATCCTCGTCCACGCTGGATGCGATGCGCAGCAGGCTGAAGAATGCGAGGCTCGCGAAGGCGGCGGCGACGCACAGAAGGGCGGTAATCATGCTTGTCTTCCTCTGGTTTACGAAGTTGTTCACGGGCGGCCGGTGGCCGTGTGGGGGTTGGTGGGGTTGTTGTTGTTCCGGACCGTTACGTAACGCCGGTCTACAACCAGATACATTTCGCCGCCGTGCATGCGCGGAGCAGGGCAGAATTTCTTCAATGCCGACGCGCATTTGCGAAAGATTGCGGGAATGTGACGGGGTGCTTTCATGGCGTTTTCCGGATGTCTTGGCCTTTAAGTCCGCAATAGCCGTACCACCACAAACGGCCTATTTCCTATGTACGAAAAAGGGCTTCGTGAGAGGAGAAACGGCCGGATGACAAAGGAAAATCAACGCTCTGGGGATATTCCCGAAGGGCGTCATTTTTTGGATACATAAGTACCCAAAAAATGTTCTGTGCCTCGCCATTTACATGTACGGGCTCTCCAATTGGCCTGTACACGCCGAAATACCGCTTAACATTAGTTACCACCAAAGACTTCGAGCGGGGAATCAGCGTTTGAGCAAAAAGCAATTGCCGATCGGCATGGTGTTGGCGAGGCTGCGCGGCCGGTTGGACTACTGGCTGGTCCTGGCGGGCGTCCTGCTGTGCGTCGGGATCATCGGCGTGACCGCTTCCCTGGCTTATGTGCTGAAACACCGTGGCACCGAGGGCGAAGCCCGCGCGCTGTCGACGCTGGCGCTCGTCGTCTCCGAGCAGACCGACCGCACGTTCCAGGCGCTCGATGCGTTGCACGGCGGCATCCTGCAGAGCTTTCCGGCCGATGCCCTGCGTTCCGCGGACGATCTCGCCAGGTACGCCGCCCGGCCGGAAGTCTTCGAGTCGCTGCGCAACAAGAAGCAGGGACTGGTCTTCGTCAACGTCATCCAGATCCTCGACGCGACGGGCAATGTGCTGGTGACTTCGCGCGCCTGGCCCGACAAGGCGCTGAACGTGAGCGATCGCAAGTACTTCCGTGCCCTGGCCGGCAACGACGTGCTGAGCTACATCAGCGAACCCGTCCGCAGCCGCCTCGACGGCGAGTGGATCATCTATCGGCTGGAGAAGATCCGCAGCCCGTCCGGTGCGATGCTCGGCGTGATCGCAAGCGCGATCCAGCTGTCCTACTTCGAGAACTTCCTCGCGTCCATCAGCGCCGGGGAAAGCAGTTCGATCAACCTGGTGCGCAACGACGGTGAACTATTGTTGCGCGTGCCGCGCATCGAGAGTGCGCTGGGCCAGACCTACCCGATTCCGCACGCCGTCGCTGCGAGCGGCAGCACGCGGCGCGGCATGGTGGCCGACGGCCGGTCACTCGATGGCGAGGAGCGGCTCTGGGCTTCGCAGGGGCTGAACGACTACCCGTTGACCGTGATCACCAGCACGACCACCGAACGGCTGTCCGCCGCGTGGCGCGCCGACGCGCTGCCGATCATCCTCACGTCCTGCGTGGCGGTGCTGGCGATCGGCCTGTGCGTCGCCCTGGGGGTGCGCCAGGTTCACGTGCAGTTCGGGCTGACCGCCAAGGCGGAGCACAGCGCGCGGCACGACGAACTCACCGGCCTGCCCAATCGCAACCTGTTCTTCGAGCAGCTCAAGCAATTGCGGCGAACCGCGGCATCGGACAAGTCTTCGGCCATCCTGCTGCTCGACCTCGACAACTTCAAGAACATCAACGACACGCTGGGGCATCCGGCCGGCGACATCCTGTTGAAGACCATCGGTGCGCGGCTGCGCCAGACGATCCGCAAGACCGATCTGGTCGCACGGCTCGGCGGCGACGAATTCGCCGTCCTGCAGCGCGACATCTCCTCGCGCGAGGAGGTCCACGCACTCGCCAAACGCCTGGCGCATGCGGTGAACCTGCCTTGCGACCTCGACGGCTACTACACCAGCACGCAGGTCAGCATCGGCATCACCTTCGTGCCCGACGACGGCATCGACCCCGACACGCTGCTCATGAACGCCGACCTGGCGCTCTACACCGCCAAGGCGGAGGGCAGGGCCACATGGAGCGACTTCGCGCCTCACATGGCGGCGCAGGTCGAGACACGGCGGCTGATAGAGGATGCACTGCGCAACGCGCTGCACGACGACGGCTTCGAGCTTCATTACCAGCCGATCATGTCGGCCGTGACCGGTGAGCCGACCGGCTTCGAGGCGTTGCTGCGCTGGAAGGAGCCCGACAAGAACCCGTGGACGCTGGAGCAGTTCATTCCCGTGGCGGAAGATACCGGCCTGATCGTCCACATCGGCCAGTGGGTCCTGGAGACCGTCTGCAAGGAAGCGTCCCAGTGGGCCGAGCATCTGCACTTTGCCGCCAACGTGTCGGCCCGGCAGTTCAACGAACGGGAACTGGTCAGCAACATCATCCGACTGGTGCTCCAGCATGACCTGCAGCCGCGCCAGCTGGTGCTGGAGATCACCGAAACCGTGCTGCTCCAGGACACGGACGCCATCCGGCACGCGCTGCACGAACTGCGCCGCTTCGGCATGAGCATCGCGCTGGACGATTTCGGCACCGGCTATGCGTCGCTGAGCCATCTGCTGCAGTTCCCGACCGACATCATCAAGATCGACCGGTCCTTCGTATCGAACATGGACACCAGCCCCGAGGCCGAGCGCATCGTGCGCACGCTGCTCGACCTGGGCCGCCATCTGGGCTTGCGCGTGGTGGCCGAAGGCGTCGAGAACGCCGCGCAGCGCGACTTCCTCTCGGCCAACGGATGCACCGACCTGCAGGGCTACTTCTTCGGCCGGCCGATGCCCGCCGGTGCGCTGCGGGAGCGCTTTCCGGAACTGCTCCGCGTGGCGACCGTCTGAGCTGACACGCGAGCGGACGCCCCGCCGGCCGACAGCGTGCGTGGGCCGGTTCTCACAGGCGCGGCGGCGGGCCGCCGGCAGAGTGCAGACCGATCGTCAATGCATTACTGAAAGGACAAGTCCATGGCACAAAGCAGCATCCTCGGTGGCGAGCACGCGCCCGCCCAGCCGAAGGGAACCGATGTCGACGCACTCGGCCCGAGCGACAGCAGCGACAGCGGCAGCGATGTGCAGACCGACCTGAACCACACCGCCATCGACGACGGCGACGAAGGCGCCCTGCCGATGGCCCACGGCGCGACGAGCGACGCGGCCGGCACCGGCGAGCGTGGCTCCGCGGACGCCGCTGCACCGGTCGACGATGCCGACGTCATGCCCGATCGCATCGGCGTCTTCCCGAGGGACGCGATGGAAGTGGCGACGTCCATCGAAGACCTCGATGCCGTGAGCGTCGAAGAACTCGCCGACAGCGACGCCGACGATGGCAGCGAAGACGACGAGGACGGCGACGAGAACGGCCCCGCCTGAGGCGCGCCCGCGGCCTCCGCACCGCGTAAAGGCGGCGTGCGGCCGGGGCAACGCCGGGGCAAGAACCGAGGGAAAGACCGGGTAAGGACAGAGCGCCGGCCGATCCCTGCGCGGGCAGCGGGGATGTGGCCGAAACCTATAATCGAATGTTCAAGCAAATCAAGCATTTAGGTGCACCCAGGCACCTCGAGGCATCCCGGTATTACAAGATTCCAAGATGAGCCAGCCCACTTTCAGCGTCGCAGACATCCGCAAGACCTTCCTCGACTTCTTCGCATCCAAGGGGCACACGGTCGTCCCGTCGAGTTCCCTCGTGCCGGGCAATGACCCGACCCTGATGTTCACGAACTCCGGCATGGTCCAGTTCAAGGACGTGTTTCTCGGCGAAGACAAGCGCAGCTACGTGCGCGCCGCGTCCGTCCAGGCCTGCCTGCGTGCCGGCGGCAAGCACAACGACCTCGAGAACGTGGGCTACACCGCGCGCCACCACACCTTCTTCGAGATGCTGGGCAACTGGAGCTTCGGCGACTACTTCAAGCGCGAATCGCTCACCTGGGCCTGGGAGCTGCTGACCACCGTCTACAAGCTGCCGGCCGACAAGCTCTGGGCCACCGTCTACATCGAGGACGACGAGGCCTACGACATCTGGACCAAGGAGATCGGCCTGCCACCGGAGCGCGTCGTGCGCATCGGCGACAACAAGGGCGGCCGCTACATGTCCGACAACTTCTGGATGATGGCCGACACCGGCCCGTGCGGCCCGTGCTCCGAAATCTTCTTCGACCACGGCCCCGAGATCGCGGGTGGCCCGCCCGGCAGCCCCGACGAAGACGGCGACCGCTACATCGAGATCTGGAACAACGTGTTCATGCAGTTCGACATGCAGCCCGACGGCTCGGTCAAAAAGCTGCCCGCACCCTGCGTCGACACCGGCATGGGCCTGGAGCGGCTGGCCGCGATCCTGCAGCACGTGCACAGCAACTACGAGATCGACATCTTCGACGCGCTGATCAAGGCCGCCGCGCGCGAGACCGGCACGCGGGACCTCGGCAACGCGTCGCTCAAGGTGATCGCCGACCACATCCGCGCCACTTCCTTCCTGGTGGCCGACGGCGTGATCCCGTCGAACGAAGGCCGCGGCTACGTGCAGCGCCGCATCATCCGCCGGGCCATCCGCCACGGCTACAAGCTCGGCCAGAAGAAGCCCTTCTTCCACAAGCTGGTGCCCGACCTCGTGAAGCTCATGGGCGACGCCTACCCCAAGCTGGTGGCCGACGCGCAGCGCATCACCGACACGCTGAAGGCCGAAGAAGAGCGCTTCTTCGAGACGCTGGCCAACGGCATGGAAATCCTCGACACGGCGCTGGCTGGCGGCGCCAAGGTGCTGCCGGGCGACGTCGCCTTCAAGCTGCATGACACCTTCGGCTTCCCGCTCGATTTGTCGGCCGACGTCTGCCGCGAACGCGGTGTCGAGGTCGACGAGGCCGGCTTCAACGCCGCGATGGAACGGCAGAAGGCCGCCGGCCGCGCGGCCGGCAAGTTCAAGATGGACCGCGCGCTGGAATACGCGGGCGCGGGCAACACCTTCACCGGCTATGAGCTGCTCGAAGCGCCCGCCACCGTGGCCGCGCTGTACTTCGAAGGCACGTCCGTCGCGCAGCTGACCGAAGGCCAGCCGGGCGTGGTCGTGCTCGACAGCACGCCCTTCTATTCCGAGAGCGGCGGCCAGATCGGCGATGCCGGCATCCTGACCGCCGAAGGCGTGCAGTTCGGCGTCGAGGACACGCAGAAGATCAAGGCCGACGTGTTCGGCCACCACGGCACGCTCACGCAAGGCACGCTGAAGGTCGGCGACGCCGTCACCGCGCGCGTCGACACCGAGCGCCGCGCCGCCACCATGCGCAACCACAGCGTGACCCACCTGATGCACAAGGCCCTGCGCGAGGTGCTGGGCACGCACGTGCAGCAGAAGGGCTCGCTGGTCGACGCCGACAAGACGCGCTTCGACTTCGCGCACAACGCACCGGTCACGCACGCGCAGATCCTCGAGATCGAGAAGCGCGTGAATGCCGAGATCCTCGCCAACGCCGCCACGCAGGCGCGCGTGATGGACATCGAATCGGCCCAGAAGACCGGCGCGATGATGCTGTTCGGCGAGAAGTACGGCGAGTCGGTCCGCGTGCTCGACATCGGCTCGAGCCGCGAACTCTGCGGCGGCACGCACGTGAGCCGCACCGGCGACATCGGCCTGTTCAAGATCACCAGCGAAAGCGGCGTGGCCGCGGGCGTGCGCCGCATCGAGGCGATCACCGGTGCCAACGCGCTGGCCTACCTGCAGGACCTCGAATCGACCGTGCAGACCGTCGCGCAGACGCTCAAGACCGCGCCCGTCGAACTGCAGAGCCGCCTGTCGCAGGTGCTCGACCAGATGAAGGCGCTGGAGCGCGAGGTCGGCACGCTCAAGGGCAAGCTGGCGTCGTCCAAGGGCGACGAGCTGATCGCGCAGGCGGTCGACGTCAACGGCATCAAGCTGCTGGTCGCCACGCTGGAAGGCGGCGACGTGAAGACCTTGCGCGACACCATGGACAAGCTTAAGGACAAGCTCAAGACCGCGGTCATCGTGCTGGCCGCCGTCGACGGCGCCAAGGTGCAGGTCGCAGCCGGCGTGACGAGCGACACGGTCGGCAAGGTCAAGGCCGGCGAACTGGTCAACTTCGTCGCGCAGCAGGTCGGCGGCAAGGGTGGCGGGAAGCCCGACATGGCGATGGCCGGCGGCACCGATGCGGGCAAGCTGCCCGCGGCCATGCAGTCGGTGCAGGCCTGGGTGGCCGAACGCGTCTGAGCGCATGCAGGTCCGCCAGGGCCGAATCGATGAAGAAAGCGCCCTCGTGGCGCTTTTTTCATTTCGACGTCTCAGCGATCGTCCAGGCGGACGAGGCTGCGCAGCATCAGCCGCAAGGTGTCTGCGGCGGCCTGCCGCTGCACGGCATCAGGGGCCATCTGCGCCCGCACGATGGCGCCGTCGAAAGCCATCGCCGCGGCCTGCGCAAGCGCGTCACGGGTCGGGTCGGCGGGCAGCAGCTGGGCGATCACGGCGGTCATGTCGTCCTTGTGGGCACGCGCCACCGCGACGGCATCGGGCATCGCGTCGGCCAGTTCGACGACCGTGTTGATGAAGGCGCAACCCCGGAAGACAGGCTGCGCGCACCATTCCTCCAGTGCATCGGCCAGCAACAGCAGGCTGCTGCCGTCGGGCGCCGGTGCGTGTGCGCCGCGCCGGCCGAGCGCATCGATGAACCAGGCCATCCATCCATCGTGCCGGTAGTCGAGAAAGGCGCGCACCAGGTCGTCCTTGCTCGGGAAGTGCCGGTAGAAGGTGACCTTGGTCACGCCCGCCTCGGCGATCAGCCGGTCGATGCCGGTGGCGCGGATGCCGTCGCGGTAGAACAGGTCGTGCGCGGTCGCGAGGATGCGTTCGCGCGCGGCGCTCGGGTGAGGTTGCATCGGGCGGATTCTAGGCAGGGCGGCATCGCCGATCGCTTCGGCCGGGCTCAGCCAGCGTCCGCCAGCCGCTGCAATTCCGCCAGCGCCAGTTCGATCGTCAGCAGCCCGGTGTCGATCGCCAGCGCGGGTTGCAGGGGCGGCTCGTAGGGAGACGTGATGCCGGTGAACTCGGCGATCTCCCCGGCTCTCGCCTTGACGTAGAGGCCCTTGGGGTCGCGAGACTCGCACACGGCGAGCGAGGTGCTCACATGCACCTCGCGCAGGTGCTCCGGTCCGATGATGTCGCGGGCCAGCGCACGGTCGGCACGGAAGGGCGAGATGAAGGCGGTGATGACGATCAGCCCCGCGTCGTTCATCAGCCGTGCGACTTCGGCCACGCGGCGGATGTTCTCCGCGCGGTCCTGCACGGAGAAGCCCAGGTTGCGGTTCAGGCCGTGGCGCACGTTGTCGCCGTCGAGCACATAGCAGGCGCGGCCACGGTCCGTCAGCTGCTTCTCCAGCGCGAAGGCCAGCGTCGACTTGCCTGCCGCGCTCAGGCCGGTGAGCCAGATCGTCAGCGGCTTGTGGCCGAGCAGGCGCTCGCGGTCGCCGGGCGAGACGCGCCCGACGTGCCACACCACGCGTGGCGCAGGTTCGCGCGGCGCGGCGGGCAGGTGTTGGGCCGGCGTCGCAGCCGGCGTCACGGGCGGGGGCGCTGCATCGAGGGTCATGCGTCGTTTTCTTTCTGCGGTCTTGTAGCGGCGCGCCATGCGCCGGACGACGTTGCGGGCCTGCTTGAACAGGAATTCGCCGAGCACTTCGTGGATCTTCAGATGGCTGGTCTCGTTGCCGTAGCGCGCATGCATCGGCACATCCACGACCACGGCATGAAGCCCATTGAGATGGAACAGCATGTCCATCTCGAAGAAGTAGCGCCGGCTGACCTGGTCGAAAGGCAGCGCCCGGGCCACGCCGGCACGGATCGCGGTGAAGCCGTTGGTCGGATCGCGCACCTCCCAGTAGCCGGACGAGAGCTTGGTCATCAGCGACAGCACTGCGTTGCCGACCAGCCGTGCCGGCGGCATGCCGCGCAGCCCCGCCAGATCGAAGAAGCGGTTGCCCTTGGCGTAGTCGGCCGTGCCGTCGCAGAGCGGGCGGACCAGCCCGGGGATCAGCGCCGGGTCCATCTGGCCATCGCCATCGAGCTTGACCATCACGTCCATGCCGGCCGCGAGTGCGGCCCGGTAGCCCGCCATCACCGCGCCGCCCACGCCCTCGTTGCGCGCCTGCCTCAGCACGACCACGCGGGCATCGCGGCAGTGCGCCTCGACGTGGTCGCCCGAGCCGTCCGGGCACTGGTCGTCCACCACGTAGATCCTGCAGACCTCGGGTCCGACCGCATCGAGCACCTGGAGGATGTGCGGCACCACCCGATAACACGGGATGACGGCGGCGATGCGCTGCGTCATGGCGTTGCGCCCGGTGGCGTGCGCCGCCAAAGTGCCAGCGCCGCCAGCATGGCTGCCGCGACGCCGAAATACTGGTAGCGGAAGTCGCACGCCAGGCCCACGACGAGGAAGCTGCCGACATAGGCCAGCCCGGCCAGCGCCAGGCTGCTGGCCGTGGCGTTGCGCGTGCGCAGCCCCGCGGCCAGCACCGCGACGAGCAGCAGCGCATAAGGCCAGCCCGAGAACGCAGCCAGGCCCCATTGCCGGTAGCGGTAGAGCAGATCGGTGTGGCGCGGCGCCGCCGGCAGGAAGCCGGGCGGAAAGGTGTAGGGCATGTTCCGCCGCAGGATGTCGAGGGCATCGCTGCTCACGCCCACGTGGGCCGGCAGGCAGCGGCCGTCCAGGCGGTTGCCGAGCAACTGCGCGGCCGCCGCGGCCTTGTGCTCCAGCAGCGACAGCGGCTCGGCGCGGAACAGTGCCCACCACAGCGGCAGCATCTGCGACTTCACGCCGACCAGCGTCGCGTTGAAGGCGGCCAGCGTGTCGACGCGCTCCGGTGTGTACGACTGCCGCGCGGCGCGCACGGCGGCGTCGGCATCGATGCCGAACTGCCGCAGCACGGCGTCGGGATGCCGCGCATGGACCACCATGCCGGCGATGTCGAAGCGTGCGGCCACGCGCCAGCCCTTGCCGCCCGGCGGCGTCTCGGTCTGCTGCGACGCCACCAGCCACGAGAGCGCGAGCACCCAGCCGATCCAGAGCGCGCCGACCTGCAACAGCCGCAGTCCGCGCATCCGCGCGGGCACGTGCACGGTGTTGCGGTCGATCGCCCACGCGGTCGCCACCACCAGCACCAGGGCGGCGATTGCGCCTTGCTGCCGCACCAGCGTCGCCATGGCGGCCAGCAGCATCGACGCGCCGATCACGGCCCAGGGCGGCGCATCGCGGCGCGTCGTCACCAGCGCGAAGGCCAGCAACAGCAGGTTGGCGCAGAAGACGTCCTTCCAGACCGTCCCGTTGTAGATCAGCGTGACCGGGCCGAGCGCGACGGCACCCGCCAGCAACAGCACGGGCCAGCGGCGGCGCCAGCCTGGACCGCCGTCCCGCAGTACCAGCGCGAGCGCGGCGAAGTAGAGCGCGGCGTCGAGCGCCATGAAGGCGCCGTGTCCGCCCCAGCGGCTCACCCAGGCCAGCAGCACGCTCATCCCGGGCGGGTTGAAGCTCGCATAGAAGCCGGTCATGCCCTCGGCCAGCTGCACGATCGAATCGAGCGAGTAGTGGCCCGGCCAGTCGAGCCAGACGGTGACCAGCCAGAGCGCCGCACAGACGATCGGCACCGGGAGCGTCCGGAACCGATGCGGCGTGTACGCGGCGCGGGCCGGCCGGATGCTCATTGCACGGTCGCCCGCCAGGCGCCGCAGGCAACGGCTCGATCGGGCGGGCCGATCAGCACCGACATCCGGTAGACGCCGGCCGGCACGTCGCCGGCCGACAGCGTTGCCGCAAAGCCGGCCGCGTGCAGGGACGGGCGCTTGAAGTGCTGCGCCACATCCGGCCGTTCGCCGCGCTGCAGAGGCGCGGCAAAGCGCTTGCCGTCCTCGCTCGCGAGCAGGAGCCGCACCTGCGCACCGACCTGTTCGTCGTCGACGGACAGGACGGCCCAGCCCTGGTAGGGCCGGGCGTCCGCGGTGGAGATCGCGAAGCCGGCGCCCGTGTCGGGCGCGCCGGCAGCGAGGTCGAGGTTGCAGGCGCCGCCTTCGGTGGGGCGTGCGTCCTGCGTCGACGCGGCGAAGCCGGCCGTCAGCGCGGTGGGCACAGGCACAGGTGCCGGTGCGGGCACCGGGTCGGGCACCTGGCGACCGCAGCCGGACAGGCCGACCACCAGGGCCAGTGACATGGCGGTCAGCGTCATCGCGGCCAGGGCCATCGTGGGTTCGGGCCGTTGCCGGGGTCGTTGTGTCGTGTCGTTCATGGTCATGTCGTGTTCCGTTTTCAGTGGCGCGCCAGGCGCCTGCGCACGCCGGCAAGGCCTTCGGTGCGCAGGATCTCCCAGGCGCGCCGCGTGAGCTTCCGGCGGTGTTCCGCATCGCCTATCGCCTGGCGCAGATGGCCCGACACCAGCGTGGCGTCCCATCGCGGAGCGCCTGCGCCGGCCCGGAACCCGGGCGTCAGTGCGTGCCGCAGCCGATCCATCGCGGCGGCGGCCTGCGCCGGCTGCTGCGCGAAGAAGTCCGGGTACTCGATCCGCCCCTGCGTTTCCCACCAGCCTCGAAAGCCGCTGCCTGCCGTGCTGGCGAAGGGGTCCGCAAAGGCCTTCTGCAGGTCGAGCCGCTCGCGGTACACCAGCCGGGCCGCCGGCGTGATGGCCGTGCCGTCGGCATAGCAGCCGAAGCGCCAGGGCAGGCGGGCCAGCGGGTCCTTGCCGAGCGCCTGCGTGGCGGCGTCGTACCAGTCGACCAGGGCATCGACCGTCGGATTGCCTCCCGCATGGCGCCGCACCATGGTGCGATGCGCGCCGCTGTCGAAGCCGGTGAAGTGATAGAAGCCGAGCGGCTCGCCATCCACGGCGACGGCGTCCGGCGCCGTGCCGCTCAGGCTGCGCTGCGTGAGGTTCCAGGGCGCCACGTTCAGGCGTGGCGTGCGCAGGATGCAGACGCCCTCAAAGAAGGCCGGCACCAGGTCGATCCAGCGCTGGTCGGTGAAGAGCCCGTTCGGAATGTCGGCGCGGCAGAAGTGGTAGATGCGCTCGCCCCACCATTGCGCGAAGGCCTTGCCTTCGGGCGTGGGCGCCACCGCGACGAAGCCAAGGTTGTAGACGCCGTGCTTCAGGCTGGAGATCTCGTTGTCCATGACCGCATCGAGCGACTGCTCCGGCTGCGTGAGGTGCGGCGTCAAGGCGATGTTCGACGCCTCCAGCACCCGAGGCACCTCGTCGATGCGAGAGAACAGGACCGTGTCGGGGTCGAGGTAGATCACGCCCTCGCAGTCCTCCCGGTCGAGCAGGCGCTGCAGCACGAAGGGCTTGATCGCGGTCGACAGCTCCACGATCGAATGGCAGAACGCCCAGCCGCGGAAATCCGGAATGCCGAGTGCCGAGGCCGGATGCACTTCGTCGAACGGTTCGGCCGACAGGTCGACGCCGTCGGGCAGCTCGTCGGACAGCGCCAGATGCATGACCCATTCCGGATGCCAGCGCCGCACCGACTCCGCCAGCATGCGGACCTTGGGGATGTAGTTGCAGGCCGCGCTCGTGTAGACGTGTATTTTTTTCATGAAGCAGTCACTGAATAGGTCGCGCGCCAGAACGCGTCCAGGCGCTCCAGCACGACGCGGGGGTCGAGCGAATCGATCACCAACCCCTTGGGGTAGGTCCGGGCGAGATCGGCCGGCGCACCGAAATCGAAGCAGGCGAAAGGCAGGTCCATCGCGACCAGCTCGTGCGCCACGAAGGAAAAGGTCTCGGCCATGATGGAAGGGAACAGGAACACGTTCGCTCCCGATGCCCGGATCAGCGCCGCGAGCTTTCCGGGCTCGTACGGGCCGGTCACCTGCACCGTGCCGGGTGGCACCTTCGCGTCCAGCGTGCCGATGACCGTCATGGCGCCGCAGCCGCCGCCCTGGCTTTCGCGCCGGGCCATCTCGGTCGCGAGTCCGCTCACGACCTGCGCCCCCTTGTGCTTGCCGATCGCGCCGACCACGCCGATGTGTAGGCGCTGCCCCGCGTCGATCGACACGCGCGGCTGCGGCGTGTGCAGCGCATGCGGTTCGATGTGCCAGGTGTCGGTGGCGACCGTCGGGTAGGCCTTTCGCAGCAGGCGAAAGGAGGATTCCGAGAACAGCCGGACCCGGTCGGCGGCCACCAGCAGCCGCACCCACTTCTCGCGCCACAGCCGCAGGTCCTTCACGCCCGTGATCGACACGAAACCGTCGCGATGGGCCGGCAGGCACTGCGCGCAGCGCCGCGCGTCGGGCACGCCGCAGAACTTGCCCGCATGGTCGATCAGGAACGAGGTCGGGCAGACGCTGAAGTAATCGTGGATCGCCGCCTCGAGCACCACGCCGCGGTGCCGCTTGAGCGCGATCAGCGTGTCGATCACGGCGAACGCGTCGCTGAACGACACGGCGCAGTTGTAGAGCACATGCCGGACGTTGCCGTGTTCCGTCAGCGGCAGCAGCTGTGCCGGTGAATCGACCGACAGGCGGCTCGATGCGCCGCCGTCGAACACTTCGACGAAGTACTGCAGCGACGCGAGGTGGAAGCTCAGCAGCACGACGGTCTCGCCCAGCGCCTGCCGCTGTGCGACGTATTGCGCACGGTAGATGTTGGCGCCGCCGCCCATGTCGTGGTCGACGACCACGGCCAGGTCGCGGTTGCGCAGTTGCCGCTTGAGCTTCAGCAGTTCGTCGTCGCTGGCACGCCGGGGCCGGCCACCGAGATAGTGGGACGCCTTGCGCCACAGCGCGGCCGGCCCCGCCGTGCGCAGCAGGGCCAGGCCCTTGCCCAGCAGCGCGCGGTAGTGCGTGGCGGTCTTGGCGAGTCGCGGCTTGTCGGGCGCCAGGTCGAGCACCGTTTCGACGATGGCTTCGGCCGCGTCGGCCGTCGCGGCGATCTCCCAGCGCAGCAGCGCCCGCGAGACCGGGCGCTCGTCCGAGGCCATGAACAGGAAGCCCGAATGCTCGGCATCGGCGACGTCGGGGAAGAAGGCCTTCACGTCTTCGCGCAGGCGGCCGTGGTCGGCGTCGATCTCGGCCGTGTCGCCGTCGCGGAAGTGCAGCTCCAGCACGACGCGCCGCAACGTACGGCCCGGGACGAAGCCCCAGCCATACGAGAAGAGCTGGCCTTTGCGGTAGAGCAGGTGGTCGACGTTGTGCCGAAGCGCGGGAGCCGTGGGAGGTGTGGAAGGCGCGGGACGCGTAGGAAGTGGGTCGCTCAAGAATGCAATCTCATGGGGTCGGAGCGGCGTCGCCGTCGCTGGGCGACTGCAGCTGCGACAGTGCGTCGAGCCGTTCGAGCGCCAGCCGTTGTGCCTCGGCCAGCGCGTTGTCTGTGGCGGCGATGCGTCGATGCAGCGCCTCGATTTCCTGCAGGCGTTCGATCGCCAGCCGGTCGGCCTCGCCGAGCGCGACGTCGGTCGCGGCGATGCGCGCGGACAGCGCCTGGATCTCGCCGAGCCTTTGCAGCGCCAGATGCTGCGCGTCGCTCAGCCCGGCTTCGGTCAGGGTCAGCCGCTGCTGCAGCCGCAACAGGCTCGCGTCGCTGACGGAGAGCTCGTCGGCGAACTGGAGGCGGGCGGTCATGCCCGTCCACGCGGTGCGCAGCCGCATCCAGTCCGGCGACAGCCCGAGCGCCGCGGCCGACGCGCCGCGCCGGCAGGCCGTCTGCAGCAGGGCGAAGGCGTGTTTCGGCAGGTCCGGCAATGCCGTCGGCGCGGGCAGGGCGGCTTCCGGTGTCGGCAGTTCCGCGGCGACGAACGCCCGGACGGCGGCTTCGCGCTCCGCCGGCATCGGCGGCAGGCCGCAGAACGCGGCGAGCCGCCGCGCGGTGGCGGGTGCGTCGGTCAGCAGGTCGTCGAAGTCGATCAGCATCGACGGCCGGTCCTGCGCCGAGTCGACCGCCGCCATCGTGTGGCCGGTCCAGAGCCAGGCGCTGCGCGACCAGCCGAAGCCGTCGCGGCGCGACAGCGACCGGCAGACGGCCGATGGCGAACGAATCGCCAGCACGTAGCGTTCGTCCAGGCCGCAGCGTGCAAAGGCGCGCTGCCAGAAGGGCAGCAGATGGCACAGGCGCGGGTCCTTCACGGCGAGCATCGGCTGGCCGCCGAGCTGCTGCATGAGCAGCGCGCAGGCCTCGTCGAGAAAGCCGTCGAGCGACGCGAGCGTGGTCGGGATCGGCGGCGCGAGCGATTCCCAGCGGCGGCCGAGCGCGGCGAGCATGCGCTCGTTCATCGCCACCAGGGCGCGGTCCTCGAAGTAGCCCTTGGCATTCCAGTCGTCGCCCGGATAGAGGTTGTCGCCCATCCAGACGCCGGCGGTCTGCAGCACGCCGGCCAGCGCGCTGGTGCCGCTGCGGTGCATGCCGAGGACCACGATGATCCGTGGCCGCGCGCCCGTGCGGATGCTCGTGTCCGTGCGCATGCCGCTCATGCCGTCCATGCCTTCCAGTCCGACAGGTCCTGCTGCAGGTAGTCCTCGAGGCGCTCGATCCGCGGCAGGTAGATGTCGCGCAGGGCAGGCAAAAGCGATGGGCGCAGCGGCATGCCGTCGCCTTCGAAAACCCTGGCCGGCGGGCGCCGGTCCGGGTGTGCCGCATCGAAGAATTCAGGCAGCGCCAGGTGGCGCAGCACACGGTTGGCGGTTGCCACGGGCGACGCGGCAATGGCTTCGTAGCGCAGTACCAGCAGTTGCGCGTCGCCGAACACCGCACGCCAGCGGCGCAGGCAGCCCTCGTAGTCGCCGCGTGCCAGTGAGCCTGCGGAGCGGAAGTGGTCTTCGAACCAGCGGTCGGACGCCTCTTCGTGCCGCATCTCGGCGCGGGCGAGCGCCATGCGCGCCGACGACCAGGCGCGCGCCATCGGGTTGCGGATCAGATAGACCAGCCGCAGCGCCGGAAAGTGGTGCCGGATGTCGCGGATCACGTTCTCCGGGAGGATCGCGTAGGCCGGCGTGATGTCGCCTTCGTGCTGCTGCGCATGCGTGAACAGGCCGCGGTACCAGTCGACGCTGCGTCCCGCCGTGTGGTCCCAGTAGTGCACCTCCTTGCCCGCGGGAAAGCCGATGGCCGGATGCAGCCGCAGCGTGTCGTGCAGCCAGGTCGTGCCGCTCTTCTGCGCGCCGATGCACAGGAAGCTCAGCATGCGGCGGCCTCTTCGTCGGACGGCGTCGGGGCCAGGGTGACGATCTCCGGCACGCAGGCGAAGTTGACGATGCCCGTCGCGTGCGGGGGCGCATCGTCCATCACGCCGAAGCAGCAGGCGTCGAGCAGCCGGTGCAGATGGCGGATCTCGCCGTCGATCTGGGCCGACACGCCCGCATTGAGGAAATAGATGCCGGCGTTGAGCAGGCACTTGAACTGGTATTCCACCCGCACCGCGGCACCGGCCGCCACGTCGGCCAGTCCACCGTCGAAGGCCTTGTGCGACGTGGCGCCGCCGAGCTCGACGCCCGTCGTGGTCTTGACCAGCATGCCGAAGCGCACGCCGCGCGCGGCTTCGGTGAAGCGGACGGTGTACGCATAGCGGTAGGTGCGGCCCGACACCAGCCGGTTCACCCGTTGGCCCGACAGCGTCTGGATGTGCGGGTCGTCGATGTGCGCGCCGCGGGATTCGTAGGCCACCGTGCTCGCGGGCCGCAGCGCGGGGTCGAAGCTCTCCTGCGGCGCATCGCGCTCCCGGGCGGCTGGGGATACGTTCGCCGGCAAGGTGAGCGCAGCCGGGGCGTGGGTGGGCGCCGTCGTCGCTGCCGGTGCCGGTGCCGCTGCCGGTGCCGCTGCAGGTGCGTCGCCGTCCTGCGCCATCGCGGCGATGGCGGCGCGCACGGCCGCCTGGCGTTCGGGCGGCGCGTAGAGCAGCTTTTGGTAGCGCCCGACGATCTGCCGCGGCGAGCCCGAGGCGAGCTTCTCGCCGCCGTCCATCAGGATGGCGCGGTCGCAGACCTCCAGCACCGTGGTGGACGAATGCGACACGAAAAGGATGGTCGCGCCCCGCGCACGCATCTGCTCGATGCGCCCGAAGCACTTGCGCTGGAAGAGTTCGTCGCCCACCGACAGCGCCTCGTCCACGACCAGGATGTCCGGGTCGACGCTGATCGCCACGGCGAATGCCAGGCGCACGAACATGCCGCTGGAATAGGTCTTGACCGGCTGCTCCAGGAAAGCGCCGATGTCGGCGAAGGCGGCGATGCGGTCCATGCGCGCCTCGACTTCGCCGTGGCTCAGCCCGAGCAGCGCACCGTTCATGAAGACGTTCTCGCGGCCGGTGAATTCGGGGTTGAAGCCCGAGCCCAGTTCGAGCAATGCCGAAACCCGGCCCTGCACGCGCACGGCGCCTGCGCTCGGTTGCATCACGCCGCAGACGATCTGCAGCAAGGTCGACTTGCCCGATCCGTTGCGCCCGACGATGCCGACCGCCTCGCCCCGCGCGATGTCGAAGCTCACGTCCTTCAACGCATCGAAGCTGCGGAAACAAGGCCGCGGTGCCAGGCCGGCCATCTGGCGCAGTGGCGCCAGCACGAGCTGGCGGAGCCTGTCCGCGGGAGCGTCGTAGATCTCGAACTGCTTGCTGACGTGCTGGACGCTGATGACTGGACTGTTCATTGCCGCGGGCTGCCCCGCCTGGAAACTGCTGGAAAGGCGCCGGGACGCCCTGGGCGAATGCGCACGAAAGCGTTCGAGGATAGCCCAGTGGCCGCCGCCGCTCGTCGGGCGGTCTTGTAGACAGATCTGTCTACTTGCGCTATCTTCCTGCGACCGGACGGCGTTCGATGCCGCCGGGCGCCGCGCGCGTGGCGCCGTCCCCTGTTCCGCTTCGACTTCGAGGATCCACATGTCCGCTTCTCCACCGATCGCTCCCGCGCCGCTGGTCCCGCCTTTCACGCACGACACGGCCGTGCGCAAGGTTCGTGGCGCCGAAGACGCCTGGAACTCCCGCGACCCCGATCGCGTGGCCGGCGTCTACACCGAGGACACCGTCTGGCGCAACCGCGCCGAGTTCCCCGTCGGGCGCGAGGCGGTGCGCGCCTTTCTGCAGCGCAAGTGGGCGCGCGAGCTCGACTACCGGTTGATCAAGGAGCTGTGGGCCTTCACGGACCATCGCATCGCGGTGCGCTTCGCCTATGAATTCCACGACGATTCCGGCCAGTGGTTCCGCAGCTATGGCAACGAGAACTGGGAATTCAATCCGCAAGGCCTGATGCAGCGCCGCTTCGCCAGCATCAACGACCTGCCGATCGCGCAAGCCGACCGGCTGTTCCATTGGCCGCTGGGCCGCCGGCCGGATGAGCATCCCGGTCTGAGCGACCTCGGTCTGTGACGGCTTGAAAAATCCTTGTTTTCCATTCTTTTAGGCCATTCGGGCATGTATCTGAAATAAATCCTGCAAAACCAGGATCAATGGATGCCGTGCTTCCAGCTCGTGTGGCACACCCATTGCATGCCCACCCCGCATGCACGACCAGGCCCTGACCCTGCCACGCACCGCGGATGCCGGTGTCGACCCGCTGTGGCGCCATCAGCTGAGCCTGTTGCTCGAATCGACCGGCGACGGCATCTTCGGCATCGATCTCGACGGGCATTGCATGTTCATCAATCGGGCTGGCGCGCAGTTGCTCGGCTGGCCGGCGGCCGAGGTCATCGGCCGCAACATGCACGAGCTGACGCACCACTCGCACCCGGACGGTTCGCACTACGCCGACACCGACTGCCCGATCTTCAACGCCTTCCGCCGCGGCCTGCCGTGCCGCATCGACACCGAGGTCTTCTGGCGGCGCGACGGCACGGCCTTCGCGGTCGAGTATTCGAGCCATCCGATCATGGACGAGGGGCTGGTGCGCGGCGCGGTCATCGCCTTCGTCGACATCACCGAGCGCAAGCGTGCCGCCGCCACGCTGCTGCAGGCGCGCCAGGAGCTGGAGCGGCGCGTGAGCGAACGCACGGCCGAGCTCAGCGCCGCGCTGCAGCAGGTGCGCGAGCTGTCGGCCTGGATGGACTCGGTGCGCGAAGAGGAGCGCACCCGCATCGCGCGCGAGGTGCACGACGAGCTCGGCAGCCTGCTGGTCGCGTTGAAGATGGACGTCAACTGGATCGGCAAGCGCCTGGGCGAACAGCAGGGCCGCGCGCCCGAGGCCGCGCAGGAGATGCGCCAGCAGATGCGCTGCAAGTGCAGCAACATGAGCGAGCTGATCGAACGCGCGGTCGACAACGTCGGCCGCATCATCACCGACCTGCGGCCCAGCATCCTCGACCACCAGGGCCTGTGGGCCGCGCTCGAATGGCAGGCGCACGAATTCGCGCAGTCGGCCGAACTCGCGCTCGCGTGGGACATGCAGGTCGACGACGCGCTCGAGCTGCCCGAGCCCGCCGCGATGGCCGTGTTCCGCATCTTCCAGGAGATGCTGAGCAACATCGGCCGCCATGCACGCGCCAGCCGGGCCGACATCCGCATCCGCACCGACGACGGCGTGCTCGACATGCGCGTGCGCGACGACGGCGTGGGCGCGCCGCCGCAGGCCTTCCATGCGCCGACCTCGTACGGCGTGCGCGGCATGCGCGAGCGCGCGCTGCACTTCGGTGGCGCGATCGAGATCGCCAGCGAACCCGGGCGGGGCAGCACCTTCAGGCTGCGGATGCCGCTGCCGCGATGACCAACCCCATCCGCGTCCTCATCGGCGACGACCACCGCATCGTGCGCGAAGGCCTGAAGCAGGTGCTGGGCGACGCGTCGAACGGCGCGCCCGAAATCGTTGTCTGCGCCGAAGCCCAGACCGGCCCCGAAGTCATCGCCCGCGTGGCCGAGCTGCAGGCGCAGGCCATGGCAGCCGGGCAGGGCGCCGCGCTCGACGTCGTGCTGCTCGACATCGCGCTGCCCGAGCGCGATGGCCTCGACGTGCTGCAGGCGTTGCGCGCGGCCTGGCCCACGCTGCCGGTGCTGATGCTGTCGACCTACCCGGAGCGGCAGTACGCGGTGCGCTGCATCAAGCTCGGCGCGGCCGGCTACCTGAACAAGAGCGCCGATGCCGACGCCATGGTCGCTGCCGTGCGCAAGGCCGCGTCCGGCGGCATCTATGTGTCGGCCGCCACGGCCGACGCGCTGGCTGCGGCGGTCGGCAAGGCGTCGGCGACGGAGGCGCTGTCGCACCGCGAGCACCAGGTGTTCCGGCTGCTCACGGCCGGCCACAGCGTCGGCGAGATCGGCACGCAGCTGGGGCTGGCCGCCAACACGGTCAGCACCTACCGCGCACGCATCCTGGAGAAGACCGGCACCAAGAACGATGTGGAACTCGCGCTGTACGCCGAGCGCCACGGCAAGTCGCCGCGCGCAGGCTGACTTGGTGCACCCGGCGGCCCGGCCGCTCAGCCTTGCTGCGTCGGCATGACCACGACCTGTTGCAGGTTCACGTGCTTCGGCAGCGACACCAGAAAGCCGAGCACCTCGGCGACGTCCTCGGGCTGCAGGAATTCCATCGTCTGCGCCGCGCCGGCCAGCCAGTCCTTCGCGCCCTGGAAGGTGACGTGCCCCTGCAGTTCGGTCGCGACGATGCCTGGCTCGATCATCGCGACGCGGATGTTCTTCGGGCCGAGTTCGATGCGCATGTGCCGCGTCAGGTGGCTCACGTAGGCCTTGGTGGCGCTGTACGTCGCGAAGTACGGAAACAGGTACTGCGCCGCGATCGACGAGGTGTTGATCAGGTCCACCGTGGCGCCTTCGGCCGCGGCCTGCACGAGCTGCGGCACGAAGGCATGGACGACCCGCATCACGCCCGTCACGTTCAGGTCGATCTGCTGTTCCCATTCGGCGAGCTTGCGTTCCTCGATGGCGCCGGGAAGCATCACGCCGGCGTTGTTGAACAGCAGGTCGGTGCGGCCGTAGGCGGCCGCGACTTCGGCTGCCGCGGCGTCGACCGATGCCTGGTCGGTGACGTCGACCGCGAGGGCGATCGCCTCGCCGCCCGCGCTGCGGATGTCCGCGACCAGCTGGTCGAGCGTTTCCTTGCGGCGCGCCAGCACGGCGACCTTGGCGCCGCGCGACGCGAGCAGCCATGCGGATGCGCGGCCGATGCCGCTCGATGCGCCGGTGACGACGGCGACGCGGCCTGCCAGGGTGTGGTTGTCGATCATGAAGAACTCCTCGGTGTTGACGCCCGGCGTGATTGCCGGCCTGGGCGCAACTTTAGGAGTCGGGTGACAACCTGCGAAGTCTCTGGACGGCGTTTCATCGACAACCTGAAGTTGCCATCGAACGCCGCAGGCCTAGGATTTCTTCCGGCCCGGCGCTGCTTTTCTGGCCGGCCGAAAAGCCTTCTCGAGCGAGCGCAACTGCGCAGCCGGCACCCTGTACGCGTCGCTGCCCAGGAGCCGCGCAACCGCGAAGTCGATGAAGCGGCGCACCCGGCCCGGCATGTCGGCGCGCTGCGCAAAGTAGATGTACAGCCCCATGCGCTCGCTGACGTGCGCGGCCAGCACCGGCACCAGCGCGCCGCCGCGGATGGCCGCCGCGGCGTTGATGCTGTCGATCTGCCCGATGCCCATGCCGGCGAGCACGGCGTGCATCTCCGTCTCGGGCTCGCTGCTGCACAGCACGGCGGGCAGATGCCTGTGGATCATTTCGCCATCGACATCGAACTCCCAAGGCACCGGTCGGCCGGTGCCCGGCTGGCGGTAGCCGGTACAGCGGTGCTGCAGCAGGTCCTGCAGCGAGACCGGAACGCCGTGCGCCGCCAGGTAGGCCGGCGATGCGCAGGCGATCTGCTGGATGCCGAACAGCCGCCGAACCACGACCTGTGCTTCCGGCGCCATGCCCGCGCGGAAGCCGACGTCGATGCGGCCGTCGACCAGGTCGGTGAAGCGTTCTTCCATCAGCAGGTCGACCTGGATCGACGGATGCAGCGCCTGGAACTCCGCGAGCAACGGCATCAGCACCTTGCGGCCGACCGAGCCGGCGGCGCTGATGCGGATCAACCCCTCGTCGTCGGTCACGGCGCTGCGGGCGCGCGAGATCGCCTCGACCAGGCCGTCGAGGTTCGGCTTGGCGGACGCCAGCAGCCGTTCGCCGTCTTCGGTCAGCGAGCTGTTGCGCGTGGTGCGGTGGAACAGGCGCACGCCCAGGTGCTGTTCCAGCTGGCGGATGGTCTTGCTCACGGCCTGCGGCGTGGTCGCCTGCGCCTCGGCCGCCTTGCGGAAGCTGCCCAGTTCGGCGGTGCGCACAAAAATGGAGATGGCTCTCAATGCGTCCATGGTGGAACCTCAAACGTACGTCGTCGATGACAGCGCCGAGCCTACCGCCTGCGGAGGAGCCGGCGCCGTCGGCGAGCGTGCCCGGGGCGCCTTGTAGTGCTGCCCCTACACGGCATCGACGGACCGCGCACGATTTGCGGTGGCCGGCGTGCGAAGCCGCCGAACCGGCCCGGCGCTTGCAATGCGCACTGCATCTTTTCAACGAGGTGCACCATGTCACGACAGCCGGAATCGACGCCCCACGCCAACGACCCGTACGACGCCGACCAGCCCTTGCGGCTGCGTTGTTCGTGCGGCCAGGACCATGCGCCCGCGCAGCACGCCAGCGCCACGGCCGGCATGGAAGCGGGGCTGCATGCCAAGCTCGAAGCGAGCCTGATGAAGGCGCTGTTCCCGGTCGACAGCGTGCGCCGCCAGTTCCTGCGCGCGGTCGGTGCCGGCACGGCGCGCGCGGCCATCGCGTCGCTGGTGCCGATGGGCGCGCTGAAGGCCATGGCGCAAGAGGCCGGCCCGCTCGAGAAGAAGGACCTGAAGATCGGCTTCATACCGATCACCTGCGCCACGCCGCTGATCATGGCGCACCCGCTGGGCTTCTATCGGCAGCAGGGCCTGAACGTCGAAGTCGTCAAGACGGCGGGCTGGGCGCTGATCCGCGACAAGATGCTCAACAAGGAATACGACGCCACGCACTTCCTGTCGCCGATGCCGCTGGCCATCGCGATGGGCGTGGGTTCGAACGCGACGCCGATGAACGTCGCCACCATCCAGAACACCAACGGCCAGGCGATCACGCTGGCCAACAAGCACAAGGACAAGCGCGACCCGAAGCTGTGGAAGGGCTTCAAGTTCGCGGTGCCCTTCGAATACAGCATGCACAACTTCCTGCTGCGCTACTACGTGGCGGAAGCGGGCCTCAACCCCGACACCGACATCCAGATCCGCGTGGTGCCGCCGGCCGAGATGGTGGCCAACCTGCGCGCCGGCAACATCGACGGCTACCTCGGCCCCGACCCTTTCAACCAGCGCGCGGTGTTCGAGGAAGTGGGCTTCATCCACATCCTGACCAAGGACATCTGGGACGGCCATCCTTGTTGTGCGTTCGGCAGCTCGACCGAGTTCATCCAGAAGAACCCGAACACCTTCGCCGCGCTGTACCGCGCGGTGCTCACCGCATCGGCGATGGCGCGCAAGCCCGAGAACCGCGAGCTGATCGCCAAGGTGATCGCGCCCGCGCAGTACCTCAACCAGCCCGAGACCGTGCTCACGCAGGTGCTGACCGGCCGCTTTGCCGACGGCCTGGGCAACATCCGCAACGTGCCGACGCGCGCCGACTTCGACCCGATCCCGTGGCAGTCGATGGCGGTCTGGATGCTCACGCAGATGAAGCGCTGGGGCTACGTGAAGGGCGAGGTCGACTACAGGCAGATCGCCGAAAAGGTCTTCCTGCTGACCGACGCCAAGAAGCAGATGAAGGCGATCGGCCAGACCCCGCCCGAGGGCGCCTACCCCAAGTTCACCATCATGGGCAAGGTGTTCGACCCGTCGAAGCCCGACGACTACGCCAAGAGCTTCGCCATCCACAAGATGGCGGCCTGATGGGGCCGCGTGCGATGCGCATGAGCCTGAACCTGCGCGCGGCGTTGCTGTCGCTGCTGCTGCTGGCCGCGTTCCTCGGCATCTGGCAACTGGCGACCATGCCAGCCGGCGGCCCCGCGGTCCCCGCGGTCACGCTGACGCCCGAGCAGATCGAATACCAGAAGATGCTCGGCAAGGACCCGGCGGCCGGTGCGCAGGGTCAGGCCAAGGCCTCGGGCTTTCCGACGCCCGCGGCCATGGGCGCGACCGCCTGGGCGCAACTGCGCGACCCGTTCTACGACAACGGCCCCAACGACAAGGGCATCGCGATCCAGCTCGCCTGGTCGCTCGGCCGCGTGGCGCTGGGCTTTGCGCTGGCCTGCGTGGTGGCGGTGCCGCTGGGCTTCGTCATCGGCATGTCGCCGCTGCTGCGCAAGGCCTTCGACCCCTTCATCCAGGTGCTCAAGCCGATCTCGCCGCTGGCCTGGATGCCGCTCGCGCTCTACACGATCAAGGACTCGTCGATCAGCGGCATCTTCGTGATCTTCATCTGCTCGGTCTGGCCGATGCTGTTGAACACGGCCTTCGGCGTGGCGTCGGTCAAGCGCGAGTGGCTCAACGTGGCGAGCACGCTCGAAGTCAAGCCGATGCGCAAGGCCTTCCGCGTGATCTTGCCCGCCGCCGCGCCGACCATCCTCACCGGCATGCGCATCAGCATGGGCATCGCCTGGCTGGTGATCGTCGCGGCCGAGATGCTGGTCGGCGGCACCGGCATCGGCTACTTCGTGTGGAACGAGTGGAACAACCTGTCGCTGACCAACGTGATCTTCGCGATCCTGGTGATCGGCGTGGTCGGCATGCTGCTCGACCTGGCCTTCGCGGCCCTGCAACGCAAGGTGACCTATGCCGAGTGATTTCTTGCGCGTCGAGAAGCTCGGCAAGTCGTATGTGCCTGCGCGCCCGGTGTTCGCCGACGTGTCCTTCACCATGGAGCGCGGCGAGTTCGTCTGCATCATCGGCCACTCGGGCTGCGGCAAGACGACCATCCTGAACGTGCTGGCCGGGCTCGACACCGCCAGCACCGGCCACGCCTTCATGGACGGCCGCGAGATCGTCGGCCCGAGCCTGTCGCGCGGCGTCGTGTTCCAGAGCCACGCGCTGATGCCGTGGCTCAGCGTGCGCCGCAATATCGCCTTCGCGGTCGAATCGCGCTGGCCCGAATGGAAGGCCGCGCAGGTCGATGAACACGTCGAGCGCTTCGTTGCGCTGGTCGGGTTGCAGGGCGCGATCGACAAGAAGCCGTCGCAGCTCTCGGGCGGCATGAAGCAGCGCGTCGGCATCGCGCGCGCCTTCGCGATCCAGCCGCGGATGCTGCTGCTGGACGAGCCCTTCGGCGCGCTCGATGCGCTCACGCGCGGCACCATCCAGGACGAGCTCATCGGCATCGTGCGGCAGACGCAGCAGACCGTCTTCATGATCACGCACGACGTCGACGAAGCCATCCTGCTGGCCGACCGCATCCTGCTGATGCGCAATGGCGCCGACACGCCCGCTGGCTACCAGCCCGGCAGCGTGGCGGCCACCGTCGTCAACCCGCTGCCGCGCGAGCGCACGCGCGCCGGCCTGCATCACCTGGCGGGCTACTACCCGCTGCGCAACCAGATCGTCGATTTCCTCATCGGCCGCGCCGTCGCGGCCTGACCTTTTCACCTTCCTCATGTCACAAGGAGCCATCACCATGAACCGCAACGAAGTCACCGAAAAGATCATCACCGCCAAGGTTGCCAAGGGCATCCAGTGGGCCGACGTCGCCACGAAAGTCGGCCTGTCGAAGGAATGGACCACGGCCGGCTGCCTCGGCCAGATGACCTTCGACGCGCCGCAGGCCGCCGTCATCGGCGAGATCTTCGGTCTGACCGACGAGGAGCAGAAGTGGCTGCAGGTCGTGCCGTACAAGGGCTCGCTGCCCACGCCGGTGCCGACCGATCCGCTGATCTACCGCTGGTATGAAATCGTCAGCGTGTACGGCACGACGATCAAGGAACTGATCCACGAGGAATTCGGCGACGGCATCATGAGCGCGATCGACTTCAGCATGGACATCCAGCGCACCGCCGACCCGAAGGGCGACCGCGTGAACGTGGTGCTGTCGGGCAAGTTCCTGCCGTACAAGACGTATTGATTGGATGGGGCCGCGCCTCGTGCTCCGGCTGCTGCTCCCTCTCCCTCCGGGAGAGGGCTGGGGTGAGGGCGGTACCCGCGCAACGCCAGCTATCGCCTCGAAAGCACGTCCTTGATCCGCTGCCTCACCCATGCCGGCGCTGTCGTCATCCGCATAGCCTCCATGCATTGCGCGAGCCGGCCGTCGCGCGCCAACAGCCGCTCCCCAGCGCGGCGCAGATCGGCCTCCACACTGTTGCCATACGCAGCGGCGGCCTTGTCCTTGGCCCGCCGAAGAAGCGCTGCATCGGGCTGCATCATGGCGAGATCGATCAAGTCGCGACTGAAAACACTGTCGTCCGCCCAACGATCGGAATTGGCCAGCAGCTTTCCTGCCGCCATGTCGAGCGGCGTCAAGGTCGACACCCCCGCGATCCGGTCGTCATCACGGGGAGCCTCGAGCGAGATACGCCCTTCCAGCACGATCTCGAACTTGATGCCCACGCCGCCGGCATCGACGATGGTGCGAATGCCGTACTGATCCGCACGCACCTCGCGCAGCTGCGTCAGGCGACCGTCCTTGCGAGCAACGGCTTGCACGCCGTCCGTACCGGTCATCTTCTGGCGGAGCTGCCGGTAGCCGTCGATGTCGGACACCAAAAAATCGATGTCGACGGATTCGCGGTACTCGCCATAACGCAGCGCCATGGCGGTACCGCCGCCAAAGAGGCACCCACAAGCGCGCAGCAAAGGTGCATCAAGTGCCAGCAACACCGACTCGATGCGTTGATGGTGAACGCGCTCAAACAAGAAGATGCCCCTTGCCCAAGGTTGCAACGAGGCGGTCGATCAGTGCCTGCTCGGCCGGCTCGAGGTGCGCGCGGTCGACGTGCCGCCAATTGCGCTCGTAGAGCGAAAAGGCGGTTTCCGGCGGGAGTTCGACCGCGCCCGGCAGGTGCCATGCGAGTTGCCGGAGCTGCGGGTAATCGGCAAGCCGGATGGGGGCGGGAAGTCCGGTCGGTTGTGCGTGCGGAACAGCCGACGCCTGTGAGGTCTGTGGGCTGTCCTCCGGTGCGGTCAACTCAAAGCCCATGCCCAGCGCGGCCATCGCATTGAGATACGCGCCCATGGTGACGGACGCTTCTCCACGCTCGATGCGATGGAGCGTGACGCGAGACATGCCGGCTGCCTCGGCCATGGTGGTTGCATTGATGCGGAATTGCTTGCGGCGGGCGCGAAGCGTGACGCCTATCGCGGCGAGACGGGCGGTGACTGGGGCGGCAAGTTGCGGGGAGGCGGCTGGCATTGCTGCTCATTCTAGTCATAAAGGGGTGATTGACTGAAATGAGAAACATATTAAGAGCGTCGGGGCTGCCCTCACCCCAGCCCTCTCCCGGCGGGAGAGGGAGCAACAGCCGGAGAGCGCGCCACCAATCAACCGAAGCCTCATGGCCCCCCTGGCCTCCCGCGCCCGGCGCCGGAGGCCTTTTTCGTTTCACCCGGAAAACATGGGTGAGAGGAACGCTCGGGCTTGTTGATCCAACGCAAGACTTCGCCGGATCGCTTGATATTCTTTGGGCTGTTGTTTCATTGATAGATCACTGTTTTATCAGTGAAACAAACGAACCGAGACAAGCCCAGCATCAACCCAAGGAACACCCATGAGCGACATGTCCGATCAGCCCACTCTCCAGCCAGCGGCCAGCTGGGAGCGCCCCGAAGGCGCGAGCCTCGACGCGTGGATGAGCACCCGCATCGCGCGCTACGCGACCCGCAAGTACGACTGGGACGCGCTGAAGTTCCAGGCCGACTTCGACCCGAAATACCGTCGCGCGCAGATGCGCTATGTCGGCACCGGCGGCACCGGCGTCGCGAAGGACGTGAACACGGTGGCGGCCGAGAACTTCACCTTCTCGACCATGGTGATTCCGGCCGGCCACGAAGGCCCGTCGCACCTGCACACCGATGTGGAAGAGGTGTTCTTCCTGATCCGCGGCAAGCTGAAGGTCGTCATCGAGAAGGACGGCGAGCGCTTCGAAACCATCATGACCGACCGCGACCTGATCTCGGTGCCGCCCGGCGTCTACCGCGAAGAGATCAACATCGGCGATGAGGACGCGCTCATGTGCGTGATGCTCGGCGCGAAGAAGCCGGTCACGCCGACCTATCCGGCGGACCATCCGCTGGCCAGCATCAAGCGCTGAGCGCATCGATGAACGACGTTGCTGTCGACGCCGACGCGCTGGCGCGCATGGCCCGCGGCTTTGCGCAGCGGCAGGTCGCCGTCGGCCGGCCGGATGCACAGGTCGCGCAGATCACGGTGCGCGAATGCGGGCCGCGCGACGGCGCCGCCAGCGCGCCGGTGCTGGTCTGCCTGCACGGCATCGGCTCCGGGTCGGCGTCGTGGTGGCCCGTGGCCGACCGGCTCGCGCCGCATGCACGCGTCATCGCCTGGGACGCGCCGGGTTACGGCGCGTCAACGCCGCTCGAATCGCCTCGACCGACCGCGCACGACTACGCCAGCCGTCTGCACGCGCTGCTCGATGCCATGGACATCCACCGCTGCGTGCTGGTCGGCCATTCGCTCGGCGCCTTTGCGGCGGCTGCCACGGCGCGGGCGCTCGGGGCCGAGCGCGTCGCCCGGCTGGTCTTGATCAGCCCGGCGCGTGGCTACGGCAGCGCCGATCGTGCCGCGCGCAGCGCCGAAGTCCGCAGCGAGCGGCTCGCCACGCTGGAGGCGCTGGGCATCGCCGGCATGGCGGCGCAGCGCACCGGGCGCCTGCTGTCCGACGGTGCGGACGACGCGGCCCGCGCCTGGGTCCGCTGGAACATGGCGCGGTTGAACGACGGCGGCTACCGCCAGGCGATCGAGCTGCTGTGCGGCGACGACCTGCTGCGCCACCTGCCGCCACCCGTGCCGTGCGAGGTGTTCTGCGGCTCGCTCGACGTGGTCACGCCGCCATCGGCCTGCGCCGAAATCGCCGCGGCCTGCGGCGTGGCGCTGCAATCCATCCCGGCCGCAGGCCACGCGTCCTATCTTGAACAGCCGGGACTCGTCGCCCAGGCCCTGCTGCGCAACGCGCCGATGCCATGACCGAAGAAGAATCGCCCGACCGCTACACCGTGCCCGCACTCGAACGGGGGCTGCGCATCCTGAGCGAATTCAGCCGGGACAACCGCACGCTGTCGGCGCCCGATCTGGCGCGGCGCTTCGACCTGCCGCGCTCCACCGTGTTCCGGCTGCTCAACACGCTGGAAAACATGGGCTTCATCGAGCGCGCCGACGGCGGCCGCGACTATCGGCTCGGCCTGGCCGTGCTGCGCCTCGGCTTCGAGTACCTCAATTCGCTGGAGCTGACCGAGCTGGGCCAGCCGCTGCTGCGCCGGCTCTGCGACGAGATCCGCTATCCCTGCAACCTCGGCGTGCGCGACGGCCGTTCGATCGTCTACGTCGCCAAGGTGTCGCCGCCGACACCGTTCAACAGCGCAGTCAGCGTCGGCACCCGCATGCCGGCGCACGCGACCGTGCTCGGCCGCATCCTGCTGGAGGAACTCGACCTGCCGGCGTTGCAGGCGCTGTTCCCCGAAGACGTGCTCGAGAGCTTTTCGGACAGCACGCCGCGCACCGTGAGTGCGCTGTTCGACATGGTGCAGGCCGACCGCCAGCGTGGCTACGTGCTGGGCGAGGCCTTCTTCGAATCGCACGTGTCGGCCGTCGCGGCGCCGGTGCGCGACCACACCGGCCACATCGTGGCCGCACTCGGCGCCACCATCACCGCCGGCCGCATCGACGAGGCCGGCGCCGACGAACTGGTGGCGCGTGTGCGCGCCACGGCCGACGAGCTGTCGGGCCTGCTGAACCACCAACCCTCCCTGGCGCGAGCCACATCCCGTACAGGTAGCACATGACGCATTCGATCCACACCGCCCGCATTGCACTCGTCGGCTGCGGCGCCATCGGCACCGCGCTGCTCGAACTCATCCGGCACGACCAGCGCCTGCAGGTCGCGGCCATCGTCGCGTCGGCCACCGGCGCCGCGCAGGCGACCGCCGTGGCGCGGGCGCTGGCGCCGGCTGCCACCGTGGTGCAGGCCGTGCCCCACGAAGGCATCGATCTCGTGATCGAGGCCGCCGGCCACGGCGCCATCGCGCAGCACGTGCTGCCGGCGCTGGCGCGCGGCGTGCCGTGCGTGGTGGCGTCCGTCGGTGCGCTCGCCGTCGCGGGCCTGCCCGAGCAGCTCGAAGCCGCGGCGCGGCAAGGCGGCACCCAGGTGCAGCTGATTGCCGGCGCCATCGGCGGCATCGACGCGCTGTCGGCCGCCGCCGTCGGTGGGCTGGCCCATGTGCGCTACACCGGCCGCAAGCCGCCGCTGGCATGGAAGGGCACGCCCGCCGACGCCGCCCACGACCTCGGCGCGCTGCGCGAGGCCACGGTGATCTTCGAAGGCAGCGCGCGCGAGGCCGCCACGCTGTACCCCAAGAACGCCAACGTCGCGGCCACCGTGTCCCTGGCCGGGCTCGGCCTCGACGCGACCCGCGTGCGGCTCATCGCCGACCCGGCCGTCAGCGAGAACACGCACGAGCTCGAAGCCGAAGGCGCCTTCGGCAGCTTCGAGCTGCGCATGCGCAACAAGCCGTTGCCGGCCAACCCGAAGTCGTCGGCACTGACCGTCTACAGCGCGGTGCGCGCCTTGCGCAACCGCGTGGCCGCGCTCGCTCTGTGAACCTTTCCACCTCCGCAAATACGCATCAACGCACGCAACCGATGAACGCCCCTTTGAACATCTCCCGCCGCACGGCCGTCCTGGCCTCGGCGCTCACGCTGGCTGGCCTGGTTGGCCCGGCCGTCGCCCAGCCCGCCCAGCCCGCCGCGAACGCCGCGAACGCCGCGAACAACATGACCGCTGTCGAGAAGCAGCTCGCGTCCGACCGCTTCATGGTCATCACGCCGTTCCAGGCCGGCGGCCCGACCGACATGCTGGCGCGCATCCTGTCCGACGGGCTGGCCAAGCGCTACGGCACGGTGTCGGTGGTCGACAACCCATTGGGCGCGGCCGGCAACATCGGCATGGAGAAGGTCAAGCGCGCCAAGGGCGACGGCCACACGCTGCTGGTCGTGCCCGCGGGCAACCTCACCATCAACCCGACGCTGATGCAGAACTTCCCGTTCGACATCCAGAAGGACTTCGTGCCGATCACCATGCTGGCCAAGACGCCCAACGTGCTGGTGGCCAACCCGGCGTCGGGCATCCGGACGGCGAAAGACCTGGTGGCGCAGGCGAAGGCCAGGCCCAACACGCTGTCCTATGCGTCACCCGGCGTCGGCAGCGGGCTGCACCTGGCGGGCGAGCTGTTCAAGCAGCAGACCGGCACCGACATCCTGCACGTGCCCTACAAGGGCAGTGCCGCGGCGCTCAACGACGTGCTCGGCGGCGCCGTGCCCATCCTGTTCAGCAACCTGCCGACCACGCTGCCCTTCATCAAGAACGGCAAGCTCGTGGTGCTCGGCATCACCGAGCAGCAGCGCAGCCCGGCTGCGCCGGACATTCCGACGCTGGCGGAGCAGGGGATTTCGGGCGTGACCGTGACCTCGTGGTACGGCCTGCTGGCGCCGGCCGGCACGCCGCCCGCGGTGGCCGAGCAGCTGGCGAAAGACGCGGCCCAGATGCTCGCCCAGCCGGACGTGCGCGAGCGCCTGCTGGGGCAGGGCATGACCGTGTCGACGATGAAGCCCGCCGAGTTTGCGACGGCCATCCGCAATGAGACGGCCACCTGGGCCGGCATCATCAAGTCGCACCACATCGCGGCGGAGTGAGCGGCGAGGCGGGCGGGCCGGTCAGGCCGGTGGCGCCACGCTGGCGCCATCGATGCCATGCCGCGCCATCGCGTCGGCCACGAAGCCGCTGCTCTTCATCTCCTCGACGAAAGCGGCCAGCGCCACCGCCGCGTCTTCCCCGCGCCCCGCGGGCAAACCCATCGCCTGCTGGATCACCATGAAGCGCCCCGGCAGCAGCCGCAACGACGCGTCGGACGCAGAAATCGTCGCCAACTGCTTGCGGATGCCGGCGGCTACGTCGACCTGGCCTGAACGCAGCGCGTCGACCACCGCCTGGGCATTCAGCACGCGCTCGATCTGCGCGTCCTTCAGCTCCCGCGTGAGGAAGAGGTCGTAAGCGCTGCCTGAGCCGACCGCGACGCGCGTTCCGGCGCGGTCGACGTCGCCGTTGGCCTGCAGCGCCGAGGCGCCCGGCACCA
Organism: Variovorax sp. GW821-FHT10B04; assembly: GCF_059415645.1. Classification (NCBI taxonomy): domain Bacteria; kingdom Pseudomonadati; phylum Pseudomonadota; class Betaproteobacteria; order Burkholderiales; family Comamonadaceae; genus Variovorax; species Variovorax sp. GW821-FHT10B04. The sequence continues at coordinate 41,780 of NZ_JBWKNQ010000014.1, forward strand.
GGTAGCTGCCTTCTATCAGTATGTAGGGCGCCGTGAAACGCAGGCCTTCTCCCCGGGCGGGGTCGATCGCGAAGAAGCCGATGTCGGCCTTTTCGGCGCGCACCGCGTCGACCGACTGCGCAGCCTTGTCGAACACCACCAGCTCCACCGCCACGCCCAGCCGCCGGCCCAGTTCGCGCGCCAGGTCGATCGACACGCCGACAGGCTCGCCGCTGGCCGGGTCGCGGTTCGCGAGGATCGGGTTGCCGAGGTTGATGGACGCGCGCAGCACGCCGGTCGGCGCAAAGCGGGCGGTCAGCGACGCGGGCAGCGCCACAGAAGCGGACGAGGAATTGGAGGAGGCGGTGGTCAGGGTCATGGGCAAAACTTTAATCGCGATAGCTTCGGTCGGTGCGGTCCAGCTTGCGGATGAGCGACGGCCAGACAAAGCTGCCGCCCATGCCGCCGGTCTGCACCTTCATGGCCTGGCCGACGCCTTCGACGATGCGCGGGTCGACCTGGGTCAGTTCGCCGCCGCCGGCCTGGGCCGCGACCTGGATCTGGCAGGCGCTTTCGAAGACGTACATGCCGAGGAAGGCGTCCGCGATGGTCTTGCCGCAGGTCAGCAGGCCATGGTTGCGCAGCATCAGAAAGTTGGCTTCGCCCATGTCGGCCTGCAGCCGCGGCTTTTCGTCGTCGCGGAAGGCCACGCCCTCGTAATCGTGGTACGCCAGCGAGGCGAGCACGAAGGTGCTCTGCTGGCTGATCGGCAGCACGCCCTGTTTTTGTGCGCTGACGCCCACACCGGCGCGCGTGTGGGTGTGCAGCACGCACTGAACGTCTTCGCGCACCGCATGCACGGCGCTGTGGATGACGAAGCCCGCGGGGTTGACCGGGTAGGGCGAGTCGATCACCTTGTTGCACTGGGCGTCGACCTTGACCAGGCTCGACGCGGTGATCTCGTCGAACATCAGCCCGTAAGGATTGATCAAAAAATGGTGTTCCGGCCCCGGCACGCGCGCGCTGATGTGGGTAAAGACGAGGTCGCTCCAGCCGTAGAGCGCTACCAGCCGGTAGCACGCGGCAAGGTCGACGCGCAATTGCCATTCTTCGGCCGACACCAGTTGCCGGACTTCACCTTGGGTATTTGCATTCATGGGGTTTTGTCTCCTGTTGGAATGTGCGTTGTACCTTCATTGACAGTCGTAAGCCAAGGGGGTGTCAAAATCCCGCTTCTTTACGTTTGCTGACTTTTTGCGGCCCACCCTGCTGATGCAACCTTCTTCGATAGCGCTCGATCCGCGGTCCGTCATCGTCGTTGCGGGAGTCATGGGGCTGGTGATGGCCGTGGTGCTGTTCTTCATGCGGCGCAGCTACCCGCCCAGCATCCGCGGCCTGCGCGAATGGACCTGGGGCCCGTTGCTGTGCTTCTTGAGCACCGTAATGTTCGCGCTGCGCGGCGTCGTGCCCGACGCCATCAGCGTCGTCCTGGCCAACGGCTTGCTTTTCCAAGGCTGTGTTCTTTATTACGCAGGCAGTCAGCTCTTCCTGGGGCGCACGCGCAACACCCGGCGCTGGACGGCCATCAACGTGGTCATGGCGATGGTGCTCGCATGGTTCACCTACCGGCAACCTGACTACAGCGTGCGCCTGGCGGTCTTCACCGCCGCGGTGTCGGCGCTCTTCGTGGCGCACGCCCGCCAGTACCTGCGCCACGGCGTCAGGGACTTCGACATGCTCTTCATGACCGGCATCCTCATGATGCAGGCGATCGTCGCTGGCGTGCGCTGCCTGAGTGCGCTGGGCGGCCTGTCGGGCAACGACCTGCTCGAGGCCACCTGGGTGCAATCGCTCTACATCGTCATGTATTCGCTGACCGCACTGTTCATGAGCATCGCCGGCGTGCTGATGGCGACCGACCGGGTCCGCGTCGAGTTCGAGTTTCTGGCGAGCCACGACCCGCTGACCGGCGTGCTGAACCGCCGGGCCGTCCTCGACGCGTGCGAGGCCGAACTGGCACGGTGCAAGCGCCAAGGTGGTGCGATGTCGCTGCTGATGATCGACGTCGACCACTTCAAGGCGGTCAACGACACCTACGGCCACCTCGTCGGCGACGAGGTGCTGCGCGAGATGGTCGCGCGCCTGCAGCAGGGGCTGAGCGGGCAGGGCGTGCTGGGGCGCTATGGCGGCGAGGAGTTTCTGGCGCTGCTGCCCCAAACGGACACCCACGCAGCCCTGGCGACTGCTCAAAATCTTCGCACTCGGTTGATGCAGTCCTTTCAATCGGATACAACTTTGGCCGAGTTGGGCCTCCAGCCGCTCACAGTGAGCATGGGAATTGCAAGCTACCAGGGCAGCATGGAAACGATCGACCTCATCCTCGCCCGTGCAGACGAGGCGCTGTACACAAGCAAGGCGCTGGGGCGTGACCGTGTTGAAACCAAATATTAATACTTTAGAAGTATATATGCCCGATTTTGGTGAAAACGCGCTGGTCGGAGGTGCAGAAAATGCACCGTTGTCAATACTCCTTTCAGTGGCGACAAGTTACCGCATGAAAAAGTGCACAAACGCAAAAATGTTCAATTAGACTTACCCTGACAGTGGTCACAGACTGTCAACTAAAGAAGATTTTTTCGAGTGGTGGTTTCCCTCTTGCGCCGTGCCCCAGCGACCGCGATGCAAGCCCATCACTGAACGAACTGAGTCGCTTTGACTTACTGAGCGGGGGATTTTTATGAACAAGTTCTTGGGTTCGAAGGCGATGCGGGCCGTTGTGTCTGCAAGCATGTTGGCTGTTTTGGCTGCTTGCGGTGGTGGTGGCGGTGGTGGTGACGGCGTGGGTACCAACGTCACGGTCAGCGGTACGGCGGCGACCGGTAAGGCTCTTGGGCCCAATGCAGCCGTCAGACTGACTTGCGCCAACAACGCCGTTCTTACCGGATCGACGGATGCCAACGGCAAGTACACGACCATTGAAACGTCCATCCTGTACCCCTGCATTGGCACCGCGACCTTGGGGCCGATCGTTTATCGCGGCGTGCTGGCCAAGGGAACTTCGGCCAACTTCACCCCGCTGACGGACCTGATGGTCGAAGCAATGCTCGCGGCTTCTGCTTCGGGTTCTACGAGCCTGACGCTGGCTCAGTTCCTCGCAAAGATTCAGTCCGATCCGGCATTTGCAGCTTCGGTTTCGTCTGATGCTTCGATGACGGGATATCGCAATGCCGCGATTGCCGTTGCCAAGGCTGCCCTGATTGCTGCGGGTAACACTGCAGCCGAGGCAGATGCAATTTTGGCTGCTGCTTCTTCTGTCAATTACGAATCAACAGGCTTTGTGGTTGGCTCGCCGCTTGACTTGGTTCTTGATAACACTGCGGCGGTTTTGCTGACCAATGGTGTTGTGAAGGCATCGGTGTTGGCTTCTGCGAAGGCGGCTGGTGATGCACTGCCGACGCCAACCAATGGTGCTACGGGTGCCACCGGCGGCACGGGCGGTACAGGCGGCTCCGGTTCGGGCACCTGATTCCCGTGCTCGTGAGAGCAGGTCAATGAATCGAAGGGTGGCACCCCGCTGCCCTTCGATTTTTTTTTAGTGCCCCGGCGGCAGGGGTGTTAAGGGCGAGCGATGGTACGTATTGGTGGCGTGGGTGCAGCGGTGATGTTGGTGGGATTGGGCGTTGCGCAGCCCTCTTCCGCGCAACAGAGTGTCATGAGCGCGGCTGGATACACCGGATTATCTGTAACACCAACGGCTGATCTCTTGCCTTGGGGAAGTGTCGGCATGTCCTACGATAACGAGATCGTCGGCGGACCCACTGTAGGAAGTAAATACTCGAAATATGGTACGAGCGGACATAACGTTGTCGTGGGCTTTGGCATGTTACCGTTTCTGGAGATATCTGGTCGCATGGCGACAAACAAGATCCAGACGAATTGCTATACCGATAATTGCGGCATACGCGATTTATCGTTCAATTTCAAAGGCGGGATTTCGCTGGATGAAAAGAAGCAATTTAAAGTTGCCGCAGGTGCCACGGATTTCGGCGGCAGTGCCAATTTCTTTCGCACCATTTACGGGGTAGCGACGTATAGTCCGCCAAATTTTGATTTAAGCGCTGGTTACGCACGAAAATCTGCAGGCCAAATTGGGGGAACGACGTCGCTTGATGGTTTCTTCGGCAGCGCAGCGTACCGCCCATGGAGTTGGCTGCAAGCACAGTTGGAATACGACGCTGGCAATGCTTGGGCGGGTGCTCGGGTATTCGCACCATCAGATTGGCTGCCAGCGGGATGGTCGGCAAGTGTGGGGGCAACGACTCGTATACATGGAGATAACAAAGGTTCCCGTAACTGGATCAACGTGGGATTGAATATCCCACTGTACAAAGTGCCGGAAATTCGAACCGCCCGAAACTATGTCGAAGCGACCAATATCCATAGTGAGCCATTCGAAGAAATATCTGGAGCCGAGCGTCCGCCCGCAGAATCTTCTACTATTCGTGCGTTTTCATCTGCAGGCCTACCCAAATCTGAGCCTTTAGAAGTCATTACACCTGCTAGTGCGAAAACCGAGCCTGGATTAAGCAGTAAGCCATCCACCGTCGATGCCATCACGGGAGCTGGAGTGCCAAATGAAGAACTTAATCTATTGGCCGCCGCGCTGCGAGCCAAAGGATTTGAGGATATTTATGTCGGCCGCATGCCAACAGGTTCTATCGCAATTCAAATAAATAACGCCACCTACAACGTCAACACAGCGGATGGCTTGGGCGTCGCGCTGGGTGTAATTGCACGTCATCTCGGAGCATTTCGAGCCGGATATCGCTTGGTATTGACACAGAGACAGGTTGCAGTTGTGGGAGTGACCGGGCAAGCTGATTGCCTTGCAGACTGGATCGCAATGAGGCCAGCGCGCTGTTTGGCAGGAACTTTGCATACACCTGGGACTGATGAGGTCGCGTCTTTGGTACGCGGTGCACAGTGGCAGGTGGAAGGCGATAGCGCAAGTTGGAAGACCGCGCGATTTATTTTTCAGCCGGTAGTTCGAACAAGCATTGCAACTGAATACGGTGTTCTGGATTATTCAGCAGGCATTCGGTCAACGGTTCAGCAGCCGCTTTGGCAAGGTGCTTATCTCGAATGGAGCCATGTGTCGCCGGTGAACGAGACTAGCGACTTTAAGCCAACTGCGGTTTATGGCGCAGATCGTCTTGTCAACGTAACTGATAAGGCGCTGTTTCATCAAGTAATGCGCGTGCCGCTTGAATATCTATTTGGTGAAAGTAATGCGAAAGCGGCATCCCGCTGGGGTGCAACAGCATTGACTGCTCACTTTGCAGCCGGAAGAATCAATTCGGAATATAGAGGCCTATATGGCGAATTGCGCTGGGAGCCCTTCGACGGTCATCATAGGTTTGGTATCGAAGGTGGAAAGTTTGAGCGCACCACAGCCTACGACTACTATTTACCTCGTGATGCGCGAACGGTATTAGCAAGTTATCGGTATTCGTTTACACCGACAAAAACGGATTTTGAAGTCACTGCGGGACAATACCTGTATGGCGATAGAGGCGGACAGTTTTTAGTGACACAGTGGTTTGATGATGTTGCTCTAAATTTATACATTAGAAGTACAAAATATATCTACGAGAGCAAATCGCGCACCTTTGCCGGTATTGAATTGATCTTCCCACTTACGCCAAGAAAGGATATGAATCCAACTTATCACGCGCAAATTACCGGGGCGGCGCGGTGGTCCTATGGCGTAGAAACAAAGGTAGGTGGGTTGAATTACATCACGACTTCTCAGGGCGTATTTGTAGGAGCTTCTGCACTCGATCGAATTTTTAACTCCGATCGAGCAGGCGCAGATTATTTCGAAGAAAATATGGCCAGAATTCGTAGCGCAGCAGAAAAATAGTAAATACTGTTATTCAACCGAAAATCGCACTTAGATATTGTGGAGAGTAAATTGAGTTTTAAAAATCGGAGGCTTTTTTCTGCATGTGGCCTCAGTTGCGTCATTTTCCTACAAGGTTGTGCCATGCCGGGTTTTGGATTTGTGACAGCAGGCAGCGAATCAACAGGGGTCGACCGCCAGCATATTATTGGGTATAGGCCCTTGGTTGAAGATCCCCCAGTTGATGCGACCGCACCAGAAGGCGTCCTTACACCTATATCGCTTTCGCTAATTCGAGCGCAGGCAAAGGCTGCACCGTCAGATGTTCCTGACGAAATTAAAAAACTGTTTGGAAAGGCTCCAACGTATACCATCGGCCCGGGAGACGTCGTCGGTGTAATTGTTTATGACCATCCAGAGCTATTGCCAAACGCCGGCGCCGTTATTTCCCAGCAATCTGATCCTACAGGGGTCAGTGTTGCGCCTGGTTTCATTGTGGGTTCGACTGGGTTAATTAGTTTTCCATATGTAGGAAGATTAAAGCTTGAAGGATTAACGGAAATAGAAGCGACGGATTTAATTTCCAAGGCAATTTCTGTATATATAAAAGATCCTCAAGTAACTGTTCGAATTCAGGCATTTCGAAGCAGGCGAGTATATGTCGAAGGTGAAGTAAGAGTTCCAGGAGTTCAAATTTTCACTGACGTCCCAATGACTTTGGCGGAGGCCATCAGTAGATCTGGTGGTATTACTGCTGCAGGTGACCGATCTTTTGTAACGCTGACACGTAGTGATAGAACATATCGACTGGATCTGCCATATTTGCAAGACATAGGATCAGATGCGGGTTCTATTCCATTGCAGAGTGGTGATTTAGTGAATGTGCGAAACCGTGAGGAAAGTAAAGTATATGTTATGGGTGAAATATTAAAGCCATCAGCATTGTTAATGCGAAATGGTCGTCTAAGCCTGAACGACGCACTCGGAGAAGCGGGTGGACCTAATCTATTGACGGCAAATACAGGCCAGATATATGTCATTAGAAACGGTTCTCAAGGTAATGCGCAGGTTTTTCACTTAGATTCTAAGAATCCTATCTCATTAGCGTTGGCGGAAAAATTCCCTCTTAAGCCAAAAGACGTTGTTTATATTGACCCGGTCCCACTGGTTATCTGGAATCGTATTGTTAGCTTAATTTTGCCATCCGCCGAAGTAGTGAATCTGGGCAGTGAGGCTGCAACGCGATGACTGTGGTGCTCACTGTTTGTATTGGAAATATCTGTAGAAGTCCTATGGCAGCAGGATTATTTCAGTCTCGGCTTGAAAATGGAAAGGTATTTTCCGCAGGCACTGCTGCTTTGGTTGGGCATAGCGCTGATCCGCTTGCACAGCAGCTAATGCTTTCCCGTGGAATTGATATCTCATCTCATCGAGCCCAACAGATTAATTTAGGCTTATGTCAGCAAGCAGAGTTGATTTTGGTGATGGATACATTCCAGAAGAAACTCATCGAGCAGCGATATCCATCGGCCCGAGGCAAAATATTTAGAATTGCAGAATCATTGAAACAGGACGTGCCTGATCCTTACCAAAAGCCGCAATTTGCATTTGAGTACGCCTTGGAACTAATAGAGAACGGTGCAACGGCATGGGTTGAGCGCATAAACAAGATTAATAGTTTTGAATCAAAATGAATGCACAGCAACAAGTTACATTGCCTACATCAGCCGTGGATGATAATAACGATGAGGTGAATTTTGCCGAGTACTTCGATATAGTGCTTGATAATCGTTGGCTAATAATCTTCATTACATTACTCGCGCTGTTTTTTGGTGCCGCTTACGCTTTGTTTTCGCGTCCCGTCTATGAGGCAAATATACTTATTCAAGTCGAAGATTCTGACAAATCGGCGGGAAGTTTTTTAGGTGATGCTGCTTCTAGTTTGTTTGATGTAAAAACACCTGCCGCTGGTGAAATTGAGATTATTCGCTCCAGAATGATATTGGGTCAGGCTGTTGAGAACACAAAGCTCTACATTGAAGCACAGCCAAGATATTTTCCAGTTATAGGCAGCTGGCTGGCTCGCCGTGCAAAGGAAAATTCCAACCCGGGTTTTATGGGTTTGGGTGGCTATGTCTACGGCACAGAAAAAATATATGTTCCGAAGTTTGATGTGCCTGTAGATTTTGAATCTACGAAATTCACTTTGACCATTAAAGATAATGGCGCGTACTTAATTGAAAATTCTCAACTGTCCACACCGCTAAATGGCTATTTCGGCAAGCCGCTGTTAGTTAGCGGCCCAGATGGGCGGTTCGATATCCTCGTTAGCTCGGTGGAAGGTAAGGTTGGTGCTCAGTTTGAGATTAAGCGATTTTCCAAGCTTTTGACGCTTAATGATTTGCAGGACGACATAAAGGTCGTGGAGCGGGGGAAGCAATCTGGCGTACTCGATACAAGTTTGCAGAGTCGTAACCCTGAAAAATTGACGCAGTTGCTTAATGAAGTTGGACGCCTATATGTTCGGCAAAATATAGATCGGAAGGCTGCGGAAGCATTAAAGACGCTTGGATTCTTGGATAATCAGCTGCCTCAATTTAAAAAACAACTTGAGCAATCTGAGGATATATATAACAAATATAGAAATCAACATGGAACTGTCAGTCTAGATGACGAAGCAAAAAATGCTTTAACCCAGGTAATTGCATTGCAAGCAAGCTTACTTGATGCACAACAAAAACGCCGTGATTTACTAAGTCGTTTTACCGAAAAACATCCGAGCGTTCAAACGCTAGATGAGCAAATTGCCGCTTGGAATAAAGAAATCGATGTTGTTAATTCAAGAATTAAGCAGATGCCGATCTTGCAGCAGGACACAGTCCGCATGCAGCGCGATATAAAAGTAAATACCGATTTATACCAGTCGCTTCTCAATAGCTCCTTGCAAATGCAGCTAGCTAAAGAAGGCAAGGTTGGAAATGTCCGCCTGCTTGATGAGGCTGTCATGCCGGAAGAGCCGGTTAAGCCAAAAAAAGCTTTAGTGATCGCACTGTCTATTTTGGCTGGTGCCGTTATTGGCGTGATCACCGCGATCGCAAGAAGTACTTTCTTGGGTGGGATTAGAAATCCTCAGGAAATCGAGGCGCATACTGGCTTAAATGTCTATAGCACTATTCCTCTAAGTGAAGTTCAGCTGCAACTCGCCAGAAGTGCCGAGAATCGGGTTGCCGGAATTCACCTATTAGCGCTTAGCCACCCTCAGGATTTGGCGATTGAGAGTTTGCGCAGCCTTCGTACTGCACTCCAATTTGCTATGTTGGAAGCGCCGGATAACAGAGTACTTATCACAGGCGGAACACCAGGAGTGGGGAAAAGCTTTGTGTCGGTTAATTTCGCCGCGATTATGGCCGCTGCCGGAAAACGGGTATTGCTAATTGATGCGGACCTTAGAAAAGGGTATATCAATCAATATTTTGGTATTTCCCGTACCAAGGGATTATCAGAATTGATCGCTGGCGGCATCGATATTGAACGCGCATTGAGGAGGCAAATTGTTCCTAATTTGGACTTGATAACTACTGGCGTATTACCTCCGAATCCTGCCGAGTTGCTAATGAGCGAGTCCTTTGAAAAAGCACTCGGAGATCTATCGGCCAGATATGACTTAGTAATTATTGACAGTCCTCCTGTCCTTGTGGCCGCCGATACGGCTGCAATCGCCCCTCATGTTGGTACGGTACTTTTGGTTGCACGCGCAGAGCATACGCAGCTGGGTGAACTACATGAAAGCGCGAGACGTCTGGCTCATGCAGGGCGGGCCGTTAGCGGTGTCTTGTTTAATGCTATGGATTTCTCTAGAAGACATTACGGAAGCTACGGTTACAAATACGGACGGTATCGGTACACGCAATATGCGTATCAAGGCAATGTCAAAGGGTAAGCAATAAAAATCGCGTGTGGCGCGGTATCTTCACATAGGCACTCAGTTTAGATAAGAGTGCTTATTTTTTACGCGGACCTGTAACCCAAGGTAACTAAATTGTATGAGAGAAAACTCTCGATCAAAAATAAGAAAGGTCTGACGCTTTTTTGATGCGGTTGATCAGAAGCTTGACGCTATGGCATAAATATTGCTGTTAGCACTATCGCCGTAACAAATAGCGAAGGCCTGCACTCTTGAAAAGAATTGACTGTTGTGAAAATGCCAAATTATCGTCATTCCGTTTCGGCGGCCTCTTCATCTGCTAAATCAAATGATGTAGATGCGCTTGACAAAAACTATCATTCGCTGATTTTAAGAATCTCGAAACGGGCAATCGATATATTCGTGTCAATAGTTTTTTTTGTATTGCTTGGCTGGCTATACGTTGTTCTTTGGATCGGCGTTATTGTTACGTCGGGTAGTCCTGCGATGTATTCGCAACTGAGATTTGGAAAAAATGGGAGAGTCTTCAAATTTTACAAATTTCGCTCCATGATTCCAGATGCCGATATAGTGTTGGCGAAGCATTTAAGTGCTGATTCGACTGCAATGGCGCAATGGAAAAAATTTCAAAAATTGGAAAATGATCCAAGGATTACAAAATTTGGTGCATTCATTAGAAAAACTAGTTTAGATGAATTGCCTCAATTTTGGAATGTATTAAAAGGCGATATGAGTATCATTGGTCCGCGGCCATGCATGACGAACCAAAAAGAGCTGTATGGCGCGTATTGGAAATATTATTGTGCAGTGCGCCCCGGTATCACTGGTCTTTGGCAAGTTAGCGGCCGTAATCGGCTCAGCTACGAATCGCGAGTGGCATTGGATGTTCAATATGTGAAGGAATTATCCGTATTCGCGGATATCGCAATTCTTTTCAAGACTTTTTTTGTGGTGGCCACGGGTCACGGTTCGCGCTAATGCGCATTTAATTTTGAGTGATCTTGATGAAAATTAGTGTGATTGGTACAGGATACGTTGGGCTTGTTACGGGCGCATGCTTCGCGGAAATGGGCCATGCCGTAACGTGCGTCGATATTGATCCTTCCAAAATTGAAAAGCTCAAAAATGGAATTATTCCCATATATGAGCCCGGTTTGGAAGAGATAGTACTTCGTACTCATCAATCGAAGCAATTACTGTTTACTACCCAACTGCCAGAAGCCATGAAGGATGCGGAAGTCCTATTCATAGCTGTTGGTACGCCGCCCGGTGAAGATGGATCAGCTGATTTGAAATATGTTCTGGCCGTCGCAGAAGAAATTGGCAAGAATCTTGATAGATATATGGTCGTGGTAGACAAATCAACAGTTCCGGTAGGAACGGCCGATAAAGTTACTCACACAATTCAGGACCAGTTGATAAAGCGGGGTGCATCCATTGAATTTGATGTCGTTTCTAACCCAGAGTTCTTGAAAGAAGGGGCAGCGGTTGGAGACTTCATGAGTCCAGACCGCATTGTTATCGGGGCTGACTCGGAAAGAGCTAAAGCTGTTATGTCAGAGTTGTATGCGGCTTTCAACCGCAGCAATCCTCGGACAGTCTTTATGGGTGTTCGCGATGCAGAAATGACGAAATATGCAGCCAATGCGATGTTGGCTACAAAAATTTCATTTATGAATGAAATTGCCAACTTATGCGAACGCCTTGATGTTGACGTCGAAAGCGTGCGATTGGGAATTGGGAGTGATGCCCGAATTGGATTCCATTTTATATATCCCGGGGCAGGTTATGGGGGATCCTGCTTTCCAAAGGATGTGAAGGCATTAATCAACATGTCTAAACAGGCAGGGCTAGCGCCAGAACTTCTTCAGGCAGTGGAAAATAGAAATGAAAGCCAGAAGAATAGGCTTTTTGAAAAAATCAAGCTGCATTTTGATGGTAACTTGGTGGGCAAAAAGATTGCTGTATGGGGCTTGGCATTTAAGCCAGGTACAGATGATATGAGAGAAGCACCCAGCAAGGTGCTTATAGAATCATTAATTAATGCAGGCGCATCGGTTAAAGCTTATGACCCTGTAGCAAGCGGCTCTGCTCGTAGGGAGTTTGCCGAGAGCTATTTTTCTGAAGAAAAATTGGTTTTTGCTGATGCGCAGTACGAAGCCACTATTGATGCAGATGCTTTGGTATTGGTCACAGAGTGGAAACCGTTTCGATATCCCGATTTTCGGACGCTTCATAAATTAATGAGCGAGCCTGTTATTTTTGACGGACGAAATCAATATGACCCGCATCAGGTTAGTGCATTTGGGTTTGATTATCACGGTATTGGCCGGGAATTAAAGATAACGAAGCCTCAATGACGGAGTATACGATGAAGGCTAATAAAAAGCGTATTTATGTTGCGGGGCATCGTGGCATGGTCGGCTCAGCCATTATGAGAAAGCTGCTGGTACAGGGGCATGATGTCATCACTCGCACACACGCGGAGCTTGATCTTACTGAACAGTCAAAAGTTCGCGATTTTTTTTCTAGCGAGAAAATTGACGAGGTTTATTTGGCAGCTGCGAAAGTTGGAGGTATTTATGCAAATAATACCTACCCTGCTGAATTCATCTATGAGAATTTGATGCTTGAATCGAATGTGATTCATCAGGCATTCGCGTCAGGCGTTCGCAAGCTGCTGTTTTTGGGCTCTAGTTGTATCTATCCTCGACTTAGTGCTCAGCCAATGAGCGAAGATGCGTTGCTTACTGGCACGCTGGAGCCTACAAATGAGCCGTATGCAATTTCCAAAATTGCAGGCATTAAACTGATTGAGAGTTATAACCGTCAGTATGGCGCTAAGCACTTAATTGATTATCGAAGTGTCATGCCGACGAATTTATATGGACCCGGAGACAACTATCACGGGGAAAACAGCCATGTAATTCCGGCTTTAATTAAGAGATTCCACGAGGCAAAGATCGATGGGGCACCAAGCGTATCAATTTGGGGCACGGGAACCCCTAAAAGGGAGTTTCTTCATGTGGATGATATGGCGGATGCAAGCATTCACGTCATGAATTTAGACGAGAGTACATACAGAGAGCATACTAATCCAATGCAGAGCCATATAAATGTTGGTTCCGGCGTGGATATTTCCATTTCAGACGCTGCACGGATAATTGCAATTACCGTCGGTTATAAAGGTGAAGTGGTGTTCGACGTGTCAAAACCAGATGGCGCGCCTAGAAAACTTATGGATGTTAGTAAACTGAGAAAGTTGGGATGGGCCTCAACCATTTCTTTCGAAGACGGCATTAAATCCGCGTACCAGGATTTTTTGTCAAAGCTTTCGTAATACTATTCAATAAAATGAGAATTCTTGTTTCAGGTGCTGCTGGATTTATTGGCTTTCATGCAATCAATCGATTGAGTTCGCATGGGCATGAACTTGTTGGCATTGATAATTTAAATAACTATTATGATGTCAATTTGAAGAATGCAAGATTATTGCGTTTGGAAAAGTTGAAAAATTTCAGCTTTGTCAAAGCGGATTTAGGTGATCGTTCTCAAATGGAGAACGTATTCCAAATGCAGAAATACGATAAAGTCTTACACCTCGGCGCACAGGCTGGTGTTCGCTATTCGTTGGAAAATCCGTATGCGTACTTGAATAGTAATCTGGCAGGCACCTTAAACATTTTAGAAGGTTGTCGGCAGCAGCGGATTGATCATCTTATATACGCATCATCATCTTCGGTTTATGGAAGTAATAAAAAACTTCCATTTTCTATTGAAGATCGTGTCGACTCCCCTGTATCGCTCTACGCTGCTACAAAAAAATCGAATGAGCTTATGTGCCATACATACTCCCATCTTTTTGGATTGAAAAGTACGGGACTAAGGTTTTTTACCGTATATGGACCATGGGGGCGCCCCGATATGGCCTATTTTAAGTTTGCTGACGCGATTAAATCCGGCTCGGCGATCGATGTTTATAATAATGGTGATATGCAGCGTGATTTCACCTATATCGACGACATTATCGATGGGATTGAAGCGATCGTTGATATTGGACCAGTTGGGACATCCGATGTTCCTCATAAAATATATAATTTAGGAAATAACAATCCGGAGCAGCTGCTTGACATGATTAAAATCATGGAGCATTTGCTTGGTAAATCAGCAGAGATGCGGATGCTTCCTATGCAGCCTGGCGATGTCTATTCTACGTACGCAGACATATCGGATTCGGCAAGAGATTATGGATTTTCGCCGAAAACAGATTTGATGGATGGATTGAAGAAGTTCGTCGACTGGTATGAAGAGTATTCTGCTGGAAAATTTCTTGTAGCTTAAAGATTTCTAATTTATATATGACAAAGAGTGCACTTATCACCGGTGTGACCGGCCAAGATGGTTCCTACCTTGCAGAGCTTCTTCTTGAGAAAGGTTACGAAGTCCACGGTATAAAAAGGCGGGCGTCTTCATTTAATACTGAGAGAATTGATCATCTTTATGAAGATCCACATGTCTCTACTAAGGGCTTTTATCTTCATTATGGTGATTTGACCGATACGAGCAATTTGACTCGAATTGTGCAGCAAGTTAAGCCCGACGAGATTTACAACTTGGGTGCACAAAGTCATGTAGCTGTCAGCTTTGAATCACCTGAATATACTGCGGACGTTGATGCCATTGGAACTTTGCGGCTTCTTGAGGCTGTTAGGCTACTTGGCCTTACAGACAAGACAAAATTTTATCAAGCTAGTACCAGTGAGCTCTATGGGCTAGTGCAAGAGAAGCCACAGCGAGAATCCACGCCCTTTTATCCGAGAAGTCCGTATGGTGTCGCGAAGCTATACGCTTATTGGATTACTAAAAATTATAGAGAAGCGTACGGCCTTTTCGCTTGTAATGGTATTCTTTTTAATCACGAAAGCCCTCGGCGTGGTGAGACTTTTGTGACTCGTAAAATTACCCGTGGATTGGCAAACATATCTCAGGGCTTAGAGAAATGCCTTTATATGGGAAATTTGGACGCATTGCGGGATTGGGGTCACGCTAAGGATTATGTGCGAATGCAATGGATGATGCTTCAGCAGGACAGTCCTAAGGATTACGTTATCGCCAGCGGTGTCCAATATAGCGTACGGGAATTTATTGTTAAGGCGGCTGCGACGCTAGGTATTGAGATTACATTCAACGGTACGGGTGTTGAAGAAAAAGGGGTTGTTTCGAAAGTTGGTGATGGGGCGCCTGGGGTAAACGTTGGCGACGTTATCATTCAAATTGATCCAAAGTATTTCCGTCCTGCCGAAGTTGAGACGCTCTGGGGAGATCCGACGCAGGCTATGACTGAGTTGGGATGGAGCCCTCAATTCACATTGGATGAGTTGGTTAAAGAAATGACTCAGCACGATTTGGTCGTGGCAAAGCGGCACGCATTGTTGCGTGCTAATGGAATGGGCATGTCGTTTGGACGGGAAAGCTGAGCTTCATGCGCCTCTTGGTAACTTTTTTTCGGGCAATCATTGTAATGTGCCCTTGGTCAATTAAGAGGCGTATTCTCTCCAGGGTATACAGGTACGAATTACATCCGCGTTCGAGTATCGGTATGTCCTGGGTTTTTCCGCAAAGATTAATTATGCGAGAGAAATCGAGAATTGGTCATTTAACGATGATTAAGGGGTTGGATCTTGTCGAATTAGATGAATATTCAACGATCGGCCGGCTTAATTGGTTCAGCGCTTACCCAAGCTCCGGGAAAGAGTTTTTTCATGATCGAAAGCGGGATCCGAATCTTAAATTAGGGGCGCATACTTCCATAACACATAGGCATATTATAGATTGCACGGACTCAGTGACTGTTGGGAAATTCTCAATTGTTGCCGGGTACAGAAGTCAATTTTTGACGCATAGTGTTAATGTGATGAATGCTAGGCAAGAGTGTTTGCCAATTAGCATCGGGGATTATTGTTTCGTCGGTACTGGCAGTATTGTTTTGCCTGGATCGGCATTGCCATCTTTTTCTATATTGGGTGCAGGATCTGTTTTAAATAAGGTATTTTTAGAAACTCACACTTTGTATGCCGGGACACCCGCTAAAACGGTCAAGCCATTAGATGCGTCTATTCGATTTTTTTCGAGAGAAGTCGGACGAATTACATAGAGCGAGAATGAATTCCAGAACGAAGTTATTTTCTTTTTTAGGAATTATTGGTGGTTTTGCGATTGGCCAAGGGAGCGGGCTAGCCTTAAATATATACTTGGGCGCTAAGGGCGACCTTAGTAGCGTCGCGGCGATTGGTGTGTCGCTCGGCGTACTGACGTTACTGCAGTGGGCCATCGATTGGGGTGGGACTTCCATATTTGCTAGAGAGATCATTTCTCCGTCGCATGATTACCCACAGAGCTTCCTTGGGATATTGGGGTTTCGTCTTTTATTGTCCATTATTGTTGGAATTACCCTACTGATAATTGTCTTTACTTTCCCAGGTAAATTTGGTGCAGATAAAGTTCTTTTATATGGATTGCCATCGCTTTTTTTGTGGTCGCTTAATCTCACGGGGATAGCCGATAGTTTTGGGCGAAGTGGGTTCATTGGACCGTTAAATAGTCTTAATTGGTTGATGGCTAGCGCGGCCGGCTTTATGGTGCACGGTTCAGTTGGATTTTATAGTGCGATAGGGTTCTTCTTTTCGCTGGGTACGTTCGTTACTGTTGCACTTCATTGGCTTTTACTATATTCATATTTGAAGTCTCATTTGGGAATAAAGAAGAGTTTGCTAACAGATGCAAAGCCCTACATTTATGAGGGCGCTGTTTTTAATTTTTCTTTTATCTCTGGTCAATTTTATGGTCGACTTGTTCCTATTATTTTGCTTAATCAATTGGGCTCGTCAACGACCGGTGCTTACGTTTTGGTAAGAAATCTTTTTCTTGCCATATGTCAATTCATCGTAGCAGCACGTCGCGTTGAATATTCATCCGTAATATTATTTATTAAAGAGAAAAACCCTGGGGGGATGCATATATTATTGAAGCAGAAGATTTCATATCTTTCGTGCATTTTCTTCTATTTTTCTGCATTGATTATTTCTTTTTTGTCATTCCAATTCGGTGGCCAAAAATGGCATGAGACCTCCTTGGTTTCTATTGCAATGATACAAGTGCTGCCCTTTTGGTTAATGAGTAGCGCTTTGGGACAAGCTATGCTCGCGGCGAAACTTACAAAAAGATATACCGCCACTCAGACGCTCACTCTAATTTCGGCGGCGCTTTTTTTGTTGGCGATTTCTTCGCGAATCAATTTATTTATTGTTGTCACGATTGAAATTATAATGTTCGGCGCGCAAGCATTATTTTATTGGCGCTGTTTCCCAATAAAAGGGAGATAATTTGATATTCCTGTATTTGTTTTTTGGAGTGTTTCTTGTTTATCTTTATTCCAAAAAATTTAAGTCTAAATTTTATGACCCGCTTCTAATATTTTTAATATTCACGCAAATTTGCGTTTTTTTTGGATATTATTTATATGCTGATCAAGGGCTTGCGTCTGGCACCTTTTATGATCTGAGCATCACGGCGAATGAGTTCTTAGAGGCCGCAGGAATAATTTTGCTATCTTGCTTAATGGCGCTGGTTGGTGGCGTCGGATATAAGGTTTTTTTTGGAAATAAGAAAGCAACAAACAAAGGCCTCGTCAAAACAATTAAGTCCTCGAAGCAACCTTTTTGGGCTCCTCTAATTCTGTCGACTTTACCATTGATTTTTTTAATTATTGGAAATGGGTACGACGCGATATTTTCAAGGTCAGAGTATTTGCCTTTGGAAAATTATGAATTTAAGGTGGCCGGTTCTACATTGGCGCCTTTAGGATTTATTTTTCTGGGGTTCTTATTCTCGTCTAACAGATCATTAATTAAGAAATCTGCGGCACTTCTTATTTTGTTGGTCTACGTATTGCTGTTTTTTGCGTTGGCCAAAAGAATGTTGGCGATTGGACCTATTCTTTTTTCCGCAGCTGCAATTATTGCCCAGCCTACATCTCGACGCATAAAATTTATTGCGACGGTAATTAGCACTTTGTCGATTTTGGTTTTGCTTCCCATTCCATTGGCGCTTCGTGCACTAAATGAACAAGGACTTTTCCCCTTTTTCCAATATATTTTTACTGAATATCAGACGTTCTTTCGCGATCTGGCCGATGGACTTATTGAATCTGCTTTAAACGTCACCTTTTCATTGCCATTGACGGCGCACGTTTTAAAAATAAGAATCCCTACGGAGTACTTTTATATCAGTATTTCTCCATTCCCTGGTGGTGTGGCAGGTTGGGACAAGATTGCAGACCAGCTCAGAGCTTCGCTTTTTATTCCTTATAATTCTATTGGGCAATTGTGGTCGCATGGAGCCGGATACGCCATTGCTTATTTTTTATTTGTAGGGATGTATTTTGCTCGTCTGGGTCGAGTGATTGAAGAGTATTTGAAAAATGGCGACACCACGAAAGCGTTAATTCTTCTGTCGTTATGTTTTATTTTCGTATTCTTGGCGGGCCAATATAACTTGAGGTCTGCGACCCGTATTTTATATTACATTGCTTTATTTGAATTGTTTTTGCGAGTCCTTAATGTGTTGGGACCCATCTTGGTGAAGAGAAAGAAATTATGAGTTTGAAGCGAGGCTTTGAGTGAAAAAAATTGCCGTCCTTGGCCCTTTCCCGCCTCCAGTACATGGGATGGCGAAAAATACGAAAATAATTGCGGATGAACTAGCTCGGTCTGCACATGTTATTCGCTTAGATACATCGCCGGGATCGTTAGTTAGAGGCGCTGGGTATCATTTTCGGAAATTAAAGAAAATACTTGCTTCTGTTATTAAGCTGTGTTTCTTGAAAGATGTAGCGGCGTTATATACCGCAGTCGATGCTGGCTGGGGAATGGTTTACTCATTTATTTTCTTAAAAATATGTGAGCTAAAAAAGATACCTGTCTTCATGCATCACCGTAGTTTTGCTTATATTGACAAAAAATCTCGAATAATGGAGAGTATTTGTGAATTGAAAAATATTAGCTTGACGCATATTTTTCTTTGCTCGTGCATGGAGCGTAAGTTTTCGAAAAATTACGGCGAAGGCTATGAATTTCGAATTGTGTCGAATGCAAAGTATGCGCCCCCAGTCGATCAAATTGAGAGTCACGAAAGTCGTCTTTTTACTATAGGGCACCTCAGTAATCTTGGTGATGAAAAAGGATTGAGTGAAGTACTTCAAGTAGCCGAGAAGCTGAAGCTTGACGGATTTGAATTCATTTTGAAATTGGCTGGCCCACCATCTTCGCCTGCTGCCGCAGATAAGATTCGGCATTTTCAAAATCTTCTTGGTGAGTCATTAATTTACATTGGGCCGGTCACGCAAGATCAGAAATCTGATTACTATAATTCGATAGACATCTTTCTTTTTCCGACAAAATACAAAAACGAGGCACAGCCGAATGTCGTATTTGAGGCCCTTTCGTTTGGAGCTCCCGTTTTGTCGCTTTCAAAAGGATGCATTGCAGATGATTTAGAGGAGGGAGGGGGCGCCGTGTTTGAGGATAATAATTACGTGGAGCGATCGGTTGAGTACATTAAGAACGTCTCCACAGATGCAAAAAAAATCCAACATGCGCGGCTAGCTGCTTTAGCTATCAGTGAACGACACTATGAAAGTAGTTTGGAGAATTATGATCTATTCATTAATGAAATATTGAGTCGGTAGTTAGTTTTGTGGTCCAGCAAGATTTGGATCGAATGGCACAAAACCTTGATTGATTGGCACGGAGTTTGGTGCTAAACGGAAATCGCCTTTATTGATATTCACAAATAACGATGGTTGGGCAGTGGTGGATTTGCTTTTCTGTGGCGCGACATCGACCAAAGAGTTATTTTTGCGGTCTGTGTTTTTGTCCCAAATTCCATAAAACTCGGGGCCGTTTGAATTATATAAAATATTTCGCTCAAAGCGGATGGCGAAAAATGATTCGGGTTTTGTTCGTGTAGCTTGTGGGCCTTTGGATGTTGCAAAGATATTGTTTTCGACAATTACGTCTTTGCCGAAATGCAGATGGTATCCACCTGATTTTGTATTGAACACAAGATTATTTTTTATTGTTACGCCTGATGTTCCTTCGTCGTTGTAAATTCCCCAGCCGCCGTAGTCATACGAGAAAACATTTTCAATAACATTTCCGGTTATCGTTGTGCCTTCCAATGGACCAAGCGTGTATATGCCACCCATGTCGCTTAATATTGATTGGCCGACGTTTTTGATTTTGTTGAATTCTATTCGGTTGTTTTGGGCGACGCTCGGTTTGTATCCCACAGACCAACCAACCGATATCCCTGAGTAGTACAGATCACTAATTAGATTGTGACTGATTAGATTGCCGCCTGAATGCCCGATCCATATTCCATTTGCACCAGGATAAGTGCGACCTAGCTTTGTTAGGCTGTTGTTTGTAATGCGGTTGTTCTCTGTCTTATCGGACTCTCTTTCCGGAAACTGTTCTTCACCTATTTTTATTCCGCCTGCGCCCATATCAGTTATCTGGTTGTGGTCGATGCTTATACTTTTAGATGCTTTGCGGAGCCAGATGCCGTAGCCGTCGGATTTCGTGATGCTGCTCTTTTCTATGGTGACATTTTCGGCGTTTTCTATTTCTATTGCTGAAATTACTTTTGGAGAGCCTATGCGGTCTTTGTATTCGGTGCCTAGGGGTGGAATTGCTGAGTATTCAAGATTAATGTTTTTGAATTGAATATTTTTTATTTTCTCTTTGATGCCTTTGATGGATAGCAGGCCCTGTGAGATCGGAGCAACGAATAAGGAGGATTCTATTTTTTCGTTTTTTTGGGGGTAGTAAACCAGTTCTCCGCTCGACCTGATCATCCATTCTCCTGGTGAATCCAGCGCGCCTTCAAATCCTGCCAATGTGTATCGTTGCTTGCTGTCCCATTTCTTTATTGGCCAGGGAGATGGCGTTTTTAAGGTGACAAATCCGTTGGTGAAGTCTATTGATTTAATGTGGTGAATGGAGACTTGCCATGAATGATAGAGTGTGATTGTGACCTTGGCTAAATCTTCGGCACTAAGATTTTTTAGCTGAATAATGTCTTGAAGATTAGCCTTAAATTTTGTTTTTCTTGTTTGATCGTCTGAGTTTTTTTCCGTTTCTGATTCGTCCTCCATGTGGTAGTAGCCGGTGTTGGGCGATTTTGCGGGAATGAGCCTGATTCCATTCAAATATAGTGATGCTATATTTGGCGGTGCTGAGTTTGAAATCCAAAGCTTATCGACCGATCTCCATTGTTCTATAGATCTTCCGCCTGTTAAATAAGTCGAGCCATTTTCATTTCCTTCATATATTATTTTTGTTGTGGTTCGGGTGTCTTCTTCCGTGAATGTCATTGGGTTTGATAATGAATAAGTGCCTGGCGCCATTTTGATGAGTATTTCTTTTTCGTTCGGGTTATTGGCGAGAATTTCTTTCGAAGCCCTTTGGGCTCCAGCTAATGTTCTTAGCGGGCCATCTTTTTGATCGAGATTGGGGTGAGAAATGGTCCCAGTCCATTTATCGTCTCCTGCTGTGTCAATATATAAGTGCGCCCCCGCTTCGGCCGCATTGATTGCGCATAGCTGGATTAATATAAATGCTGTTAATTTTTTCATGATTTCCTATTGAGGTTTAGATGAAAATTCTTTGCTATGGTATAAATTATTCGCCTGAACTTACTGGAATTGGTAAATATACAAGTGAAATGGCAGAGTGGTTGGTGTCAAGGGGACATGAAGTTAGAGTAATAACTGCACCTCCTTATTATCCTGCGTGGCGTATAGGTGATGGTTATAGCGGAAAGAAGTATGTGGTTGAGGTGCGTGGCGGCGTCACGGTATATCGTACTCCTCTATGGGTTCCTAAAAAGCCATCTGGCCTTAAAAGACTCGTGCACCTTATGTCTTTTGCGGCTTCCAGTTTTCCAACGCTTATTAGGCAATATTTTTGGAGGCCAGATATTGTTTGGCTTGTTGAGCCGCCGTTGTTTTGTGCGCCTTCGATTATTTTATTCTCGAAATTTTCGAGAGCGAAGTCGTGGCTGCATATTCAAGATTTTGAGATTAATGCCGCGTTTGAGATGGGCATCTTGAAGGGTGAAAGAATTCGAAGTTTGGTTTTGCGATTCGAGTCATTTCTTCTGCGGAGGTTCACTCGTATTTCAACAATATCTGGTCGCATGATGGATTTGGCTCGTTCGAAGGGAAGCGCTGAGAATGGCTTGCGGTATTTTCCTAATTGGGTGGATATTTCGAATATCAGCCCGCTTGTCAAGCAAAGCTCCTATCGCTCAGAGCTATTAATTCCAGATTGCGCGGTTGTTGCGTTGTATTCAGGAAATATGGGTGGAAAGCAAGGACTCGAGATACTTGCGGAGGCTGCGACTAATTTAAAAAATGAAAATATTTATTTCGTATTGTGCGGTAATGGATCAGGCAAAGATGAGTTGATTGCCGCTTGTCGTGGTCTGGCAAAGGTTATTTTTTTGGACTTACAGCCATTCGAACGGTTGGGCGAGCTATTGGGGCTGGCAGATATCCACCTTCTTCCTCAGCGAAGTGATGCGGCTGATTTGGTTATGCCGTCAAAATTGACCGGGATGCTGGCGAGCGGTCGCCCAGTTGTTGCTACTGCTGCACGTCATACCGAGCTGGCTACGGTTGTTGGTGGACTTGGCATCGTTACTCCTCCTGAAGACGGTCGCGCTTTTTCGGACGCTATTAAATTTCTAGCAGGTGACGGTGCTCTTCGGGCCGAGTTGGGTTGTGCTGCTCGGTTATATGCTGAAAAATTTCTCGATAAAAATACTGTTCTTTCGAACTTTGAGCAAGATCTTGAAGCTTGTTTGATTTGATTTGATTCGATTCGATTTTTTCAAATTAGGTGTTAGGAGTTTTAGTTCTGGAGTCATCTGTCATAGAGGTAGGAATTACACGCGTTGCTCCGTCGTACTGCTCTCGATGCGGCGCAACGTCTCCTCTATATTGGCACGAAGCGCTTCGTACTCAGATGTTTACGCCGTCAGATCTAATCATGCCAGTGAGCTTTCTCCTGCATGATCGATGGACTACCGATTCACCGATGCCGTGAGGTTGACGATCATCAACAGTTGCTCGACCAGCCTGCGCGGTTCCCCTTTGCGTACGCCACGTTAAGTTCTGGCGTCCGGACTCGTTATCGGTGTGGTCGGTATCACGCCATCGCGCGAAATCTTCTTCCGAACTGCTGTTGGATCGATTGTTCGGAGGCATGTGGCTTCGATTACGTTGAATTGGGGACGTACGCGTATTACCGATAGAGAGGTCAGGCGTAATATGCTCTGGTGTTTGCGTGTACTTCTGGCGCGATAAGCGCTTCAGCGCAATTAACCCACCGGTATGCGTTGTGCTGCGCTTTCGGCAACACCAGCTCACCAGTCTTCACCCGCAACGTGTGCGCCAGCACCACATAGTGCGTCCCGACATCGGTCGCCCCCGTGAAGTCTTCCTCATAAATGTGGTCGTAGAGTCCTTGAAACTCCGCGTCCTTGAGACTGAAGGGCGTTCCCAGCTCGACGAGCGTCAGTCTCTCGAAGGCATCCGCCAGCGTCTCGTTCTTCAGCACCCGCCCACCCGGTACAAACCAGAAGCCCTTCGCAGGCGGGTTGACGCGCATACCCACCAGCAGTTCGTCATGCTCATTGCGCACGAGCAGGTCGATGGCGACCAGCGGCGTCAGCGCCACCACTTGCTTGAACTCACTGCTGCTCAATCGTTGGACCATGTCGAGGTGCTTCCTTCTTCCTATGACTTCGTTGAATGATTGCTTCGCACCGTTGCAACTAAGGTGCCATGTCACAAACAGTGACTGTAAACACGACTTCATCGATTGCCCGCGATGATCGGTACAAGAACTGTTTCTTGTTTTGTGATCAAGGGAGGAATCCATGAGTCTGGAACGTCCAGCGCTGAAGCGCGTCCTAGTCAAGCTGTCGGGTGAGGCCCTGATGGGAGACGACGCCTTCGGCATCAACCGCGCCACCATCGTTCGCATGGTGGGCGAGGTGGCCGAGGTGGTGAACATGGGCGTGCAGGTCGCCGTGGTGATCGGCGGGGGCAACATCTTCCGCGGCGTCGCGGGCGGCTCCGTCGGCATGGACCGCGCCACCGCCGACTACATGGGCATGCTGGCCACCGTGATGAACTCCCTGGCCCTGGCCGATGCCATGGACAAGCAGGGCCTCATCGCCCGCGTGATGTCCGCCATCGCCATCGAGCAGGTGGTCGAGCCCTACGTGCGGCCCAAGGCGCTGCAGTACCTCGAAGAAGGCAAGGTCGTGATCTTCGCGGCCGGTACGGGCAACCCCTTCTTCACGACCGACACGGCCGCTGCGCTGCGGGGAGCCGAGATCGGTGCGGAGCTGGTGCTCAAGGCAACGAAGGTCGACGGCGTGTACACCGCCGACCCGCAAAAGGACCCGAGCGCCACGCGCTACGCCTCTTTGTCGTTCGACGAGGCGATCGGGAAGAACCTCGGCATCATGGACGCGACGGCCTTTGCGCTGTGCCGCGACCAGAAGCTGCCGATCAAGGTGTTCTCCATCCTCAAGAACGGCGCCCTCAAGCGCGTCGTCATGGGGGAGGACGAAGGCACGCTCGTGCATGCCTGAACGCCCATCCCCGCCATACCTCGTTCCTGTGATGCGATAGAGGGCCAAGCTCTCCAGAATCGCGGCGCTTTCCACGTGCCGCACCTTCTCTGGAGTTCTCATGTTTCATCCCCGCCGGGCGCTGAGGCCCTTGTTCCTCGCGCTGCTGTTGGGCGTCGGCGCGGCGAGCGCGTCGACCACCAGCGACTTGTTGCGGATGAGCGAGCAGCTCGATCAGCTCGACCAGGCCGACTTTCAGGCGGCGCTGGACAGTGCCAACCAATGCCGGCGCGTGCGCGACTTTGCCTGCAGCGACAAGCAGCTGCGCGCCGCGCGGAAGTTCGCGAGCAATGCGCGCGCCAAGGCGTCGCTCGCAGCAGCCGAGGCCGAACTCGTCGCCGAGAAGAAGCGGGCCGATGACGAGGCCCGCGCGCTGGCCCGCCGTGAGCGCGAGCTGGAAGAGGCCGAGGAGCGGTTGAAGGCGCAGGAGCTCGCCGCGCAACGCGACGCCGAGCGCGCCGAATCGCAGGCGGATTCGGGCATGAGCACGGCCGAGGGCGTGGCGCTGTTCGGCAGCTTGCTGAACCAATCGCTGGCGGCGCAGTCGGCGGCCCGCGCGGCCGACAACGCGCGCGTCCGGCAGTTCGATCAGCAGCGCGCCCAGGTGGCGGCCAGCGTGGCGCGCGACCAGCAGCGTTTTGCACGGGAACGCGAAGACATCGCCCGGCAGCGCGCCGAGTTCGATCGGCAGCGCGCAGAAGCACAGTCGGCCGCGCGCTTGCGCGATCAGCAGCAGCAGGACGCGGCACGGCGTCAGCGGGAGCGTGCAGAAGCACAGCAAGTCGCCGACAGGCAGCGCGCGCGTGCGGAGGCCGACGAGCTGGCCGAGAAGCAGCAACGCGACCGCGCACGCGAAGACGCGCTGCGCCGAAGCCCGCCACCGGTGGCGTCGGTCGTCGCCAGCGGCGCGACCAAATCGGCGGCCAATGCCGACGGTGCCGAGGCTGGCACCGGCAAAGGGGTGCTGACCGCCAACACCGGCCGCAGCGCGGTGGCCTGCGTCACGGCCACGCGCGAGGGCAACGACATCGCCTTTCAGAACAACTGCGCCGGACAGATCTTCGTGGTGTGGTGCGGCGACCTGAAGTACTCCAAGCAGCGCTGCGGCGACGGCCCGGCCGGCAACAGCTACTACACCCATTCGACCAATGTGGACCCCGGCGAGAAACGCTACGCACGCGGCGTGGGCGACTACCGCTTTGCCGCGTGCGAGGGCGGTATCGCCTTCGGCAAGGACGAGATCAGGGACCAGCCCGACGGCACCTTCGTCTGCGTGCCGAGGTATCGGCGTGGTTAGCGCATTGCGCGAGGTCACGGAGGCCAGGAAGCTCAACGGGCCGGGGGAGAAATTCAATCAATCTACGAGGTCATCGATGAAGAAAGTCCGGTTGGGTCGGGGGCAGGGTCTTGGCGGTCTGTCGAATCTTGGAGGTTTCGAAGGCCTGGGAGGCTTGGGAGGCTTGGGTGTGGCCGTTCTCCTGCTCCTGCCGGTTGCCGCGTCTCACGCGCAGATCAAGGACCCGGCGGTCGTGCGCGTGGTGTGCGTCGACGACAGCGCGGGCGCGGAAATCTCGGTGAATGAGGTGTTCAAGGGCGACTGTCCGCTGGACATTCCCGTGAGCGCCGGGACCGTCAAGCTGCGTGCGTTCAAGAAGATCGACGAGTCGCGTGAAAGCGTGTTCGAGACGGAGTTCCGGATGGCGGGCGGCACGGTCAAGCGGGTCGAGGTCGAGCTCGGTGCGCCTCGCCTCAATGCCGCGGCGGCCAAGCGGGACGAGGAGGCGCGGCGCAAGCAGGAAGACGAGCGCAAGCAGGCCGCCGAGGCGCGCGCACGCGAGGCCGCTGCCGAGCTTGCCACCTTGCGGCTCAAGGCGACGGCGGGCGATGCCGATGCGATGTTGACGTTGGCGGAGACCATCGAAGCCGGGCAGGGCGAGCCGACCGACGAGCGCGCGGCCTTCTGGTATTCGAAGGCGGCCGCGGCGGGCAATGCCTACGCCAGCTTCGTCACCAGCGATTACTACCCCAGGGCCAAGGTGTCTGCGCAGTATTCCGCGAACGCGTTGCGCGAGATCCTGAAGCGCCCGACCCGCGGCGGCGAGCGGGCCGTGTCGGCGGTGGGCACGGACGCCATCCGGCAACTGGTGGCGACCGACCCCTTCTTCGCCATGACCGGGCAGGGCCAGACCGGCTATCGAATCGCTGCCAATGACGATGTCATGCACGACCGCACGTGCACGGCTGCGGGCCGCAACTTTCAGTTCGACGGCAACATCAACGTCAAGAATCCGGGCATCGGCAGCAGAGACCACACGGTGAAGGGCGAGGCCGCACTCGGCGGGCTGCTCTTCATCCACTGGAAATCCAACCGGCTCTTCGAGTCGCGCGAAGTGGTCGCGACGCAGGTCGACCGGCTGTGGGGCCAGCCTTTCCCGCTGAACCCGGCCGAGCGCTTCGGCCTTTCCTTCACCGTGCATGACCGCAGCGACGCCTGGGATGTCAACCAGACGACGTCGTACGTGCTGATGTGCGGCGTCGACAAGACCCGCGCCGGCCAGCTTCCACGCTCGAAACCGGTGCTTTGCCTGGTCAGTTCGGGCGGCAAGCCGGTCGGCCTGTTCAACACCAGCGTGAGCGACGACACCGGCTGCGCGGCGCGTGGGTTTCGGGATGGGGAGATCAGGGGGCTGGCGTATTAGGTTCGGGTGTCCGGCCGGGGTCGGACCTGGTATCGGACTTCATTTCTTGTCGTCTTTCTTGGCCGGCGCAACGGATTTCCTGATGGGCTGAGTTGTAGGCTTTTTCGCCTGCTCTTTGGGCAATCGCTCGCGCACTTCGGCGTACATCATGTCCAGGTTCTTGATGCGTTCGGCGTCCGTGGGATGGCTGTCCATCGGCTGGGCAACCATTTCGAGCATGTCCCCCAGCGATTGCTTGTCCATGTTGACCGTCTTGTTTCGGTCGATCGGAGGCTTGGCGCCCGTCTTGCCGTCATCGGGGGCAGGGGCTGCGGACTCGCGCAGTTCGGTGTCGATCTTCAGCGAGGTCTTGAATTCCGTGATGGACGTGAGGACCTTGCTATCGTCGTTGTAGCCCTTCTTGATGATGCGGACGGCACATGCGTCTGCCTGCAGTTCCTGGCCGCTGTAATGCCGCGCAAAAACGATCTTTCCAGCCATCGCCACCCGCATGATGGCCAATCCCTTGTCCTGCGGTTGCCGGATCATGGCGATCATGTCGGGCACGCTGCCCGTCATGCTGACGGCGTCGATCAGCCGGGCCTGCAGCAACCGGGTTTCGTGGCGCTGCAAGACGTGCGAGATTTCATGGCCGAGTGCGAAGAATGCCTTGGACTTCGATTTCTCGTCCTTGAACAGATCCTGGTCGAAGTAGACGATGCCGCCCGCCAGCGCCTTTGCATTGCCGCCATCACGTGCAAGCACGTAGATCGTGAACTTGTAGTCGTAGGGTTCGTCGATCGTGGCCAGCACCTGCTGGAGCATCCTGTCTGCTTCCGGATAGATCTTTCTTCCGTTGCGGCTGTCGCGTTCCAGGATGTCGGTCTTGAACTTCTCATGGTCCATTTCACCCAGCATGACTTCGGTCGACATGGGAAGCCAGTTCGTCGTCTTGGCAATGAGCTTCACCGTCTCGATGTATTGCTGCCGGCCCTTGGTGAATTGGCTGGCCGATGGAAAGCCCGTGCCGCCGAGCATCGATTGAATGCTGAGGCCGATCTGCGTGGTGGCTTGATCGGCCAAGTCGTTGAAGCTCGTTTCCAGGTCGTAGGGCTTCACCAAGCGCTCGCACTTGGGGTCGAAACTGCCGCTGGCCAGCGTGTCTACACGCTTGCCGATCTTGATCGTGTCGGGCTTGTCGGTCTTGCTGCCTGTCGCCGCCCCGGACGAAAGCATCGAGTCCGGCAATTTCGTGCCGGTCTCACCGCAAGCCGCCAGCAGAACGGCAGAGCACAGAAAAAGCGCTGTCGCGGACTTCATGCTCATTGGCCTTGAAGCTGTTCGACGATCAGGTCGCGTGCCCTGTACTCGCCGAAGTCGTCGAGGGTTGCGGCCTTGATGACTTGGAGCCGAATGGGGTTGGTTTCACCGGATGACGCTTCGCGGAAGGCCTTCGCGAACTCCGGGTCACGGTCCAGCCGCTGGATGTCGCCGGCCGCGGCACCTCTGTCGAGTGGCTTGGGCGCAGTCAGGTCGCGTCCGCCTGCCTTGGTGCGGCGCGACAGCATGGCCAGCACACGGGTAAAGGACGCGCATTGACCCGAGAAGGCCTGACTGACCGCCTGCATCATTTCGGCACTCGCCCTGAGTTCCTTGATCGTGTCGAGCGTGTCGCAGGCCTTTTTGGCCGACTGCGCCGATGCGGCGACGTGCAGCATCGAGAGCGTGATACCTGCCATCAAGAGGCTGGCGCGGGTGCGTGCAGATTTCATGGGCTTATCCAAACATCAAATCAAAAAAAACGTACCCGACGACGGCAGTGCCGACGAGACAAGGCAGGGCGCCGACGATTGCCATGCCGCAGCTCTTCGAGGTTTTCCAGGTCGCCGCGATGCGGGACGCAAGGGGCTTGGCTGATCCGTGGTGCGCCTGCGGCTCGTGCGCCGTGTGCGATGAGTGCGACTCGTGTGCTTGTCCATGGAGCAGGTGCTGCGCAACGGAAACGCTGCCGAGCACGAGACCTTCGAGCGCGACGCCGACGGCCATGGGAACAGGGCTGACCCAGATGCCCCATTTGGCGAAGACGAACCAGGCAAGCACTGCGAGCGCGGTCGTCATGACGAAGAGGCCGGCCAGCATGCCGACGAGGAACACGTATGCAGTTGACGGATCAACGCTTTTGACCACCCCTATTCGCCGCCGGAAATAGGCGTTCCAGCCCCAGTGCACCAACCATGGGAAGGCGAACGTCCCCAGCCCGATGTCGATCGCAAAGCCGATCCAATGTGGGTGATGCTTGCGGGCTTCGATCGCCATGGCCGCATGTACCGTGATCCCCGGTTGCAGCCCCAGCGGTGTCAGAAATTCGTCGTCCTGACTGAAGCTCGAGCCCAGGAAGACCATGCGGATCGGCGCGCAGTCCGGTGCGTCTTTGGCCAGGCACTTGTCGTCCAGATCGAGCGGCTCGCCGCGCATGTACAGGCGCTGCAGATTGGTGAAGACGATGGGTTGCCAGCTCGGCCCATGATGTTCGGCCTGCGAATCCATGATGCCGCAGTGCGTCCGATACACCGATTCCGGCTTTGGGGGAATCTGCCTTTCGCAAAGCTGGCGCGCGATGAGATCGGCAAAGGGCTCGGCAAAGGGTTCCGCTGGGTGCGAATGATCTTCCGGCTCGACGGTGTGCCCGCGCACCAGCCCGTACTGATTTTCGATGTCGGCGTTCCCGAACTTGACCTTGGCCATGGTTTTGAACCAGCCGTCGTGCGCCAAAACGTCGCTCGGTCGCGCGATCGACACGATTCGCTCCGCATGGGTCTTGAGCAGTTCGTCCAGCTTGCTCTGGCAGTCGTCGTCGTGCTCGCTCTTCCGGTAGGTGGGCGACAGAAAGAGGTCGATCGCAATGGTGTGAATGCGCTCATTGGCGAGAAGCCGGCCCAGGTCATTCGCCAGCATGCAGCGATCGAGTGGCGACGTTCCTTGGTACTTGTCGCGGTACCGCTTCGTGTCGATATTCACGATCGCCAGTTCGTTGAGCGGATCGGGCAATGGGTGCTCGTGCCTCACACGTGCCGCCAGGTTGTCCGCCAGACCTGAGGCCGGAAGCTCGAGAGGCATGAGGTAGCCCTGCAGCAGATGCACCACGCTGGCCACCACGAGTGCCGTAACCATGCGGCTGAGCCATTCGTCTTGTCGTTGTAGCCAAGGCGGGCAGCGCTTCAGCAATGCCTGGCCAATGCGTGTGCACAACACGTTCTTTTCCTTCTGCGTCGGTGTGTGACTTTTTTAACAGTCGGTAACCGATGTCGCATCGCACATTCGGGGGATGTGCAGCGGGTGAAAGAGCGGCACATGCGTGCCCGGGGCACCACTCTGCAATCGTGTTCTCGGAGGAGGGAGGGCCAAATTCAGTCCACAATTGGTCTTTTACGTGCACCCATCCAGGACGAAGCCATGAAGTTCTCCACTCAGGTCAAGCCCATCAGCTATCTCAAGAGTCACGCTGCAGAAATCGTGAAGGAGATTTCCGAGAGCCGCGAGCCGATGCTGATCACCCAGAACGGTGAAGCCAAGTTGGTGGTGATGGACGTCCGTTCCTATGAAGCGCATGAAGAGACGCTCTCCTTGCTGAAGCTCTTGGCGCTGGGCAACCGTGAGATCGAACAAGGGCAGTTCCGCAGTGCGGATGACGTCTTCGCCGAGCTGGACGGCGAAGACTCGCAATGAAAGTTGTTTTTCTTCGTTCCGCCGAAGCCGACTTGAAGAACCTGAAGCGCTACATCGTCGACAACTTTGGGCGAGAAGCATGGCTCGGCAGCTACGGAAAGCTCAAGGCATCGGTTGCGATGATTCAAGAGCAGCCGCAGATTGGCAGAGTTCCGCCAGAGCTCGAAAGTCTCAACATTGCTCAGTACCGGCAGGTGCTGTCAGGCATGAACCGAATCATCTATGAGGTACGAGGCGATACCGCCTACATCCACATCGTCTGCGACATGCGGCGCGATCTTCAGGGCCTGTTGATGCAGCGGATCGTGAGTGCCTGACGGCGCCCCGGCGCGAAAGTCACCGCGCAGGCGTCATCCCCTTCACCGCCAACGTCTCCGCCGCCCCCGGCCCGGTCAGCGCCGCCAGAAACTCCCGCGCCGCCGCCGCGTGCGCGCTGTCGCCGGCCACGGCGCCCGCATAGGTCGTGTAGTTCTGCACCGGCTCGGGCAGGGCGCCGACCAGCTCCGCGCCTTTCACGGGCAGGATCTCGCTGATCTGGTGCACGGCCAGGTCGGCTTCGCCGGTCACCAGCCGTTCGGCGACCAGGCCGCCGGGGACCAGCACGGCCTTGGCATGCACCGCGTCGGCGATGCCCATGCGCTGGAACAGCCCGTCGAGGTAGATACCGCTGGAGCCGCCCGACGCCGGGTCGATGTAGGCGACCTTGCGTGCGGCAAGCAGTGCGTCCTTGAACTGGTCGACGGTGTCGATCTTCGGGTGCGTGGCGCCGGCCTTCACGGCCACGCCGATCGCCACCCGTGCCAGCGGCGTCACGCTGTCGCGCGCGACGCGGCCTTGCGCGGCCAGCGGCTGCAGCGCGCCGGGCGTGAGCACGAGCACGTCGAAGGTCTCGCCGTCCGCAACGCGCCTGGCGAGCGCGCCGGCCGTGTCGTTCTGCACGTCGACCTTGTGGCCGGTGCGCGCCTCGAAGGCCGGTACGAAGGCGACGACCACCTGTTTGAAGGCGCCGGCGGTCAAGACTTTGATGGTGTCGGCTTGGGCCGCCGTCGTGGCCAGGGCGACGGCGGTGGCGAGAACGCGAACGAAGAGGTGGTTCATGAGGTCGGGCAGTGGTTGTCTGCCGATTCTTGACCAGGAACCTGTGGCCGGGGCAGTGGCCAGCTACTTGCTGGCTTGCGATGCGCAAGCTGCGAGCATCTGCTTCAGGAGTGCTGTGTCTTCGGTGGTTTTGTGGAGGTTTCCGGCCGTGCCATAGCACGTCACGAGGCCCAAGCCGCGGTAGTACTCCGCCAATCCATTGGCCAAGAACTGCGAAGCGACGCCGGTTGAAAAGACTTTGCCCAATTCGATTCCGGCGGCAATCCCGTTCGTGTTGTTGTTTGTACGAGTCGAACTTTCGAACCTGCCATACACCGAATAAGCGTCTGTCCGGGCAACTACATTTCCGAGCGTCGCATTGGCCGCGGCTGCCTTGGGTTTCAGCTTGTCGACTTCCGGCGCGGCTGCGACTTTTGCCGCTGAGGTCTTTTCATAATCAGTCGTGGCCAAATTGATCGCCGCAGCCAGACCATTCAATTCGGCCAATTCGGCAGGCTGGAGCTTTTCCTTGTCGATCGCGTTTTGCTTCTCGAGTGAATCGTTCAAGGTGGTGATCTCGAGAGGAGTAAGCGGTCCCGCGGCTTTTTTCTGCTGAAGATCGTTGATCGTGGCAGCGAGGGTCGGATTTGCGTCCACCTTGGCTTGGGCAGATTTTTGGCGTGTCTGCAATTCGAGTTGTCGGCTTTGCAATGCGGCAATTCGACGCTTGGCGGCGTCTTCCGCATCCCTCAACGCGTTGAGCTTGTCGAGTTCGACGTTGTATTTTCTGAGCGCCTCTTTCGCTTCCTCCTCGTTCGGCCCCGAAGACGAAGTGCCGTTGCTGCCGAAAGATCCTCTGATAGGAAGCAGCTTGTACATCTCTTCGGTGCAACTCGCGCTCAGGTTTTTGTCGCACTGCTTTGCAACCGCAACCGGTACATACGCTGCATCGACCTGTTTGTACCCAACCGACACAGAAACGCCGGGCGTTTCTGTGGACGTTGCGGACACATCGATACCCACCGCGATCTTGGACGCATAAACCAGCGGTGCTTGCTGCAAGGGTGCACACCCGATGACCAACAGTGTGAGCGCTACGGAAATCCATATTGTTTTCTTCATATCTTTCCTATGGTTTGACGACGCAGATTTGAGAAATACTCTCCCCGCTTTTTTTTAGAATATTGATGAGTTCCTGGACTTGTCCCGGATTGTCAGGAAGCACGATGATTCGGCAGTCGTCCCCGGCGTCTCCAAGATAGACGCGCGATTCCTTGAGCCAGCCAATGGTCAATTCGCCGGAGCGCGAGAAAATTCCGAAGCCGCTGTCGACGACCAACAGCGGATGCGTGTTCAATGCAAGAGTTTGTGTGCCAAGAATGCCGGTGGCGGTAGCGGTTTTATCCTGGGTGGAAATCGTGGTGCTTACGCAGCCAGAAATTCCCAGGCTGATGATCGTCAATAAAGCCAGTTGAAGCCGAATATGCAGTACCGCCGCATGAATTCGTTTGACTCGATCAGTGACATTTGGATGCATGACCGATTGAACGGTCTGCGCTGACGCTGCGCATCACACGATTGGGGTACGCACCCTCACGCCACGCTGGCAAGGCTCAACAGCAGGCGGGTCAGGTCGGCGCGGCTGTCGCAGCCCGTCTTGGCATAGACGTTCTTGAGCTGGGTACGCACGGTGTGCGGGCTCAGGCCCAACTGGCCGGCGGCCTGCTCGAGCTTGTCGGTGCCGAGCGCGTGGACACAGCGGATCTCGGCGGGCGTCAGGCCGTAGAGGCGCTGGAGCACCTCCGGATTGGGTTGCGTCTGGCGGTGCTCCTGGGTGATGAACACGATGGTGCGGGCGCTGCCTTCCAGCGCACCGAAGCGGCTGGTTTCCGGCAGGCGCGATATCTGGAGGAGGTAAGCGCCGCCGCTGCTCTCGGGCGCGCGAAGGACTTCCGAGAAGTGCGACACCCTGCCGACGCCGCCACTGCCCAGCGTCGTGCGAAGCGCCGCCATCCACTTGCGCTGGCTGGCCGGGTCGCGCATCTGCAGGTTGCGGTCGACGCAGGTCATGGCGTTGCTGCGGCGCCAGATCTGTTCGGCCTCGAGGTTGGACTGCACGACACGCCCGGCCGTGTC
Source organism: Variovorax sp. GW821-FHT10B04 (assembly GCF_059415645.1). NCBI lineage: Bacteria > Pseudomonadati > Pseudomonadota > Betaproteobacteria > Burkholderiales > Comamonadaceae > Variovorax > Variovorax sp. GW821-FHT10B04. Next base: position 75,969 of record NZ_JBWKNQ010000014.1, read on the forward strand.
CAGCAGGACCACGCCGAAGCTCAAGGCGTCCAACGCGGCGGCGGTCGACGCCACCATGAGGTCGGCCGCGCGCAGCCGGAACATCACGCCGAGCGCGCGCGACAGGTGCGGCAGCAGCAGCCGCATCCGCTCGCGGGAGATTTCGTCGAAGCCGGTGTCTTCGGGGCCGCGATAGAAGCAGCAGCCCACCCAGGGCATGGCGCCGTCGGCGGGCGCCATGACGATGCTGGCGAGCAGCCAGGCGATCTCCATGCGCGACAGGTGTTCCCGGTAGTAGTCCGACGCCAGCAGTTCACGGCGTGTCGACAGGTCGCTGTCGAGAATCACGGAGCCTTCGAAGTTGAGCCTGCGTTCCAGGGTGCGAGCGGTCCAGAAGTCCTCGCCGACATGGCGCGAATTCCAGATGTCCATTTCTTCCGCGCTGACGCCGTGCGAATAGAAGAAGCCGCCCGAGCTGAAGTTGGCGCTGGGCGTGAACATCAGCGCGCGTCTGGCGTCGAGCCATTCGGCGGCGGAGGCCAGCACCTCGGGCCAGAGCCAGGGCTCGAGGGCGGCTTGATAGACACGATCGATGAGAGCGCTGTATTCGCGGTCAGGCGTTGTCATGAAAGGCAGAAATGAAATCGAAGGGCTCGCGACAACGGTAGGGGTTGTTGCGTTCGATTACAGCGTAGGTCGTCTGCACTCGACCCTAAACGTTTGGCCGGGCTGCCACATTTCTCCTAAGTTTGCGTGTTGGCGAGACGCGGGCTGTCGACGTCCGCAGGGGCTCAAGCCGCTGCATGCGCCTGCGCCAGGCACTCCGCCAGCAACTGCGTCGCCCGCGACGGCCTCGGCGATTTGCGCGTCAGCCGCACGAAGCGGCATTCGTAGCGGAAGCGCGCCGGGGCGACGGCCTGCATCAGCCCGCGGCGCTCGAAGCTTTCTGCATAGTGGTCGGGCAGAAAGCCGAGGAAGCTGCCCGACAGGATCAGCGTCGCGATCGCTTCCTGGTCGAAGGCCGTGGCCTTGCGTGGCAACTGCTTGCGGTGGCTCAGGTCCATGTTGGGCGAGTGGTCGCCGAGGCCGGCGAAGTCGTGGCTGCGCAGCGTTTCCCAGGTCAGGCCTCGGTGGCTGGCGCCGAACAGCGGATGCTGGCGACCGCAATAGAGCAGCATGGTCTCGCCGAACAGCGGTGCGTAGTCCAGGCTTTGCGAGCTTCGATGCGCGGGGATGATGCCCAGGTGAAAGCTGCCGTCGATCACGCCGCGTTCGATGGTGTTGAGCGACGCCACATGCATGCTCAGCGCGACCGCCGGCGCGCGTGCGCGAAAGAGCGCGATCGCATCGCCGATGCGCGCCTGCGGGTTGCTCGCGGTCTTGTCGAACACGGCCAGTTCGATCTGGCCGCCCATGCGGCTGTGGATGTCGTCGATGCTGCTGCGGAACGCGTCGACCGAGGCCAGCAGCCGCAGCGTTTCGTCGTAGACGCGCTGGCCCTCCGCCGTCAGCGCGAAGCCGGCCCGGCCGCGCCGGCACAGCACGAGGCCGAGCCGCGTTTCCAGGTCCTTCACATGGCGGCTGACGGTGGACGTGCCGATGTTCAGTTCCAGCTCGGCGGCCGCCATGCCGCCGCAGTCGGCCACGCTCTTGAACACGCGCAGCAGGCGCAGGTCCATGTCGCTGAGCTGGCCGAGCAGGGCGCGGTTCTTGGGTGTGGCGTCGCCAGAGAGGGGCGAGGTGGTCGAGCCGGCGGCGGCGGTCGGGGCTGGCTTGGTGCTTGCTTGCATGATCCGGCAAGTGAACATTGATATTGCACCATTTGTACCACTGAGCGGTGCGCCAACAATCGCACTGTTTTCCATCTTCCCAACCTACGGAGCCCGCCGCGCGCGGTGTTCGTCATGACCGTTCTGTCTGCCCAAACCCCTCCCGCCTCGGTGCGCACGGATGCCGCCTGGCTCGACGCGCATTGGCTGCCCTACACCGCCAACCGCAGCTTCAAGAAAGATCCGCGGATCATCGTGGAAGGCAAGGGCGCCTACTTCACCGACGTCGATGGCCGCAAGATCTTCGACGGCCTGTCGGGCCTGTGGTGCTCGGGCCTCGGCCACGGCCGCCCTGAAATCACCGAAGCGGTGAGCCGCCAGATCGCCAAGCTCGACTTCTCGCCCGGCTTCCAGTTCAGCCATCCGGCGTCCTTCGAACTGGCGAACCGCATCAAGGAACTGACGCCCGCCGGCCTCGACTACGTGTTCTTCACCGATTCGGGTTCCGAAGCGGCCGACACCTCGCTGAAGATGGCGCGCGCCTACTGGCGCACCAAGGGCCAGGCCGGCAAGACCCGCCTGATCGGCCGCGAAAAGGGCTACCACGGCGTGAACTACGGCGGCGTGTCGGTCGGCGGCATCAACGCCAACCGCAAGCTGTTCGGCCAGGGCATCGAAGCCGACCATCTGCCGCACACGCAACTGGCCGGCAACGCCTTCAGCCGCGGCATGCCGGAGAACGGTGCCGACCTGGCCGACCGCCTGCTGGACATCATCGCGCTGCACGACGCGTCGACCATCGCCGCCGTGATCGTCGAGCCCTTCTCGGGTTCGGCCGGCGTCGTGGTACCGCCGCAGGGTTACCTGAAGCGCCTGCGAGACATCTGCACCGCCAACAACATCCTGCTGATCTTCGACGAGGTCATCACCGCCTTCGGCCGTTGCGGCGCCATGACCGGTTCGGACGCCTTCGGCGTGGTGCCGGACATCATGAACATCGCCAAGCAGGTGACCAACGGCACGCAGCCGATGGGCGCCTGCATCGCGAAGAAGGAGATCTACGACACGTTCATGGACGCCGGCGGCCCGGACTACATGATCGAGTTTCCGCATGGCTACACCTACTCGGCACACCCGGTGGCGTGCGCGGCCGGCATCGCTGCACTCGACGTGCTGGTGAAGGAAGACATGCCGGCGCGCGTGGCTGCGCTGACGCCGTATTTCGAGAACGCCGTGCACAGCCTGAAGGGCGCCAAGCACGTGCTCGACATTCGCAACTTCGGCTTGGCCGCCGGCCTGACGATCGCGCCGCTGCCGGGCGAGCCCGCACGCCGTCCGTACGACATCGCCATCGCCTGCTGGAAGAAGGGCTTCTACGTGCGCTTCGGCGGCGACACGATCCAGCTGGCACCGCCGTTCATCTCGGAGAAGGCCGAGATCGACCGTTTGATCAGCGCGCTGGGCGACGCACTGACTGAAACGGCTTGATCTTGAAGGCCGCTTGCGGCCTTCAAGCCATCAGACCCTCGTGAAGACGAGGTCCCAGACACCGTGGCCCAGCTTCAGGCCACGGTTCTCGAATTTGGTGAGCGGACGGTAGGCCGGCTTGGGCGCGTAGCCGCCGCTGTCGGCATGTGCGGTGTTGCGCAGCAGGTGCTCGTGCGCCAGTACTTCCAGAATCTGTTCCGCGTACGGCTGCCAGTCGGTCGCGCAATGGATGTAGCCGCCCGGCGCGAGCCGTTCCGCCAGCTTGCGCACCAGCGGTGACTGCAGCAGGCGGCGCTTGTGGTGGCGCTTCTTGTGCCACGGGTCCGGAAAGAACACGTGCACGCCGGCCAGCACGCCCTTAGGCAGCATGTGGTCGAGCACGTCGACCGCGTCGTGCGCCACGATGCGGATGTTGCCGATGCCTTCTTCGCCGCAGCGCTTCAGCAACTTGCCGACGCCGGGCTCATGCACTTCGCAGCACAGGAAATTGATGTCGGGCAGCAGCTTGGCAATGTGTGCCGTCGCTTCACCCATGCCGAAGCCGATCTCCAGCACGGTGGGCGCCTCGCGGCCAAAGGCGGCGGCCAGGTCGAGCGGTTCGGCGCGATAGGGCAGCAGGAACTGCGGGCCGAAGTCCTGGTAGGCCTTGGCCTGGCCTTCGGTGGTGCGGCCGCCACGCTTGACGAAGCTCTTGAGACGACGGTGCAGCGGATGCGGCAACGCCTCCGCAATGGGCTCGGCGGCGGGCTGCGTGGTGTCGGGCACAGCGGCAGGCACAGCGGAAATGGGGGCGTTGGAAGGAAGGTTCATCACGGCGGCGGATTGTAGAGATCGCGCCACCGCGGCACCCAGCCGGCGAGCGCGCTGCCGATGTCGGCCGCATCGCCCGGTGGCAGCCCGAGCACGCCGGCCGCGGCCTGCAGCGCGGCCAGTGCGGCGGCCGGCGTCGCGGTGTCGATCGACGCGGCGCCGTTCTGTTTCGACAGCTTGTGGCCGTCCGCACCGCGCACCAGTGGCGTGTGCAGGTAGCGCGGTTGTTCGAAGCCGAGCGCGCGCTGCAGCAGGATCTGGCGTGCCGTGTTGTCCGCCAGGTCTTCGCCGCGCACGACGTCGGTCACGCCCTGGTCGGCATCGTCGACGACCACCGCGAGCTGGTAGGCCCAGGGGCCGTCGGCGCGCTTCAGCACGAAGTCGCCGACCTCGGCCGCCACGTCCTGCCGTTGCTCGCCGAGGCGTCGGTCGTTCCAGCGCAGCGGATGGTCGGCGGAGGTCGAGAAGGCGTCCACCGCGAAGCGCCAGGCACGTGCGGGACGGCCTTGCAGGCCACAGCGGCAGGTGCCGGGATAGACGCGTTCGCCATGGCGCTGGTGCGTGATGCCGCGCTGCGCGAGCGCTTCGTCGATGTCCTTGCGCGAGCAGGCGCAGGGGTAGGCCAGTCCATGGGCGATCAGCCCGTCCAGCACCTGCTGGTAGCGCACATGGCGCTGGGTCTGCCAGATCGGCGGCAGGTCGGGCATGAGCCCGCAGGCGGTGAGCTGCGCCAGGATGTGCGCTCCCATGCCGGGCAGGCAGCGCTCGGTGTCGGCGTCCTCGATGCGCACCAGCCAGCATGCCTGCGGGCCGCGCGAGCGGACGTCGAGCCAGCTGGCCAGCGCCGCGACCAGCGAGCCCGCGTGCAGCGGGCCGGTGGGCGAGGGCGCAAAACGGCCGACGTGGCGGACGTGGCGGACGTGGCCGGCGGTGCCGACAGGGCCGACCGGCACCGCAGCCGGTGCCGCGCGCGGATCGGCGGCTGCGCTCACATCACGTGCAGCGCGAGCGACAGGCCCGAGAGGAAGGCGTCTTCCACGCGATGGCCCATGCACCAGTCGCCGGCCACGCCGATGCGCGCCTTGGCGTCCCACAGATGCGGTTTGCCGAGCGGTACCTGCGTCTGCGCTTCGGGCCAGCAGCGCGCGCGGACATACGACGGCGTCGCGTGGATGCCGGTGATCTCCGCGAAGGCGCGCAGCAGCTTGGCCTCGACGCGCGCAGCGCCGTCGCGCAGATGCTCCTGCGACCAGGCCGGGCTGGCTTGCAGCGTCCAGCGCTCGATCGTCTCGCGGCCGGGCTTGGACGATTCGCGCGCGAGCCAGGCCACGCGGTGGTGCGTGCTGCGCGCGGCATTCCACTGCGGCCCGAGGTGCGGCAGCGTCGGCTGGCTGGCCTGTGGGAAGGCGATCATCAGCGTCCAGCACGGCGAGGCCTGCACCTTGGCGATACCGCGTGCCAGCGGCGCCGCGACCTTGCTGCGTTCCAGCAGCAGCCGTGCACAGGCCGGTGGCACGGCCAGCAACACGGCATCGAAGCTCGAGTACACATGGCTCTCGCCGCCTTCGCCTTCGGCGCGCAGTTGCCATTGCGCGCGATGCAGCGCGTCGGGCTCGATCCGCACGATCCGGTTGCCGGTCACGAGCCGCTCACCCAGCGGCGCCGCCCAGTGCGCAACCAGCGCGCCCATCGACGGTTGTGCGACCCAGTGCGATTCGAGTGTCGGCAGCGCCGCCTCGGCCACGCGGCCATGCGCGTCGAGCACGCGCACGAGGTTGGCGCTCCAGCGGCGGCACAGGCCGGGCACGGTCTCGAGCGCGCGGGTGAAACGCTCGTCACGCACGGTGAAGTACTGCGCGCCGGCGTCGAAGCTGCCGAAGGATGTCGATTCGCTGACCATGCGGCCACCGGCCGTGGCTTCGGACTCGAAGACGGTGACCTGATGGCCGGCCTGCATCAGCGTGCGCGCTGCGGCGACGCCGGCCATGCCGGCACCGATGACGGCGAAACGGCGGGCGGTGAAGGCGGGGGAGGCTTTGGAGGAGGTGTTGCTGGAGGAACGGTCGGCTGCAAGCGAGGTGCTCATGACGGGTCTCTTTCTTTTCGGTAACGAGAGGTGGCAACGCTGTCGACTCTAACCCGTCATCGGCATGTCATCGTCCTCGATGGCGGGTCAGCAGCGCTTGCCGCGTGCCCTCGTGCTCGAACTGCGCGAGCCACCATTCGAGCGCGCGCCCGGGGCTGCCTGCCGTGCGCACACGCCAGGCGCAATGCAGCTGGCCGACCGGGCGTACGCGTTCGAGCGTGAGCTGGACCAGGTGGCCGGCCTCGATGTACGGCCGCGCCATCGGCTCTGGCAGGAAGCCGCCGCCCAGGCCGTGCAGTTGCGCGGCCAGCTTGCTCTGCATGGTCGGCACGGTGAGCACGTCCTGCCCGCCGACCAGGTTCACCGTCATGCTCGGCCCGGCGCGCGCCGAGTCGGCCGCGGCCACCGCACGGTGGCGGCGCAGCATGTCGTCGCTGATGGGGCCGCTCTGCCGCGCCAGCGGATGGTTCGGCGACACCGCGTAGACGAAGTGCAGCTCACCCAGCGGCCGGCTGCGGATGCCGGTCGCGGTGAAGGCGAGGCTGGCCGCGTCGAGCACCGCGCCGATGGCCAGGTCGGCCTCGCCGCTGGCCAGCGCCTCGATCGTGCCGAGCAGTGTTTCGTCGCGCAGCTTGAGGCGGGTCGGCGGCTCCAGCGCATAGAACGCGCCGACCAGGTCGAGCACGGGGTCGCGCGCGATCACGCCGTCGACCGCGACCGTCAGCAGCGGCTCCCAGCCGGTTGCGACGCGTTTCACCCGGTTGGCGACCGCTTCGACATCGGCCAGCAGCCGTGTCGCCTCGCGCATCAGTTCGGCGCCGGCGCCGGTGAGCTTGGCCTGGCGCGAACTGCGGTCGAACAGCAGCACGTCGAGCGCGTCCTCGATCTGCCGCACACGGTAGCTGAGCGCACTCGGCACCAGCCCGAGCGCGCGGGCGGCACCGGCAAAGCTGCCGCTGCTGACCACGGTCTGCAGCATGGAGAGCGCCTCGGGCGTGAGGACGTCGCGGGCGTTGGACAAGGCGATCCCCTTCGATCAAAAAATTTGAATGATGCCATCAAACCTGGACCGTTGTCCGAGCCGGCTATCGTCCTAAAGTTACACACATCGCAGCACATACGGTGCTGCCATCGAAGGCTCCCAGGAGCCACAAGGAGTTCAACAATGTTGACGATTCGCAAATCCCAGGACCGTGGCTACGCCGACCACGGCTGGCTCAAGTCCTTCCACAGTTTCTCGTTCGCCGGCTACTACGATCCGGCCCACATGGGCTTCGGCAACCTGCGCGTGATCAACGAAGACCGCGTGGCGGGCGGTGCCGGCTTCGGCACCCACGGCCACAAGGACATGGAAATCATCAGCTACGTGCTGTCGGGCGAGCTGGCGCACAAGGACAGCATGGGCAACGTCGAGAGCATTCCGCCGGGCGACGTGCAGCGCATGAGCGCCGGCAACGGCGTGATGCACAGCGAGTTCAACCACAAGACCGACAGCACGACGCACTTTCTGCAGATCTGGATCCAGCCGAACGTGCGCGGTATCGAGCCGAGCTACGAGCAGAAGAATTTCGGTGCGGCCGAGAAGCGCGGCAAGCTGCGCCTGGTCGCCTCGCCCGAAGGCACCGATGGTTCGGTGACGGTGCACGCCGATGCGCGCTTGTACGCCGGGCTGCTCGACGGTGAAGAGAAGGCCGAACTGGCGCTCGACCCGGCCCGCAAGAGCTACGTGCACCTGATCCGCGGCGAGCTGGAGGTCAACGGCAAGAAGCTGGTGACCGGCGATGCCGCCATGCTGCAAGGCGAGCCGCAGCTGTCGCTGGCCGGCGGCAAGGACGCCGAAGTGCTGGTGTTCGACCTGGCCGATTGATTCCCGCCGGGGCAGGCGACTGCCCCGGTGATTTCCCCCCGCTGTCTCTCCAATTTTTCAACCGAGGAGTTTTCCCATGGCAACCATTACCGCATCCGGCACGTCCGGCATCTCGACCAACTCGACCCAGGACGTCATCGCCCTGGTAGGCCGCATCCTCGCGGCCTACCTGTTCATCCCGGCCGGCTTCGGCAAGATCATGGGTTTCGCCGGCACCGTGGGCTACATCAGCTCGGTCGGCCTGCCGCTGCCGGAAGTCGGCGCGATCATCGCGATCATCGTGGAGCTGGGCTTCGGCATCGCGCTGCTGCTGGGCTTCAAGACCCGCATCACGGCGATCGTGCTGGCCGTGTTCACCGTGGCCACCGCGCTGTTCTTCCACAAGTACTGGTCGGCTCCGGACGCGATGAAGATGATGCAGACGATCAACTTCAACAAGAACATCGCGATCGCTGGCGGCCTTCTGGCCTTTGCGGCCTTCGGCGCTGGTCGCATCAGTATCGACAAGCGCTGATACAACCCCGTCACTCATTTTTCAAACAGAGAAACAACATGTCCATCGCAGTCGTCTATCACTCCGGCTACGGCCATACCCAGCGTGTTGCGCAAATCGTGGCTGAAGGCGCTGGCGCCGAGCTGATCGCTATCGACGCCGAGGGCAATCTGCCCGAAGGCGCATGGGAAACGCTGAACGCCGCCAAGGCCATCATCTTCGGCACGCCGACCTACATGGGCGGCGCGAGCTGGCAGTTCAAGAAGTTCGCGGATGCCTCGTCCAAGGCCTGGTTCACCCGCGCCTGGCAAGACAAGGTGTTCGGCGGCTTCACCAACAGCGCCAGCCTGAACGGCGACAAGCAAGTCACGCTGCAATACCTCCAGACGCTGGCTTCGCAGCACGGCGGCCTCTGGGTCAGCCTGGGCCTGCCGCCCACCAACACCAAGGCCGCCACGCGCAACGACGTGAACAACCTCGGCGGTTCGGTCGGCCTGCTGGTGCAGTCGCCGTCGGACGCCAGCGTCACGGAGATTCCGCAGGGTGACCTCGACACCGCGAAGCTCTACGGCGCTCGTGTCGCATCGATCGCAGCTAAGCTCCAAGGCTGATCCAACCCCAATGCGCGGCTTCGGGCCGCGCCCCCCACCATGAACGACCTGCTCATCCTCACCCCGCATGACAAGGATCTCGGCGGTGGCTTCAAGGTCCGGCGCCTGCTGCCGGCCGCGAAGCGTCGTTCGGTGGGGCCTTTCGTCTTCTTCGATCATTTCGGCCCGGCCACGGAACGGCCCGGCGAACAGCACGATGTGCGTCCGCATCCGCACATCGGCCTGGCCACGGTCACCTACCTGTTCGAGGGCGCGATGATGCATCGCGACAGTCTCGGCAGCGTGCAGGAGATCCAGCCCGGCGCCATCAACTGGATGACCGCAGGCCGCGGCATCGTGCATTCCGAACGCAAGCCCGAGCGGCTGTTCGACGAGACCTTCACCAACCACGGGCTGCAGCTCTGGGCAGCGTTGCCGCAGGCCTTCGAGGAAGTCGAGCCGAGCTTCGCGCACACGCCGGCCGCGGCGATTCCCGAGGTCGACGAGCAAGGCGTGCGCGTGCGGGTGCTGATCGGCGAGGCCTTCGGCGCCGTGTCGCCGGTCAGGACCTTCGCGCCGACGCTGTACCTCGACATCGCACTCGTGGCTGGCGCGCAGTTTCAACTTCCCGCCCTGGCGTCCGAGATGGCGCTCTACACCGTGGACGGTGCGCTGTCGGTCGACGGCACCGACGTGGCCGCGCATGCAATGGTCTTGCTGCCCGATGGCCAGGGTGCCACGTTGACGGCACAGGCCGACATGCGCCTGATGGTGATCGGCGGCGACCCGCTCGACGGGCCGCGCTACATCACCTGGAACTTCGTATCGAGCCGGCGCGAACGCATCCTGCAGGCCGGTGACGACTGGGCGGCGCAGCGCATGGGCCACGTGCCGGGCGAAACCGAATTCATCCCGCTGCCGGGGCACCCGTTCCAGGTGCAGTCGCCGACGCCGGACACGGGCACCACGCCAGCCTGAGCCGGCTCCGGCGGGCTTTCAGGCCTTCCGGTCGAAGTCCGGGTCTTCGGACTTGCGTGCGCTGGCGTCGTTGGCGCTGGCGCTCAGGTCCGGCGCCAGCGTGCGGCGGCCGTCGAACACGAAGCAGTCGCCGTGGTAGTGCGCGCCGCCGACCTGCTCGAAATACTTGAGGATGCCGCCTTCGAGCTGCAGCACGTTCTCGACGCCGGCTTCGCGCATCAGGATCGCTGCCTTCTCGCAGCGGATGCCGCCGGTGCAGAAGCTCACGATCGTCTTGCCGGCGAGGTCGTCGCGATGGTCGAGCAGCGCCTGCGGGAATTCGGTGAACTTGGTGATGCGCCAATCGATCGCGTTGTCGAAGGTGCCGTGGTCGACCTCGAAGTCGTTGCGCGTGTCGAGCAGTGCGATCGCCTTGCCGGCGTCGTCATGGCCCTGGTCGAGCCAGCGTTTCAGCGTGGGGGCGTCGACGCCCGGCGCGCGGCCCGCGGCGGGCTGGATCGCCGGATGGTCCATGCGGATGATCTCTCGCTTGACCTTGACCAGCATGCGCCGGAAGGGCTGCGCGTCGGACCAGCTTTCCTTGGTCTCGAGCGCGGCGAAGCGCGGGTCGGCATGCAGGTCGGCGACGAAGCCGCGCACGGCATCGGCGGCGCCGGCGAGGAAGAGATTGATGCCCTCGGTGGCCAGCAGGATCGTGCCGCGGAGTTCGCGGGCGAGTGCGTTGGCCAGAAGCGATTCGCGCAGCACGGGCGCGTCGTCGATCGGGGTGAAAAGATAGGCGGCGATGTTGAGGGTCTGAGGCACGGCGCGGATTGTAGAAGCGCCCACATCGCACCAAGGGAAGATGGGCGGAATGCGTGGCTTGTGATCGCGCCAGCTAGCTCAGGTCCGTACCGCCGGCGTCGAGCGAAGGCGGGCGCGTCAGGTCGTCATCGATTCCCATGACCTCGCTGGCGCGTTCCAGCGCCTGCCAGAGTGGGGCGGGCATCTTCATGATTTCCTCAGACGAACTGGCGCGATCGATCCAGGCGCCGATCTGGTGATGCTGGTCGGACGTGAGAAGGTCCAGGTTCAGCATCTCGTCGATTGTCTTCATCTTGTTTAGGTGGGGTGGTTTCATTGCCATTCAACGATGCATGCAAAGCACTTGCTGCCGTCTTGATATGAACGCATGTTTCGGGCCGTAACTCAATGTTACGATCGAAGTGCGGGACTCCTCTCGCAGCCATGCTGAATCGACAGGCATCCATGTGGATTTCCTGCGTGGTTTCATCAAGAAAATCGAGGGCAACGAAATGTGGGTTGGGGCGAGGGTTGGAGCGAAGTTGTGGTCGTGTGTGGTGCTGATTGCTGCATTGGCGGGCTGTGGTGGCGGAGGCAGTGGGGGCAGTGGGGGCTCGGGAGGTTCTGGTGACGGCGGGACGTTGCAGGTCTCCGTTTCCCTCGGGGCGGATCTGTATCTCTTCAGGCAGTCGAGTGTGCGTGCATCCATTACCGGCCTCGAAGGCCGCACGCCGAATTGCACGCTGAAGTCGGGCCAACTTCCTTTGGGGATGTCGCTCAATGGGGACTGCTCGGTCACCGGAATGCCGAAAGAAATGGGCGTGTTCCGATTCGTCGTGGATTTCAGCGCATCCAATGTCGCGAACCATCTCGACGTGTATGCGGGCGTGACCGTGTTCGGCCCGACGACGATCTATTCGCTTCCGGACAGCCGGATCGTCATCGGTGAGCCGGTCGACTGGCCGACGCTCAACAACTTCTGGACGCCGAGCACACAGGACACGGTGACCTACAGCCTGATTGAAGGCTCGCTGCCGCCGGGCCTCGCGCTGGACGTGCAGACCGGCAGGATTCACGGCCTGGCGACGACCGAGGGTGCGTACCGCTTCGGGGTGGGCGTCACCGTGTCGTCGCCGTTCGGCACAGCCCAGCGCTCGACCGAGCTGCCGATGCTGGTCAATGTCGGCGGGCTCGACCTGCGTTATGGCGCGAATGGCGATTTCGGCAGCTTTGCCGGGTTCCCGATACGTTCGTCCGTGGTTGGGCTGCAGCCGGGCGCCAGCTACACCTTTGCCTGGGATGGCGCGCAGCCGCCGCCGGTCGGGCTCGATCTCGACGCGGCGACCGGCACGGTGACTGGCACCCCGACGACGCTGTACAACGACGTGGCGTACCGCGTGCTGGTGACCGTGCGCAGCCAGGGCCAGGAGGTCCACGGTTCGTTGATCTACAGGCTGGGCATCAGTTCGCCGGTTTGGGTCAGCTACGACTGCAACGGAAAGGTCGGGGTGCCGTTGCAATGCCAGCCACACTTCTATCCGAACAATGGTCTGAACATCGACGGCGCGAGCTACCGTTTTGCACTGGCTGACGGCTACCTCCCGGGAACCATCGCGCTGGACCCGCTGACGGGCGCTTTCACCGGCGTATGGGACGCTCACTTCAGCCAGACCGAACGCCTGACGGTGACGGTCACCATCAACGGGGCAACTTTCGACATCCCGGTCGACGCGCATGTGCTGGTGACCTACTGATCCTGTGCGGCTCGCGCGGCCGGGCCGGCTTTCTACAATGGCGCGATGTTTGTCCACCTGCGCCTGCACACCGAATTTTCCGTCGTCGACGGCACCAACCGCATCGACGAGGTCGTCAAGGCGGCCGCCGCCGACCAGCAACCGGCACTCGCCATCACCGACCTGAACAACCTGTTCGGCGGCGTCAAGTTCTACAAGGAAGCGCGCGGCAAGGGCGTCAAGCCGGTGCTGGGTGCTGAAATCTTTCTCGAAGGCCTGGGTGCCGAGCCCAGCGCGCCGACCCGCATCGTGCTGCTGGTGCAGAACACCGAGGGCTACCTGAATCTTTCCGAGCTGCTCGCGCGCGCCTGGACGCAGAACGTGAGCCGCGGGCAGGCCCAGCCGGCCTGCAAGGTCGCTTGGCTCGAAGAACTGAACGGCGGGCTGATCGCGCTTTCGGGCGCGCAGGCCGGGCCGCTCGGCGCACCGCTGCTGCAAGGCCAGGCCGAGCGCGCGACCGAGGTCGCGTTGCGCCTGGCGGGCCTTTTCACGCACCGCTTCTATATCGAGCTGCAGCGCGCCGGGCGGCCGGAAGACGAGCCGCACGTGGTGGCGGCGGTGCAGCTTGCAGCGCGGCTGCGGTTGCCCGTGGTGGCGACGCACCCGGTGCAGTTCCCCGGGCCGGACGACTACGAGGCGCATGAGGCGCGCATCTGCATCTCCGAGGGCGAGATCCTCGGCAATCCGCGGCGCGTGCGCAAATTCACGCGTGACCAGTACTTCAAGTCCTCGGCCGAAATGGAGGCGCTGTTTGCCGACGTGCCGAGCGCACTCGCCAACACGGTCGAGATCGCCAAGCGCTGCAGCCTGACGCTGGTGCTCGGCAAGCCGCAACTGCCCAACTTCCCGACGCCGGACAACATGCCGGTCGACGCGTATTTCCGGCAACTGTCCTTCGAGGGGCTGGAAGACCGGCTGGCGCATCTGTACCCCGACGCCGCCAAGCGTGACGCCGAGCGTCCGCGCTACGTCGAGCGGCTCGAATTCGAGATCAACACGATCCTGAAGATGGGGTTCCCCGGTTACTTCCTGATCGTGGGCGACTTCATCATCTGGGCCAAGCAGAACGGCTGCCCGGTCGGGCCTGGCCGGGGCTCGGGCGCCGGCTCGCTGGTCGCGTATGCGCTGAAGATCACCGACCTCGATCCGCTCCAGTACAACCTGCTGTTCGAACGCTTCCTGAACCCCGAACGCGTCTCGATGCCCGACTTCGACATCGACTTCTGCCAGGGCAACCGCGACCGCGTGATCGACTACGTGAAGGACAAGTACGGCCGCGACGCCGTGAGCCAGATCGCGACCTTCGGCACGATGGCGGCGCGCGCCGCGATCCGCGACGTCGGCCGCGTGCTGGACATGAGCTACATGTTCTGCGACGGCATCAGCAAGCTGATCCCGAACAAGCCGGGCAAGCCGGTGACGATCCAGTACCCGCCGGCGAACCTGTCGGAGGCCGACAAGGAAAAGTACGCGATCGCGGCCGAGCCGCTGCTGGCGCAGCGCATCGAGAAGGAAGAGGAAGTGCGGATGCTGGTCGAGCTCGCGCAGAAGCTCGAAGGCATGACCCGCAACATCGGCATGCACGCGGGCGGCGTGCTGATCGCGCCGGGCAAGCTCACCGACTTCACGCCGCTCTACCAGCAGCCGGGCAGCGATTCGGCCGTGAGCCAGTACGACAAGGACGACGTGGAGGCCGTCGGCCTCGTGAAGTTCGACTTTCTGGGCCTGGCCACGCTGACCATCCTGGAGATCGCGCGCGAGTTCATCGTGAAGCGCCACAAGGGCCAGGAAGCCTTCGCGTTCGAGAACATCGCGCTCGACGACACGCGCACCTACAGGCTGTTCTCCGACGGCAAGACCGAAGCGGTGTTCCAGTTCGAATCGCGCGGCATGCAGGGCATGCTGAAGGACGCGCGGCCGACCCGGCTGGAAGACCTGATCGCCCTGAACGCGCTGTACCGTCCGGGCCCGATGGACCTGATCCCGAGCTTCGTCGCGCGCAAGCACGGCCGCGAAGAGGTGGAGTATCCGCACCCGGCCGTGGCCGAGATGCTGTCCGAGACCTACGGCATCATGGTCTACCAGGAACAGGTGATGCAGACCGCGCAGATCCTGGGCGGCTACAGCCTGGGCGGCGCCGACCTGCTGCGCCGCGCGATGGGCAAGAAGAAGGCCGAGGAAATGGCCGAGCACCGCGAGAAGTTCCGCGCCGGTGCGCTGGCGACGCACGGCATCGTCCAGGAGAAGGCCGACGAGATCTTCGACTTGATGGAGAAGTTCGCAGGCTACGGCTTCAACAAGTCGCACGCGGCTGCCTACTCGCTGCTGGCCTATCACACCGGCTGGCTGAAGGTGCACTACACGGCGGAGTTCTACTGCGCGAACATGACCGTGGAAATGGACGACACCGACAAGCTGAAGGTGCTGTTCGAGGACGCGATCAAGAACTTCGGCATGACCTTCGAGCCGCCGGACGTGAACCGCGGCAACTACCGTTTCGAGCCGGTCACCGACAAGGTCATCCGCTACGGTCTGGGCGCCGTCAAGGGCACGGGCCAGCTCGCGGTCGAGGCGATCGTCAAGGCACGCGAAGAGGGCGGCCCGTTCACCAGTCTCTACAACTTCTGCGTGCGCATCGACCGCCAGCGCATCAACAAGCGCACGGTCGAGGCACTGATCAAGGCCGGCGCCTTCGACGCGATCCAGCAGAACCGTGCGTCGCTGGTGGCATCGATCGATCGCGCCTTCGAGTTTTCCGCGGCCACCGAGGCGAACGCCGCGCAGGTCGACATCTTCGGCGACAGCGAACATGGTTCCGCCACGCAGGAGCCCGAGCTGATCGACATGACGCCCTGGGGCGTGAAGGAGCGCCTGACCTACGAGAAGACCGCCGTCGGCTTCTACCTGTCAGGCCATTTGTTCGACGAAGTGGCGCACGAGGTGCGGCGCTTCTGCAAGCGCGAGATCACCGACCTGATGGACAGCCGCGAGCAGCAGGTGATCGCCGGCATCGTGAGCGACATGCGCGTCATCAACGGCCAGCGCGGCCGGCTGGCGATCTTCAAGCTCGACGACAAGTCCGACACCATCGAGGCGACCGCCGACGAGGCGGTGATGAACGCCAATCGCAACACGCTGAAGGACGACGAACTCGTGATCGTGAGCGGCCGGCTGCAGCCGGGACGTGGCGGTTTCGAGGCGCGCTTCCAGGTGCAGCAGGTCTATGACCTGGCGACTGCGCGCTGCCGCTTCGGCAAGTTCCTGCGTGTCGCGGTGAACGGCAAGGCGCCGGACATCGCTCGGCTGGTCAAGGACTTTCCGCCGCGCGTGGAAGTCAGCGAAGTCGGCGAGCTGCACACCGGGCTGACGGTGCGGCTGGCGATGGCGCGCAACGGGGCGCAGGTCGAACTGCAGCTGGGCGAGCGCGCCAAGTTCTTCCCGACCGACGCGGCGCTCGCAAGCTGGACGGCGCAGGCCGAGGCGGGCAAGGCGGCGATCGTGTACGAGTGATGGCGTCTGGCCGTTGAGCCGCCAGGGTTTGCGCTGGTGCTTAGCGCTTGGGGCGCAACGCGATGATCAACCGGGACGGCACGGTGCCGTCGATGTCGCGCGGCAGCTTCTCGGTCTTCTGCAGGGCGCGCAGCGCGGCCTGGTCCCATGCCGGCAGGCCGCTCGACTTCACGAGCTGCGGGACGCCGACGATGGTGCCGTCGGGCGCGAGCCGGATGTCGAACTCGGCGCCGGGGTTGCCATTGACCTGGTCGGCATCGGGGAACACCACGTTCGGGCGGACCGCTGCCGCGACCTTGCCGCCGTAGCTGCCCGACGGGCCGGATGACTTGAGCGCAGTACCGGTCGAGTCGTCGGCACCGCTGGCGCCCGCCAGGCCCTGCATGCGCTTGAGCGTGGCGGCGCGGTCGGCCGCGGCCTGCTTGGCCTCGGCATCTTTCTTCTTGGCATCGGCCACGGCCTTGGCTTCTGCGGCTGCCTTCTTCTTGGCCGCGTCGGCGGCAGCGGCTTGCTTGGCTTCCGCCGCTTCGCGCCGTTGTGCCTCGGCCTGTGCCTTCTGCTGCGCCTCCTTGCGCTCGGCCTCTTCTTCGGCGCGCTGCTGGGCCAGTTGCTGCGCCTTGCGGTCCTGGGCAGCCTTCTGGGCGGCTTCCTGCTTCAGCTTCTGCTGACGCGCGGCTTCGAGTTCGCGTTCGCGCTCCTTCTGCTCGATGCGCTTCTGCTCACGCTCGAGCGCGATGTCGGGCGCCTTGGGCGCTGGCGTCGGGTCCGGTGCCCGCACCTGCGGCGGCGGTGGAGGAGGGGGCGGCGGTGGCGGCGCAGGCGTGGGTTCCGGCGCAGGCGCGGGCGGTGTGGGCGGCGTCGGCACCGACAGCCGTGGAGCCGCCTGCTGGACGGTCGTCGACCAGAGTTCGGCTTCGACCGCGTCGTTCTCCGAGTCGCGCTTCCAGTGCACGCCCCAGGTCAGCGCCGCGATCAACGCCGCGTGCGCGATCAGGGCCAGGATCACGGCGCGCGGCGTGCCGCGCTGCGGCGGCGGCGCGAACTCGGGGCGGTCGGCGGCGAGCGACATGCCTTACTTCGCTCCGGAGGTCTGGACGGAGAGGCCGACGCGCTCGATGCCCGCGCGCTTGAGTTCGTTCATGGCCTTGACCACGGTTTCGTACTTCACGCTCTTGTCCGCGCTGATCACGACCGGCCGTTCGGCGTCGCCGCCCTGCGCGGCCTTGGCGGTGGCGCCGATCTGCGTGAAGGGAACGGCGCTGCCACCGCTGCCGGTGGACGGGTCCTTCTTGATCTGGATCTCGTCGTCGCTCTTGATGACGATCTCGATCGGCTTGTCGGGTTGCCGGTTGGCGCGGTCGACCGTGGGCAGGTTGATCACGCTCGGCGTGATGAGCGGTGCTGTGACCATGAAGATGATCAGCAGCACCAGCATCACGTCGATGAACGGGACCATGTTGATCTCGTTGATCGTGCGCCGGCCGCGGCCGCGGGAGGAAACGGATGCCATCGGATCGGGTCCTTGTGGGTGCTTGCGGGCGTTCGCTCAGCGGCCGGTGGCCGAGCCGCCGGTCTGCGATGGCTGGTGCACCGACAGGTTGCGCTGCAGGATGTTGGAGAACTCCTCGGTGAAGGTCTCCAGCGAGATCGCGATCTTGTCGATTTCGCGGGCGAAGCGGTTGTAGCTGACCACCGCGGGGATCGCCGAGAACAGGCCGATGGCCGTCGCGACCAGCGCTTCGGCGATGCCGGGCGCCACCGTGGCGAGCGTCACCTGCGTGAGCGCGGCCAGGCCGGTGAAGGCATGCATGATCCCCCAGACCGTGCCGAACAGGCCGACGTAGGGCGACACCGAACCGACGGTCGCCAGGAAGGACAGGTTCTGTTCGGCCACGTCGAGTTCGCGCTGGAAGCTCGCGCGCATCGCACGGCGCGAGCCGTCGAGCAACGTGGTCGGGTCGGAGATCTGGCGCTCGCGCAGCTTCTGGTACTCGCGCATGCCCGAGGCGAAGATGCGTTCCATCGGGCCTGCGAACTTCGCGTTCTGCGCGGCCGACGCGAACAGCTCGTTCAGGCTGGTGCCCGACCAGAACTCGCGTTCGAAGTCCTCGTTGAGCTGGCGCATGCGCTTGAGCGCGAAGTACTTGCGGATGATCGCCGCCCAGCTCGCCACCGAGATGCAGACGAGCAGCAGCACGACGAGTTGAACCACGAAGCTCGCATGGAGCAGGAGAGTGATGATCGAGAGGTCTTGGTTCATGGCTTGAGAGGTTGAGACATGGAGCGGCGATAGCCCTCGAGGGTTCCCGTAACTTCCGTTGGAATGCGTGCGGGGCGCAATTTGGCGGCGTCGACCCAGCCGATGCGGATCGTGCCTTCGCACAGCAGCACCGGCGCAGCTTCGCTCGTCGTCGGCTGCAACAGCACCTGCTGGCCGATCACCATCGACGCCGAGCCCATCTGCCGCAGTTCGGCGGTCACCCGCAGCTCGTCATCGAGCCGCGCGGGGCGATGGTACTTGAGCTGGGTCTCGCTCACGACGAACATGCCGCCCGTGGCTTCGCGCAGCAGCCGCTGCTCGATGCCCAGCGAACGCAGCCATTCGGTGCGCGCACGCTCCATGAACTTGAGGTAGTTGGCATAGAACACGATGCCGCCGGCATCGGTGTCCTCCCAGTAGACGCGGACCGGATGCGTGAAGCTCATCCGGCGATGGCGCGCAGCCGCGCGATCGATTCCTCGAGATGCGCCATCGAGCTCGCAGTCGAGAAGCGCACGAAGCGGCCGGTCTCGGCGGTGCCGAAGTCGCGCCCCGGCGTCACCGCCACGTGGGCGCGCCGCATCACCTCGAAGGCGAAGTCCCAGCTGCCGGCGATGCCGAGCTTCTGCGCCATCGCGCTGCAGTCGGCCCAGGCGTAGAACGCGCCGTCGGGCATCACCGGCACGTTCAGTCCCAGCGCATTGAGCTGGGGGATGAACCAGTCGCGCCGTGCCTTGAACTCGGCGCGGCGGCGTTCGTACTCGGTGATGCTTTCGGTCTCGAAACAGGCCAGCGCCGCGTACTGCGACACCGTGCTCGCGCAGATGAAGAGGTTTTGTGCCAGACGCTCGACCACCGGCACCAGCGCGTCCGGCACCACCAGCCAGCCGAGGCGCCAGCCGGTCATGTTGAAGTACTTGCTGAAGCTGTTGATGCTGATGACCTGATCGTCGATGGCCAGTGCGGTCTGCGCGAAGGCATCGTCGTACGACAGGCCGAGGTAGATCTCGTCGATCAGCGTGATGCCGCCGCGGCGCGTGACCACCTCGTGGATGCGCCGCAGCTCGTCCGGCGCGATCGAGGTGCCGGTCGGATTGGAGGGCGACGCGAGCAGCACGCCGCGCGTCTTGTCGGTCCAGGCGGCCTCGACCTTGTCGGCGCTCAGCTGGAAGCGTTCATCGGCGGTGGTCGGCACCAGCACGGCATTGCCGCCGGCGGCCGTCACGAAGTGGCGATTGCAGGGATAGCTCGGATCGGGCAGCAGCACTTCATCGCCCGTCTCGATCAGCGTCAGGCAGGCCAGTTGCAGCGCGGCCGAGGCGCCGGCGGTGATCACGATGCGCCGGGCCGGCACGTCGACACCGAAGCGCTGCGCGTACCAGGCGCTGATGCGCTCGCGCAGCTCGGCCAGGCCGGTTGCCTGGGTGTACTGCGTGGCGCCGGCGCGGACCGCGCGCATCGCGGCTTCCTGGACCAGCGGCGGAGCGGTGAAATCGGGTTCGCCGATGTTCAGGAAGATCATCGGCCGGTCGGTGTCGGCGACTTCGCGCGCCAGCGCCGACGCCGCCTTGGCGACCTCCATCACATAGAAAGGCTCGATCTTCTCGGCGCGCTGCGAGACCCTCATGGGCGGGCTTTTCCGTTCGCGCGGTCGGCTTCGACCTCGGCCGGGCGCAGGGCTGGTGCGAGGCCGTTGAGCACCGCGTTCACGTACTTGTGGCCGTCGGTGCCGCCGAATTCCTTGGCGAGCTCGATGCACTCGTTGAGCACCACGCGCCATGGCACGTCGAGGCAGTGCTTGAACTCGTAGACACCGATCCACATCACGGCGTGTTCGACCGGCGAGATCTCTTCCATCTTGCGGTCCAGCAGCGGCAGGATCAGCGCATCGAGTTCGGCCGATTCGTTGATCGAGCCGTGCAGCAGCGCGTCGTAGTGCGCCGCGTCGGCCTTGTGGAAGCCTGCGAGGTCGCGCGTGAAGTGGTCGATGTCGGTCGGGTCGTTGCGGCCCACCAGATACTGGTAGATCGCCTGCAGCGCGAACTCGCGCGCGCGGCTGCGGTTGGACTTGGCCGAAGCCTTGCGTGTGCCGGTGGCCTTGAGGCCCGTGCGGGTCTGGCGCGGCTTGCCGCTGTCGGTCGTGATGTCGTCGGTCATGAAAGAGTGGCCAGCAGCCGCGCCATCTCGACTGCAACGCGCGCCGCGTCGCGGCCCTTGTCGGTCTGGCGCGCCACGGCTTGTTCGAGGTTTTCGGTGGTGAGGATCGCGTTGGCGATGGGAAGGCTGTAGTCGAGCGCGATGCGACTCACGCTGGCGCCGGATTCGTTGGCGACCAGCTCGAAGTGGTAGGTCTCGCCGCGGATGATGCAGCCCAGCGCGACCAGCGCGTGGCAGCCGCCGCGCTCGGCCATGGCCTGCAGCGCGACCGGCACTTCGAGCGCGCCGGGCACGCGGACATGCTCGATGTCACCGGCCTCGACGCCGAGCGCTTCGAGTTCGGCCAGACAGGCGGTCGCGAGCGCGTCGGTGATGTCTTCGTTGAAGCGCGCCTGGACGATGCCGATGCGCAGGCCCTTGCCGTCGAGCGGCGCCTCGGCGCCCTTGTTTGCGTGCAGCATGCGGTCAGTCCTTGTGGATGTAGCTGTCGATCTCGATGCCGTAGCCGGCGGCCATGCTGGGCATGCGGCGCGGCGCGCCGAGCACCTTCATGCGGTGCACGCCGCATTCGCGCAGGATCTGCGCGCCCACGCCGTAGCTGCGCAGGTCCATGCGGCCGCGCTCGGGCGCCTGCGCCGGACGCGCGGTGCCTTCGAACTGCGCGAGCAGTTCGGCGCCGGTCTCGCCGCAATTCAGCAGCACGGCCACGCCCTTGTCCTGTTTCGCGATGTAGCCGAGGCTCGCGTCCAGGCTCCAGGAATGCAGCGAACGGTTGGTCTCGAGCGCGTCGAGCACCGACAGCGGCTCGTGCACGCGCACGGGCACGGCTTCGTCGGCACTCCAGCTGCCACGCACCAGCGCCAGGTGGACGCCGCCGCTCGGCTGGTCGACGAAGGCATGCGCGGTGAAGCCGCCGAAGGCCGTCTGGATCTCGCGCGAGCCGACCTTGCGGATCAGCGATTCGTGGCGGCTGCGGTGTTCGATCAGCGCGGCGATGGTGCCGATCTTCAAGCCGTGGTCGGCCGCGAAGATCTGCAGGTCGGGCAGGCGCGCCATCGTGCCGTCCTCGTTCATCACCTCGCAGATCACCGAAGCCGGCGAGCAGCCGGCCATCGCGGCCAGGTCGGAGCCGGCCTCGGTATGGCCGGCACGCATCAGCACGCCACCATCGACCGCCTGCAGCGGAAAGATATGGCCCGGCTGGACCAGGTCGGCCGCAATGGCGTTGCGCGCCACCGCGGCCTGCACGGTGCGCGAGCGGTCGGCGGCGGAGATGCCGGTGGTCACGCCTTCCGCCGCCTCGATCGACACCGTGAAGGCGGTCGAGTGCTTGGCGCCGTTGCGCGACACCATCGGCGGCAGGTTGAGGCGCTCGCACATCTCGCGCGACAGCGTCAGGCAGATCAGTCCGCGCGCATGGCGGGCCATGAAGTTGATGGCTTCGGGCGTGATGTGGTCGGCGGCGATGACGATGTCGCCTTCGTTCTCACGGTCTTCCTCGTCGACGAGGATGACCATGCGGCCGGCCGCCATCTCGGCGACGATTTCTTCGACCGGCGAGATCGGGGCGGGTGCCCGTCCGTTGCGCGGAGACGCGATGGGCGTGACGGATGCGTTCATGTGTTGTTGTCTTTCTTTGGAGTCGGCAGCGCGCCGGCCTGGAGCATGCGCTCCACGTAGCGCGCGACCGTGTCGATTTCGAGGTTCACGCGGTCGCCCGCATGCAGCGTGCCGAGCGCCGTGTTCTCGACCGTGTGCGGGATCAGGTTGATGCTGATCTCGGCACCCTCGGCACCCTCGGCCACGTCGGCCACGCGGTTGACGGTGAGGCTCACGCCGTTGACCGTGATGGAGCCCTTGTAGGCCAGGAAGCGGGCGAGCGCCGGTGGCGCCATGATGCGCAGTTCCCAGCTCTCGCCGACGGGCGCGAAATGGCTGATGTGGCCGATGCCGTCCACGTGGCCCGAAACGATGTGGCCGCCCAGGCGGTCATGGGCGCGCAAGGCCTTCTCGAGGTTGACGCGGCCCTCCGCTTCGGCGAGACCGGCGGTCTTGTCGAGCGATTCGGCCGAGATGTCGATGGTGAAAAGCTGCTGTGCCGGCTCGAGCGAGGTGACGGTCATGCAGGCACCGTTGAGGGCGATGCTGTCGCCCAGCCCCACGTCGTCGAGATAGCCCTCGGGCGTGGCGATGCTGAGTCGCTTGCCGTAGGTTGAAGAGCTGCCGAGGTCGCGTACGGCGGCGATGCGCCCCACGCCGGTGATGATTCCGGTGAACATCGTCGCATTTTCGCACTAGAGGACGGCCCTCCGGCTTTTCACGTGTTTTGCGCGGTTGGCGCCGTCCACCGAGGGCAGGCTGCCGCCTTGGAACGCCCCGGCGGCGGCCGCTAAAAAACGTCGTGTCCGGCGACGCGGGCGACGATGCGCAGGTCGGGGCCGATCAGGTCGACCGATCGGAATTCCAGCGGCAGGGCGCCGGTCAGCGCCGTGAGCGGGCCGCCGGGGAAAGGCTGGCTGGCGATGTCGAGGCCGCTGCCGATGAGCTTGGGCGCGAGGTAGACCAGAAGTTCGTCGACCAGGCCTTCGCGCAGCAGCGAGCCGTTGAGCTTGTGGCCGGCTTCGGCGTGCAGTTCGTTGATGCCGCGCGCGGCGAGGTCGGCCAGCATGGCGGCGAGGTCGACCTTGCCGTCGGCGTTCGGCAGGCAGGTGATGGTTGCGCCACGCGCTTCCAGTGCCACGGCGCGTGCTTCATCGCGATGGGCGGCGTAGATCCACACGGCGCGGTCGCCCGAAAGAATGCGTGCGTCGGGCGGTGTCTGCAGCTGGCTGTCGACGACGACCAGGTGCGGCTGGCGTGGTGTTTCGACCAGCCGCACGTCGAGCATCGGGTCGTCCTCGATCACGGTGCCGACGCCGGTCAGGATGGCGCCAGCCCGGGCCCGCCAGGCATGGCCATCGGCGCGAGCGGCCGGCCCGGTGATCCACTGGCTGACGCCGTTGTGCAGACCGGTCTTGCCGTCCAGCGATGCCGCGACCTTGAGCCGCACCCAGGGTGTCTTGCGCACCATGCGGCTGAAGAAGCCGATGTTGAGCTCGCGGGAGTCGTTGGCGCCAGGGCCGACCTCGACAGCAATGCCTGCGGCGCGCAGGCGTTCGAAGCCCTGGCCGGCCACCAGTGGATTGGGGTCGGCGAGGGATGCGACCACGCGGCCGATGCCCGCGGCAATCAGCGCGTCGCAGCAAGGGCCGGTGCGGCCATGATGCGAGCAGGGTTCGAGCGTGACGTACGCCGTGGCGCCCGCAACCGAGTGCCCGCGGGCCTCTGCGTCGCGCAAGGCCACGATTTCGGCGTGCGGTCCGCCTGCGCGCTGCGTATGTCCGATGCCGATCGGTCGGCCGTCCGGGTCGGTCAGCACGCAGCCGACGCGCGGATTCGGGTCCGTCAGATAAAGCGATTGCCGCGCCGCGTCGAGCGCGCGGCCCATGTTGTCCATCGAATCCATCATCCGGCACGGGCCGGTGCGGCCGCTTCAGTCGTTGGCACCGCCCAGGCAGCGGCGATCGGTGGCCGATGTGGGCGTGCACAGCCGTACGCGGCCGGTGGTTGCAATGACGACGCGCCGCGTCTGTGAGGTGACTTCGCTGTCGGAGACATCGTTTCGGAGAATGTTGAAGGTGAGGTTGCCAGCGCCGCCGTCGGCCTTCCTGGCAAAGCCCGAACCATCGTAGCGTACATAGGGCGGGCTGGCCTTGGCGCTTCCGGTGCCGCTGATGGAGAGGAAGCCGCCCTTGATGGGGCGCGTCAGTACCACGATGTCGGTGCCTTCGTCGTAGCGTGCATTCCAGTTGACGTCGACGAAGGCGACGAAACCCTGGGTCCAGTCGACATGCGCGTCGTCCAGCGGTGCGACCAGTGCGGGCAGGTTGCGCTTCAGTGCTTCCGAGCGCGCGGCATTGAGCGCCGACACGAATGAGTTGGCGACGGCGGTCAATTCCGAATTGCGCAGGAAGCCGCTCAAGGACGGCGCCGCGGCCGCCATCAGGATCCCCATGATCGCGAGCGTCACCATGAGTTCGACCAGCGTCATGCCGCGGACACGGCTTGGCGTGCGCGTCATCGCCAACAAAGGCCGGGTTCGTTGCGCCGCGTTCCGTCGCAGTCCCGGTGGCTGGTGCTGTCGACCCACAGCGTGCCGGCGTCGGTATCGGGCTGCTGCGGCGTGGCGTAGACGCGCACGCATTCGTCCAGCGGCAGCGAACCGCCGCTGTCGCTTTCACATTCGGTGGCGCCGAGCAGATAGCTCGTGCTGGCACGCCGATCGCCGGCGTAGGTCTTGAAGGGCGCCGAGACGTCGCCCAGCGCCGTCTTGCGGTAGCTGCCGGCTTGCGTCATGTGCCGCTCCTGCTGTTGCATGAGTTCGGCCAGCGCCGCACGGGCTTCGCTGCGGCGACCCTTGAGGACCGTCTCGACATACGACGGATACGCGAATGCCGACAGGATGGCGAGTACAGCCAGGACGATCATCAGTTCAATCAGCGTGAATCCGCTTGCCGCGCGGCCGCGCATGGCCATCTCAACTTCCCGCATTCTTCAGGTCCTGGTAATTGTGGATACGTCGCCAGCTCAGCACGCCCCAGCGCTGGCTGCTCGACAGCGCAATGGCGGTCGACTGCATGCCGCCCGGACCGGGCACAAGCACACGGCCGGTGCTCTCGCTGCTTCCGCGACCCTGGCTGCTGAATGCGCCGTGCACGGCTGCGCCCGCTTGCAGAAGCACCGGCGTGGCCGGAATGCCGACCGTCGACGCGACGAACTCCGCTGCGCCGGTTGCCAGTTGCACGATCCATGTGTTGCCGCCGCCGCCATCGCACGCCTGGGCTGGATCGGGCGGGATCAGCGAAGCGAACACCAGGCTGCTTCCGAACATCTGCATCGCGCCGGTCTGCCGCTCGCCGCGGCCGGGCAGATCGATGTACCAGCCCGCCCGCTGGGACTTGTCGTCGTCGCGTTGCGGGCGTCCCCACGCAAAGTCCGGGACGGCGATGCGGTGCGGGCCGTCCGGTGCACCCGCGGCGAGCCGGGGCCGGCCGCTGATGGCACTGGCACCGCCTGCGGTGTCCGGCACGGACCCTGCGCCGTCGTACAGCGCATAGACCGACTGCACCGATGCCGTGGCGGCGTTGTCGGCAGGCTCGAGGTATTTCCCGGTGCCGAAGGCCACGATCACGCTCTGCTGCGGACCCGCAACAAGCAGCGGCGCCATGCCGATCGGCTGCACGCCGCGCGCGTCGTCGGTCGCGATGAAGAGCGGGATCGGTGTCGTGCCGTTCTTGAATGCCGACAAGTGCGCCATGTCCCATTGCGTCTGGCTCACCTTCAGGAAGTCGAGCTTCCAGAGGCGGCCGTGCAGATCGCCGAAGTAGATGTAGCGGAGTTCGCCGGCGGCCCCGGTCGTTGCGCTGAAGTCGAGCACGCCTGGCGCGGTCGTCACGGCGATCGCTGCGTCCATGGGGACTGCGATCTTGAAGTAGTTGCTGTTGAGCTTCCATGCAGCGCCTGCCGGCTTGGACAGGTCCAGCAGGAAGAGAAAGGGCGCACCTGTGCCGGCATGGTCATCGGCGACGCCGCTGTTCACGCCGCTCGCGACCACGGCGTAGCTGCGGTAGGTGGCTGCCGTCTTGCTGTTGGCCGCGGCGTTGGTGCGCAGCTTGAAGATCTGTGGCGGGCGCAGGACGTTGCCGATGTCGGGGTCGTCCCGGTCGGTGAATTCCCAGAGCACCTTCGAGGCGTCGAATGCGGCCGGGTCGCTGACGTCGAGCGCAAACACGCCCTGGCCGCCTGCGCCGGTGCCCCCGACCAGCACGGTTGCCCAGGCGGTGCCACCGTCGGCGCGTACGAGCTCGGCATCCGCCACGCCGGGCGTGCTGTCGACGAAGCTGCGGTGTGTGCCGGTGTTGTAGCCGGGCGCGCTCAGTTCGGCGAGTTGGGGGCCCATCCAACTCGGGATGTAGGCGAACAGCTCTGCGCCGTTGGCGGCGTCGAAGGCGTGCAGCATGCCGTCGTTGGCGCCAGCAAAGACGGCATGTGCGCGCGCCTGGTGGCTGGCGAGGAAGCTGCGGTAGGTTTCCGAGCCGACGCCGGCCGACGGTGCACCGACGTCGACCACGCCGGAGTGGATGAAGTCGCCGAGCCGGCTGTCGCGCTGGCGAAAGAGCCTGCCTTCCTGTGCGCGATCGCCCCGCAAGAATGACAGCCGCGCTTCGCCCAGGCCATCGGCCATCGCGCTGGCGGCTGGTCGATTCAGCAATGCCTTCAGGCTGTAGCCCGGCGCATCTTCGATACGGTCCCAGAGAAAGGGCGTGGCGGTTCCTCCGGCCGCGTCGACGCGACCCACCACGATGTTGCGGCGACCGATGTCGAGGCCTGGTGCATCGAGCTGGGCGGCGGCGGACCATCGAGCTTGCCGGGTCGTGGCGACGGTCAATTGGCTGCCCTCGCTCAGGCTCAAGGGCAAGGCGAGCAGATCGCCGCTCCAGCGTCGCGGGTCGTAGCGGGTCTGGTAGCTGTCGATGGCGTGGCCTGGATCGATGCGGTTGCCGGTGGTCGCGACTGCTGCGGTGGCGGCGTCCGGCTTGGCGATGTCGGAGAGGAGTTCGTCCAGCCCGGCCAACAGCGCGCGGGCATCGGTCGCCAGGCGGTAGCTGCGCGGTTCTCCGGGCGCTGCAGGATCTTCCCAGCCGCTGTCGTCCGGATGGCCTTCCGTATCGACGAAGGGGCTGCCGCGGCCTGTCGGATCGTCGAACGCACCGTACTTCGCTGCGAGAAAGAGAGGGCTGCGGCGCCGCGTCTCGAAGTCGGCGCTGCCGTTGCGTTCGTTCAGGTCCAGCGCGCGGGTCCGGATCCGCATGCCGGGCCGTCGCTGAGCGGCCGATGCCCAGGATGCGCCGCGGACGTCCTGCGTGTGAGCCCAGTACGCCATGCCAGCCATGTAGTAGGCGCCGCCCTGTGTCCCAGCCGCCGCGGTGGCCATGTCGAGGAGTGAAGCGACAGGTGCATGGCGGCTGTCGGTGCCCGCGCGCGGTGACGTGGACTCGAGTTGCGCGACCCGTTGCGTCCAATCGACGAAGTCGGGCTCGTTGCCTGCGGGATTGGCGGCGCGTGCGAACT
Source organism: Variovorax sp. GW821-FHT10B04 (assembly GCF_059415645.1). Lineage (NCBI taxonomy): Bacteria > Pseudomonadati > Pseudomonadota > Betaproteobacteria > Burkholderiales > Comamonadaceae > Variovorax > Variovorax sp. GW821-FHT10B04. The sequence continues at coordinate 103,702 of NZ_JBWKNQ010000014.1, forward strand.
CCTGCACGTCGAGCCGCGTCGTGTTGCCGGGGATCGACTTGTCGTTGTTAGCGTTGGCGTCGCCGATCGCGAGGATGTCGGTGCGCACGCACGCCTGCTGCTGCGTGGGCGTGCCGCTCGCATGCGGATCGGCCCAGACCGTGAGGGCGGGGAAGCCGGCCTTCATCGGCTCGGACATCGCATCCGTTGCCGCCGCGCTGGGCGGCAGTCCCTGCAGATAGCGCAATGCTTCGTAGTAAAGCTCGCTCAGGGGGCGTCGCTGCCGGTAGATGCCTTCGGCCGCCTCGGTGCGGCCCAACTGGTTGATGTATTGGATGGCGCCGCTGCGGCCTTCGGGCGCACCGTCGAGGTTCGGCTGGAGCACGCCATTCGACGGATCCCACTCGAGCGCTGCAGTGCCTGTGGCGTCCACCGGCTTCATCGGGGTGCGCAGCACGCCACCGTAGCGCCCGTCGCGGTCGTCCAGCAGATAGCCGAAGACGGCGACGCGCAGCCTGTCGGATTGGCGCTGCAGTCCGCCGATCGGCTTGAAGTCGCCATGCGGATAGGGCGCGCAGTAGGCGCCGCGTGGGTCTTGCAGGCCGCCGGAAGCGTCGGCCTCGCAGACCTTGATCCGCACGCGGAACGCACCCTCGCTGGCGAGAGAAACGCCAAGGTCCGCAGCGTGTCCGGGTGCTGTGCAACTGCCGGATGCAGACGTACCGAAATGCACCCGGTCGAGGCAATTGGCGACGAAGACGCTGCCGCTCAGGTCGCCGAGCAGCGCGGCGGGCAACGCATCACGTGCAGTGGCCGCGTCGATCGACTTGCCCGGGAAGTCCGTCGCACTGTTGAAGAAGCTCGGGGGCAGCATGGCACGCTGCAGGACGGTCAGATCGGGTGTGTCGACGACGCGGTCGCCGCCGGTGAGGCCGATGCGCAGCACATCGAGTGTCGACGCCGTCGCCCAGTTCATAAAGTTGCCGCTGAAGCCCGCCCCACCGCATCGCCGGGCCGCCGCTGCCGACTGGCGCTCGAAGCGGCGCAGCGCGGGATCGGCGTCATCGACGTACGCGTAGCAGCTTTCCGTGTCGAAGTAACCCAGGTATTCGTCGCTCGATGCATAAACCGGCTGCCGGTGTTGAGCGCCCGCCGTGGACGTTCCGATCGATAGCGCCACTGCCAGCGCGGGTTTCGGGCCGCCAAGGCCCGACAGCGGCAGCGACGAGAGCGCGATGACCGCGACCGGTTTGCTCTGGCCCGAAGCCCACCACGAGACACAGGCTGCACCCAGCAGCGCTGCGGCCGCGAGTTGACGCAAGGCGACGCGCATTCGTCAGTCCCTCTTTTTTCGGTAGACCATTTGCAGCACGGCCTGAATGTCCTGACGCGGGCCGAATCCCATGGCCGTGACGCGGTACACGTAGCCGGTCTTGCGTCGCAGGTCCGTGAAGACTTCGCCGTCCGGGACGGCTTCGATGACGTAGCGGGGCCTTGCTGCGGGCAGCACGCCTTGGCTGCCGCCATCCTCGGCCGAGGCGAAAGAACGTCCGGTGAATTCACCCAGCGACACGGCGCGTGAGCGGGCCGGTGGCGCAGTGAAGTCGACCGTCAGCCAGACGGGTTGTCCCGCCAGCGCAGGCATGCAGAGGCCCTTGCCATGGCCGCTGGCGGCATCGCCGCAGCCCTCCTGGAAATCCGCGCTGCTGTCGATGGCGAAGACTTCGGGGCGACTGACTGCCACGGCGCCCGTGCCGTCGATGTCGTAGGCCGCATCGGCCAGTGCGGCTTCGGCCGCCTGCAAGGCGAGTTGCAGATCGCGGTCGTTGCGCGAGCCCCGCTCGCTCATGACCGTGATCTCGACGGCGGCCAGACCCAGCATCGACACGATGATCAGAACCATCATCACCGTCATGAGCGCCGCGCCGCGTTGCTGCGTGATCCGCGCGCGAGACGAGGGAAATGGGCGCAACGTGTGACAGGGCATCAGAGCTGCTGCAGGTTGCGCAGGTGGATGGTGAAGCTCAGGGTCTGACGGAGCCGACCATCGTTCGGGGCGGCAAAAGTGCTCCCGACGTCGTCGGCCGATGCCAGCGGCACACCCAGCGGATAGAGCACCGTCGGCAGGGCCTTGTCCTGCAGCGAGCCGACCGGGCCTCGCAGCACCATGCCGATGCGCAGCGCGCGCACCCGCTGCCAATTGGCGAGCGTGGCCGCGTCGTCGCCCGCAACGACCATCTGGTCGGCGCGCAGGTAGCGGTCGGGTACGCCGTCCGTCGAGTCGGTCGGCGCCGCATGGGGCGTGACGCCATCGACGCCGTACAAGACCTGGAAGCTCTCGACACCTTGGACGACGGGTTGCGTGCCCGCACGCATCGCGGCGGTGGTGCCAACGCTGCACATCAGCGATGGCTCGTCGTCGCTGCCGACATCGACGTAGAAGACGCTGACCAACAGGTCGTTGCGTGCGGTCGGAACGGCATCGATGGCGTTGCCCATGCAGTTGATCAGGGCCTTGTCGGTATCCGTTGCGCCCGCAACGCGCGCGCTGGCCTGGGCCCGCACGACGAGCACGTCGCTGCCGTTGGCGCATGCGCTTCCGGCGCTGCGTGCGCAACCCGTGGAACGGCTTGCGTTGATACCCACTGCGCCGGTCGGCTGAAGTGCGTTGTCGTAGCCCTGGACGTAGGCGACCGGCGAGACGGCCGTTGCCAGCTTGAATGCCGCGCCTTGCGTGTCCACCGCGTAATTGACGTCGAGGTAGCCGCTCTGTGCGGCCGTGCGCAGGATGACGTCGGCCGCAAAACGCGCGTTGTCCTGGAGCTGGCTCACCGCATCGACTGTCGAGAAGCCACGGCGGCCCAGCAGGAGTGCGGCGCTCGACGCCGCCATGATGGTCGCGGTCAGCGCCAGCGCGACCAGCAGTTCGACCAGCGTCAGGCCGCGCATGCGGCGGGCCGGCGCGACGCTCATGACGGAATGCCCAACGCGGCCGGGATGCTGACCAGCGGACGGCTGTCACGCGCATTCGGGTCTTCGATCGCGTCGCTGCCGGTCTTGGAGCGGTCGGTCGCGCCGCGGCGCCATCCGAGCTTGATCTGTACGGTCCCGCCGCTGTGCGTGCATTCCCAGTGCGGGCGGCCGTCGAGGTCATAAGGCGCCTCATCGAAGCAGACCGTGGCGCGCGGGCCCGGCAACCCGCCATGGGCGGTATCGACCAACTGAGTCAGCCATTCGGCGATATCTCCGCGGGCGGTGTCGAGCGGGCTGCCGCAGCCGGTAAGGATGCAGTCAACGGTCGACGACGTCGCGGCGCCATTGAAATCGTCGAGGAGATAGGGGTTTTCGGTCGGGCTGGGTTGCATCGCAATGGCGCGGTTGCCCTGCATCCGCTCGCTCAGTTCGGTGGCGAGACGAATCGCCAGAACCTGCAGGCGCGCCTCGCGGTTGCCCTGCAAGGCGCCGGCTTGCAGGGCAACCATGCCGAGCAGGCCAAAAGACAGCAACAGCAGCGAAACCAGAATCTCGATCAGCGTGAAGCCGACGCCGTGGCGTCGTGCGCGATACCTGCGTTGCAATGAAACTCCCGGGAAGATGCGGTCGTGCGGGTGTGACGACGCGAACTGAAAATTCTGCGGTCGCAGTTGCCGCAGGGCGTCGCCGTTCAGCGCAGATCGACTGCCGCTCAGCGGGCAGAGTCCCCGTCATCCTTTGTGCAATCTTTTCGAAAGTTTTCCCGCTCTGCGCAGCTCATTCCGATCATCGTTCGAAGAGGCGCCAGCGTCTTTGCATACGCCGGGAAGTCGCTGACTTTCCTGCCTTGCTTGATTGCTGCGACAAGTCCATCCAGACCCATATCCAACCTTTGCCGATGGTGGTTCGCTTGCGGCTGGGGAAGCGATTTGCGCTGGCCGAAGATCGTGGTGATCTGGCTCGGATTCATCTCGAGAAAGCCGCTGATCAGGTGATCGCTGCACCTGCTCGAACTCCATAGATGACGAATGGCATCGATGGCCGTCCAGGCTTTCACAAGCGCCGCGGAATCCGCGGACTTCGCCTCGGCCTCGACCCTGCCATCCGGCGATGCTTTTGGAGACTCTGGCGCCAGTTCAGGCAACGAGGGACGCGAGATCGGGTCTCGGACTTCCAGCGCGTCCCAGGCGTCGGCCTCCATGGCCTCGAGTATCTTGTCCAGTTGCGCCGCTGTCGCGTCGTGCATGAATGCTGCGATTTCGTCGAGCTGCGCGAGGTGCCTGGCGCATTGCGTTTGCGCTTCGCTCGCAGAAGGCGCATGCGCTTTCAGCCGGTTCGATATCTCCGTTTGCCGAGCATCCATCAGATCGTGGATGCGCTTCTGCACGCGAAGGCGTGGGGCCTCTTTGTGCGTGCTTTCCATCAAACCGGGGCGCTGCTTCTCGATGCCTGCGGAAGACTCGAGTCGGCTGCGCATATCGCCGATGGCTGAGGTGGTCGGCGCGATGGCGTCCCATAGCGCCTGCAGCGCGCCACCGTCGCCACGCAGCAGGATCTCGTTCGTGTTCGGCTGATGCTGCCAGTTCTTGCAGAGGCACAGTACTGCCTCGAGTGAACCCTCGAAGTTTCTCAGGCGCGCGAGAAATTTCGTACGGGCTTCAAAATTCTCGAGCGGCTCGTTTTTCTGACGAGTCACCAGCTGCTCGTGAAAGGTCCGCGGCATGCGAGCCACGCTGAAGACGCCAGCGTCCTTTCGGTGCAACTTGACGGTCGCTGTGCCTGACCCTGCGAGCGTTGCGCCATCTGGTCCGATGACGCTCAGAGTCCATGGCGCCGCAGCTTGGCCTTCTGCAGCCAAAGCTTCGAAGACGTTGGGTGCTGCGTCGATCATGGCGCGCGCTCTGCTCTTGACGCCCGCAGGTACGTCCTCGGTCGGTGGCGAGGCGGAAAAATCGGCGTTCGAAGTGCAGCGGCGCTTCACCGCGGTTTGCACGAGCATGTCGGTTTGTGCGTCTGCGAGGCGATGAGGTTTTTTCTCGACGTCCGAACTCGTTGTTGGCGCGCGCACCGACGAGGATGCGTCGTCCTCGTGAATCGGTGATCGTCTTCCGGCTCCTGTGATGGTCATTGCGAACTCGTGCTGAATGAGCGCGCAATGTCCCATCCGCGCGATGCTGCACGACTCGCACAGGCGAAACGCCTCGTGGACATGCGAAGCCTGTGGTGCCCGCAATCGCATGCCGGCTGCACGTTGCAGCGTTGGCCGCGCCGCCCGCTGCCACTCAACAGCGGATGCGCGCCGCCGAACGGCTCAGATGTCCTGCAGCAGCTGCCGGAACTCGTCCACGTCCTCGAAGCTTCGATAGACGGAGGCGAAGCGCACGTAGGCGACCTTGTCCAGCCCTTTGAGCTCGCGCATCACGAGTTCGCCGAGCTTCTTCGAGCCGATCTCACGACGTGCTCCGGCCAGGAGTTCCTGCTCGATGCGTAGCAGAGCGTTGTCGATCTGCTCGATGCTGACCGGCCGCTTGCGCAGCGCGAGCATCATCGACGCGCGAACCTTGTTGGAGTCGAAGTCGGCGCGACTGCCGTCCTTCTTCACGACGACAGGGAAATTGACGTCGGGCCGCTCGTAGGTGGTGAAGCGCTTGTCGCAAGCGCCGCACTGCCGGCGACGGCGCACGAAGTCGCCGTCCTCCGACACGCGGGTTTCGACGACCTGCGTTTCGAGATGACCGCAAAAAGGGCATTTCATGCGGTCAGGTCTTTCTGCCCAGCGGTCAGCGGTAGACCGGGAAACGGCTGGTCAGCGCATGCACCTTGGCGCGCACGGCCTCGATGTTCGCCGCGTCGCGCGGGTTCTCGAGCACGTCGGCCACCAGGTTGGCGGTGGCGCGCGCTTCCTCGTCCTTGAAGCCGCGCGTGGTCATCGCCGGCGTGCCGATGCGCACGCCGCTCGTGACCATCGGCTTTTCCGGGTCGTTGGGGATCGCGTTCTTGTTGATCGTCATGTGCGCGCTGCCCAGCACGGCTTCGGCTTCCTTGCCGGTGATGCCCTTGGAGCGCAGGTCGACCAGCATCACGTGGCTTTCGGTGCGCCCACTGACGATACGCAGGCCGCGTGCCGTGAGCGTCTCGGCGACGATCTGGGCGTTCTTCACCACCTGTTGTTGGTAGGTCTTGAATTCCGGCGACATCGCTTCCTTGAAGGCCACGGCCTTGGCTGCGATGACGTGCATCAGCGGGCCGCCTTGCAGGCCGGGGAAGATCGCGCTGTTGATCGCCTTCTCGTGCTGCGACTTCATCAGGATGATGCCGCCGCGCGGGCCGCGCAGGCTCTTGTGCGTGGTCGAGGTCACGATGTCGGCGTGCGGCACCGGGTTCGGATAGACGCCCGCGGCCACGAGGCCGGCGTAGTGGGCGATGTCGACCATGAAGATCGCGCCGACGTCCTTCGCGACCTTGGCGAAGCGCTCGAAATCGATGCGCAGCGAATAAGCCGATGCACCCGCGATGATCAGCTTGGGCAGGTGCTCGTGCGCCTTGCGCTCCATCGCGTCGTAGTCGATGGCTTCGTTGGCGTCGAGCCCGTAGCTCACCACATTGAACCACTTGCCGCTCATGTTCAGCGGCATGCCGTGGGTCAGGTGGCCGCCCTCGGCGAGGCTCATGCCCATGATGGTGTCGCCAGGCTTCAGGAAGGCCAGCATCACGGCTTCGTTGGCCGAGGCACCGCAATGCGGCTGCACGTTGGCGGCATCGGCGCCGAAGATCTGCTTGATGCGGTCGATCGCCAGTTGCTCGGCCACGTCGACATGTTCGCAACCACCGTAGTAACGCTTGCCGGGATAGCCTTCGGCGTACTTGTTGGTGAGCTGCGAGCCCTGGGCCTGCATGACGGCCGGCGAGGCGTAGTTCTCGCTGGCGATCAGTTCGATGTGGTGTTCCTGGCGGGCGTTCTCGGCCTGGATGGCAGCCCAGAGTTCGGGATCGGTCTGTTCGACCAGGATGTCGCGGTGGTACATGGCAGTCCTTTGAAGACGGTGGTCCTTGTTCTTCAAATCAAACAAGGGCTGCCCAGGCGAACGGCTGATCGCCCGGACAGTGCCGGGCGGTACGCTTCCCAGTGGTAGTCCACGTCAGCGCAAAACCCTTGGAAAGATTGCGCCTATCGCCAGTCGCGTACCCCGCAAGTGTAGCCGAGCGGCGCCGCGAGGCCGCTCAGGAATCGGCGAGCAGGGCGACCTTCTGTGCGTCCGGCGACGTCTTTTCGGGCACCGGCGTGGTAGCCACTGGCAGCGGCGGCACGGCAGGTTGCGTGCGCATGGCGGGTGGTGCGGGCTGCGAGGGCCAGATCGGCAGTGAGCGGCCGTTGGCCACCAGGCGCAGACGTTCGTGTTCTGCCATCACCTTGGCGGCGTAACCGCCGTCGCTGTCCATGTTGGCGGCACCGACGTAATAGCGGAGGCCGCCTTCGAGCGAGCCCGCCCGGGATATGCATTCGAGCAGCACCTTGACGCCCACCCGCATGTTGGTGACCGGATCGAAGGCCGTGAGCGCGCCACCGGCGCTCTCGTATTTCTCGGTGTGGACGCGGGTCATGACCTGCATCAGGCCTTGCGCACCGACCTGGCTTTGCGCAAACGGGTTGAAGCTGGATTCGACGGCCATGATCGCGAGGATCAGCGTGGGGTCGAGCTTGGTGTTCTTGCCCAGTTGGTAGGCCTCGGACACCAGCACGCTCAGCGGTTCCGCGGCGACGCTGTACTTCTTGCTGAGCCAGTACGCGACGGCCGCCTGCTGCTTCGGCAGCTCCAGCGGGCTGGATGCCGTCGTGCGCTCGATGGCGTTCGGCGGGAGCGCGATGGCTTCTGGGGCAGCGACGGGCAGGCGCGACTGCAGCCAGCTCATCAAGTGGACTTCGCCGGTCTGGCGGAGGTCGGGGCGTGCCACCAGCGCGAGGCCGGCGAACACGATGGCAAGACCCAGCAGCGCAAAGCCGTTGTGGGTGATTTCGAAGAAGCCGTCAGCTACATCGGAGCCAAAGGTTTTGAGACCTCGGGCAGTGGCTTCCAAAGCCTGGTGCATCGCTCTTTCCTTTCTGTGCGGCATCTCGGATGCCAAGGCCGCACGAGGGGCGATGGCAAGGAGTTGGCGACGTGTGGATGGGTACGAATCAGGTCCGCGCAAAAGGGGAGGGGGCGCGGTCGTCTGATCAAGCCGGTTAATTCGGCAGCGGATTTCAGGGTGCCGGGCTGCAGGGGCAGCGCCGGGCCAGCGGCATTCTAGGAGTGGCTAAATACACGGTCAAGGATAAAGGAATTGATCGTTAGTTCTTTTTAGTCTAACGATGCATGCAGTCCGGCGCGAATATTTCAGTTATCGACAATGAAAAAGCCATTGAAAAAGCTATGAACCGGGCCGTTGCAAACCCTGTTGCGACGCTTTAACCTGAACCCGCTCGAGCATTTCGAGCATCTGCCGACGCCGATCGACATTGGTGCCAACCAGATGTCTGGCGAAGGCTCCCCTTGGCGGTAATCTCTTGCCGCCAGCGCAGTCGGAACGATTCAACTTCCGATCCTGCGGAACAGATGGCATGGGTCTTGAGCCCGCCATCGAGCCCGGAAGTTCGGACCGCAAAGTCCGGCTTCCGGGCTTTCTTGTTTGCGGCACACTCATGCGATGAATGCCGCCTCGCTGAGACATAACAAATGGGTCCGACGTGCAGCGGTGCTGCTGTTGGCATGGCTTGCGCTGTGGCTGCTGACATGGTTGGCGGTGCCTCCTCTGATCAAGAGTCAGCTGCAGCGGATCGCCAGCGAAAAGCTGGGGCGGCAGGTCACGGTCGGCCGTGTCGATTTCAAGCCCTGGACGCTCGAGCTCACGTTGAGTGACTTGCACATCGCCGGCCGCGATGGCGGCTTACCGCAGGTGGCCATCCGGCGCCTCTATGCCGACGCCGAACTCCAGTCCATCCTGCGGTTCGCGCCCGTGATCGATGCGCTGCAGGTCGACGCCCCGGCGGTGCGGCTCACGCGGCAGGCCGACGGCCGGTACGACATCGACGACGTCCTCGCGAAGCTGGCAAGTCCCGCTGGCACGCCCTCTGGGGACATGCCGCGCTTCGCTATCTACAACATCGCGATTTCTGGCGGATCGGTCGATTTCGACGACCAGGTCATCAAGCGCCAGCACACCGTGCGCGAGCTCATGCTGCAGGTGCCGTCCCTCAGCAACCTGGGCGCCCAGCGCGATGTGCAGACCCAGCCCAGGCTGGCGTTCACGATCAACGGCAGCGTCTTCGATTCGCAAGCCCTTGCGCTGCCGTTCGCCGAAAGCCGCAAGACGGATGCGCACCTGAGTTTCAAGGGGCTCGACCTCGCGCCCTATCTGGGCTACATGCCGGCCGGCCTGCCGGTGAAGCTGCAGTCGGGCACGCTGGACGCCGATCTGCAAGTGGATTTCGAGCGTGCGGCCACCGGCGGTCTGAAGGTCACCGGAACGGTCCAGGCCCATGGCGTCAAGGTGGCGGACGCGCGGGCGCACGATTTGCTGGCGTTCCAGTCGCTCAAGCTCGAACTCGCGGACCTACGGCCGCTGGAGGGTGTCTTCCAGTTCGGAGAGATCGCCCTGGACGCGCCTCGTCTGACGGTCGCGCGCGACGGCAGTGGGCGCCTGGACCTGCTGGCGACCGATCCGGTGACCGGCGCCACTGACAAACCGGTTGCGCAGGCGCCGGTTCCCGCTGCAGGCTCGCCGGTGGTCAAGCCGTCGCCGCAGCCGATTCGCGTCGATGTCGCCAGGCTGCGGCTCCAGGGCGGTGAGGTCGGCTGGCGCGACGCGACCACGCAGCCGGCTGCGGCGATCGACCTCACGCAACTGGCGGTCGAGGCGAGCGGCATCCGCTGGCCGATGGAAAAGCCAGCCCGGTTCAGCGGTGCGGCTGCCATCGGCGATGCGACTTTGAAGTTCAAGGGCGAGGCGACGGACAAGCATGCCGATGTCGAGACCGATGTCGCAAGCCTTCCTCTGTCGCTGGCCGCGCCGTATCTGGCGCAGAGCCTGGTGCCCTCGCTGGACGGGAAGCTGAGTGGTCAGATCGACGTCGCCTGGGCGGCGCCGGACCTGCGCCTGAAAGCGCGCCGGCTCGCGGTCGACGGGCTCGCCCTGACGCAGGCGAAGACGGCATTGGCGAGCATCGGGCGTTTCGAGTTGGTCGATGCGCAAGCCGACATGACGAGGCACACGCTGGCCATTGCGTCGGTCACCGCAACGAATCCGAAGGTGAGCGTCGAGCGCGACAACCAGCGGCGCTGGATGTTCGAGCGCTGGCTGCGCACGCCCGATGGCGCACAGGCTGCACCGGTTGCCGCGCCCAAGCCGGCGGAGGCCGAAGTGCCTCCTGCCGGTTCCAACACGCTGCCGTGGGGTCTGACCATCGGCAGCCTGGCGGTCGAGGGCGGCGCGGTGTCCTATTCGGACAAGGCGATCGCCACGCCGATCGCCGTCGAGGTCAGCGACCTTCGGGTCAACCTGCAGAAGCTCGCGCCAGGCACCAGTGCCGTGTCGCCGCTGCAGGTGTCCGGCCGTATCGCCGCAGGGCGGGCCGATCCGGGCCGGATCGACTACAAGGGCAACCTGGTGCTTGCTCCACTGTCCGTGGATGGCCGGCTCGAAGTCTCGGCGGTACCTGCGCATGCCTTCAAGGCCTATTACGCGGATGCGTTGAACATCGACATCCGTCGCGCTTTCGCCAGCTACCGTGGAACGTTCCGGCTGGCGTCCACGCCGGCAGGCGTCGACGTCCGCCTGTCGGGCGACAGTGCGCTGGAGGACTTTCGGGCCAACAGCGCGGAACTGACCCAGTCGCAATCGCCCGGACTCGAGCGCGCCAACACCCAGTTGCTGGGCTGGAAGGCCCTCGGACTGCGCGGCATGCAGGTCGCGATGGTGCCGGGCGCGCCGCTCACGGTCGATGTTCGCGAGACGACGTTGACCGATTTCTTTGCGCGCGTGATCGTGGAGCCGAGCGGACGACTCAATCTGCAGAACCTGGTGCGCAGCGCTGCGGCGGAAGCGCCCGCTGCCACGCCGGCCGAGACGCAGCGTGAGCGCGGCGGCGCCACGGTCACGACGCGCGCGCCGACGCCCGAGGTGACCCGTGCCGACAATGCCTCGCCGCGTTTGAATTTCGGGCCGATGAGCCTCGTGAATGGACGGATCGACTTCACGGACCAGTTCGTCAAGCCCAACTATTCCGCGGACCTGAGCGAACTCACTGGCAAGCTGAGCGCGTTTTCGTCGCGACCTGCGAGTCCCGAGGCCGGCATGGCCGATCTCGAACTCCGCGGAAAGGCCCAGCAGACGGCGGCGCTCGATATCACCGGCAAGATCAATCCGCTCGCGAAGCCGCTGCAGCTCGACATCACCGCGAAGATGCGCGACCTCGACCTGGCCCCGCTCACGCCGTATTCGGTGCGCTATGCCGGCCACGGCATCGAGCGCGGCAAGCTGAGCATGGACGTCAACTACCAGGTCGCGGCAGATGGGCGGCTGACCGCCACCAACAAGCTGGTTCTGAACCAGTTGCAGTTCGGCGAGGAAGTCAAGGACGCGCCCAACAGCCTGCCGGTGCGGCTGGCCGTGGCGCTGCTGGCCGATCGCAACGGTGTGATCGATGTCGATGTGCCGTTGAGCGGCTCACTCAACGACCCGCAGTTCAGCATCGGTTCCTTGATCTTCAAGGCGATCGGCAACCTGATCGTGAAGGCGGTGACGGCACCGTTCAGTCTGTTGACGGGTGGTTTTGGCGGTGGAACGACGGAATCGAGCGCGGTCGCATTCGATCCCGGCTCGTCGGATCTGCCTGCGAAGGTCGACGCGAGCCTCGACAAGATCGCCAAGGCACTGAACGATCGTCCCGGCCTGCAGATGACGGTTGTCGGTACCGCCAACCTCGAGAAGGAAGGCGAGGCGTACAAGCGCCAGCGGTTGCGCCAGCTCACGCAGTCGGAAAAGCGTCGCGCGGCCGTGCGCGGCGGCCTGCCGGCGACCGCGGATGTCGCTCCGGTGACCGATGACGAGTACCCCGCGCTGTTGACGGCGGTCTACAAGCGCGCAGACATCACCAAGCCGCGCAACCTTCTCGGACTGGCCAAGGATCTGCCTCAGAAAGAGATGGAAGATCTTCTGCTCGCGAGCATTCCGGCGACCGAAGAGTCGATGCGCCAGCTCGCTGTCGAGCGTGGCGCCGCGGTGCGTGATTACCTGCTCGGGCGGCAGGTGCAAGGCAGCCAATTGTTCCTGGGCGCGGTGCGAACCGGGGCTCCGGACGCAGCCTGGAAACCCGCGGCCGAGCTCAATCTCGCGACGCGTTGACGCACCGATGCGCGCGTCGGTGAAAATAGAGGGGTTTGCCGGCTTTCGTCGGCCTCCAGCTTTTCCATCTTCGACAACGATTTGCGCGCAGTGACCTCTACTTCTTCCAAGCCTCACGACCTCCAGTCCCTCGACACGCTCACCGGCGGTGCGTTCACCGCCCCTACATCTGGCGAACGCGCGCAGCGCATTCGCGACTGGCTTGCGGGCAACCCGACGCAGGAACAGATGCAGGAGGTGTTCAAGGAACTGAGCGGCCGCGACAAGGGTGCCGCGCGCGTGCTGCGCGAAAAGCTCGACGAAATCAAGCGTGCCAAGGGTCAGGAGGCGATCGCCGCCGAATGGGCCCAGAGGGCCGAAGCGCTGCTGGCCCAGACCAAGCTGAACATCGCCGACGCCATGGCCTGGCAGCGTGATGCGGCCAAGGCCGGCGCGCCGCTGTCGCGCGAACCGTTGGCCGGCTTCAAGGTGAAACTTGCCGAACGCGTGAAGGGCATCGACGACCTGCAGCACCGCGTCCAGGTGCAGCGCGAAGCGGCCGTACTTCTTGCTCAGCGCTTCGAAGTGCTGTCGACCAAGGGCTGGCGCGATGCCCAGGCGGCCGAAGAAGCCCTGCGTGCCGACGTGGCGCACTGGCAGCAGCAGGCCGCCGATATCGCGGCCGACGCCAACTGGAACAGCCTGGACGCGCGCTTTGCGCCCCAGCTCGATGCCTCGAAGGCGCAATTGCTCGTCGTCTCGGACGCCTTCCACGGCGCGCTGGCACAGACGCTGGCCGCAGCGGCCGATGCCGCAGCGCCGCTGCCGCCGGTCCCGGTCTGGGCCGACGAACTGCGTGCCGCACGCGGGCTGCCGCTCGAATCGGCGCCCGCAGCGCCGGCCAAGCCGGCCGCACCCAAGGTCGACCCCGAAAAGCGCGCAGCGGCTCAGGAAGCCGTCACCGTCGCCCTCACCAAACTCGAACAACAGACCGCCGAAGGCCACGCCAAGGGCAGCTCGGGTGCAGCGGCCGCGCTGCGCGCCGTGCTCAAGGAACACGGCAAGCTGGTCGAGTCCCCGCTCGAGGCACGCGTGCACGCTGCGCTGGTGGCTGCCGGCGAACTCGAAGGCTGGCAGCGTTGGAGCGCCGACAAGGTCCGTGAAGAACTCGTCGCCAAGGCAGAAGGGCTGCTCAAGCGCCCGGAAGGTCAGGCACTCGGTGGCCGCAAGATGCAGGAAACGCTGCGTTCGCTGCGTGACCAGTGGAAGCAGGCCGACCAGGGCGGTGCACCCAACCATGCGTTGTGGAAGCGCTTCGACGAAGCCTGCAACGAAGCCCACAAGGTGGTCGAAGCCTGGCTCGAAAAGGTGCGTGCCGATGCCGCCGAGCATCGCGCGCACCGCGTCGCGCTGATCGAAGAGGTCAAGGCCTGGGTTGCCGAGCATGCGGCCGGTGCCGACCTGAAGGCGCACAACCGCGCGCTGCATCAGTTCGCCGATCGCTGGCGCGATGCGGGCCATGTCGGCGAGAAGGTGTTCGCCGAACTGCAGTCGCAATGGAACGAGGCCTTCGGCGCGGCGCGTGCGCCTTTCGAGGCCGCCCAGAAAGCCAGCATCGACCGTCGCCAGGCCATGATCGCCGAGGCCATCGAACTGGGCGCTGCGCCGATGCTGCGCATCGACGCGGTGAAGGCGCTGCAGCAACGCTGGCAGGCCGAGGCGCAGAGCGTGCCGCTCGATCGCCGCCATGAACAGAAGATGTGGGATGCGTTCCGCGCACCGATCGACGAAGCTTTCAACCGCAAGACCGCCGAGCGCGAGAAGGTGTCCTCGCAAATGAGCGAGCACGATCGCTACGTGCTCGATGCCTCCAAGGCGCTGGACGCCGCCAACAGCAGCGGCGACGCGCAGAAGATCCGTGCAGCCGTCGCGCGCCTCGAAGGCGCACTCCGCGGCGAAGCGCCCCCGCCGGCCCCGCGTTCGGCAGCGAAGGAGGGGGCGGACGGTCCTGCCGTCGGTGCAACCGAAGTCGTTGCACCAGGCCAGGCCGCCGCCGAATTCGGCGAAAGTGCCCAGGTCGAACCAGCCGCTGGCGAGGCGAAAGCGCCCGCGCCCGTGTCGTCGGACGCGCCCGAAGGCGTGGTGCCGGCAGCACCTGCTCCTGCCGGCGATCTGATCGCGCCGGAAGGCAGTGCCGATGCCTCCGCGCTCGCCGATGCCGGCGACCGCGACGCTGGCGCTGCGCCAGCCGCACCCAAGGCGCCGCCCAAGCCCGTGGTGGCTGCTCGCCGCGGCGATGATCGTCCAGGCAGCCGCCAGGCCGAACCCGCAGGAGGCCGTGACGGCCGCTTCGGTGGCGACCGCCGCGATGGCCGTAGCGGCCCGGGCGGACGTCCCAATGACCGTGGTCCGCGCCCGGATGGACGCGGCAACGACCGCGGAGGCCCGGGCGCCGGCCGCTTCGGTGACCGCCCACCGCGTGAAGATCGCGGTCCTCGCCTCGGCGACGCTGCATTCCGTGCACAGCGCGAAGCGCTGGAGCGCGCCGAAATGTCTCTGCGCAAGTTGGCCTCGCAAGCCCATGGCGAGGCGTTGACGCAATTGCTCGGTGCGTGGGAGAAGCGCGACACCGCACAACTGCCGGGCGTGCAGGAGCTCGGCCGTGCCGTGAGCCCGGCCGTGCGCGGCAATTGGTCGCAGGCGATCGGTGCAGCGCCTTCGGGCGATGCTGGCGAAGCGTTGCTGCGCCTGGAGATGGCGGCGGAAGTGCCGACGCCGGCAGACCAGATCGATGCGCGCCGTGCCCTGCAGCTCAAGCTGCTCACCAAGCGCGGTGATCCGACGCCGGCCGAAACCTGGGGCCAGGACGCCGGCAAGGTGCTGGCTTCGGCACACGACGCTGCGGCTGCGCGCCGCTTGCAGAACGCGCTGAAGGCCCTGTTGCGCAAGTGAGCGTCGACCAGCCTTTCGCGCTCCGTGCATTTCAGCAAGACGACGCAGACGCCGTCGTCGCGCTGTGGCGCGCTTGCGGTCTGGTACGCCCCTGGAACGACCCGCACAAGGACATCGCCCGCAAGCTGAGCGAGCAGCCGGAGCTGTTCCTGGTCGGTTGCATCGGTGCGGAGGTCGTGAGCTCGGCCATGATCGGCTTCGATGGCCATCGTGGCTGGGTCTACTACCTTGCCGTGGCTCCCGGCATGCAACGCCGCTCGCTCGGCCGCGCGATGATGGAGCGCGCCGAGCAACTGCTCATCGAGCGAGGCTGTCCGAAGATCAATCTCATGGTTCGGAGCGACAACAACGCAGTCGTCGCTTTCTATCGCGAGCTCGGCTACGCCGAGGACAAGGTGACGGTGCTGGGCAAGCGCCTGATTCCGGACATCTGAGGCTCTCGATCGATCTCAGGTCGCGGTGAGATGCCCTGAGTTCAGGCGACTCGATGGTCAGGCAAGAAGAACGTGTCGAACAACTGGATCAGGGTCGGAAATTCGTCGCCTAATGCTGCGCGGTTGACGAAGTAGGCCTCGCAGGCCACCGCGAAGAACTCGCTGGGCGATTCGGCACCGTAAGGATCCAGCCATGGCGCTTCGCCGCCGAAGCGTTCGGCCATGATGGTTTTTTCGCGGAATGCCTCGAAGGTCGGTTGCAGCACGGACATCCATGCGGCGCGGGCGGCACGTGCCGAAGGCTGGCCGCCAAAGCCACTGGGCAGGTTGGGGCAGCCATCGGCTTCGCCGCCACGCATGTCGATCTTGTGGGCGAATTCGTGGATGACGACGTTGTAGCCGTCGCCTGCCGTGACGCTGCTGGCCAGCACGTCCTGCCAGCTCAGCATGACCGGCCCGCGGTCCATGGCCTCTCCGGCGACGACCTCGTCGTACTCATGGACGATGCCGGCCTCGTCCATCGTCGTGCGCCGCGCGACCACTTCCGAGGGGTGGACCACGATGCCAACGAAATCGTCGTACCAGTCGAGCCCGCCATGCAGGTGCAGCACCGGCAGCACGGCTTGCGCGGCGATCGACAGCGCGACCTCGTCGGTGATGACGAAGCCATGCGCGCCATGGAACTGCTTGTCGCGCAGGAACTCGGCGGTGAGTGCGCGCAGGCGTGGCAGATCGGCGGCTGCCCGCTCGACCAGGAAAGGGTAGCGGGCGAGTACGTCCGACCATGCCGTATCGGAAATGTCCGGGGCGGCACGCAGGCTGCGCAACCACTTGAACATCAGCGGAGGTCGACGCGCTGTGCGCCGGCCGGCGTGAGGCAGAGCACCTGCGCGCGCGGTGGGTGCGCGGTTGCGTCCCAGTCGCTCAGCACGATGCGCTGCAGGTCATCGCCGAGTTCGTGGCGACCTGGCCGGTGCGTGTGGCCATGGATGAGCACCGGTGCATCGGCGCGTTTCAGCCAGTCGCGCGCAGCGCCACTGTCGACGTCGGCCCAGACCATGTCGGGGCTGCGCTTTCGGTCCTCGCTCTGGGTGCGCATCGTGCGTGCGAGGGCGCGGCGTTCTTCGAGCGGGCGCGCGAGAAAGGCGCGTTGCCACTCGGGCGTGCGCACCTGTGCGCGGAACCGCAGGTAGTCGGTGTCATCGAGGCACAGCGCATCGCCATGGCTCAGCAGCCAGCGCGCGCCATGCAACACCAGCACGGTCGGCTCGTCGAGCAGCGTGAATCCGCATGCCTCGGCTGCGGAAACACCAACCAGGAAGTCGCGATTGCCGTGCATGAAGAACACCGGCTTGCGCATCGCCGTCTCGTGCAGCAACGCGGCGCATCGCGCCTCGAAGCCGGGCAGGGTGCACGCGTCGTCGCCGATCCACACCTCGAACAGGTCGCCGAGGATGAAGATCGCATCTGCCGGCGTGGTCTGCAGGTAACCGCGCCAGACATCGAAAGTAGCCGGGTCGCTTTCCTGCAGATGGAGGTCGGAGATCAGGTCGACCGTGCGCCAGGCTGCCGGCGCGACGATCTCGGCGAATGCCCGGTCGGTCATGCTGCAGCTCGGTGAAGCGGCTTATTCGACCGTGACGGTCGCCTTTTCGATCACCACGTCTTCGACGGGCACGTCGTCATGGAAACCCTTGCGGCCGGTCTTCACGGCCTTGATCTTGTCGACCACTTCGGTGCCGGCGATGACCTTGCCGAACACGGCGTAGCCCCAGCCTTGCGCGGACGGTGCCGTGTGGTTCAGGAAGCCGTTGTCGGCGATGTTGATGAAGAACTGCGCGGTCGCGGAGTGCGGCGCGCTGGTGCGAGCCATGGCGACCGTGTACTTGTCGTTCTTCAGGCCGTTGTTGGCCTCGTTCTCGATCTCGGCGGCCGTCGGCTTCTGGGTCATGCCGGGTTCGAAGCCGCCGCCCTGGACCATGAAGCCGGGAATCACGCGGTGGAACACGGTGTTGTCGTAGTGGCCCTTCTTCACGTAGGCGATGAAGTTGTCGACCGACTTCGGCGCCTTGTCGCGATTCAGTTCCAGGGTGATCGTGCCTTGGCCCTTGATGCTGAGTTCGACTTGGGGATTGCTCATGGAATGCTCCTTGGTTACTTCGCCACGACGGTGGCGGATTGGATGGTGATGGGTTCGACCGGCACGTCCTGCATCCGGCCGTTGTTGCCCGTACGCACTGCGCGGATTTTGTCGACCACGTCGGTGCCCGCCACGACCTTGCCGAATACGGTGTAGCCGTAGCCATCCGGATTGGGTGCGTTGAGCATGGCGTTGTCCTTCACGTTGATGAAGAACTGCGAGGTCGCCGAATTCGGGTTGCTCGTGCGTGCCATTGCAATGGTGTAGCGGTCGTTCTTGAGGCCGTTGCTTGCCTCGAGCGGTACCGGCGGACGCGTCGGCTTTTCCTTGAGGTCGGCCGTGTAGCCGCCGCCCTGGATCATGAAGCCGTCGATGACGCGATGGAACACCGTGCCGTCGTAATGCCTGGCCTTCACGTATTCGAGGAAGTTGGCCACCGTCTTGGGGGCCTTGTCGGGTGCCAGCTCGATGACGATGTCGCCTGCCGAGGTGGCCAGCTTGACGCGTGGCGCCTGCTGCGCAAGGGCGGATGACGCCAGCACGAAGCCCGTGACGAGCAGCAAGGCCGCGCGGCGTGTGGTGGAGGACATGTTCAAGAAAAACTCTCTTTCATGGAATTCGCGTCGACGCGCAAACCCGCGCTGGCACGCGGAATGGTCTGCGTGGCGGATCAGCGCCGCACCGCTTTGCGCGCTTCGGGCGGCGGCGGCGGAAGCGTGCCGGCCGATGGCGCATTGAAGATCTGACGGATCAGCGCGAGCTTCGGCGGCACGCTTGCGCTGGCCGGGTCGAGTTGCTGGACCTTGCCATAGGCTTGCGCCGCAAGCCGCGCATACACGTCGCCCAGGTTTTCCTGGGCGGTCGTGTATTTCGGGTTGAGCTTGAGCGATGTTTCGAGCGCCGCACGGGCCTTGTCGAACTCGCTTTGCTGCGCATACAGCGCCGCCAGATTGTTGTAGGGCTCAGGCAGTTCGGGGAAGTCCTGCGTGAGCTGCGTGAAGGCGGCAATGGCATCGGCCTGCTTGCCTTGTTCGGTGAGGATGACGCCGCGAAGGAAGCGCATCTGCGGGTCCCGGGGCTTGCCGGCGATGTACGCGTCCGCCTTGCTCAGCGCTTCGGTCGGCTTGCCGGTGCGCAGCAACTGATTGACGTCGGCGTAGTCGTCTGCATGGGCGACGCCAGACAACCCGATGGCCAGCAGGATCGCGGCGATTGCGGACGACGTGCGTGGCAGGCTGAGCAGGTGGCGAAGGACAGGGGGGAAGAAGACGGCGTTCATGGAAGCCTCGGGAGAGCGGTGGATGCGGGCTTCGAAAAACACCCGAAAATACCCGGCAGGGGCCGTTTATACTTCGAACGATTGTAGCCGAGGGGCCGCGCCCAACCCCTCGTGCGAACATCCCCTTTCCCTCTGAAAACTCCGTCGTCGGCCCGCCTGGTGCGAGCGCCTGACGAGGCTTCCCGAATCTATGAGTCTGCGCATCTACAACACGCTTACGCGTGAACTGGAGAACTTTTCCCCGCTGCAACCCGGTCACGTGCGCATGTACGTCTGCGGCATGACGGTGTACGACTTCTGTCACATCGGGCATGCCCGCTCGATGATCGCCTTCGACGTGGTGCAGCGCTGGCTGCGGCAGGGCGGCCTGGCGGTGACTTACATCCGCAACATCACCGACATCGACGACAAGATCATTCGGCGTGCCGTCGAGAACGGCGAGAGCATCCATGCGCTCACGGCACGGATGATCGATGCGCTGCACGAAGATGCCGACGCGCTCGGCGTCGAACGGCCGACGCACGAACCACGCGCGACGGCCTACGTGCCGCAAATGCTGTCGATGATCGGCGCGCTCGAGCACAAGGGCCTTGCCTACCGCACGCCGGGTGGCGACGTGAACTATGCGGTCCGCAAGTTCGCAGGCTACGGCAAGCTCAGCGGCAAGTCGCTCGACGAATTGCATGCGGGCGAGCGGGTCGCGGTGCTCGACGGCAAGGACGACCCGCTCGATTTCGTGCTCTGGAAGAGCGCCAAGCCGACCGAGCCCGACGAAGTGAAGTGGGCGAGCGAGTTCGGTGCGGGCCGCCCCGGCTGGCACATCGAGTGCTCCGCCATGGCCTGCGAGATGCTCGGCGAGACGATCGACATCCATGGCGGCGGCGCCGACCTTCAGTTCCCGCACCACGAGAACGAAATTGCGCAGAGCGAAGGCGCAAGCGGCAAGCCGCTCGCCAGCTATTGGATGCACAACGGCTTCATCAACATCGACGACGAGAAGATGTCGAAGAGCCTCGGCAACTTCTTCCTCATTCGCGACGTGCTCAAGAACTTCGATGCGGAAACGATCCGTTTCTTCGTCGTCCGCGCGCACTATCGCAGCCCGCTGAACTACAGCGACGCGCATCTGAATGATGCCCGTGCCTCTCTCAAGCGGCTGTACACCGCGTTGCATCTGGTGCGGCCGGCGTCGGTCGAGATCGATTGGCGCAGCGGCCATGCCGCGCGCTTCAAGGCAGCGATGGACGAGGACTTCAGCACGCCCGAGGCGGTTGCGGTGTTGTTCGACCTGGCGGGAGAAATCAACCGCACCCAATCGGCCGAACTGGCCGGGCTGTTGCGTGCGCTCGGTGCCTGCCTGGGCATCCTGCAGTCGGATCCGCAAGGTTTTCTGCAGGCCGGCACGTCGCTCGACGATGCAACGATCCAGGCGCTGATCGGCCAGCGGGCTGCGGCCAAGGCAGCGAAGAACTTCGCCGAAGCCGACCGCATCCGCAACGACCTTCTCGCGCAGGGCATCGTGCTCAAGGATTCGCCGACCGGCACGACCTGGGCCGCGGCCCAGTGAGCGGGGAGATACGCATGGCTACCGCAGCGAAACCGGCCGTCAAGATCATCACGCCCGACTACTGGGACGAGGCCTGTCGCCACCTGGCGAAGAAGGACCGCGTCATGAAGCGCCTGATCCCGCAATTCGGCGGCGCCAGTCTCGAGTCGCGCGGCGACGCGTTCGTCACCTTGGCGCGCAGCATCGTCGGTCAGCAGATTTCGGTGAAGGCCGCGCAGTCGGTCTGGGACCGTTTCGAACTGCTGCCGCGCAAGATGACGCCGGCCAACGTGCTCAAGCTCAAGGTGGCCGACATGCGCGCCGCGGGGCTGTCGGCGCGGAAGGTGGAGTACCTGGTCGATCTGGCCATTCATTTCGATTCCGGCGCCGTTCACATCGATGCCTGGAAGGACATGACCGACGAGATGATCATCAGCGAGCTGGTGGCGATCCGTGGCATCGGCCGATGGACGGCCGAGATGTTCCTGATCTTCCACCTGATGCGCCCGAACGTGCTGCCGCTGGACGACGCGGGCCTGATCAGCGGCGTGAGCCACAACTACTTTTCGGGCGAGCCGGTGAGCCGCAGCGACCTGCGCGAGGTCGGCGTCGGCTGGGCACCGTATTGCAGCGTGGCGACTTGGTATATTTGGCGGTCGCTCGACCCCGTACCGGTCGCTTATTGAACACAGGAGAAAGACGTTGGCGAAACGAACCTTCCTCGATTTCGAGCAGCCGATTTCCGAGCTCGAAAGCAAGATCGAAGAGCTGCGCTACGTGCAGACGGAATCAGCGGTCGACATCTCGGAAGAGATCGACCAGCTCAGCAAGAAGAGCCAGCAGCTCACCAAGGACATCTACAGCGATCTGACGCCCTGGAAGATCACCAAGATCGCCAGGCATCCGGAACGCCCCTACACGCTCGATTACGTCAACGAGATCTTCACGGACTTCGTCGAGCTCCATGGTGACCGGCATTTCTCGGACGACCTGTCGATCGTCGGCGGCCTGGCGCGCTTCAACGGCACGCCCTGCATGGTGCTCGGCCACCAGAAGGGCCGCGATACCAAGGAGCGGACAGCGCGCAACTTCGGCATGAGCAAGCCGGAGGGCTATCGCAAGGCACTGCGGCTCATGAAGACGGCCGAAAAGTTCAAGCTACCGGTCTTTACCTTCGTGGATACGCCCGGCGCGTACCCAGGCATCGATGCCGAGGAGCGCGGGCAGTCCGAGGCGATCGGCCGCAACATCTTCGAGATGGCGCAGCTCGAGGTGCCCATCATCGTGACGATCATCGGGGAGGGCGGCTCGGGTGGCGCGCTCGCGATCTCGGTCGGTGACCAGTTGGTCATGCTGCAGTATTCGATCTATTCGGTGATCAGCCCGGAGGGTTGCGCGTCGATTCTCTGGAAAACCAGCGAGAAGGCCAAGGACGCGGCCGACGCGCTCGGCATCACCGCACATCGGCTGAAGGCGCTGGGCCTGGTCGACAAGATCGTGAACGAACCGGTCGGCGGCGCGCACCGTGATCATCGCCAGATGGCCGCGTTCCTGAAGCGTGCGCTCAACGACGCGTTCCGTCAGGTCAGCGACCTGAGCGTCAAGCAGTTGCTCGAGCGCCGCTACGAGCGGCTCCAGAGCTACGGGCGCTTCTCGGACACCAAAGCCGACAGCAGCAAGTAGCGTCCTCGCGACGTGTCGGGCGGTTGGCGTTCTGCTCTTTACCCATGCAGAACCCTGCGAACTCATTGAATCCCGTCGACGCGGCGCTGGCCGGCTGGCCTGCGCCGTTGCCCCTGGGCGTTGCCTACAGCGGCGGCGCGGATTCCACCGCCTTGCTCCATGCAGCAGCTGCGCGCTGGCCGGGTCAGGTTCACGCGTTGCATGTCCACCATGGCTTGCAGGAGGCCGCGGATGATTTCGAGCTTCATTGCAGGACCACTTGCGCGCGTTTGGGCGTGCCTTTGCATGTCGGGCGTGTCGACGCGCGCCATGCGGCCGGCGATAGCCCCGAGGACGCCGCGCGGCGCGCGCGCTACGCCACCCTGGCAAGCCTTGCGGCATCCGCTGGACTGATGCATGTGGCGCTCGCCCAGCATGCCGACGACCAGGTCGAGACCTTGCTGATCGCACTCAGCCGAGGCGCCGGACTCGACGGGCTCGCCGGCATGCCGGCGGAGATGACGCGCCATGGCATTCGATTCCACCGACCGATGCTGGCCTTGCATGCCGCAGCTGTCCGCACATGGATATCGGCCAGCGGGACGCCCTGCGTCGAGGATCCGACCAATGCCGATCTGCGCTACACACGCAACCGGATCCGCCGCCTGGTTCTGCCCGCGCTCGAGAGTGCGCTTCCGCAGTTTCGCGAGACCTTCGCGCGGTCGGCGCGCAATGCGGCGCGTGCAGCGGGTTTGTTGACAGAAGCGGCCGCGATCGACGTTGCGGCAACCGGCGCTCCGCCGTCGATCGCTGCGCTTCGTGCATTGCCACGGGAGCGTCGAGCCAACGCGCTGCGCCACTGGCTCCGACGCGACCACGAAGCCGTGCCCAGCGAGGCACAACTGCAGCAACTGCTGGACCAGCTCGATGCGTGCAGTACGCGCGGCCATCGCATCCGTTTGAAGATCGCCGCGGGGCGGGTCGAACGCGAAGGCGACTTGCTGCGTTGGTACAATGTCGCGCCTTTGCCTTGACCTTCAGTCTTTGCGCTGAAAGCGGTGTCCGATGTTCCGGTATGCCACTCCATGGGTCGACGGCAGGCGGCGAATGCCATGCAGGTTACAGAGCTCAGGCGGTAATCCGGCAATCGCCATGACAAGCCCAAGAATCTTTCTCCTTCACTTCACCCATGGCATTGATCGTTCATAAATACGGCGGCACGTCGATGGGCTCGACCGAGCGCATCAAGAACGTCGCCAAGCGCGTCGCCAAGTGGTCGCGTGCCGGCCACCAGATGGTGGTCGTTCCCAGTGCCATGAGCGGCGAGACGAACCGGCTGCTCGGCTTGGCCAAGGAACTCGCATCCGGCCAGTCGGGCGGCAGCAGTCACGACCGCGAACTCGACATGCTCGCTTCGACCGGCGAGCAAGCCTCGTCGGCGCTGCTGGCGATTGCACTGCAAGCCGAAGGCATTCCTTCGGTGAGCTATGCAGGCTGGCAAGTTTCGGTGCGTACCGACAGCGCCTTCACCAAAGCCCGCATCGAGAGCATCGATGACGCACGCGTGCGCGCCGATCTCGCGGCAGGCAAGGTCGTGGTCATCACGGGCTTCCAGGGCGTGGACGACGCAGGCAACATCACGACGCTGGGCCGTGGCGGAAGCGACACCTCCGCCGTGGCGATTGCCGCTGCCATGAAGGCCAGCGAATGCCTGATCTACACCGACGTGGATGGCGTGTACACGACCGATCCACGTGTCGAGCCCGATGCGCGTCGTCTGGCCACCGTGAGCTTCGAGGAAATGCTCGAGATGGCGAGTCTCGGCTCCAAGGTTCTGCAAATTCGCTCGGTGGAGTTTGCAGGCAAATACAAGGTGCCATTGCGCGTGCTGTCGAGCTTCACGCCCTGGGACATCGACATCAATGAAGAAGCCAAGTCCGGCACGCTGATCACTTTCGAGGAAGACGAAAACATGGAACAAGCCGTCGTATCCGGCATTGCGTTCAACCGCGACGAGGCCAAGATCTCGGTCCTGGGCGTGCCTGACAAGCCAGGCATCGCGTATCACATCCTCGGCGCCATCGCCGATGCGAACATCGAGGTCGATGTGATCATCCAGAACCTGAGCAAGGATGGAAAGACCGACTTCAGCTTCACCGTCAATCGCAACGAGTATGCGAAGGCGATGGACCTGCTCAAGGCGCGCGTGCTGCCGTCGCTCGGCGCTGCCGACATCGTCGGCGATACGAAGATCTGCAAGGTCAGCATCGTCGGTATCGGCATGCGGAGCCATGTGGGTGTGGCGAGCAAGATGTTCCGCGTGCTGAGCGAAGAAGGCATCAACATTCAGATGATTTCCACGAGCGAAATCAAGACCTCTGTCGTGATCGACGAAAAATATATGGAGCTGGCCGTTCGGGCACTGCATAAAGCTTTCGATCTGGATCAAGCCGGCGCCTAAAGCTGGCATAATGCTGACTTCTTTCAGGAACTGTGACCGAGTGGCCGAAGGTGCTCCCCTGCTAAGGGAGTATGGGGTGTAGAGCCTCATCGAGGGTTCGAATCCCTCCGGTTCCGCCAATTAACCCGTTGTTATGCAACGGGTTTTTTGGTTTCTGGGGGGCGCTAAACCTACTGTGGTCCTGTATCGACTCAGGCGGCCCTCGTTTTCTCATCGCCATCGATCTTCTGCGCGGTCTGCTACTGTCGACGATGCGCGGCACTACCGCTCGTCCTGAGGCGGATCTCGCCACCCTTCGTCGGTGTTGGTCGCCATCCGGATGATGAGCCAGCTCACGAGTGCGCCTAGCGCGTACCCAGCCAGCACCTGGAACAAGTCGGCTCGACCCATCTGTCGCTCGATGACGGCGATGATCAGGGCGACCCAATAGCCTGCATACCTCGCCGGCTGACGGTATATGTCGAGCGCATCGGCAACGGCCCAAAGTGCCACCGGCCATATGCCGGCAGCCAGGGTCGTCCGTACATCGACTCGCCCGAAGACAAACGGAGCATTGGAGACGCCGCTGTCGATGTGCGCGTAGGTATAGGCGAGGGTGGCCGCCAGGGCACATCCGCAAACTACATACCAAAGGATGGCTACTTTGGGTCGACGAGATGCCTCGAGGTATGCGGCGACGGCGAGCGCGAGCACCGCCATGGCATGAAGCCCGGTCGCGAGTGCGAAGCGCAGCAGTTCCAGCTTGCTCATGATCGTTCCCTCACGCAGAGACATGCTGCGAGGGCGGCGGATATTCAGCGCTTGCGGCGTGCTCCGAATTTATTTCGGAACGCACGCAGCGCTGAGGCGCCAAAACTCAGCACGGTTATCAGAAGCAGCACCAGGAAAAGCAGACCCAGGAGAAGGGCCAGATCCTGTTCAGTGGGAATGAAATTGAGCAGCACGAATAGCGCGACGAGCGTTGCTCCAAGATACGAATTGATTTTCCAGCTCACACGTTCCCCTTTTTGGTAGCGAACTCCAACTGAACGTCGAGGCGGGCAGACGGTGCACATGTTTGGTGACAATCGCAAGATTTTGTGAAAAATTGCGCACCCGGGTAGGGGATCTGGCTGGAATCGCAGCCGCGGTTTGGCGCCAGGGCCGAACTGTGGCGACTGAAAGGGTTTCAAGAGGCTTGCGGGTCCGCTATGGAGGATGGGCGGAGCCATCGATCAATTCGCCTGTGCCGCACGAGAGCTGGTGAACTGGAGGGTCGAGGCCTCTGGGGGCTGACTGAGCGAGGTGATCAATGTCAGGTAAGGCCCTCTAGCTCACTTGAGACGTGCCGGCTGAAGACAAGGCACCGAGCGGCCGTCAGTTGGCAACGTACAGCAGATGTGGCCGCTTCATATGCAGGCATTTATCCGCAGAATTTCCGGTGGACCTATCGCTGTCGGGCATCACACCTGAGAACAGCTGGATTCAGTCTCGTGCCAAGACCCTGAAGCGTCTGACGGGTTTCCGCCGATGTCGTCATCGCCCTCAACAGGCGCTCAAGACCCCAAGAAAAAAGGCCCGCACGGTGGCGGGCCGAAAGAACCAAAAGCGGTTCTGAGGGGAAGACCACATTCTTGGCTTGGATGTCGGAGATTTTGTGGAGCCCCCAGTACCCGCGACACGTTGCTGCATGCTCAATCCAGCGGGACTTTCAAATGCCGCTTCAGCCCGAAGGCCTGCTCGAGCTTCTGTGCGACCGACTGCATCGCGCCGAAGGCGGAGCTCTGCTTCTGGTGGCTCATTCCCTGGTGGAGGCTGATCCACGTCGTGCTTTCCACAACGTGCTGCAGCACCTCGCGATCGAGGTCGCTGTCGGTCAGGTGCAAAGGGGCGCGGCGGTTCGCTTCCAGGGCGGCCTGCATCTGCCGCACCCGGCCCGTTGCGGCGAACAAAAAGTGCTCCAGGCTGCGTCCGGTTCTCCGGCCCGGCCGCGTTGGCTCCCAGTCGGTCAGGCTGTGCAGCACTGCGGCCCGTTCGGACGGCGTGAGTCGCAATTCAATATCTTTCATGGATCTACCTCGCTGAGGTTGGCCGGCAACGCGCTGACGACGATGAAAGTACGTACCTCTGTGTACGCACTGCGTCGGCTGCTGGATGCGGGCTGGAGGAATTCGCAAACATGCGCCGCTCGAGGGGCCTGGGGAAAAGACGTCAGGCCATCCGATCGGCCTTGGCGCATGACGTGTCAGTAGCGGCTATCGAGCACTCATTTTCGCACTTGGACGGCTGCCAGAAATATTTCAGAAAAGCAACCGGCACTACCCTTTGTTGGTCCTCTTATTGTGCAAATTCACACAGATTGTTGACATCTGTTTCACATCCCTCAAGAATCCGGTTGCAATCTGTCACGAGTTGGCACGGCTCTGGTTTCAGGCGGTAACGCCGAGGCGAGATGGCATCGATGTCGGATAGCGCGGAGCCAGCAGGCTCCCGGGCAATTCCTGCAGCCGCAGGGGACCTGCAGAACAGGCGAATGAAGAGGTGGGAGAAGAGTGAAAGTGATCAGGCCGGTTGCCAGGGCGCATCGAGGATGCGTCCATGTACCGGGGCCGTGAAAGCGGCTTGGCCTGATCGTGGTCAAGCGCTGCGCAGATGACGCGTCGCGCTGTGTGGAGACCGTGCATGCACGCCCATCGGAAGGAAATGAATATGGTCGAAAGAATCAGAGCGGAGATGGCTGCGCTCTTCGACTCACGCGAAAGCAAGGAAGCGTTGGCCGCCAGGCTCTACGCCCAACATGAGAAGGAACGCGACGGTTTTGTCGCAGCGTTCAATGCACGTTCGGAAGCGCTCATCGAGCCTGTATTCAGAGCGTTTCAGAGCACGGTCACGTCCAAGGGGCTGATCTGCTATGTGGATGCGCAGAAGGGCGTGTATGCGCCGACGCGCCGCGTGAGCGCATTCGTCACGTTCGGCATCGGCGAGCGCGCGACGTCCTTGCGTCCCGGAACCGGGGCGCGAGGCAACTATGTGAAGGTTCTCGCGGACACCGCCACGCGCTATGTGGTGGTGACGCACGTGAGGCCGACCGCCCAGCCTCTGGATCTTGAAGCCGACGGTGAATCGGTTGAGCTGTCCAAGGTCGACGAATCGTTCCTGCACCGCCATCTGGCCAAACTGGTCAAGGTCTATTTCGACTGACTGGCATACCGCGCATCGGCTGCATTTCAATCGTCCACCACGCAGGCAGGAGCCGCCGGATGCGCGCCTCCGAAAAGCGCTCATCCATCAGATAGAGGACACCGCAGTCCTGCTCGGTCCGTATGACCCGGCCCGCCGCCTGAACGACCTTTTGAAGGCCCGGATAGAGGTAGGTGTAGGCCCAGCCGTCTCCGAAGTGGGATTCCATGCGCGTGCGCATGACCTCGTTGGCTGCGTTCTGCTGCGGCAGGCCGAGGCTGGCGATGAAGGCGCCGATGAGTCGGCTTCCAGGGAGGTCGATGCCTTCGCCAAAGGCACCCCCGAGGACGGCGAAGCCGATGCCTTGGCCGTCAGGGCGGAAGCGCGCGATGAAATCGTCGCGATCTGCCTCGGGCATGTTGCGCCGCTGGCTCCAGACCGGCACGCCCGGATGGCGCAGGACGAAGGCATCGCGCACGCTCTCCAGGTAATCGAAGCTGCTGAAGAACGCGAGGTAGTTGCCTTGCCGGTCGGCGTACTGGCGCGCGATCAGCGACACCAATTGATCGCGCGTTTTTGCACGGTCGCGGAAACGGGTCGACAGGTCGGTGGCAACGCGCACTGCCAGCTGGCTGCCGTCGAAAGGCGAAGCCACTTGAAGCGTCGCCGTGTCTTCGGGCAGCCCCAGGGTCTGCCGGTAGAAGTCGAAGGGCGCCAGCGTGCCGGAGAAGCATGTCGCTGAGCGGCAGGCGCCAAAACGGCTGGCCAGAAAGGGCGCCGGAATCAGGTTGCGGATCGCCAGATGACGGGTGCCCAGATCGCCGAGCGTGCTCTCGAACACCGAATGCGTGTCGAACGCGTCCGCCAGCCGACCGAAATGGATCGTGTCGAAGAAGAACTGCTGGAGAGCGCCGTGTGCATCCTCGGGCCGCTCCGCGAAGTGATCCGCGATGGCCGACGTCGTGCTCTGCAGCGCCTGCACGAACTCACCGTCGAGCGCGTCGGCTGCCTCGTAGTCCGTCGCCTGGCTGTCCTGGATCGATCGCCAGGCGCGCTCCAGGCGGTTCAGCGCCGACTTCACGGCCGCCGGCGCCACAGGGCGAAGCATGTCCAGCGTCTCGCCGGCCAGTTCGGCCGTGTACATGCCGCGCGCGCGGTCGAGCAGGTTGTGCGCTTCGTCGATCAGCAGCGACACCCGCCATTCCTCCTCCTTCATCATCGCGAAGAGGAAGGCACTGACGTCGAAGTAGTGGTTGTAGTCGCCGACCACCACGTCGCACCAGCGCACCAGTTCCTGCGACAGGAAGTACGGGCAGATGCCGTGCGCCAGCGCGATGCGGCGCAGCGTCGGCCTGTCGAGCCAGGCCGTCGAGACGGCTTCGGAGCGCGCTGCCGCGACGCGGTCGTAGAAGCCGCGCGCAAGCGGACACGCCTCGCCATTGCAGGCGCGCCCGGGGTACTCGCAGACCTTTTCGCGGGCGGTGAGTTCGATCACGCGCAGCGGCTCGCCTTCCGCCGACAGATGGCGCAGCGCTTCGAGCGCCACTGGCCGCCCGGAGGTCTTGGCCGTCAGGAAATAGACCTTGTCGATCTTGTTCAGTGCACGCGCCTTCAGCAAGGGGAAGAGGGTGGCCAGCGTCTTCCCGATGCCGGTCGGCGCCTCGATCAGCAGATGGCGTCCGGCCGCCGCACCGAGGTAGACCGATTGCGCGATATCGCGCTGCCCGGCACGGAATGCCGCATGCGGAAAAGGCAGCGCAGCGAGGCTGGTGCTCAGCGAATCGTGATGCCGTGCCTCCTGCACCGACCAGCTCTCGTAGGCATCGCAGAGCGCCCCGAAATGGGTGCGGAGGGCGTCTGCGTCGCAGCGTTCCTCGAGCACGGTTTCTTCGTCGGTGGCCAGGTCGAGGTAGACCAAGGCCACGTCGATCTGCGCGAGCGACTCGCGCTGGCACAGCAGCCATCCGTAGACCTTGGCCTGCGCCCAGTGGAGCGCGCGATGGTTGTCGCGAATGGCGTCGAAACGTCCGCGGAAGGTCTTGATCTCCTCGACGCGACGGCGTTGCGGGTCGTAGCCGTCGGCACGGCCGCGCACCTGCAGGCCGCCATGCACCGCCTTGAGTGCGATCTCGCTTTCGTATCCCGCACCACGGCGCATCTGCACACGCAGATGGCCCGCGCTGCCTTGCTGCGCGGTCGGTGCGGGGACGAAGCGGAGGTCGATGTCGCCCTTGCGCGCGGTGAAGGCGCAGAGCGTCCGCACCGCGACGCGCCGCAGCGCGACCTCGGCCACCTGCGAAGTCACGCCTTCACCGAAGCCGGCATCGGAATCGTGTGAAGTCATGGCGTCGGTGGGAGCGGTCATGGGCTGGACAAATATACAGGCAGCGACAGGGCCGCTCGGCATGCAATGTGCATGCGTTGGCGGCTGCCTTGCGCCGACGCCCGATGCGCATTGACCGACGCCTGCCACGGTCGCGCGTTAGTCTTCGGGCCTTTTCCTGATTTCCTGATGCGACAGCTCGCGATCGATACCGCCATGACAACAAGCAAGAAAGCCGTCTCTTCCACGCCTGGCATCCGCGTCGGCCCGAGCACCATCCATGGGCTCGGCGCCTTCGCCACCCGCGACATGCCCGCCGGCACCTTTCTCGGCTTCTACGACGGACGGCGCTACAACGCCGAACAGATCGCGGCCAAGACGTGGGATGACCAGCTGACCTATCTGTTCACGCTGTCCGACGGCATGACCATCGACGGCGGCAAGGGCGGCAATGCCACGCGGCATCTGAATCATTGCTGCGATCCGAACTGCGAAGCGGTCGAGGAATACGACGATGCCGGACGGCTGCTGCTGCGGTTCCAGACGCTGGAGGCGGTGGAGGCGGGCGACGAGTTGTTCATCGATTACTCGCTGACCGCGGACGACGGCTCCGCGCCGTCGGACTATCCATGCCACTGCGGATCGCCCAACTGCCGCGGCAGCATGCTGGCGCCGCCCGAGGAGCCGTTGCAGTAGGCGCCGGCGGTGCCCGCATCGCCCGCCTTGGTCGTGCCGAATTCAGCTTCGCTGCTGCAGCAGCGGCTCCTTCGCGAACAGCTCTGCAGCCCAGTCGACGAACGCACGGACCTTCGCGCTCAGGTGGCGGTTCGGCGGGTACACGACGTACACGGGCAGCGCGTCGCGCGTCCAGTCGGGCAGCACCTCCACGAGTTCTCCGCGGTCCAGGTACGGTTGCGCCACGAATCGCGCGACCTGGGAGATGCCGAGCCCGGACAACACCGCATGCGTGTGCGCGTTGTTCTCGTTCACCGCAACGCTGTAGTAGCCATTGACCTCGATGCGCTCGCCCGCCTTGTTGAACTCGTCGGCGAAGAGCCGGCGCGTGCTGCCCGAGAAATACCCTACGACGCGGTGCTTCTTTTCGAGCTCGCTGGGATGCTGCGGTACGCCATAGCGCTTGAGGTAGCCCGGCGAGGCTGCCGTGATGAACGCCAGGTTGCCGATGCGGCGCGCGACGAGCGACTGGTCGGCGATCTCGCCGCCACGGATCACGCAGTCGACGTTGTCGGCGATCAGGTCCACGTTGCGGTCGCTCACGCCGACGTCGAGCTGGATGTCCGGATAGCGCGAGAAGAAATCGTGCAGCGCGGGAATGATGATCAGGTTGGCGGTCGACGACGCCAGGTCGATGCGCAGCCGCCCCTGGGGCGTGGCTTGCGCGTTGACCATGCTCGACTCGAGATCGTCGAGGTCGTTCAGCAGCCGCGATGCGCGTTCGTAGTACGCCGCACCGTCGGGCGTGACCGTCACGCGGCGCGTGGTGCGGTTCAGCAGCTTGACGCGCAAGCGCGCTTCGAGCGCCTGGATCTGCTTGGTGACGGTGCCCTTCGGTATGGCCAGCGAATCGGCCGCGCGCGTGAAGCTGCCGGTCTCCACCACCCGTGCAAACACCCGCATCGACTGGATCTGGTCCATCTGCTCTCCTCACTGTGTTCATGTACAGCGTTGCGCTGCGTGGCGCGAATTCTCACACGCAGCATGCCTCGATTGTTACGTCTCAGGAAACGGTGCAATGGCAAAGCTGCGATTTCATGTGCGCTTGCGCACCTTATATTTCCTACATCCCACACCGACCGCAGGTACACCCCATGTCCAGCATCTTCAGCCCTTCGTCGCCATGCGCTTCCGAGCCTACGGCCGCCGCTGCATTGCGGACGGGCGAGACCGACATCACGATCGAACTGAAGGGCCGTGACCCTGTCGCCGCACGCACCTATGGCGTGCAGGCTCGGCGCTCCGGCGCAGGCGACACGCCGCTGGTGCTGCACTTCCATGGTGGCAACTTCGTCTGCGGCGGACTCGACAACGGCCGCAGCGTGGCCCGCATGCTGGCCGATGCCGGCGCGGTCGTGGTGTCGATGGCCTATCCGCTCGCGCCGCTGCATCCGTTCCCCGATGCGATCGAGGTCGGCTACGAGGCGCTCGAATGGCTCTACAAGCAGCGCACCAAGCTGGCCGGCCGTGGCGCCCGCGTGTTCCTGGCGGGCGAAGAGGCTGGTGGCAACCTGGCTGCAGCGCTGGCATTGATCGCCCGTGACCGTGCGCATCCGCCGCTCGATGGCCAGATCCTGCTGTCGCCGATGCTCGATCCCTGTGCCGGCACGGCGTCGCTGCGCAAGGCGACCGGCGACATGACCGGTTGCAAATACGCGGAAGGCTGGCAGAAGTACCTTCGCTCGCCGCGCGACGCGGAGCATCCGTACGCCGTGCCAGGCGCCGCGCGCCGGCTCGCCGATCTCGCGCCGACGCTGGTGCTGACCGGCCAGGACGACCCGATGCGCGACGAGGCGCTGACCTATGCGCGGCGCCTCGGCGAGGCGGGCATCCCGGTGCGCAGCAGCGTGATCGCCGCCGCGCAGAACTGGCCCGACGCGCTGGCCGACCCCACGGTCGATGGCCGATGTAGCTGTTCCGCCGCGGTGTCCGAGCAGCTCCGAAGCTTCTTTGCAACGTCGAAGGATGCGGTGGACGTGAAGACAGCCGACGCGCCCCAGCCACCGCACTAGCCGCGGGCGGCGCCAGCGGGGCGCCGGCCACTGCAATCCGACGCGGCTCCCGAGCCTGCCGGCAACGGCAGCGCTCCCTTTTCAACTCTGAACCTTTTCCTGGCTACCGGCGATCCCGGCAGCCGGACTTCCTGTCGCCCGGTGCTACCGCTCCGGGCTGGCCTTCTGCATCCGAAATAAGCACTTCCGAGGACGGACCATCATGAACAAGCAACTTGCCACCCAAATTTCCGCCGCCGGCCGGCGCAGCTTCTGGCCTGCCGTGACCGCCTTGACGGCCGTCGCAGCGATCGTCTCGGCCATCTTCGGTACGCAGCTGAGCAACGCCGAAGCCCCGGCACCGGCCGCTGCCCCGCCGGCCACGCCGGTGTCGGTCGCGACGGTCGCCGCGAGCGACATCACCGCCTGGGACGAGTTCTCGGGCCGGCTCGAAGCCGTCGAGCGGGTCGACGTGCGCTCCCGCGTGGCCGGCGCCGTGCAGGCGGTGCATTTCAAGGAAGGCTCGCTGGTGAAGAAGGGCGACCTGCTGATCACCATCGACCCGGCACCGTATGCCGCCGAGGTCGAGCGCGCCGAGGCGCAGGTCGCATCGGCCCAGGCCCGCACCGCGTTCAGCCGCAGCGAACAGGAGCGCGCCCGTCGCCTGTGGGACGAGCAGGCGATCGCCCAGCGCGAATTCGACGAGCGCACCAATGCCGGCCGCGAGGCCGAAGCCAACCTGCGCGCCGCCCAGGCCGCGCTGCAGACCGCACGCCTGAGCCTCGGCTACACGCAGGTGCGTGCACCCGTCGCGGGCCGCATCGGCCGGCTCGAGGTGACGGTGGGCAACCTGGTGGCCGCCGGCCCCGGCGCACCGGTACTGACGACACTGGTGTCGGTCAGCCCGATCTACGCGAGCTTCGACGCGGACGAGCAGATCGTCGGCAAGGCGCTCAAGGACCTGTCGGGCACCAGCGGCGCGCGCGGCGCGATCGATCGCATTCCGGTCCAGATGGGCACGGCCGCCGTCGACGGCACGCCGTTCGAAGGCCGGCTGCAGCTGATCGACAACCAGGTCGATGCCCGCAGCGGCACGGTGCGTGTGCGCGCCGCATTCGACAACCAGGACGGCTCGCTGATCCCCGGCCAGTTCGCCCGCATCCGCATGGGCCAGGCGCACACGAGCAAGGTCGTGCTGGTGAGCGAACGTGCGGTCGGCACCGACCAGAGCAAGAAGTTCGTCTTCGTCGTCAACGCCGACAACAAGGCCGAGTACCGCGAGGTCGCGCTCGGTGCGCCGGCCAACGGACTGCGCGTGGTCGCCAGCGGGCTCAAGCCCGGCGAACGCGTGATCGTCAATGGCCTGCAGCACGTGCGCCCCGGCGCACTGGTGGCACCGCAGGTCGTGCCGATGGACGCCGCATTGGCCAAGGCGCAGGCCGCTACCAAGGTCGCACTGAAATAAGCGGCGCGCCCCGCGCTGCCGCTCGCGAAAGCACATCATGAATCTATCCAAGTTCTTCATCGACCGACCGATCTTTGCCGGCGTGCTGTCGGTGCTGATGGTCGTCGCCGGGCTGATCGCCCTGCGCGGCCTGCCGATCTCCGAATACCCGGAGGTCTCGCCGCCATCCGTCGTCGTTCGCGCCCAGTACCCGGGCGCCAATCCGAAGGTCATTGCCGAGACCGTCGCCACGCCGCTGGAAGAGCAGATCAACGGCGTCGAGGGCATGCTCTACATGGGCAGCCAGGCGACCACCGACGGCGTAATGACGCTGACCGTCACCTTCAAGCTGGGCACCGACCCGGACAAGGCGCAGCAGCTGGTGCAGAACCGCGTCGCGCAGGCCGAGCCGCGGCTGCCCGAAGAGGTGCGGCGCCTGGGCATCACGACCATCAAGAGTGCACCCGATCTGACGATGGTCGTGCACATGGTGTCGCCCAACAACCGCTACGACATCAACTACCTGCGCAACTACGCGGTGCTGAACG
This sequence comes from Variovorax sp. GW821-FHT10B04, assembly GCF_059415645.1. Classification (NCBI taxonomy): domain Bacteria; kingdom Pseudomonadati; phylum Pseudomonadota; class Betaproteobacteria; order Burkholderiales; family Comamonadaceae; genus Variovorax; species Variovorax sp. GW821-FHT10B04. The sequence goes on from NZ_JBWKNQ010000014.1 coordinate 138,688, forward strand.
TCAAGGACCGGCTCGCGCGCATCCAGGGCGTGGGCCAGGTGCAGATCTTCGGCGGCGGTGAGTATTCGATGCGCGTCTGGCTTGACCCGCAGAAGGTTGCGCAGCGCGGCCTGTCGGCCAGCGACGTGGTGGCGGCCATCCGCGGCCAGAACATCCAGGCCGCGGCCGGCGTGGTCGGTGCATCGCCAGGCCTGTCGGGCGTCGACATGCAGTTGTCGATCAACGCGCAGGGCCGCCTGCAGAGCGAAGAGGAATTCGGCGACATCATCGTGAAGAGCGGCACCGACGGTGCCGTCACCCGGCTGCGCGACATCGGCCGGCTCGAACTCGGCGCGGCCGACTATTCGCTGCGCTCGCTGCTCAACAACGACGCCGCCGTCGGCATGGGCGTGTTCCAGTCGCCCGGCTCGAACGCACTCGACATCTCGCGCGACGTGCGCCAGACCATGGACGATCTGGCGAAGTCCATGCCGGAAGGCGTGGAGTACCGCATCGCCTACGACCCGACGCAGTTCGTGCGCGCTTCGATCGAATCGGTCATCCACACGCTGCTCGAAGCCATCGCGCTGGTGGTGCTGGTCGTGATCCTGTTCCTGCAGACCTGGCGCGCATCGATCATCCCGCTGCTGGCCGTGCCGGTGTCGGTGGTCGGTACCTTCGCGGTGCTCCACGTGCTGGGCTTCTCGATCAACGCACTGAGCCTGTTCGGCCTGGTGCTGGCGATCGGTATCGTGGTCGACGATGCGATCGTGGTGGTCGAGAACGTCGAGCGCAACATCGAGGCCGGCCTGACGCCGCGCGAAGCCACCTACAAGGCGATGCGCGAGGTGTCGGGCCCGATCATCGCGATCGCGCTGGTGCTGGTGGCCGTGTTCGTGCCGCTGGCCTTCATCAGCGGCCTGACCGGGCAGTTCTACCGTCAGTTCGCGGTGACCATCGCGATCTCGACCGTGATCTCGGCGATCAACTCGCTCACGCTGTCGCCCGCGCTGGCTGCCTTGCTGCTGCGCGGCCACGACCAGCCGAAGGACGCGTTGACGCGCGGCATGGACAAGACGCTCGGCTGGCTGTTCCGCGGCTTCAACAAGCTGTTCCATCGCGGCTCCGAGGCCTACAGCGGCGGCGTGAAGGGCGTGATCTCGCGCAAGACGCTGATGCTCGTCATCTACCTGGCGCTGATCGGCGTGACCTTCGGCCTGTTCAAGGCGGTGCCGAGCGGCTTCGTGCCGGCGCAGGACAAGCAGTACCTGATCGGCTTCGCGCAGTTGCCCGACGGCGCCACGCTCGACCGCACGGAAGACGTGATCCACCGCATGGGCGAGATCGTGAAGAAGAACCCGAACGTCGAGGACGCCATCGCCTTCCCGGGCCTGTCGATCAACGGCTTCACCAACAGCTCGAACTCGGGCGTGGTGTTCGTCACGCTCAAGCCATTCGACCAGCGCAAGCGCAAGGACCAGAGCGGCGGCGCCGTCGCAGGCCAGCTCAACCAGCAGTTCGGCGGCATCCAGGACGCCTTCATCGTGATGTTCCCGCCGCCGCCGGTGGCCGGGCTCGGCACCACGGGCGGCTTCAAGATGCAGATCGAGGACCGCGCATCGCTCGGCTACGACCAGATGGACGCGGCGGTCAAGGCCTTCATGGCCAAGGCCTACCAGACGCCCGAGTTGGCCGGCATGTTCACGAGCTGGCAGGTCAACGTGCCGCAGCTCTATGCCGACATCGACCGCACCAAGGCGCGCCAGCTCGGCGTGCCGGTGACGGACATCTTCGACACCATGCAGATCTACCTCGGCAGCCTGTACGCGAACGACTTCAACAAGTTCGGCCGCACGTACTCGGTGCGGGTCCAGGCCGATGCACCGTATCGTGCCCGTGCCGAAGACGTCGGCCTGCTGAAGGTGCGCTCGACCTCGGGCGAAATGGTGCCGCTGTCGGCGCTGATGAAGGTCAATTCGAGCTTCGGCCCGGAACGCGCCATGCGCTACAACGGCTACCTCGCGGCCGACATCAACGGCGGCCCCGCACCGGGCTTCTCGTCGGGCCAGGCGCAGGACGCGGTCGCACGCATCGCCGCCGAGACGCTGCCCAAGGGCATCAGCTTCGAGTGGACCGAGCTGACGTACCAGGAGATCCTGGCCGGCAACTCCGCCTTCCTGGTGTTCCCGCTGGCGATCCTGCTGGTGTTCCTGGTGCTGGCCGCGCAATACGAAAGCCTGACGCTGCCGATCGCGATCATCCTGATCGTGCCGATGGGCCTGCTCGCGGCCATGACCGGCGTCTGGATCTCGGGCGGCGACAACAACGTGTTCACGCAGATCGGGCTGATCGTGCTGGTCGGGCTGAGTGCGAAGAACGCGATCCTGATCGTCGAGTTCGCCCGGGAGCTCGAGTTCGCGGGGCGCTCGCCGGTGCAGGCTGCCATCGAGGCCAGCCGGCTGCGTCTGCGGCCGATCCTGATGACCTCGCTGGCCTTCGTGATGGGCGTGCTGCCGCTCGTGCTCTCGACCGGTGCCGGCGCTGAAATGCGCAGCGCCATGGGCGTGGCGGTGTTCGCCGGCATGCTCGGCGTGACGGCCTTCGGCCTGTTCCTCACGCCGGTGTTCTACGTGCTGATGCGCCGACTGGCGGGCAACCGGCCGTTGAAGCTGCACGGCGGCGTGCCGCACGACGTCGAGGACTTCGCGCCGGCCGGCGACCTGTCGGTGAGCCATGCCGGTCATGGCAACCACGGTGCGGGTACTTCATCCGGTGGCGGCGGCGGGCTGCGTCCGCAGCCTGCGGCACCGCGCCACCCCGACGCCTGAGCGCGTCGCGAATCAAGTTTCAAGGAGTCTCACATGACCCGACTTTCATCCTCCCCGGCGCGCCGGCCGCTGCGTGCGACCTGGCTGCCGTTGATCGCAGCATTGGTGCTGGCCGGCTGCGCGTCGACCGCGGTGGTGCCGCCAATGACCGGCGCACCCACGCAATTCAAGGAAGCCGCCGCCGCCAAGGCCAGCGCCGTGCAGGCGCCTGTGCAGCCGGCCGGCGACTGGTGGCGCGCCTTCAACGATCCGGTGCTCGACGGCCTGGTCGAACGCGCTGCCGCGCAGAACACCAGCATCCAGCAGGCCGCCGCGCGGCTGGCCGAAGCCCGGGCGTTGGCCCGCACGGTCGACGCCGATCGCTCGGTGCAGGTCGGCCTGGGTGCCGGTGCGAATCGCGCCGCGGGCATCGACCGCACCACGACCGGCCAGGCCGGCACCTTGTTGACGGCCGGTGCCAGCGTGTCCTACGAGCTTGACCTGTTCGGCCGGCTCTCCGGTGCCAGCCAGGCCGCGGCGCTCGACGCGCAATCGCGCGAAGCCTTGCTGCAGAGCGCGAAGCTGCTGGTACAGGCCGAAGTCGCGCAGGGCTACCTGCAACTGCGCGCCACCGACGCCGAACGCGTGCTGATGCGCGAGACCGTGGCCGCCTACCGCGACACGCTCACGCTCACCGAACGTCGCCAGCGTGCCGGCGACCTGGCCGAGCTCGACGTCGCACGCGTGCAGACCGAGCTGGCGTCCACCGAATCCGACGCGCTCGCGCTCGATCGGCAGCGCGCGCTGCTCGAACACGCGCTGGCCGTGCTGACCGGCGATGCCGCATCGAGCTTCAGTCTGGATGCGGGCGAATGGACGACGGCGTTGCCGACCATTCCGGCCGGACTGCCATCGACCGTGCTCGAACGCCGGCCCGACGTGGCCGCGGCGCAGCGCACCGTGATGGCCGCACAGGCGCGGGTCGGCGTTGCGCAGACGGCCTGGTTCCCGACGATCTCGCTGACGGGCGCAGGCGGCTACGGGTCGCCGGACCTGGGCGACCTGTTCAAGTGGTCGGCCCGCTCGTGGGGCATCGGCGCGCTGCTGTCGCTGCCGCTGCTCGACGGCGGCCGGCGCGAGGCGGGCGTGCAGAGCGCATCGGCCCAACTCGACGGCGCGCTCGCCAGCTACCGCAGCGACGTGCTGACGGCCTTCCGCGAAGTCGAGGACCAGCTGTCCTCGCTGCGCCTGCTCGACGAGCAGGCAACCGTGCAGGCGAGGGCGGTGGCCTCGGCCCGCCGTGCCACATCACTGTCGGATTCGCGCTACCGCAACGGCATGGTCAGCCAGCTCGACCTGCTCGATGCGCGCCGCAGCGAACTGCGCAACCGTCGGCAGGCGCTGCAGGTGAAGTCGGCGCAGTACCAGGCGACGGTGGGGCTGATCCGTGCGCTGGGTGGTGGATGGGACGTGCCGGGGGCGACGAAGGTTTCGCGTCTCGACTGATCGACGGACCATCGGCTGGCCAGAGAAGAAGAGCGGCACTGCGGCTCTTCGTCGCGTCCTCGGGGACAATGCGGCGATGAGTCAAAAGGTGGACAGCGCCGGAGCCCGCTGCATCATGGTCCTCGGCACCACCAGCGGTGCCGGCAAGAGCTGGGTCACGACCGCGCTGTGCCGCTGGTATGCGCGGCAGGGTTTCAAGGTCGCGCCGTTCAAGGCGCAGAACATGAGCAACAACGCGCGGGTCGTTGGCCCCGCGCCGGTCGCTTCGTGTGCTGCGCCGTCCCCCGTGGACGCCGATTTTCCCGGGGACCGCCCGACTGAAAATCACGGCGGCGAGATCGGCAGCGCGCAGTACTTCCAGGCGCTCGCGGCGCGGGCCGTGCCGGAGGTGCGGATGAATCCGCTGCTGCTCAAGCCCGAGCGCGACACGCACAGCCAGGTCGTTCTGCTCGGCCAGGTGAATGCCGAACTCACCGGCCTGCCATGGCGTGGCCGCAGCGAGCGCGTGTGGCCGTACATCGCCGCATCGCTCGATGCGCTGCGCGCCGAAAACGACATCGTGGTGATCGAGGGCGCGGGTTCGCCGGCCGAGATCAACCTGATGGCCAGCGACATCGTGAACCTGCGCGTGGCCCGCCATGCGAACGCGCGTTGCCTGCTGGTGACCGACATCGACCGCGGCGGTGCCTTCGCCCATCTCTACGGCACCTGGGCGCTGATGCCCGAGGCCGACCGCGCATTGCTGCACGGCTTCGTGCTGAACCGCTTCCGCGGCGACGCGTCGCTGCTGGCGCCGGCGCCGCAGCAGCTCGAAGCCCTGACCGGCGTGCCGACCGTGGCGACCCTGCCGATGTGGTGGCAGCACGGCCTGCCGGAAGAAGACGGCGTCTTCGATGACCGCAGCACCGCGCGCGGCGACGTGACGACCACCGTCGCCGTGGTGGCCTATCCGCGCATCAGCAATCTCGACGAATTCCAGCCCCTGAAGAACGTGCCCGGCGTGCGCCTGCGCTGGGCGCGCAGCCCGGCGGACGTGTCCGATGCCGACTGGATCGTGCTGCCCGGCTCCAAGCACACCAGCGGCGACCTGGCCTGGCTGCGCTCACAAGGCCTCGACCGCGCGATCGCCGCGCACGCGGCGCGCGGCGGCAGCGTGCTCGGCATCTGCGGCGGGCTCCAGATGCTGGGCGAGGCGCTGATCGATCCGCACGGCATCGACGGCAACGCGCCGGGGCTCGGCCTGCTGCCACTGGTCACCGTGTTCGCGCCCGACAAGACGGTGCGCCAGCGCGAGGTCCGCTTCGCTGCGTTGCGCGGGCCGTGGGCCGCCTTGTCCGGCGTCGCGGTCGGCGGCTACGAGATCCACCACGGCCAGACCGCGCCGCATGCCGCCATGGCCGCGGCAGGCGATGTCGCGCAGGCCGTGATGCCCGACGGCCTGGCCTGGCAGAACGCTGCCGGCAACGTGCTCGGGCTCTACCTGCACGGCCTGTTCGAAGACCCGGCGGCGTTGCGGGCCCTGTTCGGCGCCACCGCGCCCACGCTGGACGCCGTCTTCGACGGCCTGGCCGACTTCATCGACACCCATTTCGCACCCGGCGTACTCAACGCCCTCATCGACTGACGCCATGACCACCACTTCCCTGATTCCCACGATCGACGACCTGAACGACGCAGCGCTCGCTCAGCGGCTGCAACACGCGATCGACAACAAGACCAAGCCCGTCGGCGCGCTCGGCCGGCTCGAAGCGCTCGCGCTGCGGATCGGCAGCATCCTTGGCAGCGACCTGCCGGCGCTGCTGCAGCCGCAGATGCTGGTCTGCGCCGCCGACCACGGCCTGGCGGCGCGCGGCGTCTCGGCCTATCCGAGCGACGTGACCTGGCAGATGGTCGAGAACTTTCTCGCGGGCGGCGCAGCGGTGAGCGTGCTCGCGCGCCAGCACGGGCTGGCGCTCACGGTGGTCGATTGCGGTGTGCGCCACGACTTCGCGCCGCGCGACGGCCTGGTGGTACGCAAGATCGCGCCCGGCACCGCCGATGCGTCGGCCGGCCCGGCGATGACGCCCGCCCAGTGCGAGGAAGCGATCAACAACGGCAGGGCGCTGGTGCGCGAAATGCCGGGCAACGCGCTGCTGCTGGGCGAAATGGGCATCGGCAATTCGTCGGCCGCGTCCATGCTGCTCGCACGGCTGGCCGGCCAGGACATCGACGCCGTCACCGGCACCGGCACGGGGCTCGACGCGGCCGGCCGCGCGCGCAAGCGCCAGATCCTCGGCGAGGTGCTCGCGCTGCACGCCACGGCGACGTCGCCATTGGCGGCACTGGCCGCGTTCGGCGGCTTCGAGATCGCCACGCTGGTCGGCGCCGTGCTGCAGGCAGCGCAGGAGCGGCGCGTGATCGTGCTCGACGGTTTCATCGCGAGCTCCGCCGTGCTGGTCGCGAACGCGCTGCAACCGAAGGTGGTGCAGCGCTGCGTCGCAGCCCATCGGTCGGCCGAACCGGGCCATGCGCTGCTGCTGAAGTACCTGGGACTCGAGCCGCTGCTGCAACTCGACCTGCGGCTCGGCGAAGGTTCCGGCGCCGCATTGGCCTGGCCGCTGCTCGAGTCGGCCTGCCGCATCCTGCGCGACATGGCGAGCTTCGAATCCGCGGGCGTCTCGCGCGCCTGAGGCAGCGATGCGCCGCGGCCTGCGCCACTTCCTGCTCGCGCTGCAGTTCTTCACGCGCATCCCGGTCACCGGGCGGCTGGCTGCGTGGGTCGGCTACAGCCCCGCGATGCTGCGGGCGAGCGCGGCGCATTTCCCGGCGGTCGGCTGGTTGGTCGGGGCGATCGGCGCGGCTGCGTTCTGCGCTGCGTTGTCGCTGTGGTCGGGCATGGTTGCCGCGGTGCTGTGCGTGATCGTCACCGTGCTGTTGACGGGCGCGTTCCACGAGGACGGCCTCGCCGACGTGGCCGATGGCCTCGGCGGTTCGCAGCGGCGCGAGCGGGCGCTGGAGATCATGAAGGACTCGCGCATCGGTGCCTTCGGCGCGATCGCGCTGGTGCTGGCACTGGGCTTGAAGGTTGCGCTGTTGACCACGCTGGCCGGGCAGGGCGTTGCACTGGCCTGCGGCGCGGTGCTGGGCGCGCATGTGCTGTCGCGCTTTGCACCGCTGCTGCTGATGCGCACGCTGCCCTACGTCGGCGGCGATGGCGGCAAGGCCAAGCCGCTGGCCGATGCGGTCAGCGGGTCGGCGCTGGCGGTCGCACTGCTGTGGTCGCTGCCGGCCGCGGCATTGCTGCTGCATCAGCACGGCGCGCTGCGTGGCGCGTCGGCGCTGCTGGCGATGGCTGTCGTCACGGTGCTGCTGGGCTGGCAGTTCCGGCGCCGGCTGGCCGGCTTCACGGGCGACTGCCTGGGCGCGACGCAACAGGTGGCCGAACTCGCGATCTACCTCGCGCTGGCGGCACGCGCATGAGGCTCTGGCTGATCCGCCATGCGCCGGTGGACGCCGCGCCGGGGCTTTGCTATGGCGCGAGCGATCTGCCCGCGCAAGCGGCGGAGACGCAGCGTGCCGCCATCGCCATGGCGCCCCAATTGCCGCAAGGCATCGTGCTGCACAGCTCGCCGCTTCGGCGCTGTACGGCACTGGCGCAGGGCATCGGCGCGTTGCGGCCCGACCTCGACAGCCCGGTGCTCGACCCGCGTCTGGCCGAGATGGATTTCGGCGCATGGGAGATGCAGCCCTGGAAGCAGATCGCACGTGCCGACATCGACGCCTGGACCGCCGACTTCGCCGACACGCGGGCTGGTGTCGGCGGCGAAAGCACACGCGGCTTCATGCAGCGCGTGGGCCTGGCCTGGGATGCATGGCATGCCACGGGCCGCGATGCCGCCTGGGTCACGCATGCCGGCGTGATCCGCGCCGTGTGGCTGCTGCAGCGCGGCGTGCGCTGCCCGCGAGACGCCACCGAGTGGCCGGTGCAACCGATTGCCCATGGGGAATGGTTGACGGTCGAGGTGGATTGAACAGCTTCTGTGGTTTATTATCGTTTTCGCGAAAAATCATATTCCTGGTATCAATTTTGATTTGAACGGACAGTTTTCGCTGGGATGAAGATATCGTTTTCGATAAAAAAACCAAGATTTTTATCAAAATAGCGACTTTGAAAAGGATTCCGTTGCCATGCAGGTCGGCTTCAAGGCTTTGGAGGCGCACTACGGTGTGGTGGTGGCTCAGCCGTTGCGAGTCGAATCCCGTATTGGTACTGCTCGTGTCCGCCGGGAAGATGACGGGCATGTGCAGAACCAGTATCCGGCCAGCTATCGCCCCGAGGACGAGTTTGCCGGTCACTTCGCATTCGGCCTCAAGTACGAGGAAATCCATCTCGAATTCCTTGCGCGCCTTTTTTTGGTCACGGGGCCCGAACCGGTGGAGGCATGGTGCCGACGCGAGCCTTTCGGTCAGTACGCCCGCCGGGCAGGTTTCCTCTACGAATGGTTGACCGGAGCGCAACTGGATGTGCCGAACCTGAACAACGGCGCCTATGTCGACCTTCTGTCCCGCGAGGCGTATCTGACCCGGACCGAACCGCAGCGGGAGCGTCGGTGGCGGATCAACAACAACCTGCCGGGGACACGAACCTTCTGTCCGCTGGTACGCAGAACCGAGGCGCTTCGAGAGGCTCTGCGGTTCGACGCGGCGGCGGGCCTGGCCGAACTGGACAAGTCCTTCGGTGCAGATGTGCTCATGCGTACGGCCAGCTGGTTGACCTTCAAGGAGTCCAGGGCCAGTTTCCTGATCGAGAAGGAGGCAGACCAGGCAGACAGGATCCAGCGTTTTGCCCATGTCATCGCCCAGTACTGCGGCCGAATCCCGGCGCCATTGAGCAACGCCAGCCTGCATGCCTTGCAGGCTGGAATCCTGGGCCATGACGCACTGGGCCTGGGGCTGAGGCGTTCACCGGTCTTCGTCGGTCAGGCCAGCCTCCGTGACGACATCGTTCACTACATTGCGCCGCACTTCGACGATGTGCAGCAGTTGCTGGACGGGCTCGCGGCGTTCGAAGAAGCGACCCGCGGTGCCGAACCCGTGGCACGTGCGGCGGCATTGGCATTCGCCTTCGTCTATATCCATCCGATGCGCGATGGAAACGGACGTATCCATCGCTTCCTGATCAACGACACATTGCAGCGTGACAAGGCCATCCCGGACGGTGTGGTTCTGCCGGTGTCGGCCACCATCATCAGTTCCATCGCGTTCAGGGCTGGTTATGACCGGTCGCTCGAGGTGTTCTCGCGTCCTTTCATGCGCAGATATGCCACGGCCTACCGCTTCGGCGAGACGATCACCTGCGACGATGGAACGCGCACCAATTTCCACTTCGATGCCTATGGCGATGCACTCTTCGTGTGGCGTTACCCGGACCTGACCGAGCAGGTGCTCTATACGGCCCAGGTGATTGCGCACACCATCCGCACGGAGATGGCCGACGAGGCCAGGGTGTTGCAGAGATTCCAGCGTGCTCAGGAGCGCCTGAAAGAGGTGCTGGAGATGCCGAATCAGGACGCCAACCGGCTGATCCGCTCGGTCAAGGAAAACGGTTGGCAAGTGTCTGCAAAGCTCAAGAAAGAGTATCCGCGCCTGGAGGACGAGCGGACCGCCTTGCGTGTGCTGGAAGCCGTGCAGTCGGCGTTCGAGGATCGCGAGTCGGTGCCCATCGTGCGTTGATCGAGGCCGGCAAATGCGCGACTGCCGAACCAGGTTCCGCGTCCCGTATTCACCTTGACCCAGTGTGCTCTTGGACACTGCAGCTAGACTCGCCGCGCCATGCGCCGTCTCCTGCTCGTACTGATGATGCTGATCGTCTCGCTCCAGTCCACCTGGGCGGCGGTGGGCGAGTTGTGCGCGCATGAAAGCGGCAGCGGCGCGCGGCATCTGGGCCACCACGAACATCGTCACGACGCGAAGGCGATGCGCATTGCCGACAACGCCGATGCACCCGCTGCGTTCAGCGACGACGTGAACGATGTCGAAAGGGCGCAGGCCGCCTATCACGCCGACTGCGCCACCTGCCATGGACACGGAACGCCGGCCACCATGGCCTTCGCGGGCCTGTCGTCGCCCGTGCTGGACGCCGCCCCGGGCCGCAGCCTCTACCGTCGGCAACTGACGGACCGCGCGCTCGACAACCCCTTGCGACCGCCGTCGCCACACCTCGCCTGAGTCTCCGGCGGGGTCGTCCTTTCCTTTCCCCGGTGCGCCGCCCTGGCGCGCCTTGCCTCGCCGGTTGGTTTTGATTCGCGGGCGTTCGCCCGCAACCAACGAGGTTGATCATGAACATCCCACCCTGGACATCCAGGGGCGCGAGGCGACGCTTGTCGCGCCTCGTCCTGTGCGCGCCGCTCGTCTGCGGCGTGCTGAATCCGTCGAATGCGTCGGCGCAGCAAGCGGCCGATGCCGCCGCCGTTCCCACTGCCGCCACGCCGGTCACACCGGTCACGCTGAAACAGGCCGTCGATGCAGCGCTGGCGCGGTTGCCGCAGACCCGTGCGGCCGACGCCCGGCGTGACGCCGCCGCAGCCCGTCTCCGGGCCGCCGGCCACTGGATGCCCGAGCCCATGGCGCTGGAGCTGTCGGCCAAGAGTGACCGGCTGCAGACCAACCAGGGCGACCGCGAATGGGTCGCCGGTATTGCTGCGCCGCTTTGGCTTCCCGGCCAGCGCGACGGCGCCATCGCGCTGGCCGATGCGGCGCGGAACGCCATCGACAGCCAGCTCGCCGCTGCCCGCTGGCGTGCCGCCGCCGCGGTGCGCGAAGCCTGGTGGGCCGTGCAGGGCGCGCGCGAGGCCCAGCGCACGGCGCAGTCGCGCGGCGACCACGCGCAGCAACTGGCGGCCGATGTGGCGCGGCGTGTGCGGGCCGGCGATCTGTCGCGTGCCGACCAGCACCAGGCCGATGGCGCATCAGCTGCGGCGGAGGCCGAGTTCGCCCTGGCGCAGTCGGCGGCGAGCCGGGCTGCGCAGAACCTTCGCGCGCTGACCGGCCTGCCGCTGGCGGCGGCGCTCGATGTGCGCGGCGAAGCAGTTCCCGCGCTGGCGGCCGATGCGGCGCTGGCCGTGCATCCGTTGCTGCGTGACTTGGCCGACAAGGCCGAGGTGGCGCGCCGCACGCGCGACCTGGCCGGCATCGAGAAGCGCGCCAACCCGGAGCTCACGATCGCCACCTCACGCGAGCGCAGCGGCATCGGCGAGCCCTATGCACGCGCGCTCACGATCGGCCTGCGCATCCCGTTCGGGTCGAGTGACCGGCATGCCGCGCGGCTGGCCGAAGCCTCGGCCGACCAGACCGAAGCGGAGATCGCACTCATGGCCGAAAGCGAGCGCATCGCCGCAGACATCGCATCCGCACGCGAGCAACTCGCCGCCGCCGAAGTCGTGGCCGAAGCGGCCGCGCGGCGGGCCGTGCTGGCGCGCGAAGCGCGTGGCTTCTACGACAAGTCCTTCCGCCTCGGCGAGACCGACCTGCCGAACCGCCTGCGCATCGACCTCGAAGACACGGAGGCCGAACGCCAGAGCGCCCGCGCCCGCGTCGACCTGTCGGCGGCCGTCTCCCAACTGCGCCAGGCCCTCGGTCTCCTGCCGGAATGACCGTGCACCATGAACCCATTCGGAATCTGTCCATGACACATCTTTCGCTTCCGGCCTCGGCGGGCATCCTGCTGCTGGCCTTGCTTTTCGGCGCCGCCGTCCATGCCGACGATGGCCACGGCCATTCGCACGGCGATGCCGCACCCGCATCCGCCGGCCCGGTGCTGCCGCGCTTCACGGCCACCTCGGAGCTGTTCGAACTGGTCGGCGTGCTCGACGGCCGCACGCTCACGCTGTACCTCGACCATGCCGCGGACAACAGCCCGGTGAAGGACGCCCGGCTCGAGATCGAACTCGGCGGCGCGCCGCTGACGCTGAAGCCGCACGGCGACGGCGAGTTCGAGGCCGTGCTGACGGCCGCGCCGACGCCCGGCCAGACGCCGGTCACGGCCACCGTGATCACGCCCGCTGCGTCCGATCTGCTGGCCGGTGAGCTGGACATCCATGAGGACGCGCACCACGAAGAGGACGCGGCAAAGCGTCCGATGCGCATCGCCGCATGGGCGCTGGGCGGCATCGCCTTGCTCGCGTTGCTGGCCTGGACGGGACGCCGCCTTCTGGCAGGCAGCCCGCGCCGCGTCGGAGGTGCCGCATGACGCCGCATCGACTCGTCCTTCGCGCGTCGAGCGCATTGCGCGGGGTCGTCATCACGGCGGCCATCGCCGGCACGGCGACGGCTTTTGCCGACGCAGGCCATAGCCATGGCGAAGCACCCGCCGCGGTCAGTGCCAACGGTCCGCAGCGCCTGCCCGACGGCAGCGTGTTCCTGCCGAAGCCCGCGCAACGCCAGATCGGCGTGCGCATCCAGGCGGTCGACATCGCGGCGCTGCCGCAGACGGTCGCGCTCAACGGCCGCGTCGTGATGGACCCGAACGCCGGCGGCCGTGTGCAGCCGCTGGTGGCGGGCCGCATCGAGGCCGGCCCGCGGGGCCTGCCGTCCCCGGGGCAGGTGGTGAAGAAGGGCGAGCTGCTGGCCTATGTCGTGCCATCGACCGGCAGCCTCGAGCGCGCGGGCCAGCAGTCGCAACTGGCCGAACTGCGCGCGAGCCACACGCTGGCCCGGAAGCGTTTGGCGCGCCTGAACGAACTCGCCGACACCGTGCCGCGCAAGGACATCGAGGCCGCAGAAAGCGAGCTGGCGAGCCTCGCCGCGCGCATCGGTGCGATCGGCGCCGGGCTCGACACGCGCGACGCGCTGGTCGCGCCGGTGTCGGGCGTGGTCGCGTCCGTCGACGTCGTGCTCGGTCAGGTGGTGGATGCGCGCGAGTTGCTGTTCGAGATCGTCGATCCGGCGCGTCTGCGGGTGGAGGCACTGGCCTTCGACGGCACCTTGCCGGCGCAGGTGGCCGGTGCGTCCATCGCGGCCGGTGGGCAGCGCGTGCCGCTGCGCTTCGTCGGCGCCTCGCGCACCTTGCGCGACCAGGCCGTGCCGCTTGTGTTCGCAGCCGAGGCGGGTGCGGGCGCGCTCGCCCGGTTGTCGATCGGCCAGCCGGTCCGCGTGATCGTGCAGACACGCACGCCGGTGCAGGGCGCGGCCGTGCCGTCGGCGGTGCTGATGAAGAACGCCGCCAACCAGACCACGGTGTGGGTCAAGGTCGCACCGGAGCGTTTCGAGCCGCGCGTGGTCATGACCGAGCCGCTCGACGGCACCACGGTCGCCGTCACCTCCGGCCTGCAGGCCGGCGACCGCGTGGTCACCCAGGGTGCCACGCTGATCAACCAGATCCGCTGAGGGCCGTCGCATGTTCAAGTGGCTCCTCCACAACAGCCTGGCCAACCGGCTGCTGGTGCTCATCGCGGCGCTGGTGCTGATGGCCTTTGGCGCCTTCACGCTGTCGACCACGCCGGTCGACGTCTTCCCCGACCTCAACAAGCCGACCGTCACGCTGATGACCGAGGCCGGCGGCATGGCCGCGGAAGAGGTCGAACAGCTCATCACCTTTCCGCTCGAGACCACGATGAACGGGCTGCCCGGCGTCGAGTCGGTGCGCTCGGTGTCGTCGGCCGGGCTGTCCTTCCTGTACGTGACCTTCGGCTGGAACACCGACATCTTCCGGGCGCGCCAGCTGGTGGCCGAACGGCTGTCGTCGATGGAAGAAGCGATCGCGCCCGGCGTGGTGCCGCGCATGGGACCGATCAGCTCGGTCATGGGCGAGATCATGCAGATCGCGATACCGGTCGACACGTCGAAGGTGTCCGCGATGGCCGTGCGCGAGTACGCCGACTGGGTGCTGCGCCCGCGGCTGCTCGCGGTGCCGGGCGTGGCGCAGGTCATTCCGATCGGCGGCGAGGTGCGCCAGTTTCAGGTGCAGCCGGACACGGTGCGGATGGCGGCGCTGGGCATCACGCACGAACAGCTCGAAGCGGCGCTGAAGGGCTATTCGTCGAACACGTCCGGCGGCTTTCTGGAGCTGAACGGGCGCGAGTACCTGATCCGCCACCTTGGGCGCAGTTCGCGGCTCGATGACCTGCGCAACCTCGCGCTGACCGCGCGCGACGGCCGGCCGGTACTGCTGCGGCAGGTCGCCGGTGTCGACTTCGCCGCCGCGCCGAAGCGTGGCGATGCGGGCTTCGAAGGCAAGCCGGCGGTGATCCTCGGCATCCAGAAGCAGCCGACGGCCGACACCATCGGCCTCACGCGCACGATCGAGGAAGCGCTCGCGGGCATGAAGACCTCGCTGCCGTCCGGCATGGAGGCGCCGCGCGTCACCTTCCGCCAGGCGAGCTTCATCGAAGCCTCGATCTCGACGCTGAAGGGCAAGCTGGTCGGCGCGGCGATCTTCGTCGCGGCGATCCTGTTCTTCTTCCTCGGCACGCTGCGCCCGACGCTGATCGCGCTGACCGCCATTCCGGTGTCGATCCTCGTCACGGCGCTGGTCTTTCGCTACTTCGGCATGTCGATCAACACCATGACGCTGGGCGGCCTGGCGATCGCGATCGGCGGGCTGGTCGACGACGCGGTGGTCGACGTGGAGAACATCCTGCGCAGGCTGAAGGAGAACCGGCTGAAGCCGGCAGCCGAGCGGCTGGGCACGATCGCGCTGGTGGCCAAGGCGTCGATGGAAGTGCGCTCCGGCATTCTTTACGCGACGGTGATCATCGTGCTGGTGTTCGTGCCGCTGTTCGCGCTGCCGGGGCTCGAAGGCAAGCTATTCATTCCGCTGGGCATCGCGTTCATCGTGTCGACGCTGGCGTCGCTCGTGGTGTCGGTCACGGTCACGCCGGTGCTCAGTTCCTTCCTGCTGCCGCGCATGAAGAGCCTGGACCACGGCGACACGAAGGTGCTCGCGTGGCTCAAGGCGCGCTACCGCAACGGGCTGGCGCGCGTGCTCGCACGGCCGAGGGCGGCGCTGTGGGCCGCGGGCGCCGCGGTGCTGCTGGCCGGCGCGGCGGTGCCGTTCTTCCCGACCACCTTCCTGCCGCCGTTCAACGAAGGCACCTTCCTGATCGGCATGCGGCTGAACCCGGGCGTGACGCTGGCCGAAAGCGCCGCGCTGGCGCGCCAGGCCGAGGTGCTCGTGGCGCAGGTGCCGGAGGTGGTGCACGTCGGCCGACGCAGCGGCCGTGCCGAGCTCGACGAGCATGCCGAGGGCGTGCACGTCAGCGAGCTCGACGTCGGCCTGCTGCCGACCGCCGAGCTGAAGCGGCCGATGTCGGAGATCGCAGCGGACATTCGTGCCAGGCTGGCGAACCTGCCGGCCGCGATCGCCATCGGCCAGCCGATTTCGCACCGCATCGACCACATGCTGTCGGGCGTGCGTTCGCAGATCGCGATCAAGCTCTTCGGCGAGGACCTCGACACGTTGCGCGGCCAGGCCGACGTGCTGCGCGCGCGGCTGGCGGCGATCCCGGGGCTGGCCGATCTGGAGATCGAGAAGCAGGTGCTGGCGCCACAGATCAAGGTGCGCGTCGACTATGCCGCCGCCGCGCAGTACGGCGTGCCGGTGCCGCAGGTGCTGACCGCGCTGCAGAGCCTGGTCGAGGGCGAGAAGGTCGCGCAGATCATCGAGGGCGGCCGACGCTTTGCGCTGGTCGTGCGGTTGCCGGAAGAAGCACGCTCGATCGATGGCCTCGGCCGCATCCTGATCGAGACGCCGAGCGGGCGCATCCCGCTGTCGACCATCGCCAGCATCGAGGACGGCGACGGCCCGAACCAGATCAGCCGCGACGATGGCAAGCGGCGCATCGTGCTGTCGGCCAATGCGCAGGGCAGGGCGCTGTCGGACGTCGTCGCCGACATCCGCGCCGCCGTCGCCGCCACACCGCTGCCCGAGGGTTATTTCGTGACGCTGGGCGGCCAGTTCCAGGCGCAGGAAGAGGCCGCGCGGCTGGTCGGGCTGCTGTCGATCGCCTCACTGGCGCTGATGTTCGTGGTGCTGTACGGCCGCTACCGATCGGCCGTGCTGTCGGCGCTGGTGATGGCGAACATTCCACTGGCCTTGGTGGGCGCAGTGGTGGGCCTGTGGCTGTCCGGTCAGCCGCTGTCGATCGCGGCGCTGGTCGGCTTCATCACGCTGGCGGGCATCTCGGTGCGCAACGGCATCCTGAAGGTCAGCCACTACGTGAACCTGATGCGCTTCGAGGGCGAACGCTTCGACCAGCCGATGGTCGTGCGCGGCTCGCTGGAGCGGCTCGCGCCCGTGCTGATGACCGCGCTGGTGACGGCCTTCGCGCTGGCGCCGCTGCTGTTCGAGGCCGAGCGCCCCGGCACCGAGGTGCTGCATCCGGTGGCGGTGGTGATCTTCTCGGGGCTGATCAGCTCGACGCTGCTCGACACCTTCCTGACGCCCGCGATGTTCTGGCTGTTCGGCCGCAAGGCGGCGCAGCGGCTGGCGGACGACCGCACGGCCGACGCGCTGTGATGGCGCGCATTTTTATCTCCAACCTTCACCCAAGGATTCGCATGAAGCTTCACACCCTGATGGCCGGTACCGCACTGGCCGCATCGCTCCTTTCCAGCCCGGCAAGGGCGCACGGCGACGACCACGCGCACACGCCGCTGCATGGCGGCGTGGTCACCGAGGTCCGTGACATGGACTACGAACTGGTCGCCACGCCGACGGTGATGCAGCTGTACCTGCGCGACCACGGCGAGCCGGTCGACGTGTCGACGGCGAGCGCCAAGCTGACCTTGCTGGCCGGCACCGAGAAGCAGGAGGTCGAACTGAAGCCGACGGGCGACAGGCTCGAAGCGGCCGGCAGTTTCAAGGTCGGCGCCGGGACCAAGGCCGTGGTCGTGGTGACGGTGGGAAGGAAGGCCTCGACGGCGCGTTTCAGCCTGAAGTAGAGGCCGCGACGGCGGCCGGGCGTGGCGGTCAGCCCAGTTGCCGCAGCAGTTCCATCACCTGCTTGCGCAGGGCCGTGTTTTCCTTCGTCAGCTCTTCCACGCGCTTTTCCAGTGCCTGGACGACGTCCGGATCGGCGGACTCGCTCGATCCGCGGCTTTCAGACGGCTCGGCGGACGGGTCGCGTTCCGCACGCGGCTTGCGCTTGGCTTCGCGCACGCGCTTGGCCGCCTGCTTGAGTTCGTCCTTGCCGCCTTGTGCCGCCGCGACCTGTTCTTCCGCCGACAGGCTGGACACGGCTGCCGCTGCGTTGAGCGAGATCGCGCCCGACTTGAGAGCGGCGACCACTTCCGGCGCGGCCTGCTTCTGGATCTTCTCGATCATCACGACCTGGCCGCTGCTCAGCCGGGCCGCCTTCGCGATGTCCTCGCGGCTGTTGAGCGGCGTGCCCGTGGCGGCTGCGTCGTCGTCCGACCACGGCGGATCGTTCGGGTCCGCCGCTTCGACCTGGGCGATCTTCTGCGCCCTGCGCGCCGACACGATGTCCTTCTTGCGCAGCGCCAGTACGCCGCGCTGGAAGTCCGACACGCTGCGCCGGCCCAGGTGCTGGTCGATCATCCAGAGGTGCACGTCCTCGATCGACTGGAAGCGCGTGTTCTGCACCGTCTGGAAGGGCAGGCCGTGCTTCTGGCAGATGCCGTAGCGGTTGTGGCCGTCGACCAGCACGTCGCCCCACAGCACCAGCGCGTCGCGGCAGCCCTCGTCGAGGATGCTGCGTTCCAGCGACTCGTATTCCTCCGGCGTCAACGGGTCGATATAGGCTTGGAGTTCTTCGTTGACGACGATGTTCATGGGGGGCGGGGATCGGTGGCGGAGCCGGGGATGGCGAAAGGGGCGGGATTCTAAACGTGCGCCCCGGGGCGCGCCGTTCAGGCGGTCTTGGGCGCGGGCGTCTTCGGCTTGAAGTCGCAGTACGGCGCCACCGCGCATTCCCAGCAGCGCGGCTTGCGCGCCACGCAGACGTAGCGGCCATGCAGGATCAGCCAGTGGTGCGCATGCAGACGGTAGTCGGGCGGCACGCGCTTTTCGAGCTTCAGCTCGACTTCCAGCGGCGTCTTGCCGGGCGCCAGGCCCGTGCGGTTGCCGACGCGGAAGATGTGGGTGTCGACCGCCATCGTCGGCTCTCCGAAGGCCACGTTCAGCACCACGTTGGCGGTCTTGCGGCCGACGCCTGGCAGCGCCTCCAGTTCGGCACGCGTGCGTGGCACCACGCTGCCGTGCAACTCGACCAGCATCCGGCAGGCCTCGATCAGGTGCTTCGCCTTGCTGCGGTACAGGCCGATGGTCTTGATGTAGCTCTCCAGCCCCTCGACGCCCAGGTCGAGGATCGCCTGAGGCGTGTTCGCGACCGGGAACAGACGCCGCGTCGCCTTGTTCACGCCCACGTCGGTCGCCTGTGCCGACAGCAGCACCGCGGCCAGCAGCTCGAAGGGCGTGGTGTATTCGAGCTCGGTTTCGGGTGTGGGGTTGACCGCCTGCAGCGTGGCGAAGAAGGCGACGATGTTTTCTTTTTTCATGGGATCTCGATTGTCCGGCGGTTGTCGGCGCCCGGCTTTCGGCCGACCGGTCGTGCAGACCGCTCAGGCCGCCGCGAAGCGTTCCCGGTAGCCGGTCGGCGACACATGCAGATTGCGCGTGAAGACGCGCCGCATCACTTCTTCGGAGCCGAAGCCGCACTGCTGCGCGATCGCCTTGTTGCTCAACTGGTGCGCCTCCACCAGGCGGCAGGCCTGCTCCAGCCGGACGCGCTCCACCGCGTGCGCCGGCGTGGTGCCGGTCTGCGCGACGTAGAAGCGCGCGAAGGTGCGCGGCGTCATGCCGAGCCGGTCGGCCATCTCTGCAACGCTGAGCGGGCTGCGCAACTGCGTGGCGATCCACTGGTGCAGCTGCGCGATGCGGGTGTCGCCGGCCGTCTGTTCCAGCAGCGCGCTGCTGAACTGCGACTGGCCACCGGGCCGCTTGTAGAACACGACGAGCTTCTTCGCGACCGCCATCGCGATGTCGCGCCCGGCGTCGGCCTCGACCATGCCGAGCGCCATGTCGATGCCGGCCGTCACGCCGGCGGAGGTCCAGAACCGGCCGTGGCGCAGGTAGATCGCGTCGTGCTGCACGGCGACTGCCGGAAACTGCGCGGCCAGTTGTTCGCAGGCGGCCCAGTGCGTGACGGCGCTGCCGCCGTCGAGCAGGCCGGTGCGCGCGAGCACGAAGGCGCCGGTGCAGACGGACGCGAGCCGTTCGATGCGCGGGGCGGCGCGGCGGGTCCAGTCGGCGAGCGCGGTGGCGGCTTCGGCCTTCGCGGCGGCCGCCGGCTGGCGTGCCGGCTGCCAGACGCCCGGACCGCCCGGCACCACCACGGTGTGGACCGCCTGCACGAGCCGCTTGGGCAGCGCGCGCGCCAGCAGCTCGACACCGCTCGAACTGCGCACCGCACCGCCGTCGAGCCCGCAGACGCGGGTGTCGTAGAGCGGCTGGCGCCCGGCGGCGCGCAACTCGTCGTTGGCGGTCGCGAAGACCTGCAGCGGGCCGCTCACGTCGAGCAGCTGGAAGTCTTCGAACACGAGGAACCAGATCGCGTGCATGGCTTGGGATGGGTCTCGGCGGTGCGGAATCGCCGGTATGAGGGCTTGGCAGGAATGGTGGGGTGTTTGTCGCAACAGACAAGCGAGCCAATCCTACACTGACCCGCATCGCTGCCTCAGCACTAACCGAAAGCGCCTTCCCATGAACATCGGCATGCTCGTATTTCCGGACATCACCGCGATCGACTATGTCGCTCCGGCAGACCTGCTGGTCCGCATTCCCGGCGCCACGCTGAACCTGGTGTGGAAGCACACCGACACCATCCGGACCGAACTCGGCTGGGAGTTCCGGCCGACGGCGTCCTTCGAGAGCTGCGGCCAGCTCGACATGCTGGTCGTGCCCGGCGGCCCGGGCATCGGCGCGTTGCTGGACGACGAGGAAACACTGCAGTTCCTCGCGCGCCAGGCGGCCGGCGCGACCTGGATCGTCGGCATCTGCACCGGCCCGTTGGTGCTCGGCGCGGCCGGCCTGCTCGACGGCTACAAGGCTACCTGCCACTGGGCGTCGCACCAACTGCTCGAGCTGGTCGGTGCCGTGCCGGTCGACGAGCGCGTGGTGGTCGACCGCAACCGCATCACCGGCGCGGGCATGACCTCGGGCATCGACTGCGCGTTGCAGGCCATTGCGCTGGCCAGCAGCTCCGAGGTGGCACAGGGCGTGCAACTGTTCGCCGAATACGACCCGCAGCCGCCGTTCGACACCGGGTCGCCGCACAAGGCTCCGGCCGCGATGGTCGCGGCGGCGCGCGCCAAGGTGCAGCCCATCGTCGCGCAGCGCGCTGCGTTGTTGTCGGCGCGCCGCCGCGCCTGAGATCCGTTTCGTCTCTTTATTTCATCCACACGCATCGCCCGAGGTTCGCCATGTCACCTGTGTCTCGCTCCTTCGCCCGCCTTCTGTGGCGCTCACTGCTCGTCGCCGCGCCGCTGTGTGCGGTGTTCGGCGCCCATGCGCAGGGTTATGCCGGCCCGGTGCGCGTGCTGGTCGGCTACCCGCCGGGCGGCCCGGCCGACACGGCGGCGCGCATCGTCGCCGAGAAGCTGGCGGTCGAACTGGGCCAGCCGGTGGTCGTCGACAACAAGCCCGGCGCCGGCGGCCAGATCGCCGCGCAGGCCCTGAAGGCCGCGCCGGCGGACGGCTCGGTGCTCTTCATGAGCAACACGCACACCGTGGCGATGGTGCCGCTGACGATGAAGACCGCCGGCTTCGCGCCGGCAACCGACTTCCGCATGATCGGCACCGTCGCGACCTTCGAACTGGCGCTGGCCGTGCATCCGAAGACCGGCGCGACGAACCTGCAGGAGCTCGGCGCCTGGCTGGGTACGCACCGCGGCGAAGCGGGCATCGGCGTGCCGGCGCCGGCCAGCGCGCCCGAATTCGTCGCGGGCAAGGTGTCGCGCGTGCTGAAGGCCGACACGGTGCCGGTCGCCTACCGCGGCGCGGCGCCGATGGTGAGCGACCTGCTCGGTGGCCAGATCGCGGCGGGTGTCTCGGGCATCTCGGACTTCCTGCAGTACCAGCAGGCCGGCAAGCTGCGCATCCTGGCCGTCAGCCGGGCCACGCCGCTGCTGCCCGGCGTGCCGTCGTTCTCGCAGGCGGGTGTGGCCGGGCTGGACAACACGACCGACTTCCTCGGCCTCTACGCCCCGGCTGCGCTGGCGGACGCCGTGGTCGTGCGCTACAACACCGCGCTGAACCGCGTGCTGGCGCAGCCGGAGGTGGTCGCCAAGCTGCAGGGCTACGTGATGACCGTGGCGCCGAGCACGCCGGCGGAGCAGGCGCAGCATCTGGCGCAGGTGTCGAAGGCGCTGGCCGGACTGGTGCAGGAAAGCGGTTTCGTTCCCCAGTGAACCCGACCAGTACTTGAATTGGAGACAATCGTGGCTTGCTTCGGCAAGCCACGCCCATCCAGGAACCAGACCCATGCAATTCGCATCCCGCCTCGACAACGTCGAAACCTCCGCCATCCGCGAACTCTTCAAGCTGCTGGGCACGCCCGGCATCATCAGCTTCGCGGGCGGCTTTCCCGACAGCGCCATGTTCGACGTGGAGGGCCTGAAGGAAGCCAGCGCGAAGGCGCTGAACGAGGAACCCGGCGGTGCGCTGCAGTACGGCGCCACCGAAGGCTACGAGCCGCTGCGCACGCAGCTCTCGGCCTTCATGAAGACCAAGGGCGTCGACGTCGACCCCAGCGGCCTGATCGTCACCACCGGCAGCCAGCAGGCGCTCGACCTGCTGGGCAAGACGCTGATCTCGCCCGGCGACAAGGTGATCGTCGAAGGCCCGACCTTCCTCGCGACCATCCAGTGCTTCCGTCTTTACGGCGCGCATCTGATCAGCGCACCGGTCGACGCCAACGGCGTGAAGACCGACGAGCTCGAAAAACTCATCGCCGAGCACAAGCCGAAGTTCGTCTACCTGATCCCGACCTTCGGCAACCCGAGCGGCGCCATGCTGAGCCTGGAGCGCCGCAAGAAGGTGCTGGAGATGGCCGTCAAGTACCAGACGCTGATCGTCGAGGACGACCCGTACGGCGACCTGTACTTCGGTGAAGCGCCGCCGCCGTCGATCATGTCGCTGAGCAGGGACGTGCCCGGCAGCCGCGAATTCATCGCGCACTGCGGCAGCCTGAGCAAGGTGCTGAGCCCCGGCCTGCGCATCGGCTGGATGATCGCGCCGGCCGAGCTGCTGGCCAAGGCGACGATGTGCAAGCAGTTCAGCGACGCCCACACCAGCACCTTCGCGCAGGCGACGGCCGCGCAATACCTGAAGAGCGGTCGCATGCCCGCGACGCTGGCCAACGTGCGCAAGGTCTACGGCGAACGCGCGCAGGCGATGGGTGCCGCGTTGAAGCGCGAGCTGGGCGATGCCATCGAGTTCACGCAGCCCAATGGCGGCCTGTTCTTCTGGGCGCGGCTGACGGGCGCGAACGGCAAGCTTGCGGATGCGAACGTGCTGGCGAAGAAGGCGATCGAGCAACTGGTGGCCTTCGTGCCGGGTGCGCCGTTCTTCGCGGAGAACCCGGACGTCGCGACGCTGCGGCTGAGCTTCGCGACGGCGAACGTCGAGAAGATCGAAGAAGGGATCGCCCGCCTGGGCAAGGCTGTCTGAGCCCTTGCAGGCCTGGAGGCGCGCCGAGCGCCTCCGGATTCAGGGCGATCGATGCAGGCGCGGCGCCGACAGCAGCGCCAGGTTGTCCGCGATCGCCGCGTCCAGCTGCCGGTGCTTTCCGGTCAGCCGCGACAGCGTCATGATGGTCTGAAGGGCCTTCAGGTCCTTCACACTGGGCGCGACCTTGATCTGCGCGATGGCCGCGGCGGTGTTGCCGCCGTGGACCAATGCCATGACCTTCCCGGCCCAGTCGTTTGCGCGTGCCATGCGTAATCCTCGTCTTTCAATGGAGCGCCGACTGTACACAGCCGGCCCGCTCCCCATCCCCGGTGACAATCACCCATGAGAAAAACATTCCAGCTCCAGCCCGAAGGCAAGAACCGCGACCGCGTCCTCGAGGCCATCAAGCACGAAGTCCGCAAGTACGTCCAGCGCGAGCGTCGCCGCGCATTGCCCGAAGGCGTCGACTTCTGGGACTTCGACTGCCGCTTCGGCGCCACGCAGGAAACGGCCGAAGTCGTGCACCTGGCGGCGCTCACGGGCCTGATGAACGACATCGCCAAGGCCGAAGGCCCGCAGTTCTACGTCGAGATCCTGGCCAAGCACGGCAAGCGCAAGCCGCGGCCCGCAGGCGAATCGGCCGATGCCGCCGATGCCACCGTCGACCGCGCGCCTGACGCGGACGCCGAAGACTGAACTCCCATGCCGCTGCGGCGGCTGCCACGGAATTCAGACGGCCAGCACTTCCAGCAGGCGATCCAGCCCGCCTTCATTGATCGCCACCATCGCCTGTTCGCGCACTTTCGGCTTGGCGTGGAAAGCGACCGACAGGCCGGCTTCGCCCATCATCGGCAGGTCGTTCGCGCCGTCGCCCACGGCGATGGTCTCGGCGGGCGAGATGCCCATCAGCGACGCCACTTCCAGCAGCGTGCGGCGCTTCTCGGCACCGTCGCAGATGTCGCCCCAGCTCTGTTCCACCACGCGCCCGGTCAGCTGGCCCGCAGCCTCGTCGAGCAGATTCGAGCGTGCGAAGTCGATGCCGAGTCGCGCCTTCACGCGGTTCGCGAAGAAGGTGAAACCGCCGGACACCAGCAGCACCTTGAGCCCGGCGGCCTTGCAGGCAGCCACCAGCTCGCTCGCGCCGGGGTTGAGCTTCAGTCGTTCGTCGTAGACCTGTTGCAGCGCGCTCACCGGCACGCCTTCGAGCAGCGCGACGCGGCGCCGAAGGCTTTCCTTGAAGTCCTTGATCTCGCCCCGCATCGTGGCTTCGGTGATGGCCGCGACCTCGGCCTTCTTGCCGACCGCGTCGGCGATCTCGTCGATGCATTCGATGTTGATCAGCGTCGAATCCATGTCGAACGCGATCAGCTTGAAGTCGGCAAGCCGTAGGGGCGGCGTGAAGCGCTGGAGGACCAGGCCCGGGGAGGTTTCGGCGATGTTCATGCAGGTTCTGTTTGCTTGTTGGTGGGTTGACCCAGGCTGCGCAGCACGTCGCGGACCATCTGCGCACGGTCCTTCGGTTCCTTGAGTTCGCGTTCGATGCGCAGCTTCTCGTTGCCGGCCAGCTTGATGTGCCGGTTCTTCTGGATCAGCTGGATGATGTTCATCGGGTCGACCGGCGGATCCTTCTTGAACGTGATGTTGATCACGCCCGGCGCCGCGTCGACCTTGACCACGCCGTAAGGCCGCGCCAGCACGCGCAGCCGGTGCACGTCGATCAGCGTCTGCGCCTGCGTCGGCAGCTTGCCGAAGCGATCGACGATCTCTTCGAGCAGGTGGTCGATCTGCTCCGGCGTCTTGGCGGTCGCCAGCTTCTTGTAGAACGACAGGCGCAGGTGCACGTCGCCGCAGTAGTCGTCGGGCAGCAGGGCGGGCGCATGCAGGTTGATCTCGGTCGTCACGTTGAGCGGCGACAGCAGGTCGGGTTCGCGGCCGGCCTTGAGCGCGGCGACGGCTTCGCTCAGCATCTCGTTGTAGAGCTGGAAGCCGATCTCCATCATGTTGCCGCTCTGGTTTTCGCCCAGCACCTCGCCGGTACCGCGGATTTCCAGGTCATGCATCGCCAGGTAGAAACCGGAGCCGAGCTCTTCCATCTGCTGGATCGCCTCGAGCCGCTGCGCCGCATGCTTGGTCAGGCCGTCGATGTCCGGCACCATCAGGTAGGCATAGGCCTGGTGATGGCTGCGGCCGACGCGGCCACGCAGCTGATGCAGCTGCGCCAAACCGAACTTGTCGGCGCGGCTCATCACGATGGTGTTGGCGCTCGGCACGTCGATACCGGTCTCGATGATGGTCGAGCACAGCAGGATGTTGTAGCGCTGCGCCACGAAGTCGCGCATCACGCGTTCCAGTTCGCGCTCGGGCATCTGGCCGTGCGCCACGGCGATGCGGGCCTCGGGCAGGATCTCCTCGAGCTTCTGGCGCCGGTTCTCGATGGTCTCGACCTCGTTGTGCAGGAAGTAGACCTGGCCGCCGCGCTTGAGCTCGCGCAGCACGGCCTCCCGGATCACGCCGTTGCCTTCGGTGCGCACGAAGGTCTTGATGGCGAGCCGGCGCTGCGGCGCGGTCGCGATCACGCTCAGGTCGCGCAGGCCTTCGAGCGCCATGCCCAGCGTGCGCGGGATCGGCGTGGCGGTCAGCGTGAGCACGTCGACCTCGGCGCGCATCGCCTTCATCGCCTCCTTGTGGCGCACTCCGAAGCGATGCTCCTCGTCGATGATCAGCAGCCCCAGGTTCTTGAACTTGACGGACTCGCTGAGCAGCTTGTGCGTGCCGACGACGATGTCCACGCTGCCGTCCGCGAGGCCCTTGGCCGCGGCGGTGATCTCCTTGGCCGAGCGGAAGCGGCTCATCTCGGCCACCTTGACCGGCCACTTGCCGAAGCGGTCGACCAGCGTCTGGAAATGCTGCTCGGCCAGCAGCGTGGTCGGCGCAAGGAAGGCGACCTGCTTGCCGCCGGTGATGGCGATGAAGGCGGCCCGCAGCGCGACTTCGGTCTTGCCGAAGCCGACGTCGCCGCAGACCAGCCGGTCCATCGGGCGCGGCGAGATCATGTCCTGGATGACGGCATGGATCGCCGCCTTCTGGTCGGCGGTTTCGTCGAAGCCGAAGTCATTGGCGAACACCTCGTAGTCGGCGGCCGAGTAGCGGAAGGCATGGCCTTCGCGGGCCGCGCGGCGCGCATAGATGTTGAGCAGCTCGGCCGCGGAATCGCGCACCTGCTCGGCGGCCTTGCGCTTGGCCTTCTCCCATTGGCCGGAGCCGAGCTTGTGCAGCGGTGCCTCGTCGGCGCTGACGCCCGTGTAGCGGCTGATCTGGTGCAACTGGCTGACCGGCACGTAGAGCGTAGCCTTGTCGGCGTACTCGAGATGCAGCATTTCCTGCATCAACGGCTTGCCGTCGGCATCCTTGCCCTGGCCGAGGTCCATGTTGATCAGGCCGCGGTAGCGGCCGATGCCGTGGGCGGTGTGGACGACCGGGTCGCCCAGGTTGAGTTCGCTCAGGTCCTTGATCAGCGCCTCGACATCGCTGACCTGTTCCTGCCGCTTGTTGCGCCGACGGGTCGAGGGCGCGGCGGCGAACAGCTCGGTCTCGGTCACGAGGTCGATGCCACGCTCGAGCCACGAAAAGCCTGCGGCGAGCGCGGCGGTCGCGATGCCGATCTTCTCGTCCGAATCGGTATCGAACTCGGCCAGCGAATCGAAGGCCGGCGGGCTCACGCCGCTCGCACGCAGGAAGTCGAGCAGGCTTTCGCGCCGGCCTTCGCTCTCGGCCAGCAACAGCAGCCGATGCGGCGTGTTGCGGATGTGGTCCTTCAGCCGCGTCAGCGGGTCGTCCGCGCCGCGCACCACGGCGAAGGGAGGCAGGACGTCGAATTCCGCGTAGGGCGCCTCGGCCGTCGAACTGCCTCGCAGGGCGAGCTGCGCGTGCGGCTTGGCGCGGGCATAGAACTGCTCGGCGTCGAGGAACAGCGCATCGGGCGGCAGGGCGGGGCGCTCGGGGTCGCCACGTACCAGGCGGTAGCGCTCGGCCGTGTCCTGCCAGAAGTGCTGGAAGGCGGGTTCCATGTCGCCGTGCAGCACGACCGTCGCGTCGCTGCCAAGGTAGTCGAAGACGGTTGCCGTCTCTTCGAAGAACAGCGGCAGGTAGTACTCGATGCCGGCGGTCGCGACACCGTTGCCCATGTCCTTGTAGATCCGGCTGCGTGTCGGGTCGCCTTCCAGCAGCTCGCGCCAACGGTGGCGGAAGCGCCCGCGGGCATCGTCGTCCATCGGGAATTCGCGGCCGGGCAGCAGGCGCACTTCGGGCACCGGGTACAGGCTGCGCTGGCTGTCGGGGTCGAAGGTGCGGATCGAATCGATCTCGTCGTCGAACAGGTCGACGCGGAAGGGCACCAGCGAACCCATCGGGAACAGGTCGATCAGGCCGCCGCGCACGGCGTATTCGCCGGGGCTCACGACTTGCGTGACGTGGCTGTAGCCGGCCAGCGTCAATTGCGCCTTGAGCTTCGATTCCTCGAGCTTCTGCTTGGTCTTGAAATGGAAGGTGTAGCCGGCCAGGAAGGACGGCGGCGCCAGCCGGTAGAGCGCCGTAGTCGCGGGCACGAGCACCACGTCGGCTTCGCGCTGGCTGATGCGCCAGAGCGTGGCGAGCCGTTCGCTGATCAGGTCCTGGTGCGGCGAGAAGCTGTCGTAGGGCAGCGTCTCCCAGTCGGGGAACAGCGCGCAGCGCAGCGTCGGCGCGAAGAACGCCATCTCGTCGATGAGCCGCTGCGCGTCGTTGGCGTCGGCGGTGAAGATGGCGGTCGCGCGGCCCGCCCGCTTTTCGCGTTCTGCAAGCTGCGCCAGAAGCAATGCATCGGCCGACAGGGGCGGGCGGGGCAGCGTGAAGCGCTTGCCCGCGGTAAGGATGGGGAGGTCCATGGGGTGCCTGAAAAATGCAAAACACCCCGCGCGAACTGCGAAGGGTGTGTGCAGCGCGTTCGGCGCCGGCTGGCGGAGGACGCGAGCTGCAATTCTAGAATGGCGGCCCTTTCGCTGCCCGCTCCGGGCCACACCCCTTCACCATGTCCGTTTCCCGACTTTTCGTGCTGATTCCCTGCGCCGGCTCCGGCAGCCGTGCAGGCGGCGAAGGCCCCAAGCAGTACCGCCGCATCGCGGGTCGGCCCATGGTGGCTCACACGCTCGAGGCATTTCGGGCGCTGCCGGGTCGCTTCGAGAGCCTGGCGCTGGTCGTGGCGCCGGACGATCGGGACGTGGACGCGGCGCTGCCACGCTTCCCGGCCGAAGGCGAACATCTGCTGCGCGTCGGCGGCGCCAGCCGGGCGGCCACGGTGCGCAACGGACTGCTGGCCTTGCGCGCGCTCGGCGCGCATCCGAACGACTGGGTGCTGGTGCATGACGCCGCCCGTTGCCTCGTGACGCCGACGCAGATCGAGGCGCTGATCGCCGCCTGCGCGCACGACGCGGTCGGCGGCCTGCTTGCGCATCGCCTGCCCGACACGCTCAAGACCGCATCGCCGGTCGGACGCGTCGCCAGTACGTTGTCGCGGGCCGACAAATGGCTCGCGCAGACACCGCAGATGTTCCGCATCGGCATGTTGCTTGACGCGCTGGAGCGCATCGGCGACGCTGCCACCGACGAGGCCAGCGCGATCGAGCACGCCGGCCTCGCGCCGCTGCTGGTCGCCGGCACGGCACGCAATTTCAAGGTCACCTACCCCGAAGATTTCGCGATGGCCGAGGCGCTTCTGGCCACCCATCGCCACACCGACACGCCATGAATGCTTCCACGTCCGTTCCCGCACCTTTCAACATCCGCATCGGCGAAGGCTGGGACGTTCACCAGCTCGTCGCGGGCCGAAAGCTGATCCTGGGCGGTATCGAGGTGCCGCACACCACGGGGCTGCTGGGTCATTCCGACGCCGATGTCCTGCTGCACGCCATCACCGATGCCTTGCTCGGCGCTGCCGGGCTGGGCGATATCGGACGGCACTTTCCGGACACTGACGCGCAATTCAAGGGGGCCGATTCGGCGGTGTTGCTGGCGGAAGCAGCGCGCCGCGTGCGCGCTGCGGGGTGGGAGATCGGCAATGTCGACAGCACCGTGATCGCGCAGGCACCGAAGCTCGCGCCGCACATTCCGCTGATGTGCGAGCGCATTGCCGCGGTGCTCGGGATCGCGCAGGACCAGGTCAACGTGAAGGCCAAGACGGCCGAGAAGCTGGGGCCGGTGGGCGAGGGTCGCGCCATGGAAGCGCGTGCAGCGGTGCTGCTTCACCGCTGAAGCGGGGCGGCAAGGCGCAGGCCCAGATCGACCGGCATGGACAGCCGGATATGCCCACTGATGGCCTGGGGGCTGTCGCGCAGGAAAACTGAACTTTTCTTGTGGCCGTATACGAAAAATATACCGGCACCTAGCATCGCGCGCACCGTCCCTGGCAGCGGCGCCCGTCGAACGGCAGCTTCAGGCGAAGGCCCTTCAATCCATCCTGGTCGTGCCCATGAAACTTCGTTCCCTGTCCCTTTCCCTGCTGCTCTGCATGGGCCTTGCAGCCGTGTCGGCATCTGCGCAAACGCCTGACGTAGCCGGTCGATGGCAGAGCAAGGGCCTGGAGCCAGCCGGACCGATGTATGTCACCCGCGCATTCACCCTGACCGACAAGGAATGGGCCGTGGTGTTTCATGCCTTCGGCGATGCGCAAGGCGCGCAGCCTCTGTTCACCCTGAACGTGGGTGGCATCTACGTGATCGGCCCTGCGTCCGCAAGGGTGCCTGGCGCCTACGACGCGGTCTTCCCGGCGGATCATCGGCACATCACCGCAGACAGCGCGCAGGGTGTCGCAATGTTCGCCGGCATGGGCTGCTCATTGAACCAGGGCGAGGAGACGGCGTTGATGCAAAAAGGGTGCGGCTTCCTGCCGGGTCTGATGGAAGCAATGGGGGAGTACGACCTGGTGGCCGTCAAGGACGGGCAGTTGTTCTTTGGCGATCGATCGGGTGACCTGACCAAGGTGCGCCCGGCCTTCCTCACCACGCTTCCCCTGGTGCGCAAATGAATGCCCCCGTTCTTCTGGTCGGTGCAACCGGCGCCACGGGGCGGCAGATCCTTGCCAAGGCACAGGAAGCCGGCATCGAACTGCGCGTGATGGCGCGCCATCCGGAAAAGCTGGCAGATCTGCCCTTTCCGGTGGTTCAGGGCGATGTTCTCGATCCGGTGTCCTTGCGGCGTGCCGCAAAAGGCGTCCGGGCCGTCGTCAGCGCATTGGGTACGCCGCTGCTCCTGCGAGGGCCGGTCACGCTTCTGTCGGAAGGCACCCGAAATCTGGTGCATGCCATGGAGGCGGAATGTCCGGACGCCAGATTGCTTTGCATCACGGGAATGGGTGCGGGCGACAGCGTCGGACATGGCGGATTTCTGTACGACCGGGTGATATTGCCGCTGCTGCTCGGGCGCATCTATGCCGATAAAAATCGGCAGGAGCAGGTCGTCGTTCAGAGTCGGCTGGACTGGACCCTGATCCGTCCCGCCATGCTGACCGATGCTGTGGCCAAGCATGCCTGGCGGGAAATCACTTCCTGGTCAGGCCAGGCCCGCATGACGCGAATCAGCCGCGCTGATGTCGCCGAATTCATCCTGCGCGAGATAAGCGCCCCACGACATCGCCGCGCGATCGTGAATCTGAGCGAGTGAGGAGGCCGGCATGAAGGAGTTCATGGGAAAGGGGCGGCTCGAAGCCTTTACCGACGGCGTGATGGCGATCATTCTGACGATCCTCGTGCTCGAGATGAAGATCCCGCACGGTGCCGTGGTTGCCGATCTGGCGGGCCTTTGGCCGGTGTTCGTTTCCTATGTGCTGAGTTTTGCCTACGTCGGCATGTACTGGAACAACCACCATCATTTGTTTCAGGCGGCGCGCAGCGTGGACAGCTGGACGCTCTGGGCCAACTTGAACCTGCTGTTCTGGTTGTCGTTGTTGCCCTTCACGACCGGGTGGATGGGTGAAAACCATTTTGCGGCCGTTCCGACGATGCTGTACGGGCTCAACCTGCTTCTGGTCGGTATGGCGTATCTCGTCTTGCAGACGGCAGTGGTGCGCCACCATGGTGTCTCGGCGCAGTTTCGGCAACTGCTGGGCAGGGATTGGAAGAGTGGTCTCTCGCTGCTCTGCTATGTGTGGGGCATCCTGCTGGTCTGGCGAGGATTTCCATGGGGCTTGTGCCTGTTCTGGCTGGTCCCGATGCTGTGGGCCGTGCCCGATCGGCGCATGGCACGCGTGATGGCCATGGCGCCGCCCGACCTGTAGGCGCATCCTGCCGCGTGCGCGGTCAACCGAGGGACGGTGGTTGGATGGACCTCATGGCTTCTTGGCCGCGGCAGCGGGCTCGGTGGTCTTGGGCGCCGCGGCACGTGGCACGCGGATATGCGCGGCAAAACCACGGCCCGGCGTGCTGGTCAGGGCAAAGGTGCCACCCATGCGCTCGATGTTCTTGGCGACGATCGACAAGCCCAATCCCGCACCTGCGGCCGACGTACGCGCGACGTCGCCTCGGAAGAACGGCTTGGTCAACTGCGACAACAGCGCCGGCGCCACGCCCGCGCCGTGATCGCGCACCTTGATCAGCACCGTGTCGTTGTGGGCCTGCGCGTGGATGGCCACATCGGCCACGTCCGTGCCGGGCGTCTTGCCGTAGCGGCGTGCGTTTTCCACGAGATTGGAGACCACGCGCGTGAGCTCGACCTCGTCCGCCATCACGCGGAGATCGCTCGGCACGTCGACCTGGATGTTGATGTCGGCCTGGTCCTCGACCGCATAGGTGCACGCATCCACCACCTCTCGCAGCAGCACGGGCTTGAAGTTGACGTGGTCCGGCCGCGCATAGTCGAGAAACTTGTCGATGATGGCGTCGAGTTGCGCGATGTCTGCCGCCATGTGATTGCGCGCGTCCTCGTCCGCAACGCTCATTTCCGTCTCGAGGCGCAATCTGGCCAACGGCGTGCGCAGATCGTGCGAGATCCCGGCCAGCATCACGGCGCGGTCCTGCTCGATCTTCGCGAGCTGGTCGGCCATGCGGTTGAAGCCGATGTTGACTGCGCGGATCTCGTTGGTCCGTGCGCGTTCGTCGAGGCGGTGGGCTTCGTATTCGCCTTCACGGACTTGCCGCGTGGCGCGCGACAGCTGCTTGAGTGGCCGGTTGATGAAGCGCGTGATCAGCGCCGCGCCCGCCAGCGACAGCGCCATGGCCGTCACGAGCCAGACCAGCCATGTGCGACCGCCGACACGGCTGAAGCGTGTCGGGTCGAGCAGCAACCAGTAGTTGTCGCCCTCGATCGCAAAGCCGATCCAGAGCCCGGGCTCGTCATTCACCTTGCTGGCGACGGTGGTGCCTTCGCCCAGCTGATCGATCAGTTCTTCCGTCACACGCTGATCGAGCTCGCCCGTGGTGTAGCGATCGAATCTGTCGTTCGGCTCGCGGGGAAGAATGCGAACGCCTTCCTGGTCGGCCAGCGTCTTGATCAGCGACACCCGCGTGATGGCATCGGAGTAGACGAGCGCTGCGCGTGTCAGGTTGACGAGCGATGCGATCTGATGCGCGGTCTGGATGGCGCGCGGTTCATATTCCAGTGCCCTGAAGGTCTGCAGCCACGCCACCGTGCAGCCGATCAGCAGCAGCGCCAGCAGAAAGAAGGTGCGCCAGAAAAGGCTGAAGCCGAGCTTCAGGCGCCGCCGTCCGCGGGCGGCGCCGAGGCTCTCGAGTGCGCCCGGTGCAGTGAACTGCGAGCCATCGGTCGCAGCGGCTTTGGGCGCCTTGGTGACGGTCGCCGACACTGAGCCTCGCGAACTCAGGCGGTGCCGTCCGGCACGAACACGTAGCCCACACCCCAGACCGTCTGGATGTAGCGCGGAGCAGCCGCATCGGCCTCGACCAGCTTGCGCAGACGCGAGATCTGAACGTCCAGGCTGCGGTCGAAGGGTTCGAACTCGCGTCCTCGGGCGAGCTGCGCCAGCTTCTCTCGAGACAACGGCTGACGCGGGTGACGAACCAGCGCTTTCAGCATGGCGAATTCGCCCGTCGTCAGCGACAGCTCTTCGCCATCCTTTTTCAGCGTGCGTGAGCCGAGGTCGAAACTGAACGGACCGAAGGTCACGGTCTCGTTGTCTGTCGACGGTGCACCAGGTGCCTCGAGCGGAGGCCGGCGGCGAAGCACTGCATGGACGCGTGCCAGCAGTTCGCGGGGGTTGAAGGGTTTGCCGAGATAGTCGTCGGCGCCGACCTCGAGTCCGACGATGCGGTCCACATCTTCACCCTTGGCCGTGAGCATGATGATCGGCGTGCGATCGTTCGCCGCACGCAATCTTCGGCACACCGACAGGCCATCTTCCCCGGGCATCATCAAGTCGAGCACGATCAGATCAACGGTGTCGCGCAGCAGGATTCGGTTCAAGGCCTTGCCGTCTTCGGCGACGATCACCTCGAAGCCTTCCTGCGTCAGATAGCGACGCAGGAGGTCACGAATGCGGGCGTCGTCGTCAACGATCACGACCTTGTCGGTGCGGGTGAGAGTCTGATTCATTTCTACAACGGTGAATTTGTAACAGAGCCGATTCTGAAGGCGTTAGAACGCCATTCGGCAAGTTCGGGTAGTTGTCTGACAGTAAGTTACACAACTTGCGCAGCGCCGCGATCTATTCATATCGGAGCCCATGGAGGGTGGCAAAGTTGCACTCTTGCGCATGACTTCTTTCTTTTATCGCTTACCGCTGCCGTTGCTCCTCGCCGCACTCTGCGCGTCGGCGTGGTCGGCTTCGCCCGTGCTGTTGCAGGTGGCTTCGTTCAATTCCGGCGATCTGAGGCGCGCGGTCGAGGCGCATCGCGCAGAGCAGCGTGAAGAGATCAAGCAGGAGGAGGCCGCTGCCGGTCGTCACCTGACGGCTGGAGAGCGTGCCGAACTTCGCGAGCAGGTTCGCCGCCAATGGGCTGGGGCCGGGCCCTCGCAGATGCAGGACACCCGGCGCAACATCGCCCCGTCGGCACCTGCGCCCCCGATGTCGCCGGAACGTGCGTTGACCTTGCCCCGCAGCCAGCGGCGCTGATCTCAGCGTGCCCACCACGCCGGGCCAGATTCCCGATGTGGGCCTTCCTTGTTCTTCATCCCTCCCTTTTTTCTTGGAGTACCGTTTGAAAATCTTCCGATCGATGGCGTTGTTTGGCGTGCTGGCCAGCACGGGCGCAGCATTCGCGCAGGCCGTGCCCTGGACCGAGCCGCAGAACGTGCTGCAGCTGTCGGCCAGCGGCACCGTCGAAGTTCAGCAGGACTTGCTCAGCATGTCGCTCACGACCACGCGCGAAGGCACGGAGGCAGCGGGCGTGCAGGCGCAGCTGAAGACTGCGCTCGACGCGGCGCTGGCTGAAGCGAAGCGCAACGCGCAACCCGGCCAACTGGATGTGCGTACGGGCAGCTTCAACCTGTCGCCGCGCTATACCCGCGAAGGGAAGATCAACGGGTGGCAGGGTTCGGCGGAACTGATTCTCGAAGGGCGTGACTTTCCGCGGATCACGCAGACGGCAGGCCGCATCACGACGTTGACGGTGGGCGGCGTCGGCTTTGGCCTCAGCCGCGAGCAACGCACCAAGGTGGAGGCCGATGCGCAGACGCTGGCCATCGACAACTTCAAGCAAAAGGCGGACTCGCTGGCCAAAGGATTCGGCTTTGCCAGCTACACCTTGCGCGAGGTGTCGGTCAATGCGAGCCAGGATGGCCCGATCCGCCCGCGGATGATGGCGATGCAGGCGTCTGCCAAGTCGATCTCGGATTCCGCCGTGCCGGTGGAAGCCGGCAAGACCAACGTGGTGGTCAACGTGTCCGGTTCCGTGCAGCTCAAGTAGCAGGCGTTCGTGGCCCGGACGCCTGGCGTACGTTGCGGCTTGCCGATGGCTGTTGCGCTACTGTGCGGTCCAGCCGCCGTCGACTTGCCACGCCACGCCGCGGACCTGATCTGCGGCCGGTGAACACAGGAAGACGGCCAGTCCGC
The DNA here is from genome assembly GCF_059415645.1 of Variovorax sp. GW821-FHT10B04. Taxonomy (NCBI): domain Bacteria; kingdom Pseudomonadati; phylum Pseudomonadota; class Betaproteobacteria; order Burkholderiales; family Comamonadaceae; genus Variovorax; species Variovorax sp. GW821-FHT10B04. The sequence goes on from NZ_JBWKNQ010000014.1 coordinate 173,678, forward strand.
CAAGCTGCTCGACGGTCGTGAACTGCAGCGAAGGTTGTTTTTCACCGAGCAACTCGGTCTGCGCCTGCTCCAGCGAAATACCTGCGCTGGCGGCGCGCGCGTCGATCTGCTTCTGCACCAGGGGCGTCAGCACCCAGCCCGGGCAGATCGCGTTGCTGGTGATGCCGGTGGTTGCCGTCTCCAGCGCGACAGATTTCGTGAAGCCGACGATGCCGTGCTTGGCGGCAACGTAAGCCGACTTCTGCGCAGACGCGACCAGGCCGTGAGCGGACGCAATGTTGATGATGCGGCCCCAGTTGGCCGCACGCATCGCAGGCACCGCCAGGCGCGTCGTGTGGAAGGCGCTGCTGAGGTTGATCGCGATCACCGCGTCCCATCGATCGACTGGAAAGTCCTCGACCTTGGCAACGTGCTGGATGCCGGCGTTGTTCACGAGGATGTCGACGCGGCCGAAGCTCGATGCGGCATAGCCCATGAGGTCTTCGATCTGATCCGGCTTGCTCATGTCTGCACCGTGATAGCCGACCTCCACACCGAGTGCCGCAATTTCCGCCTTGGCGGCGTCGGCGTCGCCGAAGCCATTGAGCACGATGTTCGCGCCCTGTTGCGCAAGCGATCTGGCGATACCGAGTCCGATGCCGCTGGTGGAACCCGTGACCAGCGCTGTTTTGCCTTTGAGCATGATGATGAATCTCCGGATGATTTAGGATGCAGCGAGACGATTATCCGCACCCAGACCCGCTGCCAGCCATGATTGAACCCGCCCTCCATTTCGTCGATTGCGAGGACGCCCAAGGCGGTCACCGCATGGCCTATTGGCAGTGGGGTGATCCGGCAAGCCGGCACCTCGTCGTGTGCGCGCACGGGCTGACGCGGCAGGGCCGTGACTTCGATGTGCTTGCGCGTGCGCTGGTCGAGCGCGCTGGCGGGCGGATTCGCGTGGTTTGCCCGGACGTCGTCGGCCGCGGCGCCAGTGATTGGCTGAAGGAACCCGCGGGCTATCAGCCGCCGGTCTACGCCGCCGACATGCTCGGCCTGCTTAGGCAACTGCATGCGCAGCAAGCGATCGGCGCGTTCGACTATGTCGGCACCAGCATGGGCGGATTGATCGGCATGCTGCTTGCGGGTTATCACCAATTCCCGCTGCCGGTGCCGATCCGCCGGCTGGTGCTCAATGATGTCGGCCCGGTCTTGAATGCGGGCGCGTTGCAGCGCATCGGTTCCTACGTCGGTCAGGTCGGTCGTTATGCCGATGTCCAGGAGGCCGCAGACGCCATGTGGGCGCTGTCGACGACCTTCGGCCCGCATACGCCGCAGGAGTGGCTCGAGTTGTCGCGCCACATGGTCGTTCCAATGTCGCAGCGCAGCATGGATGGGCACTCCAGGATCGATGCGCCGGAAGCGGGCTCCGGCCCGGTCGTGCTGCACTACGACCCAGCGATTGCGGTTCCGCTTCGCGCGATGACGCCGGAAGCATCCGTGCAGGCCCAGGCCGTCATGTGGGGGCTCTACGATGCAATCTCCGCACGAACCTTGCTTGTACGAGGGGCGGTATCCGATCTGTTGTCGAAAGAGACCGCATTCGCGATGACACAGCGCGGTCCTCGTGCGGATCTTGTCGAGTTCGAGGGAGTGGGGCATGCGCCCACCTTCGTTGCGGCCGCCCAGAGTGCGGTCGTCGTATCTTTTTTGTTGGACTGAGTGAAACGAGATCCTTCCACCGTGCCGGCGCGTGCCGCGACCGAGCCAGTCGTGGTCGACTATCCGCTGTCGGCTGCCACTGCCGAGCGTTCGCCGATCATGGCGAACATGTTGGGCCGTGCGCGTGCCTTCGCCGAGCCGTTGATCGCCGACGAGACGCTCGACACGGGCGAGAACACGCTCGCTCACGCGGACGCGGTTGCCGCGATCGTCGCCGCCATGGGCGGCTCCGAGGCCATGCAGGCCGCCAGCTATCTGGTCTATTCGTGCCAGCATCTGAACCGGCCGCAGGAGGTGATCGCGAAGGTCTTCGGCGACAACTTTGCGTCGCTGGCGGTCGAGACGACCAAGCTCGTCCACGTGCAGAAGCAGACGCGTCTTGCCACCGTGGGCGCCCACACGGCCGACGGCACCGGTGCGCAGACCGAGAACGTTCGCAAGATGCTGCTGGCCTTCTCGCGCGACCTGCGCGTGGTGATGCTGAGGCTTGCGTCACGCCTGCAGACGCTGCGCCATGCGGCAGCGAGCAAGCGTCCGGTGCCCGAAAGCGTGGCGCGCGAGTCGCTGCAGGTCTTCGCCCCGCTGGCGAGCCGGCTGGGCATCTGGCAGGTCAAGTGGGAGATCGAGGACCTCTCCTTCCGCTTTCTGGAGCCCGAGACCTATCAATTGATCGCGCGCTTGCTGGACGAGAAGCGCATCGAACGCGAAGGTTATGTCGAGCAACTGCGTTCGCAGCTCGAGAGCGAACTGCACGGCGAAGGTATTCGCGCTGCGGTGCAGGGGCGCCCCAAGAACATCTACAGCATCGTCAAGAAAATGCGCGGCAAGTCGCTCGACTTCGCGCAGGTGTTCGACATCCTGGCACTGCGTGTCGTGGTGCCGGATGTGAAGGATTGCTATGCGGCGTTGGCGTGGGTGCATTCGCACTTCCAGCCGATCGATGAGGAGTTCGACGACTACATCGCGCGCCCGAAGCCGAATGGCTACCAGTCACTCCATACCGTGGTGCGCAAGGTGGTCGACGGCAGGGCGGGCAAGCCGATAGAAATCCAGATCCGCACCGAGGAGATGCACGATCACGCTGAGCACGGCGTGGCAGCGCACTGGGCCTACAAGGAGGCCGGTCCCAAGGGCTACGCCGGCGTCTGGGCCAGCGGCGAGTACGACGCGAAGATCGCGGTGCTGCGGCAATTGCTGGCATGGGAGCGCGATCTGTCCGGCGGCCCGCGCGGCGAGGGATTGTTCGACGACCGGATCTACGTGCTCACACCCGACGCGGCGATCGTCGAGCTGCCGCAAGGCGCGACAGCGGTCGATTTCGCTTACACCGTGCACACCAGCCTTGGCCACCGCTGCCGCGGCGCGCGCATCGACGGCGTGATGGTCCCGCTGAATACGCCGCTTCAGAACGGGCAGACGGTGGAAATCATCGCGGCGAAAGAGGGCGGTCCGTCGCGCGATTGGCTCAACGCCGACCTTGGCTATCTGGCAAGCCATCGTGCACGCGCCAAGGTGCGGGCCTGGTTCAATGCGCAGATCACGCACGAGACGGTCGCCAAGGGGCGCGAAGCCGTCGAAAAGCTTTTGCAACGCGAAGGAAAGACGTCGACGCGGCTGGAAGATCTGGCATCGCAATTGGGCTTCAAGTCCGCCGACAACCTGTTCGAGGTCGTGGGCAAGGACGAGTTTTCGCTGCGCAGCATCGAGACGCTTCTGCGGCCGCCAGAGCCCGCGCCGAATCCGGACGACGGCGTGCTCATCAGGAAGCCGCGCGCGAGCGAAAAGGCGGGCAAGGGTGGTGTCCTGGTCGTCGGCGTTTCGTCGCTGATGACCCAATTGGCGAAATGCTGCAAGCCGGCGCCCCCCGATGCCATCTCGGGCTTTGTCACACGCGGGCACGGTGTGAGTGTTCATCGCGCGGATTGCAGCAACTTCCGCACAATGGCTGCGCACAGCGCCGAGCGAGTCATTGACGTCGAATGGGGCCGGGCACAAAAAGACGAAGGCTCGGTTTATGCGGTCGACGTTGCCGTGGAGGCTGCGGACCGCCAAGGGCTGTTGCGTGATATCTCGGACGTGTTCGCGCGAGAGAAGATGAATGTCATTGGTGTGCAGACACAGTCCGTGAAGGGCACTGCATGGATGACCTTCACGATCGAAATCGCAGATGCGGCACGATTGATCCAGGTGCTCGGTGTCGTCTCGGCAGTGTCCGGCGTTCGATCTGCGAGAAGGAAATGACAATGCCCGTTTTTGCGTGCTATAATCTTGATCTCGGATAAATATCCAGGCGCGTAGCTCAGTTGGTTAGAGCACCACCTTGACATGGTGGGGGTCGTTGGTTCGAATCCAATCGCGCCTACCAATTTTCCCCTATGAGGCATCAGCCCTCATAGGTTTCTTGGGAAATTGGCGGGAGATTTCATCTCCTTTCTTCAGCATCGTTTTCAGCCCGATCTCTCATATGCGGACTGGATGTCGACTTCGTCTTCGCAATCGGCCTGCACAGGGTAAACCTTGGCGCAGTGCAGCAAACGGTCTCCCTAGAATCGTTCGCGCAACCAACGGCGAACGCAAGGAGTCCTAGTGCAGAGTAAGAAGTCCGATGGCAAGCCGGCGCAGCGGGTGATCAAGAAGTATCCGAATCGGCGGCTCTACGACACGGACACTTCCACATACATCACGCTCGCCGAAGTCAAGCAATTGGTGATGTCGGGTACGTCCTTCGTCGTGCGCGATGCAAGAAGCAGCGACGACCTGACGCGCGCCATCTTGCTGCAGATCATTCTCGAGGAAGAGGCCGGCGGAGCGCCGATGTTCACCGAACCCGTGCTGGCCAGCATCATCCGTTTCTATGGTCACGCGATGAGAGGCTACATGGGGCCCTATCTGGAAAAGAACATCCAGGCGATGACGGAAGTGCAAGCCGAGCTCGCAAGCAAGGCTGAAAACCTGACGCCGGAAATGTGGGCGCATTTCATGACCATGCAATCGCCGATGCTTCACGGCTTGATGGGCAGCTATGTGGAGCAGTCCAAGAACGTGTTCGTTCAGTTGCAGGAGCAGATGCAGAAGAACACGGAGCAGGTTCTGGGCGCTTTCGGTATCAAGCGCCCCTGATACGCCGATGTGGTGGCGACGGGCTCGCCGTTTCGCCGAGCGCCGAGTGCCGAGTCCGAATGCCGTTGTCCGGCAGTGAGGCACGTTAGCTGGGACAATACGCCGATGAGTGAAGTTGCCACCCCCGAACGAATTGCCCCGTCAGCGGCACCCAAAGTTGGCTTTGTCAGCCTCGGCTGCCCCAAGGCGCTGACTGATTCAGAGTTGATCCTGACCCGGCTGAGCGCCGAGGGCTATCAGACATCCAAGACCTTCGAGGGCGCCGATCTGGTGATTGTCAACACCTGCGGGTTCATCGATGACGCCGTCAGGGAGAGTCTGGACACCATCGGCGAGGCGCTCGCAGACAACGGCCGTGTGATCGTGACCGGTTGCCTGGGCGCGAAGACGAACGATCAAGGCGGCAACCTGGTCCGCGCGATGCATCCGAGCGTGCTGGCGGTGACGGGTCCGCATGCGACGCAGGAGGTGATGGACGCCGTCCATGCGAACCTGCCCAAGCCGCACGATCCTTTCATCGACCTCGTACCGAATGCCTTCGGCGTGGCAGGCCTCAAGCTCACGCCGCGTCACTACGCATATCTGAAGATCAGCGAAGGCTGCAATCACCGTTGCACTTTTTGCATCATTCCTTCGATGCGCGGTGATCTGGTGTCGCGCCCGGTGGGCGATGTCCTGGGTGAGGCCAAGGCATTGTTCGAAGGTGGCGTGAAGGAGTTGCTGGTGATCAGCCAGGACACCTCGGCTTACGGCGTCGATGTGAAGTACCGCACTGGCTTCTGGGATGGCAAGCCCGTCAAGACGCGCATGCTGGATCTCGTTCGGACACTGGGCGAGATCGCCGCACCGTATGGCGCATGGGTGCGGCTGCACTATGTGTACCCTTATCCCAGTGTCGACGACGTGATTCCCTTGATGGCCAGCGGATCGGTTCTTCCGTATCTCGACGTGCCTCTTCAACACAGCCATCCCGATGTGCTTCGTCGCATGAAGCGGCCTGCAAGTGGAGAGAGGAATCTGGAGCGCATTGCACGCTGGCGCGAGATCTGCCCGGAGCTCGTGATCCGCAGCACCTTCATCGCAGGCTTCCCAGGGGAGACCGAAGCCGAGTTCGAGCATTTGCTCGATTTCATCCGCGAGGCCGAGATCGATCGCGCAGGCTGCTTTGCCTACAGTCCCGTGGCAGGCGCTGCCGCCAATGAGATTCCTGGAATGCTGCCGGAATCCGAGCGCGAAGCGCGTCGCGCTCGCTTCATGGAGGTGGCCGAGGCCGTGTCGATCGCAAAGCTGCGCAAGCGTGTGGGTGCGACCATGCAGGTCTTGGTCGATTCGGCGCCAGGCCTCGGACGCAAAGGCGGCGTGGGTCGCACTTATGCCGATGCGCCCGAGATCGACGGTACGGTGCGGTTATTGCCGCCGGAGAAGATCAGCAAGACCATGAAGGTGGGCGAGTTCACTCGCGCGCGCATCGTTGGTACCGAAGGACATGATCTGGTGGCGCTTCCCATTTGATCGACGGCTTGCCTTGGAAAACAAAAAACCCCTGGCAAGTTCAAAACTTGCCAGGGGTTTCATTGAGTCTTGGTGCCCAGAAGAGGACTCGAACCTCCACGATGTTACTCGCTAGTACCTGAAACTAGTGCGTCTACCAATTCCGCCATCTGGGCCCGCGCTCTGCAAGAATCCTGCAGAGCGTTTTGAATTTCAGGAAGTCTTAGAGTATAGCAATAAAAATCGCGTCTCAGAGGGCGGTGCCATTTTTATTGATGGAATCGCGATCTGCCTGGTGCGCACGGGTGCTGCGTCGTGCTCGGGATAGACTCGTGACATCACACCCATGCCGCACGCCAGAATTTCGTCCAGTCAACAGCCGATCGGCAATGCAGCCGCTGGCTCGCTGGCCTGCACATTCGATCAGGTCCATGCGGACGAAAAAAATCCCTGGCGATCAATGATCAGCCAAGGACTATCTGTATTCGGTATGGTGCCCAGAAGAGGACTCGAACCTCCACGATGTTACTCGCTAGTACCTGAAACTAGTGCGTCTACCAATTCCGCCATCTGGGCCCACATGTTGCAAGAAACTTGCAACGCGTTTTGAATTTCAGGAACGAAGGAGATTGTATCAAAAATAATGCACAACCCAGCAGCCTGCCCGACGAGATCGAAGGAACGGTTCAGGGCCATCGAGATGGGCACGGCTTCGTGCAGCGAGACAACGGCGAGGCGGACATCTATCTGCCGCCCAATGAGATGCGTGCGGTGCTTCACAAGGACCGGGTCAAGGCAAGGATCGTGCGGCAGGACCGCCGAGGCCGTCCGGAAGGACGTGTCGTCGAGATCACTGAGCGACCGGAGCAACCGATCATCGGTCGCTTGCTGCACGAAGGCGGCATCTGGCTCGTGGCACCAGAAGACAAGCGTTATGGCCAGGACGTTCTGATTCCAAAGGGCGCGACGGGCCCCGCGAAGGTGGGGCAGGTTGTGGTTGTCCAACTGACCGAACCGCCGGCGCTTTTTGGTCAGCCAGTCGGCCGTGTCAAAGAGGTCCTGGGCGAGATCGATGATCCAGGCATGGAGATCGAGATCGCCGTACGCAAGTACGGCGTACCGCACGAGTTCTCCGAGGCGTGCCTCGCACAGGCCAAAGCGCTGCCCGACAAGGTTCGGCCTGCTGACAAGAAGGGCCGCGTCGATCTGACCGACGTACCCCTGGTCACCATCGACGGCGAAGACGCGCGTGACTTCGACGACGCCGTGTATTGCGAGCCCGCCAAGGTCGGTCGTGGCAAAGGATGGCGACTGCTCGTGGCCATCGCCGACGTGAGCGCCTATGTTCAGACGGGCTCGGCCATCGATATCGATGCCTACGATCGTGCGACGAGCGTTTACTTCCCGCGCCGCGTGATTCCCATGCTGCCCGAGAAGCTCTCGAACGGCCTGTGCTCGCTGAACCCCGAGGTCGAGCGCCTCTGCATGGTCTGCGACATGCTGGTGGCGGCTGACGGCGAGGTCTATGCCTATCAGTTCTATCCGGCCGTGATGTTCAGCCACGCCCGTTTCACCTACACCGAAGTTGCGGCGATCTTGGGGAACACGCGCGGCCCCGAAGCCGCAAAGCGCAAGTCTCGTGTCAAGGATCTGCTGAATCTTGCGGACGTCTATCGGGCGTTGCTGAAGCAGCGCTCGACGCGTGGTGCCGTGGACTTCGAGACGACGGAAACGCAGATCATCTGCGACGACGCCGGCCGTATCGAGAAGATCGTCCCCCGCACGCGCAATGAAGCTCATCGGCTGATCGAGGAGGCCATGCTGGCCGCCAACGTCTGCAGCGCCGACTTCATCGCGCAAGGCAAGCATCCCGGCCTTTATCGCGTGCACGAAGGCCCGACACCCGAGAAGAAGGAAATCCTGCGTGGATACCTGAAGGCCATGGGTGTGGGCATGTCGATTTCGGACGATCCGAAGCCTGGTGAATTCCAGGCGATCGCGCAGGCGACGAAGGAGCGGCCGGACGCACAGCAGATCCACACGATGCTGCTTCGCTCGATGCAGCAAGCGATCTATACACCGATCAACAGCGGCCACTTTGGCCTGGCCTACGAGGCCTATACGCATTTCACCAGCCCGATCCGGCGCTACCCCGATCTGTTGGTGCACCGCGTGATCAAGGCGATCCTGGGCAATTCGAAGTACCAGTTGCCCGCGTTGCCGACGCCCGGCGAGGCGCATGCCAAGCTGGCCAAGCGGCTCGCTTCGCGCGTGAAATCGCCAACGCAGAAACCGCAGAAGACGACCGTCGCGCCAAGCAAGGAAGTTCAGGCCTGGGAAGCGGCGGGGCTGCACTGCAGTGCCAACGAGCGGCGCGCCGACGAAGCCAGCCGGGATGTCGAGGCGTGGCTCAAGTGCAAGTACATGCGCGAGCATCTTGGCGAGGAGTACGGCGGTGTCGTATCGGCCGCAACCACGTTCGGGATCTTCGTCACGCTCGACGCGATGTATGTCGAAGGCTTGGTCCACATCACCGAACTCGGCGGCGAATACTTCAAGTTCGACGAGATGCGTCAGGAACTTCGCGGCGAGCGCACGGGCATCCGCTATGCGATCGGTACGCGGGTGCGTGTGCAGGTCAGTCGCGTCGACCTGGACGGACGCAAGATCGATTTCCGTTTGGTGCGTGAAGGTGAAGAACTGGCTGGCCGCGCCGTGAAAGACAAGGGCGTTGCGTCTGCGACCGGCGTGCCGACCAAGTCGGCGGCGAAGCGCAGTGCGCGCAGCAAGAACGCTGAGCCGGTGTCGACCGACCGCGGTCCGCAATCAGCAATGCAGGTGTTCAAGGCAGCCGTCAAGAAGGCGGCCAACAAAGTCAAAGGGCGCAAGCCGCGCCGTTGAGAAAGAGAAAATCATGACATCGAGTGTGCAGCGCACCGCCATCGTGACGGGCGCGGGAAGTGGCATCGGGCGTGCGGCGTCGCTGGCGTTGCTGGCCGACGGATGGAGCGTCGTGCTGGCCGGGCGTCGGCTGGAGCCGCTGGAGCAGGTCGCAGAAGAATCGGGTGCGGCGTCGCGAGCGTTTGCGGTGCCGACGGATGTCGCCAATGCCGAGTCGGTCCAGGCTCTTTTCTCGGCTGCGGTCGAGCGCTTCGGTCGGGTCGATCTGCTGTTCAACAATGCGGGTGTCAGCAATCCGCCAGGGCCGTTCGAAGATTGGACCCCCGCGCAATGGAAGGGTGTGGTCGATATCAATCTCAATGGAATGTTCTATTGCATCCAGCAAGCATTCCGTACGATGAAGGCCCAGACGCCGCGGGGCGGCCGGATCATCAACAACGGGTCCATCTCCGCGACCACGCCACGGCCGAATTCAGCCGCGTACACGGCGACCAAGCATGCAGTCGAGGGGTTGACCAAGACGGCATCGCTGGATGGACGCAAATACGACATCGCGGTGGGGCAGATCGATGTCGGCAACGCAATCACAGAGCTTGCCGCGCGAATGGCCAAGGGCGTGCCGCAAGCGAATGGAGACATCGCGGTCGAGCCGATGATCGACGTGAAGATCGTCGGGCAGTCGGTGCTCTACATGGCAAATCTGCCGCTTGAAGCCAATGTGCTCTTCCATACCGTGATGGCCACCAAAATGCCCTTCGTCGGACGCGGCTGACCGAGAGGTATTCGTCACTCGACCACGTGCAGTGCGGTGCTCAATCCTGAGCGGGCAGGGCACGTCGAGAGAGTGCGCTGGCCGTCAGCGGGCGCATGTCGGGCCATTCATCCGCCAGCGCGCCGTGCTGCCAGGCGGCTTCGCATGCGGCGTCGAACGCAGAGAGCCCGCTGGCAAGTGCTGCACCCACCATGCCGGCGAGCACATCGCCCGTTCCAGCCGTTGCCAGTCGCCCGTTGCCGGTCGTGTTGATGCGCGACAGTGCGCCGGGTGATGCGATCACGCTGCCCGAACCCTTGAGGATCACGGTCGCGGCGAATGTTTCGGCCAGATGCAGTGCGGCTTTCAGTCGGTCTGCTTGCACGCTCGCTGTGTCCGTTTCGAGCAGCCGCGCGGCCTCGAGCGGATGTGGCGTCAGCACGGTGCGCCACTCGCGCATCGCACGACGCTTCAACAACGACTGCAGCAGGGGATCCCGCGCGATCGCATTGAGTGCATCGGCATCAAGGATCAAGGCAGCAGCGGTCGAGAGTACGCGTGGCAGTTCGACGCCGATATCGTTGCCGCCGCCACAGCCGCACACGACGGTCATCTGTTTCCAATCGAGCGTGCTGGGGTGACGAAGCATCAGTTCGGGCTGGGTGATGTCGAGTGCACCGGCAGCCTGATCGAGCAGAGCGAGGAACACCCGACCGGCGCCTCCATGCAGCGCCGCAGAAGCCGCCAACATCGCCGCTCCGACCATGCCCTGGGCGCCACCTATCACGGCAACGTCACCGAAACTGCCCTTGTGGCTGGCATGTGGTCGGGCACGGGCCGGTCGCGACCCGACGAGGCGTGCCGTGGCCGTCTCGGCATGAGAGACACCGAGATCATCCAACCAGACCTCACCCGCTGCGTCGCGCCCGCTGGCGGTGAACAAACCGGGTTTGAGCGTCAGAAGACTCAGGCTGTGGCGTGGCCCGGTCGTCGGTGCGCGGCCGGAAGCGGGCATAGCCCATGCGCCGGTGTCTGCGTTCAAGCCCGAAGGCAGATCGATGCTCAGCACCGGCGCCGATCCACCGTGCATGCGCAGCAGCCAATCCGCCATGAGGCCTTCAGGCGGCCGGCTGGCGCCGAGGCCGAGCATGGCATCGATCGCCAGATCGAAGGCCGCTGGTGGCATGTCGGCGAAAACGACGCCGGCGTGTTGTGCCCGTTGCAGTGATTGACGTGCGTCCGGCGGCAGCCGATCGCCATTCCCTGACCAAGTCACGATCGTGTGGAAGCCACGCTGCTGCAATTGCATCGCCGCTTCGAACCCATCGCCGCCATTGTTGCCAGGGCCACAAGCGACCCAAATGGTGCGTGCATGCGGCACGAGCGCCATCGCCAGCCGGGCGACCGCCAGGCCGGCGCGTTGCATCAGCGTGTGGGGTGGCAGCTTGGCGGCAGCGGCAATCTCGATGCGCCGGGTGGCCGCGGTGTCGAACAGCAGGGAGTCGGAGCCGGTGTTGATGCGATCCATGCGCCATTGTGTGCGTGGATCAAGCCCGATATCCAGCTAGAGCAGGCGCTCGATGCCCAGCCCTTCGAGGTCGACGCCCGCGTCGTGGCCGCCGACCAGATCCGCCAGCACGCGTGCGCTGCCGCAGGAAAGCGCCCAGCCGCTGGAGCCGTGGCCAAGGTTCAGCCAGACGCCGGGAACACCGCTGGGTCCGATGATCGGAGGGCCGTCAGGCAGCATCGGCCGCGCGCCTTTCCATTGCTGGACTCCGGCCTGCAAGGTGACCGCGCCCGGGAACCAGTCGTGCAAGACCTTGTAGAGCGTCTGCAACGCAGCAGGATTCATCGTGTCGGGTACGCCGCCGATCTCGGCGCTTCCTGCGACGCGCACGCGCTGGCCCATCCGGGAAATCGCCACTTTGTAGCGTTCGTCCATCACCGCACTGCGTGGCGCGTTGAGCGACTCCCGGACGTTGGCGCTGATGGAGTGTCCATAGACGGGGACGATCGGCAATCGCAGTCCCAGCGGGGACAGCAACTTCGCCGATGCCACACCGGCGCAGACGACGACTGCGTCGAAGCTGTGCGATTCGGAGCCACCGGCAAGCGACAAGGAGCGTGGCGCAGCACGGCTCAAGGGCGCGAGGTCGCAGTTGAAGTAGAAGCGCGCACCCAGCGCCTCGGCCTCTCGCCGCAGCAGCAACGCGAATTGTCTGCAGTTGCCGACTTCGTCTTCCGGCAGGTGGATGGCGCCTGCGAGGTCGGTGTCGCTGCTCAATGCGGGTTCGACTTTTCGCGCCTCGTCCGCGTCGATCTCTCGAAAAACGCTACCAGCGGCGCGCAGCACGTCCAGGCCGGGTTGAACCAGCTTTCGCTCTCGTTTCGAGCGCAGCAGAACGAGATAGCCGTCACTGCGCTCGTAGCTCAACTCCTGCTGAGACGTGATGTGATGAAGCCGGTTTCGGCTGTAAAAAGCGAGTCGCTGAAGTCGGGTGCGGTTTGCCAGGTAGGTTTCGAGCTTGCAGGCACGTTGCCACAAGGCCATCCATCGCAGGTCACTGCCGGTGAGCGGCCAGCGAACCTTGATGGCGCCATGGGTCGAGAACAGCGAGCGCAGGACCTTCATGCGCATGCCCGGCGCAGCCCAGGGGGTGACGTAGCCTGGCGCGACCACTCCGGCATTGGCAAAGCTGGATTCTTCGGCGACGGCGCCGCGGCGTTCGAAGACTGAAACCTCGTGGCCGTCAGAGGCCAACTCCCAGGCGGTGGTCACGCCGATGATTCCGGCGCCCACTATCGCGATTTTCATTGACGTATTCTTGTGTAGGAGCGGCCTGTCCGCTTGAAAGGGGCTTGGTTCAATGACGCTTCAGGCAGTCTTCTGCCTGCAGCGCAGCCGACAGGATGCCATCGTCATGCAGTGCTGCATGCCAGATCATCAAGCCAGCCGGCAATTCTCCCTCGACATGGCATGGAATCGAGATCGCACAGCCGTCGAGCATGTTCACGACCGACGGATTGCGCAGGAGAAGCGCATTGATTCGGAAGAATTCGCCGTCGCGTGTTTCTCCAGGCGCCACGCTTGAGATCGGCGGCGCGACGATCGGTACGGTCGGCGACAGCACGGCATCGAATGGCGTCAGCGCGCGCTCCATGCGCGCGATCCAGTCGCGGCGCGCGTGGACCAATTCGATGTATTCGTAGGCTCTCATGTTGGCGCCACGAAGCATGCGCTGTGCCACGCGCGGATCGTAGCCCGCGCCGCTGCGCTCCAGCAGCAACCGGTGCCAGGCGTAAGCCTCGACCGGCGAGAAGCCACCGCCCGCGTTGATCGACGGCAGCTCCTTGAGTTCGGGAAGCTCAATTTCGTCGATCCGGGCGCCTGCAGCGCGCAGCATCTGGATGCTGCGCTCGAAGGCTTTCGCGATCTGCGGCTCGATGTCGTCGAAGAAAGTGGTCGTCGCGATCGCCAGTCTGCGCGTCGCCAACGGCTTGCCGTCGACGCTCACCTTGCGTGCTGCCATGACTTCGTGCGCGGTGATCGCGTCGCGCACCGATCGGGTCATGGCGCAAACCGTATCCAGCGTGGTGGACAAGGGAAGCGCGCCAACCGTTGGCACCAGTCGCGCGGTGTTCTTGTAGCCGACGATGCCGTTCAGCGCCGCCGGTATCCGGATCGAGCCGCCGGTGTCGGAGCCGAGCCCGATGAAGGCGGCGCCGGTTGCGACCGACACCGCCGCACCCGACGAAGACCCACCAGGAATCAACGGCGCGTCCTGGCTGCAGGCATTGGCTGGCGTGCCATGGTGCGGATTGATGCCGACACCCGAGAACGCGAACTCCGTCATGTTCGTGCGCCCGATCAGCACGCCGCCGGCAGCGCGCAGACGCGCCACAGCCGGTGCATCTATGGTGGCGGCCGGCGCATGCGCCAGAACGATCGATCCCGCAGGTGTCGACTGGCCGGCAACATCGAAGAGATCCTTGGCGGAGAAACTCAGGCCGCCAAGCTGCTGCTCCGGATTGCCGGACTCGGCGGCCTGCGCGGCTTCGTCGCACATCGTTCGTGTGAACGTATGCGCGTTGGCGGGCGCCGCCGCTGCCTCGATCGAGTGCGCCATTTCGGTGCGTGCGTCGGTGCGTTGTGCCGCGAGGGCAAGGCGGGTCGCGTGCAGATCGGGGCGCATGGATTGCTCTTCGGAAGGTTCAAGGGGCGAGGCGCATGCTATACTCGTTGGGTTTCGCCTAGGGGCATTCCCTAATCGTGAAACAAATCCGCAAACCGGCCCATTCAAGGTGTTGTGCGCTTCTTGCGAAGGCACAAAACGGGCTGGATTTTAGACCCAACCTTTGGAGTAATTCCTATGTCGACAACCATGCGCGAAATGCTGGAAGCCGGTGTCCACTTCGGCCACCAAACCCGCTTCTGGAACCCCAAGATGGCCCCGTTCATCTTCGGCCATCGCAACAAGATTCACATCATCAACCTGGAAAAGTCGCTTCCGATGTTCCAGGACGCGATGAAGTACGCCAAGCAACTGACCGCCAACCGCGGCACCATCCTCATGGTCGGCACCAAGCGCCAAGCCCGTGAAATCGTGGCTGAAGAAGCCCGTCGCGCTGGCGTGCCCTATGTCGACACCCGCTGGCTCGGCGGCATGCTGACCAACTTCAAGACGGTCAAGACCTCGATCAAGCGCCTGAAGGAAATGAAGGCGCAGCAGGAAGCCGGCCTCGACAGCCTGAGCAAGAAGGAACAGCTGACGTTCTCGCGCGAAATCGCGAAGCTCGAAAAGGACATCGGCGGCATCCAGGACATGACCGCGCTGCCGGACGCGATCTTCGTGATCGACGTGGGCTTCCACAAGATTGCCGTCGCAGAAGCCCGCAAGCTGGGCATTCCACTGATCGGCGTGGTTGACTCGAACCACTCTCCCGAAGGTATCGACTACGTGATCCCTGGCAACGACGACTCGTCGAAGGCCGTGGTTCTGTACGCCCGTGGCATCGCTGACGCGATCATCGAAGGCCGCAACAGCGCGACCAACGACGTCGTGAAAGCTGTCGCCGAAGGCGCCGGCGATGACTTCGTCGAAGTCGAAGAAGGCGCATCCGCCTGAAATTGCTCCTCGCGAGCCTGAAGAAGGGGCTTTGGTGCCCCTTTTTTTGACCTGAATTTTTTGAATACGGAGAACGAATAATGGCTGCAATCACCGCAAGCATGGTCGGCGAACTGCGCGCAAAGACCGATGCGCCGATGATGGAATGCAAGAAGGCTTTGACCGAGGCCGAAGGCAACATGGAAAAGGCCGAAGAGTTGCTGCGCATCAAGCTCGGCAACAAGGCGGGCAAGGCATCGGGCCGTATCACCGCCGAAGGCGTGGTCACGGCGTATGTCGGCGACGATGCTGGTGCGATGGTCGAGATCAATTGCGAAACCGACTTCGTCACCAAGAACGACAGCTTCCTGGCTCTGGCCAATGCCGCTGCAAAGCTGGCTGCGCAGAACAATCCGGCCGACATTGCCGCGCTGGGCGCACTGCCCTACGAGCAGGACGGTTTCGGCCCGACGCTCGAGGACGTTCGCAAGGGCCTGATCGGCAAGATCGGCGAGAACATGAGCTTCCGTCGCTTCAAGCACTTTGCCGGCAATGGCAAGCTTGCGTCGTACCTGCATGGCACGCGCATCGGCGTGATGGTCGAGTTCGAAGGTGACGACACCGCTGCGAAGGACGTCGCAATGCACATCGCCGCCATGAAGCCGGTCGCGATCTCCAGCGCCGACGTGCCTGCCGACCTGATCGAAAAAGAGCGCGCCGTTGCCGCCGGCAAGGCCGAGGAAGACCGCAAGGTCGCAGAGGCCGCAGGCAAGCAGCCGCAGCCAGCTGATATCGTTGCCAAGCGCATCGAAGGTGGCGTGCAAAAGTACCTCAAGGAAGTCTCGCTGCACAACCAGCCTTTCGTGAAGAACGACAAGCAGACTGTCGAAGCGATGCTCAAGGCCGCTGGCACGTCGATCAAGAGCTTCACGCTCTACGTCGTTGGCGAAGGTATCGAGAAGAAGGTCGACGACTTTGCAGCTGAAGTCGCTGCACAAGTCGCGGCCGCCAAAGCCGCAGCCTGATCTGCGCACTGCGACGGGGCCACGGCCCTGTCGTTTTCGACCGCTAAAGTCTTACACTCGCCCCGCACATTATTTTCAAGGAAGTTGTCCATGCCCGATGCCCGTCCAGCCCACAAGCGGATCTTGTTGAAGCTGTCGGGTGAGGCCCTGATGGGCGACGACGCCTTCGGCATCAACCGCGCCACCATCGTTCGCATGGTGGGCGAGGTGGCCGAGGTGGTGAACATGGGCGTGCAGGTCGCCGTCGTGATCGGCGGGGGCAACATCTTCCGCGGCGTCGCGGGCGGCTCCGTCGGCATGGACCGCGCCACGGCCGACTACATGGGCATGCTCGCCACCGTGATGAACTCCCTGGCCCTGGCCGATGCCATGGACAAGCAGGGCCTCATCGCCCGCGTGATGTCAGCCATCGCCATCGAGCAGGTGGTCGAGCCCTATGTGCGGCCCAAGGCGCTGCAGTATCTCGAAGAAGGCAAGGTCGTGATCTTCGCGGCCGGCACGGGCAACCCGTTCTTCACGACCGACACGGCGGCTGCGCTGCGCGGTGCGGAGATCGGTGCGGAGCTGGTGCTCAAGGCCACGAAGGTGGACGGCGTGTACACAGCCGACCCGCAAAAGGACCCGAGCGCGACGCGCTACGCCTCGTTGTCGTTCGACGAGGCGATCGGGAAGAACCTCGGCATCATGGACGCGACGGCCTTTGCGCTGTGCCGCGACCAGAAGCTGCCGATCAAGGTGTTCTCCATCCTCAAGAACGGCGCGCTCAAGCGCGTCGTCATGGGGGAGGACGAAGGCACGCTCGTGCATGCCTGAGGAGCAAAGAGAAATGACGATTGCAGATATCCGCAGTGCGACCGACGCGAAGATGAACCAGTCGATCGCCGCATTCCAGAACAACCTCACGAAGATCCGCACCGGCCGTGCCAATACGGCTCTGCTGGATTCGGTACACGTCGACTACTACGGTTCTTCGGTGCCGCTGAGCCAGGTGGCCAACGTGTCGCTGATCGACTCGCGCACGCTCGGCATCCAGCCGTGGGAAAAGAACATGGGTGCAAAGATCGAAAAAGCCATTCGCGAAAGCGACTTGGGCTTGAATCCTGCATCGATGGGCGATTTGATCCGCGTGCCGTTGCCTGCCATGAGTGAAGAGCGTCGCAAGGAAATGACGAAGCTCGTGCGCAACGAAGGCGAGAGCGCCAAGATCGCCACGCGCAATCTGCGCCGCGACGCCAACGAAGCTGTGAAGAAGCTCGTCAAAGAGAAGCTGGCTTCGGAAGATGACCAGAAGCGCGCAGAAGCCGACATCCAGAAGGTGACCGACAAGCACATCAGCGAGATCGATCGCTTGGTGGCCGCGAAAGAAGCCGAGATCATGGCCGTCTGATGGACGCATCGCCTGCCGTTCCGCATCACGTTGCCATTGTCATGGATGGCAACGGGCGCTGGGCTACCCGGCGCTTCCTGCCGCGGGTGGCCGGGCACAAGCAAGGGGTCGAATCCTTGAGACGCTGCGTCAAGGCGTGCGTCGATCGGGGGATCAGCGTACTCACGGTCTTTGCTTTCTCTTCTGAAAACTGGAACCGTCCCGTCGAAGAAGTCTCCGGCCTGATGGAACTCATGGTCGGCGCGCTCGGGCGAGAAGTGCCCAAGCTGTCGGCAGACGGCATTCAATTGCATTTCATCGGTGAGCGCGGCGGCTTGTCGGAGAAGATCATCGCGAGCCTGGTGCAGGCTGAAACTGCAACGGCACACAATCGAAAGCTGGTCTTCAATGTCTGCTTCAACTATGGCGGCCGTTGGGACATCGCACGTGCAGCGGCTCAGCTCGCCGCCCGCGGCGAGCCTTTGACCGAAGCCACATTGGACCGTGCCATGGCGCTGGCCCACGTGCCAGACCCCGATCTTTTCATCCGCACTGGCGGAGAACAGCGCTTGTCGAATTTCCTGCTTTGGCAAAGCGCGTATGCGGAATTGTTTTTCAGCGATCGCCTTTGGCCGGAGTTCGATGAAGCTGCGCTGGACGCGGCCATCGAGGCATATCGGAGGCGAGAGCGGAGATTCGGAAAAACATCTGCCCAGCTCAACGCTGCGGCAAATGCACGGCAGATCGCCTGATGCTCAAGCAACGCATCATCACTGCGGTTGTGCTGCTGGCGATTCTCCTGCCGGCGTTGTTCTATCCCTCGCATGTTCCGTTCGGCGGCGTGATGCTGGTGTTGATCGGCGCTGCCGCTTGGGAATGGGGCCGGCTGAACGGCTATGGCAACCGCATGTCCTGCTTCTTCGGTGCCGAGATGGTGGCGCTGTGCGCGCTGTCATGGTGGCTGGGGTTGCTGGACCACAGCCTGCTTGGCATCTGGATCGTCGCCAGTGCGGGCTGGGTGTTGGGTGGCGCAGCGCTGCTGCGTGCCGCCGTGCCAGGATGGGCTCCGATTCCCAGAGCCATGCGCTTGCTGGGAGGGCTGCTGGCGTTGTGGGTGGCCTGGCTGGCCGCTGTCCAGGCGCGGATGCTGGGCATCAATTTTCTGCTGTCGATCTTCGTGCTGGTCTGGATGGCTGACGTGTGTGCCTATTTCGCCGGACGTGCGTTCGGCCTCAAGTTCACACGCAACAAGCTCGCCCCCTCGATCAGTCCCGGCAAGAGCTGGGAAGGCGTATGGGGCGGCATGGTTGGCGTATTGATTCTTGCGCTCGCGTGGGTTTGGGCGGACGGCTCTTGGCAGGCTGCGGTGCCCAGTCTCTACAGCCGACTTGCGGCACGGGGCTGGTGGCTGCTGATCGTTGGAGTGGTCTTCCTGGCAGCGATGAGCGTGGTGGGTGATCTGGTCGAGTCGCTCGTCAAGCGAAGTGCCGGCGCCAAAGACAGCAGCCATCTTCTGCCAGGACATGGCGGCGTGCTGGACCGTGTCGATGCATTGCTGCCCGCACTCCCGATCGCCATGATGTTGGCTTCACTGTGACGGAGATCAAGCAGCGCGTGACCGTGCTGGGCTCGACCGGATCGGTTGGCATGAGCACGCTGGACGTGATCTCGCGGCACCTCGACCGCTTCGAGGTATTCGCCTTGTCCGCAGCCACCAAGGTGGACGAACTGCTCGCGCAGTGCGCGAAATTCGCACCTCGCTTTGCGGTCATGGCGAGCGCCCCGCATGCCGCGCAGCTCGAGCGGGAGCTGCGTCGAAACGGTCTGGCAACGCGGGTTCTCATGACGTCGGATGCACTGGAATGCATCGCCTCACATGAGGAGGTCGATGTCGTCATGGCCGCGATCGTGGGTGCTGCCGGCCTCGCACCGTGCCTGGCCGCAGCGCGGTCCGGAAAGCGCCTGCTGCTGGCCAACAAGGAGGCGCTGGTCGTCGGTGGCGAGCTGTTCATGAGCACCGTACGAGCAGGCGGCGCGACGCTTCTGCCGATCGACAGCGAACATTCGGCGATCTTCCAGTCCTTGCCGGAAGACGCTTCGACGTGGGCTCAGCGCATCGACAAGATCATCCTTACCGCGTCGGGTGGGCCGTTTCGCAGCCGTGCCGCCGGTACGCTGGGTGCGGTGACTCCAGAAGAAGCTTGCGCACATCCCAATTGGGTCATGGGACGCAAGATTTCCGTCGATTCGGCCACCATGATGAACAAGGCCCTCGAAGTCATCGAGGCACGGCATCTGTTTGGAGTGACCCCAGACCAGATCGAGGTCGTCATCCATCCGCAGAGCGTTGTGCATTCGATGGTGCAGTTCACGGATGCGTCCGTGATGGCCCAGCTGGGTACGCCGGACATGCGGGTACCGATTGCGGTCGGCTTGGCATGGCCGCACCGCATTGCAAGCGGTGCGTCGACGCTCGACTTCCGCAAAATGCAGGCGTTGACTTTCTACGCCCCCGATGCCGACTTGTTTCCCGGGCTCGATCTCGCGTGGCAGGCCTTGCGTGGACTGCCCGGCACGACGGCGGTTCTGAATGCCGCCAACGAGATCGCGGTCGAGGCGTTTCTGGCAAAGCGCTTGCGCTTCGATCGCATTCATGCGGTCAATCTGGAAACGCTGGAGGCGGTGTCGCCGTCCAGACCACGCTCTCTGGGCGATCTGCTGGAACTCGACGCCGCAGCTCGCGCGGCAGCCAATGCAGCGGTCCTTGGCTTCATGGCCTGAGACGGCTCGACTCAAGGACTCCGATGCTCACCATCATTGCATTCGTCGTTGCGCTTGGCGTGTTGATTGCGGTTCATGAGTATGGCCACTACCGCGTCGCTGTCGCATGCGGTGTGAAGGTACTCCGTTTCTCCGTCGGCTTCGGCAAGACGCTCTATCGCTGGCAGCCCAAGCGCCAGCATCCGGGTCAGAACACGGAGTTCGTGATCGGCATGTTTCCGCTTGGCGGCTACGTCAAGATGCTCGATGAGCGCGAAGCGCCTGTGGCTTCCGAAGAACGGCACCGGGCCTTCAACACGCAGAGGTTGCGCTCGCGCGTAGCCATCGTCGCGGCGGGTCCGATCGCCAACCTGCTGCTGGCAGCTGCCTTGTACTCGGTCGTCAACTGGATTGGTGTCGACGAGCCGATAGCCATCCTGGCGCGGCCGGTTGCAGGATCCCTTGCCGAGCAAGCCGGATTCCGTGGCGGCGAGCGAGTTGCCGCCGCGGGTTTTGACGGGGATGTCGAACCGTTGCAGACCTTCGAGGAACTGCGCTGGCGCATCACCCGTGCTGCCCTCGACGGGCGCGACCTCACGGTGGATATCGCTGGCGACGGGCAGGGCAGCGCGCGCCGTTTGGTGTTACCGCTCAGTCGTATCCAGGCCAAGGATGCCGATGCGCAGATGTTTCGCAAGATCGGTCTGTTGTCTCCGCTGGCTCGACCGGAGCTTGGAGAAGTCATGGCGGGCGGCGCAGGACGGAGATCTGGCTTGCAGTCGGGCGATCTCGTGCGCGCAGTCGGCTCGACCGCGATCATCGACGGTCAGCAATTGCGCGACCTGATCCGCGCGTCGACCCATGGTGCGCAGACGTGGCAGATAACGCGCGGCGGGCGGGACTTGTCGATCGAGGTCGCTCCAGACGTGCGCGATGAAAATGGGGTGGCAGTGGGGCGAATTGCTGCCTATGTGGGAGCGCCGCCAGCGATGATGACCGTGCGTCTCGGTCCGATAGACGGCATTCGGGGCGGCATCGTGCGGACCTGGGAAGTGTCGGCGTTGACCGTGCGCATGATGGTCAAGATGATCATCGGCGAAGCGTCGTTGAAAAACCTCAGCGGACCGCTCACGATTGCCGACTACGCCGGCAAATCCGCCAGCCTCGGGTTCACCCAGTATCTGGTTTTCCTGGCCCTCATCAGCGTGAGTTTGGGCGTCCTGAACCTCATGCCGCTCCCGGTCTTGGATGGGGGGCACCTGATGTATTATCTTTGGGAAGGCCTAACGGGGAAAAGCGTCTCGGACGCATGGATGGAACGGTTTCAACGTGGCGGTGTTGCACTGCTGCTGGTGATGATGTCCATCGCACTTTTCAACGATGTCAATCGGCTGTTCGGGCTCTTTGGTTAACTATCGTCGGCCTTCTCTGCGCCGGCCCATTTCACACATGAACACAAAACTCCGTCGCTTCCGCCTGCGCAGCGTCGCCACCGTGGTCGCAGGCGCTCTGGCCGCCAGCGCCGCCTGGGCGGTCGAACCCTTCACGGTGCGCGACATCCGCGTGGAAGGCCTCCAGCGCGTGGA
>NZ_JBWKNQ010000015.1:0-185302 GCF_059415645.1 Variovorax sp. GW821-FHT10B04
TTGAAAATTTCTTTTCAAACAACTTCCAGAATCTCCAATCAATTCGACTACCGAATCAACCAGCAACCCCTTCCGCTTAGCCTCGAATTATGACACAGTTTTTAAACCGCAGTCAAACTATTTTCTCGACCCCCACACCCAACAAATCTACCCAGCTCTCTCAGCACAACACCAGTTCCACCAGCATCGCACCAACACCAAGCAACCCGTTCAGCGCAGCCTTCGATTATGACACGGAAATCTCAAACGAACAGCCAAGCGGCTAACTTCTTCATGCAATACCTTGCATATCCCCCGCCGCAAGCGTCCCGTGACCATCTGCGGTGATTCACCGCTCCTTTGGACCGCTCGGAGCTGCAAGCAATCTCAATCCGTTCGCCACCACGAGCAGGCTTGCCCCCATGTCTGCAAACACAGCCATCCACATGGTCGCGCTGCCGAACA
This sequence comes from Variovorax sp. GW821-FHT10B04, assembly GCF_059415645.1. Lineage (NCBI taxonomy): Bacteria > Pseudomonadati > Pseudomonadota > Betaproteobacteria > Burkholderiales > Comamonadaceae > Variovorax > Variovorax sp. GW821-FHT10B04. The sequence goes on from NZ_JBWKNQ010000015.1 coordinate 445, forward strand.
CAGCGAGCAGCAGAAAGACCGCCTTGATGCCGAGTGCCAACACGATGTTCTCCCAGAGAACGGCGTATGTTTTCCTGGACAGGCGAATCGTGCTGGCGATCCGGCCCAAGTCGTCGTTCATGATCACCACATCCGCAGCCTCCATCGCCACGTCGGTGCCGGCTGCACCCATGGCGATACCGATGTCCGCCTGCGCAAGGGCCGGCGCGTCGTTGATGCCGTCCCCAGCCATGGCCGTCATACCGTGAGTGTTGCGCAGCGCTTCAATCTCCACGCGCTTGTCTTCAGGCAGCAGGTCACCCTTGGCTTCGTCGAACGACGACTCGGCAGCGATGGCACGCACCGTGCGGGCGTTGTCACCAGAAAGCATGACCGTGACCAGGCCCAGCGCCTTGAGATCGGCCATGGCCGCCCGAGCGCCTGGCTTGACCGTGTCGGCCACAGCAAAGAGCGCCAATGCCTCACCGCCTGCGACAAGCAGCGTGACCGTCTGGCCCGCTTCCTCATGCAGGCAAACTTTCTTGGTCAGTGCATCAGACATGCCAGCCCCCAGAAGGCGCGGACTTCCCAACATGTAGCGTTGGCCATCGATATGACCTTCCGTCCCCAATCCTGGAATGGCCTTGAAATCATCAACGCCCAGTTCGCCCGCTCCCAGACTTTCGGCGATGGCGCGTGAAACAGGATGGTCCGAACGCCCGGCAAGGCTGCCTGCCACTTGCCGCAAACCATCGGCATCCAACGATGTTCCCAGCCATGCGGCTTCGACCAGCTTCGGTTTGCCGCTGGTCACGGTGCCCGTCTTGTCGAACGCGATCGCCTTGAGCTTGCGTGCATCCTCCAGATAGCTGCCGCCCTTGATCAGGATGCCTTGCCGCGCGGCGCTCGCCAGCGCGCTCACCACAGTCACGGGCGTCGAGATCACCAGCGCACACGGACAGGCGATCACCAACAGGACCAACGCCTTGTAGATGGCGTCCAGCCAAGTCCACCCCATGACCAACGGCATCAGCAACACCATGGCGACCGCAATAGCAAAGACAGCAGGCGTGTACACGGCCGCAAAGCGATCCACCAGACGCTGCGTGTGCGCGCGAGTCCCCTGCGCCCGTTCGACGGACTGGACGATGCGCGCCAGGGTCGTGTCCGACGCCGCGGCTGACACACGGAATTCAAGCGAGCCGTTCTCGTTGATCGTTCCGGCAAAAACCCTGTCACCGACGACCTTGTCGATGGGAAGGCTCTCACCTGTGACGGGCGCCTGATTGATGGCGCTCTGTCCAGCGGTGACGACGCCGTCCATTGGCACGCGTTCGCCCGGTCTGATCCGGACGGTGGCGCCAACCGATATGTCGTCGCATGGCACCACGCGCCAGCCGCCATCGGGCTGTTTCACCTCGGCGCTGTCCGGCGCCAATGCCATGAGCTTCTGGATCGCGTTGCGGGCCCGATCGACCGATCGAGCCTCGATCAGTTCCGCAATGGCATACAGCGTCATCACCATCGCCGCCTCGGGCCACTGACCGATCAGAAAAGCCCCCGTCACCGCAACGCTCATCAAGGCATTGATGTTCAGCTGGCCACGACTGAGCGCACCGACGCCCTTCCGATAGGTATCGATGCCTGCCAATGCGATCGCCGCAAGAGCCAGAACCATTTCAGCGCCTTGTGCGAACGTGCCGCTGCCACCATAAAAACCCAGAAGCTCGGCCAGGATCGCGAGAACCAACGCGCCGCCCAGTTTCCACATGCCGACAGCCATACCGTCGTGCGCATGCGTGTCATGCGTGCCGCTCGCTTCGGCCGAAGCGTCGACAGGCTTCGGATCGAATCCGATCTTGCGCATCGCCGAAAGCGCTTCGGCCAGAACCGGCGCGGGTGCATCGATGGCGAGCGTACGAGCGCCAAGTTGAAAGCCCAGACTGCGAATTCCCGGCAGGGGCTCCAGCGCACGCCGGATCTGCGACTCCTCGGCGGCGCAATCCATGTCGGCGATGCGAAACAGCGACGCCGTCGCAGGGATCGCGGTTCGCGGACGCGCGATGGGTGCTGCCGGTGCGGCACAGCAATCATCGCCATGGTGGTGGGTGTGCTTCATTCGGCTTCCTTTGCGAACGTCCATTGGAAACCCTGTAGCAGGTTTAGAGTCAAGACGTTTACGCCTGTCCACATCCAAGGAGCGCCAATGAAGATTGGAGAACTTGCCGCAGCAACCCAGACGCCGATTGAAACCATCCGGTTCTACGAGCGGGAATTGCTGCTGCCCACACCAGAACGCAGCGCGGCAAACTACCGCGTCTATACAGATGCACACATCGAGCGACTGGCGTTCGTGCGCCATTGCCGCTCTCTCGACATGACGCTCGATGAGATCCGCGTGTTACTTCGATTCAAGGACCATCCGACGGACAACTGCGCGGAGGTGAACGACTTGCTGGATGCCCACATAGGTCATGTCGCGCATCGGATCCAGGAGCTCAAGTTGCTCGAAAGGCATCTCAAGGCGCTCCGGCAGCAATGCCAGAACGGGAGCGATGCAGCGCATTGCGGCATCCTGGCAGAGCTTGCTCATGCATCGTCCAGCCCTGCGGCGGTCCCGCAGGCCCAGATCGGACATGTGCACGGCACACACGCACGCGGCATGCGACGGCCGGCCTGAGGTTCAGGATGCCCCGGCGCCAGACGTCGGGCGGCTACCCGCCAGATCGTCGGTCTGCACGACCGCACCGACGGCTCGCGCGATCAGTGGGCGTGGTCGTGATCGTGTTGATGCGTATGTGCATGCGGATGCTCGTGCACATGCCCCGCACCATGCGGCTCCGCATGCGCGTGCCGATGCCCCCACATCATGAAAACGTCGCGCCCGTCCGCGGCCATTTCGACCTTGGCCCCGACCGGCAGAAGAACCTTGGTCGGAACGTGACCAAACGGAAGCCCCGTGAGCACCGGCACCTTGAGTGACGCACGCAGCCGCTCGATCACCGTCTTCAGGCTGAAGCCACGATCGTGCGGCACCTTCTTGAAGCTGGTGAACTGACCTAGCACGATGGCGCGCTGCCGCGCCAGCACACCGGCGTGGCGCAGTTGATCCAGCATGCGTTCGAGCCGGTACGGATGCTCATGCACGTCCTCGAGGAACAGCACGCCCTTCTCGATGGCGGGGAAATAAGGTGTGCCGAGCAGCCCCGTCAGCACCGACAGGTTGCCGCCCCAGAGCACGGCTTCACGCACGCTGCGCAGAACGGGCATGTCGCCGTCGCGCGCCGGCACGCGCCAACCGGTGCCCTCGCCCTGGCCGCACACCAGATCGTCGAAGCAGGCTTCCATGATGTCGTCCGGACCGGCCTCCGCGCCGAAGTCCTCGCCCACGGAAGGCCCCGCCCACGTCACCGCACCGGTCTTGGCGAGCAACGCCTGCTGGAAGGCCGTGAAATCGCTCAGCCCGACGAATTCCGTTCCCCGAGCGATCGACTTGGCGATCGCCTTGTAGGGCAACGCGTCCAGGATGCGTGTCAGGCCGTAGCCGCCACGGGAAATCAGCGCGATATCCGCCTGGCTCGCCGCAGCACGGCCGATGGCGGCGATGCGCGTTGCATCGTCGCCCGCAAAACGTTGATGGCTGCGCAGCGCATCGGGGTCGATCTCGACCTCGTAGCCGAGCGTCTTGAGGCGCGCGACACCGCGCCGGAATGCCGCCTTGTCGCGCACGGCACCGGCGGGGGAATAGATATAGATGTGTTTGGTCACAGGCCGAAGTATCCCATTGCCTCTTGCGCCAGCCGGGCCGCTCCCGCACGGTCTGGCCCGGACGCGCAGGGCCGCACATGCCCCAATGCGCGCAGCGCCGCCTCGTGGCCTCGGTCAGGAAAAGGTGCGCGCCACGCATCCGCGGCGTCCTCATCGCCATCGGGCGACACGAGCATGCCGAGAACGCAACTGCCGACCAACGCGCGCACCAGCGTCGCCAACTCGGCAGCCGATGCGCTGTGGATCAGGACAAACGGCTCCGGTTGCAACGCGGCGATCCAGTCGGCCACGACGCGCGCGTGCCACTCGAGCTGGTGGATGGTTTCGCGCTTGGGTTTGTCGCTCTTGCCGAATCCAATGAGGTCTGGCGCCAGCACGCGCCAGGCCGCGGCCCCGGGCAGATGACGGAAGGCGTAGCTCCATTCGCCCGGACCATGGAGACAGACACAGGTCAGGTGCGCATCGGGCGGCGACTCGTCGATGTGATGCAGGCGCCAGCCCTGAAGCACAGGCAGATCCTGCACGTAGTGCGGTGCAAAGTCGTAGTCGGCCAGCGCACGGAAACGCTTGTCCGGCGTCCTCAGCGCATCGTCGCGCAGGGGCTCGGCGAGCACACGCGCAAGGTCGCGTCGTTGCGCGAAGAAACCTTGCAGAACGGCGCGGCATTCATCCGCCAGGACGCCGCCTTCCACGACCGTGCGATGGTTGAGCTGCGGCTGCGCAAACAGGTCAACCACCGAACCCGCCGCGCCAGTCTTCGGGTCGGTCGCGCCGAAAACCACCCGAGCCAACCGGGCGTGCAGCATCGCCCCCGCACACATGGCGCATGGCTCGAGCGTGACGAAGAGCTCGCAGCCATCGAGCCGGTAGTTGCCGAGCGCTGCCGCGCCGGCCCGCAGCGCGTTGATCTCGGCGTGCGCGCTCGGGTCATGCGTCGCGACCGGCGTGTTGCGCCCTGTCGCGATGCGCTGCCCATCCTTCACCAGGACGGCGCCGACAGGCACTTCACCCGCCTCGGCAGCCAGCCGCGCCTCGGCAAGCGCGAGGGCCATCCACTCCGCATCGCGCCCGGAGGAAAGGCCCGCGCCGACGACGTTCCGAAGCAGGTCAGTCATGTGGCGCTGCGACTGCCGACTCGCCGGTCAGGATCAGGCTGGCAAGCGGATGCCCGCGCCCCGGCACAAGAGCGAGCGCCCGATCTTTGGCATTGAACTGAGGCGGCATGTGCATGGGGGTGGCGGCCTTGGAAAGTCGAATGTCCGATTGTCCCCGAGTCATGGCGGGTCGCAGACAATGCAGGCAGACAGGCGATACCGGATGGCGACACAAGACTCACTTTTCGACGACCCCGAGGCGCCGGAGCCGCCTGAAGATGCGCCCGCCGACGGGACGAACGCCGCGCCGGCCAGGCCGCCACGGCCAGCCCGGGTGGCCAAGGTGACACGGGTTCAACCGCTGGCCCCGAACCCTGCGCATCGTGCGCTGATCGAGGAGCTGCCGCGGCAACTGCGGCTTGGCACGTCGTCCTGGTACTTCCCGGGCTGGGCGGGGCTGGTCTGGGAGGGCGACTACGAGCAGTCAGTGCTCTCGAAGCACGGCTTGCCGGCATACGTGCAGCACCCGCTGTTTCGCACCGTGAGCATCGACCGCACCTTTTATCGTCCTCTCACGGCCAGCCAGTTCGCGGCTTACGCGGCACAGGTGCCCGATGACTTCCGCTTCGTCGTGAAGGCGCCCAGCCTGATCGCCGATGCGATGGTCCGGGGCGACGATGGCCGCGGCATGCAGCCGAACCCCGCCTTTCTCGATCCGCGACTGGCCATCGAGCAGTTCGTGCAGCCAGCGCTCGATGGGCTGGGCCACAAGATCGGCGCGCTGGTCTTCCAACTCAGTCCCTTGCCCGGCACGCGACTCGCCCGGATACCGCAGGTTCTGGATCAACTGCGGACGATGCTCGCCGCCCTGCCCTCGCTCGCGCCCGTCGCGCCGGATGGCGTGGTCGCCGTGGAAGTCCGCAATCCCGAATTCCTGATCTCGGCCTTCACGGACGTCCTCCGGGAAACGGGTTCGACCTACTGCCTGGGCTTGCATCCCAAGTTGCCGCCGATCAAGGAGCAGCTCCCGCTGCTGCGCGCACTCTGGCCCGGACCGCTGGTGTGCCGATGGAGCCTGAACCGCTTGCACGGCGCTTACGGCTACGAGGAAGCCCGCGAGCTGTATCTGCCTTTCGACACGATCGTCGACCCGGATCCAGAGACCCACGCGGCGCTGGCGCGCGTGATCGCCGGAACGACCGGCGCGGGGTACCCGGCGTATGTGACGATCAGCAACAAGGCCGAAGGATCGGCGCCGCTGACGGTGCTGGCGTTGGCGGAAGAGGTGCGGCGGCAGACGAGGTGAGCATCGAGATGTCGATCATGGGCAAACCGCCGGAACCGGTATGGTCGGGGCACCTGGCTGCGATCGACCTCAGTTCCTGGACATGCGTTGCTCTGGGAGAGTCGCCTGCGGCGGGTGATCGGTCCGGTCTTTTCTTCACGTTGAACTCATGCATGCCGTAGAAACCGTCCTCCTGGTCCTGATGCTGGGAGCGTTGACCGGCATCGCCGCCCGCTATGTCCGTGCCATTCCCCTCCCCTTGATACAGATCGGCCTTGGCGCCGTGCTCTCCTGGCCGCAGCAGGGGCTGCACATCACCTTCGATCCCGAGTTGTTCCTTCTGCTGTTCATTCCGCCGCTGCTCTTTGCCGATGGCTGGCGTATACCGAAGCGGGAATTCTTCGCGCTGTATCGGCCGATCCTGAAGCTCGCGCTCGGGCTGGTGCTGTTCACGGTGATCGGCCTGGGCTACCTCATCCACTGGATGATTCCCGAGATGCCGCTGACCGTCGCCTTTGCATTGGCCGCAGTGATTTCGCCCACCGACGCCGTGGCCGTTTCGGCCATCACGCGCAAGCTCGGCATGCCTGCCCAGACCATGCACGTGCTGGAGGGCGAATCGCTCCTGAATGACGCATCGGGCCTGGTGGCACTGAAGTTCGCCGTGGCGGCCACGCTCACGGGCCTGTTCTCGTGGACCGACGTGGTGAAGGACTTCATGTGGATGGCACTGGGCGGGCTCGGCGTCGGTGCACTCATCGGCTGGGGCTTCGCGGTTGCGCGCGACACCGTGACGCGGCGCGTGGGCGATGTCGCCGCCACCCAGATGGTGGTTCTGCTCGTCCTCATGCCCTTTGCCGCCTACATCCTGGGCGAACGCATCGGTGTCTCGGGAATCCTGGCGGCGGTGGCCGCTGGCATCACGACGAACTTCGCCGATCTCAGCCGCAGCGAATTCATCGCCGAGCGCATGCAGACGGAAGGCACCTGGGCATTGGTGGAGTCGGCTTTCAACGGCGCGATCTTTCTTCTGCTCGGCCTGCAGCTGCCATCGATCATCGGCGTGACGCTGCATGAAGCCGGGCACCGCTGGTGGATCCTTGCCGGCTACGCCGTGGCCATTTCGTCGGCGCTGCTCGTTCTCCGCTGGATCTGGCTCACGCTGGGGGTGCGAGGCAGCCTGCGGAAGGCGCACCGGGAAGGCAAGATGACGGAGACGCCCTCCCGACTTCTCACGCTGGCGAGCACGCTCGCCGGCATTCGAGGGGCGGTCACTCTGGCCGGCGCCCTGTCGGTCCCCTTGACGCTCAACAACGGCGATCCGTTTCCGGGTCGCGACCTGCTGGTCTTCCTGGCGACCGGCACCATCCTGTTCACGCTGATCGTCGGCAGCATCGGCTTGCCGCTGGTGCTCCGCCGCATCCCGCCGAGCGGCGAACCCGCGTCGGTACGTGAGGAACGCCGAGCCCGTCTGGCAGCGTGCCAGGCAGCGATCGCGAGCATGGTGCTGAGCAAGGACCAGGCTGAATCGGCCGATCCGCAATGGGTCGCGCAATACCAGGAGTCCGCGGGCCGCCTGACGCAGGAATACCGGATGCGCATCGATCTCCTCGAAGACCCGGCCACGCCCCCGACGCCGGAAGCGCAAGCCGAGGCACCCGATGCGATCCAGCAGCGCCGCCGGCGCTATGTGGTCGAACTGGAGTTGCGCCTGAAGTCCCTGCACGTGGAACGCGATGCGCTGTACGCGGAGCGCCACGTTCACCACATCAACGACGAATCGCTGCGCAGCCTGGTCGCCGAACTCGACCTGGCGGAAGTCTCGCTGCGCAAGCGGCTTGACGTCGCCCGGCATGCGGCAGGCGTGGGCAGCCAGCCAAACGGTCCCGGGGATTGACGGTATTTCATGTCCACGGCGACCACTGTGAACAACCGAGAAGTGCCCCCGGATCAAGCAGTTCGACCCGGTCGATCAACGTCACGGTCGTGCTGACCGAGGCCGGCTTCTCATCCACATCGGTTGCGTCCATCAATCGTTCATCCGACGCAGAGGCCATGGAACCGTGTTTCACGGTGAGTCAGTGCAACGCGCACACTCGCGTCGCCCCTGCACGGCACTTCACGGTCTCACGCGGCGCTGACGTGCTCATTTCTTCCGGCCAGGACCCCGATGATCGCCGCGGTAAACGCAAGCCCCGCGCAGAGCATGAGCACGACGCTCCAGCCGCCCAGTACATCGTGCAGCAAGCCCATCGCCATCGGACCTGCGGCAGCAAGCACATAACCCACGCCCTGCGCCATGCCGGACAGCGACGCCGTCTCCTGAGCGTGCCGTGTGCGCAAGCCGATGAACGCGAGGCCCAGGATGAAATGCGCGCCGGCACCCAGGCCGAACAGCGTGGCCCAGGCGAACGCATATTGCGGCGCAGTCAGGATGCCGATCAGCGCCACACCGGAGAGCCCTGCAACGGTGGCCGCCGCGAGACGCTGATCGCGCAACTGGCGCAGAACCGGCCCCAGCAGAAGCCCCGGAACTGCACTTGCCAGCTGCATCACACCGTGCAGCGAGCCCGCTTGCTCGGGAGATACACCGGCATCGGCGAGGATGGTGGGTAACCAGCCGATGACCACGTAGTAGATCGTCGAGTTGAGCCCCAGGTACAGCGTGACCTGCCAAGCCAGCGCAGAACGCCATACCGCGCCGCCGTGAGGTGGCGTCGCGGTGCCCGACGCTGGCCGGGTGCGGCTCGCAAGCTGTGGCAACCAGACTGCCAGCGCCGCCAGCGGCAGCGTGAGGAAGACGAGCAATGCCGACTTCCAGCCCCATGCAACCGCAAGCGGCGTGACCACCGCAGATGCCATCGCCGCGACCACGCCCATGGCCATTGCGAATGCGCCAGTGACAGCGGCAATGCTGTGCGGGAAATCGCGTTTGACCAGGCTGGGCAACAGGACGTTGCCGACGGCAATGCCCATGCCGATGACCCACGTCCCGACATAGAGGGTCCAAACCGCCCCGCCGGATCTGATGGCAATGCCGATGGCGACGACGGCCATGGCGCCGAACAGGGCGCGCTCCAGGCCGTATTCCCGCGCGAACCATGCGCTCAAGGGAGACAGCAAGGCGAAGGCCAGCAGAGGCAGCGTGGTCAAAGCGCCGGCGGCGGCAGTGCTCAGGCCGTAGTCGGTGCGGATGAAGCTCAGGATCGGCGGCAGGCCGGTCACCGGCGCCCGCAAGTTCGCGGCGATCAGCAGAATGCCCATCAGGAGCGCGGCCCGCGTCGCTGTACGGCGGTTGGTCAGGGTAGTCATGGAGTTCCTCAGGTGTGACCAAGGAATCTACGGTCTGCCATCAAAGACCTGATAGAGAAGGAAGGACAATAGATCGCTCAAACATGCCACACATAAGCCCTCTCTCGGAAGCGCTGTACAGCCGCGACCCGGACGCCGACACGCGGCCCGCCACCGCACTGCACATCGCGCTCGATCAGCGCGACACGGAGCAGCCCGTGCACTTCCACCGCAAGGGTCAACTGGTGCTGGCTTTGCACGGCAGCGTGACCTGTGAAGTTCCCAAGACGATGTGGATGGTTCCACCCCACCACGCGGTATGGATCCCGGGTGGCGTACCGCACAGCAACCAGGCTACGCAGAACGCGGAGATCTATTTCCTTTTCGTGGAACCCGGCGCTGCGCAGATGCCGCCGGCGTGCTGCACGCTGGCGATCAGCCCGCTGGTGCGGGAGCTCATCAAGCACCTGGCGGCGCAAGGACTGGACTACCCGGAAAGTGGTCCTACCGGCCGCCTGGTGGCGGTTCTGCTGGAACACCTGGCAGTCGCCCCCATCGAGCAGCTTCACCTGCCCGTATCAGGACACCCGAAGCTGCGCCGCATGGCTGACGCATTGGCAGAAGACCCGTCCGACAGAAGCACCCTGGCCGAGTGGGCGAGCCGCCTGGCGATGAGCGACAGAACGCTCGCCCGCCTGGTGCCGCGCGAAACGGGACTGAGCTTCGGTCGATGGCGGCAGCAGCTGCACCTCATCGTGGCCCTGCGGCAGCTCTCGGAGGGGGCGAGCGTGCAGAACGTGGCCGGAAACCTCGGCTACGAGTCGGTGACGGCGTTCATCACCATGTTCAGAAAAGCGTTGGGCAAACCGCCGGCTCAGTATTTCTCCGGCCTTCGCTAGCTGGCCGATCGATCTCGTTGATTCCACTTCATACATCAATATCTAGTCATTTATTGACAATCAACTAGATATTGCAACAGACTCGGGGCATGACGTTGCGCCCTGGCTCCACGCTGGAACAAGCCGTTCTGACGCTCGCCGAGCAGCAGCCCTTGCTGCGTGCGCGTGAACTGGCTGCGCGCGGCCTGCCGACAGCGGTACTCAGCCGGCTGGTTTCAGCAGGCAAGCTCGAGCGCGTCGCTCGCGGCATCTACAGCCTGCCGGAACGAGCGCTCAGCGAGCACAGATCCCTGGCCGAGGCAGCTCTTCGTATTCCCCGGGGCGTGGTATGCCTGCTGTCAGCGATGCGCATTCACGGCATCGGAACGCAAGCCCCCTTTGAGGTCTGGATGGCCATTCCTCCGAACACGCCAACGCCACGCCTGGATCAACCTCCTGTGCGCGTGGTACGGATGTCAGGGGCAGCCCTGACGGAGGGCGTCGATCTCGTGGAAATCGATGGCAGGCAGGTGCCGGTATTCAATCCCGCCAAGACGGTGGCGGACTGCTTCAAGTACCGCAACAAGATCGGCCTGGACGTAGCGCTGGAAGCACTGCGTGACGGATGGTCGCAGCGCAAACTGACCATGGATGCACTCTGGCATTACGCCACGGTGGATCGCGTGGCCAATGTCATGCGCCCTTATCTGGAAAGCGTCACGGCATGAGCCGCAATCTCGCCGCATCCATCCGCGCCCGCTTGAAGCAACATGCCGATGCCGCGAAGCAGGATTTCAACCTGACGCTCACCCATTACGGCTTGGAGCGGCTGCTTTACCGGCTGTCTGTCTCGCCGCATGCCGCCAACTATTTGCTCAAGGGCGCGCTGCTGTTTTCGCTGTGGTACGACCAGCCGCATCGACCGACGCGCGATGCGGACCTGCTGGGGTTTGGGCCGGACGACATCGACACCGCGGTGTCGGCGTTCCGCGAGATTTGCCGGATCGCGGTGGAAGATGGCATCGCGTTTGATCCCGCCTCGGTCAAGGGCTCGGTGATCCGCAGGGAGGCGGGCTATGGCGGTGTACGGATCGATCTACAAGCGAAGCTGGATGGTGCACGCATCGTGCTGCAGGTGGACATCGGCTTTGGCGATGCCGTCACACCGGCGCCAGAATCAGTGAGCTACCCGATCCTGCTCGAGGACCTTCCCGCTCCGCAATTGCGCACCTATCCGAAATACACGGTGGTGGCCGAGAAGCTCCATGCGGTGTGTCTACTGGGCATGGCCAATACCCGCATGAAAGATTATTTCGACCTCTGGATGTTGCTCACTGAGGGCACCCTGGAATCAGCGGAACTGCGTCGCGCGGTCGAGGCCACTTTCGTGCGGCGGCAACTGGCGGTACCCAGTACCCTCCCCTCAGGTTTAAGCGACGCATTCGCGAAGGATGCTGCGAAACAAAGGCAGTGGGCGGCTTTCCTGAAAAAGAACCAGCTGGAGGCCCTGGACCTGGCTCAGGTCGTCGCCCTGTTGCGCAGAGAGTTTCAAAAACTAAAGGCCACCTGAAGCGCATTGGTTGATACCGAATGAGGACATGCCCTGCGGTTCGTTGACAAATGCTCCTTAAAAATGTTGCAAAATGTTTTTTTGGCTGCTGATCAGCGATTTCGGAGGGAATCAATGGCGAGACGGCGCAAGTCCAGCGCGGCGGAAGATCTCATCGACCTGGTGGCCTTGCTGCCCTGGTGGGCGGGCGTGGCGTTGGCGCTCGCCAGCTACTGGGTGCTGCATGCCGTTGCCACGCAGCCACTGCCTGAGGCGAAATCCGCGCATCAGATCGGCCAATTGGCCACGAAGGCCATCTGGCAGGGCCTCGCCACGGGAGGCCAGTATCTGCTGCCAATGATCTGTCTCTTTGCCGCCGTCATCTCGGCGGTGCGCAGGCGGCAGCGATGCGCCTTGTTCGAAACGGCCTCCACAAGCAGCAGTGCCGATGCGCTGCAGGACATGTCCTGGCCACAGTTCGAACTGCTGGTCGGCGAAGGATTCCGGCGACGCGGGTATGCGGTCAAGGAGGTTGGCGGTGGCGGTGCCGATGGCGGTGTGGACTTGGTGCTCGCCAAGGCCGGCGAGAAGACCTTTGTGCAATGCAAGCAGTGGAAGGCCTTCAAGGTCGGTGTCTCCACCGTGCGAGAACTGTATGGCGTGATGGCTGCGCATGGTGCTGCGGTCGGCTTCGTCGTGACCTCCGGGCGCTTCACGCAGGATGCCGCCGCGTTCGCCAGCGGCCGCAACATCCAGCTGATCGATGGTCCGGCGCTCATGCAGTTGCTACGCGAAGCGCGCGGTAAGCGCGAGGCAGGTCCATCATTTTCCAATACGGCTGTGTCGCCTGGCACGGCAACGTCCGCGAGGTCCTCCGAATCGGCTGGCATTGTGCAGACCATGGAGCCAACGGTGTCCGCCGACCCATCGTGTCCCAAGTGTGGCAACTCGATGGTGCGGCGAGTGGCGAAGCGGGGCACCGCGGCCGGCAAGGCATTCTGGGGGTGCTCGGAGTTTTCCGCGGGATGCCGGGGCACGCGCGAGATCCAGGGCACCTGATCGCAACGCCAATTACAAGAAGGGAAAGAAATGGGGCGAAGAAGCGGATTTGAGGGATTCCTGCGCGCCACGGCGCGGGCAGTGGCCGCCGCGGAGCGTGAGCGTCAGCGCGGCGTCCGTGCGCAACTGACCCAGGCGCGGCAGATCGAGCGTCATCAGCGCATGACGTTGATCCAGCAGAACCGCGACGACCGTGCCGCGCAGAAACTCGCCAAGGCGCAGTACCTGGCTGACCGGCAAGGCGAAACCGATGACCTGAACGCCGAACTGCAGGATCGGCTGGAAGAACTGCAAGGCATCCTGGCGCATACCCTGTCGCTGGATGACCGGATCGACTTTGATGCACTGCGGCCAGCCGCGGATTTCGAGGCCTTCAAGCCACCACCGGAACTCGCGCCGGGCCGCGCTCCATGCCCGCCGCAGATCTCGCCCCCCTCTGGCATACGCAAATTGATTCCAGGAGCAGCCAAGAAGCATGCTGCCGCGCTGGCCAGAGCAGCCAGCGACCATCAATCGGACGTCGCGCGCTTCAACCAGACCGAGGCTACCAAGCGCGAGCAGTTTGCCAAGCTCAAGGCGGACTACGATCAGCGCAAGAGCCAGTTCGAGATGGAGGTCAAGCGCCGCAACGCCGAGGTTGATGAGTTCCAGACCGCCTACCGCGCGAAGGAACCAGATGGTGTGGTGGCATACAACGAGATGGTGCTGGCCCGATCGGAGTACCCCACGGAAGGGTTTCCGCAGAAATTCCGTATCGCCTACACCCCGGACTCGTCGGAACTGATCGTGGAATACGACCTGCCGGAAGTACAGGCGATCCCCAAGGAAGCAGAGTACCGCTACCAAGGACGCCGTGGAGTCCAAGGCCAGGAAGCCGGCAGAGATCAAGCAGCTCTACAAAGACATCGCCGCCTCGATCGCGCTGCGTACCCTTCACGAGCTTTTTGAAGCCGATCAGGCCGATGCGCTGGCGCTGGTGACGTTCAATGGCATGGTGGACACTCATGATCCGGCCAGTGGGCGCGAAGTGCGCGTGCCGGTCGTGTCGGTGCGAGCGCCGAAAATGGAATTCTTGGGTCTGCGACTGGAGAAAGTCGACAAGGTGGCCTGCCTGCGAAATCTCGGAGCCCAGGTGTCCAACCGCCCGGACGAGTTGCAGGCGGTCAAGCCGATCGTCGAATTCGACATGGTCGACAAGCGCTTCATCGAGCAGGGAGACGCCCTGTCAGGGCTCGAAACACGCCCGAACCTGATGGACCTGACGCCGGCGGACTTCGAAGTACTCGTCTCCAATCTCTTCAGCAAGATGGGGCTGGACACCAAGCTCACGCGCAGTTCACGGGATGGTGGCGTGGATGCGGTTGCCTTCGACACCCGCCCGGTGCTCGGCGGAAAAGTGGTGATCCAAGCCAAGCGCTATCGCGACACGGTGGGCGTGAGCGCCGTTCGCGATCTGTACGGGACCATGCTCAACGAAGGAGCAAACAAGGGCATCCTGGTGTGTACCAGTGGCTATGGGCTCGATGCGTATAACTTTTCCAAAGACAAGCCGATTGAACTGATTGATGGCGGCGGACTGCTGTATCTCTTGCGCGAGCATGCGGGGACTGCGGCTCGGATTGTCGTTTGAGTGTTTCAATCGGACTGGTCGCCCAGATCAAATCGATTCTCAGAATGTCTGTCCCGTCCTATGCATGCTGTTGCAACAACGAGGCATTGACGTTGCAGACATCCCGACCTTAGAGAAGGAAGAATACGACTTCCTCGTGACTGTCGGGGACTGATTCGAGACTACCGACTCTCCGAACTAGTAGCGAAGGCCGCGAGCCAACCGCACAATTTTCAACTCGTGTGGTTCACAGCCATTGGCCCCAGGCCGAAGCGAAGTACTACCAGTTCGTCGCGACGCCGTACGGAACGACGAAGATTCTGGAAATGAGTGCTTCCAACTACCGCTACTGCTACTTCTTTGACACAGCGATTTCTGTTGCCACGCGCAGATTCTGGACTGCGTAGTCGTGGCATATGGTTCGAGGCCTTCGATCACAGTGAGGCTCTGCCTCAACCCCTGTCGTCCAGCTATGCTGCACTCAAGGCCCTTGAGGTTGTTGCAGCACTTGGTGCCGGCATCGAAGCAAAGAGAAAAACTAAATCCCTACTCCCACTCGATCGTCGCCGGCGGCTTGCTGCTCACGTCGTACGTCACCCGATTGATGCCACGCACCTCATTGATGATCCGCCCCGACACCTTCTTCAACAGCGCATACGGCAGTTCGGCCCAGTCGGCCGTCATGAAGTCGCTCGTCTGCACGGCACGCAGCGCCACGACGTAGTCGTAGGTGCGGCCGTCGCCCATCACGCCCACACTCTTCACCGGCAGAAACACGGTGAAGGCCTGGCTGGTCAGGTCGTACCAGGTCTTGCCGCTTTCCGGGTCGACGAAATTGCGCAGTTCCTCGATGAAGATCGCATCGGCACGGCGCAGCAGGTCGGCGTATTCCTTCTTCACCTCGCCCAGGATGCGCACGCCCAGGCCTGGGCCGGGGAACGGATGGCGGTACACCATCTCCGGCGGCAGTCCCAGCGCGACGCCGAGCTCGCGGACTTCGTCCTTGAACAGATCGCGCAACGGCTCGAGCAGCTTCAGGCCGAGTTGCTCAGGCAGGCCGCCGACGTTGTGGTGGCTCTTGATCGTGACTGCCTTCTTGCTCTTGGCGCCGCCCGACTCGATCACGTCGGGGTAGATGGTGCCCTGTGCGAGGAAGGTCGCGCCCTTGTGTCCGCCATCACCGGCCTTGAGCTTGGCGGCCTCCTGCTTGAACACGGTGACGAACTCGCCGCCGATGATCTTGCGTTTGGCTTCGGGGTCGCTCACGCCGGCCAGCTTGCCGAGAAACAGGTCGCTCGCGTCCACGCGGATCACCTTCGCGTTCAGCTTGCCCTCGAACATCTCCATGACCATGTCGCCCTCGTTCAGGCGCAGCAGGCCGTGGTCGACGAACACGCACGTCAATTGATCGCCGATCGCGCGGTGGATCAGCGCGGCCGCCACCGACGAATCCACGCCACCGGACAGGCCGAGGATCACTTCCTCGTCGCCGACCTGCTCGCGAATCTTCGCGACGGCTTCATCAATGTGATTGCCCATCACCCAGTCGGGCTTCGCGCCGCAGATGCCGTGCACGAAGCGCTCGAGGATCGCCTTGCCCTGCACGGTGTGCGTGACTTCCGGGTGGAACTGAACGGCGTAGAACCCGCGCGCTTCATCCGCCATGCCGGCGATCGGGCAGCTGTCGGTGCTGGCCATCAGCTTGAAGCCGGGCGGCAGCGCGGTCACCTTGTCGCCGTGGCTCATCCACACGTTGAGCATGCCGTAGCCCTCGGGCGTCGTGAAGTCCGCGATGTCCTTCAGCAGCGCCGTGTGGCCATGCGCGCGCACCGGCGCAAAGCCGAATTCGCGCTTGTGGCCGCCTTCGACCTTGCCGCCCAGCTGGTGCGCCATGGTCTGCATGCCGTAGCAGATGCCCAGCACGGGCACGCCGAGCTCGAAGACGGCCTGCGGCGCCTTGTCGGTCGTGTCCTCATAGACGCTGGCATGGCTGCCGGACAGGATCACGCCCTTGAGCGACCCGTCCTTGGCGTAGTCGCGCACCCACTCGTCGGTGACGTCGCAGGGATGGACTTCGCTCAGCACATGCGCCTCGCGCACGCGGCGCGCGATCAGCTGGGTGACTTGCGAACCGAAATCGAGGATGAGGATCTTGTCGTGTTGCATGAGAAGGTCTCAGAGCGTGGAAATGTCGAACAGCTTGACGCCCGCCTTGGGCGCCGCCTGGATGAGTTGGGCGTCGAAGGTCGCCAGAGGGAGATTGAGCGAGCGCGCGAGCCAGAGGTAGCCGGCGCCGTATTGCGAGACACCTGCGTCGATCGCGACCGCGAGCACCGCCTTGTGCTGTGCCGGCGCCAGCTCATGCAGCTCGACGCGATGGCGAATGGCATCGAGCACGCTCCAGAGCCCTTCGACCGCCGTCTGCGGAATGCGCCCGCTGCGCACGCCATTGGCCAGGATATTGGCGCATTCCCATTGCCAGCCATTCGGCGCCTGCGGCTCGACTTCGTCGCGGCGGATGGCTGCGTAGAGCTTGCGGGTGTGTGGGCTCGCCTGCTCCGGCAGCAGCCATGCGGCGGTGACGGTCGCGTCCATCACGAAAGCGCTCATGACGCGAGCCCTCCGCTGCGCAGCACGTCGACGGCAACGCCGGGCCGGATGGCAGCATGCAACGCATCGATCTGGCCGAGCTCGCGCTCGATCTGCTCATCGGTGATCACAGGCTTGCGCCGAACCGGCAGCATGCGCACCACTTCCTTGCCGTGGCGGGTGATGCGAACCTCCTCCCCGTTCTCGACCGATTCGATCAAGGCGGAGAAGTTGTTCTTGGCTTCAGCGATACCGATGGATTGCATTGGGGCCAGATATTGATAATCTGGCCCGAATTCTAAAGCAATCTGGCCCGACCTTCAAGATCAGGCCAGATTGCCTGCGCCTGGCCTTACTCGGCGCGGTAGTTCGGCGCTTCCTTCGTGATCTGCACGTCGTGGACGTGGCTCTCACGAATGCCCGCGGAGGTGATCTCGACGAACTCGGCCTGGTCCTGCATGTCCTGGATGGTCGCGCAGCCGCAGTAGCCCATGCTGGCGCGCACGCCGCCAGCCATCTGGTAGACGATCGAGACGATCGAGCCCTTGTAAGGCACCCGGCCTTCGATGCCCTCGGGCACCAGCTTGTCGGTGTTCGGGTTGCCGGTGGTCGATTCCTGGAAGTAGCGGTCGGCGCTGCCCTGCTGCATCGCGCCGATGCTGCCCATGCCGCGGTAGCTCTTGTAGCTGCGGCCCTGGTACAGAACGATCTCGCCCGGCGCCTCTTCGGTACCGGCGAACATGCTGCCCATCATCACGGTGCTCGCGCCGGCGGCGATCGCCTTGGCGATGTCACCGGAATAGCGCACGCCGCCGTCCGAGATCAGCGGCACGCCCGTGCCCTTGAGTGCGGTGGCCACGCTGTCGACCGCCATGATCTGCGGCACGCCAACACCCGCGACGATCCGCGTGGTGCAGATCGAGCCCGGGCCGATACCGACCTTCACGGCGTCCGCGCCGGCTTCGACCAGCGCGAGCGCTGCGGCACCGGTGGCGATGTTGCCGCCGATCACGTCGATCTGCGGGTAGTTCTGCTTGACCCAGCGCACGCGCTCGATCACGCCCTTGCTGTGGCCATGCGCCGTGTCGACCACGATCGCATCAACGCCGGCCTTGACCAGCGCCTCGACGCGCTCTTCGGTGCCCTCGCCCACACCGACCGCTGCGCCCACACGCAGACGACCATTGGCGTCGCGTGCTGCATTCGGGAAGCTCGTCTGCTTGGTGATGTCCTTGACGGTGATCAAGCCCTTGAGCTCCCAGTCGCCGTTGATGACGAGCAGGCGTTCGAGCTTGTACTTGTTCAGCAGCGCCTTGGCCTCTGCCAGCGTCGTGCCGTCCGGCACGGTGATCAGCTTGTCGCGCGGCGTCATGATCTCGCTCACGGGCACGTCGTAACGGCTCTCGAAGCGCAGGTCACGCCCGGTCACGATGCCGACGACCTTGCCGGCATCGACGACCGGAAAACCGGAAATGCCGAGTTGGTCCGACAGCGCCATCACCTGCCGCACCGAATGCGTCGGGGTGATGACCACGGGGTCTCGCAGCACACCGGATTCGTACCGTTTCACCCGGGCGACCTGGGCGGCCTGCTCCTGGGCGGTGAGGTTCTTGTGCACGATGCCGATGCCGCCTTCCTGTGCGATCGCGATCGCCAGACGTGCTTCGGTGACCGTGTCCATCGCGGCCGAAACCAGGGGAAGGTTCAGCGTGATGTTGCGGGAGAACTTGGTCGCAAGAGAAGTGTCCTTGGGAAGGACCTGGGAGAACGCAGGCACCAGCAACACGTCGTCGAAGGTGAGCGCTTTGCCAAGAAGGCGCATGGGTGAAGCTCCAAAAGACGGATTGTAACGAGGCCGCCATTCTTGGCGCGTGACAACGGGATTGCAGGGCCGCCAATCCGCTCGACGGCTGCAGCGTGTGCTCAGTAGCCGGCTTTGGCGCCGGCGCGTTGCCGCGCGAAGAGCCCGGTCGTGCGTGCGCCCTGCCGCTGGAAGCGCTCGCGCCGCGCGACCTTGGGGTCGACTGCGAGCGCCCGGCACAACTCGACGCGATCGAGGTGCTTCAGCGGGCGATCCCACTCCGCAGCGCGCCCCCAGATGCCGGGCGTGAGCGCTGCGACGTCCAGATCCGGAAATCGGTCGAGCAGATCGCTGGCATCGACCGCGCGTCGCAAGGTCGCACCATCGGCCAGCACGAGCGTCTGCTCGAACACGTCGCGCGCCGCTGGAGCGCAGACGAGCGTGATCTCGATCATCAGGTCTTGCCGTACACCTGCTCGGCGCGCTTGACGAACGCCTCGACGAGCGTGGAAGCGATCTTGTCGAATACCGGACCGACCAGCGCCTGCAGTGCGAAGTTGCTGAAGCCGTAGCTCAGGTCGAGCTCGACACGGCAGGCACGCTCGCCGTCCTCGCCGACCGGGTTGAACTTCCAGGTGCCGTCGAGATTGGAGAACGGCCCGTCGACCAGCTTGAGCTGGACCTCACGGCCCGGCACATGGGTGTTGCGGGTGGTGAAGCTTTGCCGCAAACCGCCGAAGGAAAGGCCGACTTCGGCGGTCATCCCGGTGTCGTCCTGCGCGATGACGCGCGCCTTGTCGCACCACGGCAGGAACTCGGGATAACGGGCAACGTCGGTGACCAGCGCATACATCTCTTCGGCGCTGTACCAGATCAGAACGGACTTGTGAACAGTTTTCATAGAATCGGCACAGCGTGCGCGACCGATTGTATTGAAGCCATGCAGCCTCAACTGAGAATCCATGGCCACCAAAAAACAAGACACCTCTACCCAGCAGAAGCGAATCGCCGACAACAAGAAGGCTGCGTTCAACTATTTCTTCGAAGAACGCTTCGAAGCCGGCCTCGTCCTGGAGGGCTGGGAAGTCAAATCGCTGCGCGAAGGCAAGGTGCAGTTGACCGATGGCTACGTCATCATTCGTGATGGCGAAGTGTTCATCGTCGGCCTGCAGATCAACCCGCTGCGCAGTGCCTCCACGCACATCAGCCCGGATTCGATCCGCACGAAGAAACTGCTGCTGCACAAGGAGCAGATCCGCCGCCTGACCGGCAAGATCGAGCAGAAGGGCTACACGCTCGTGCCGCTCAACCTGCACTGGAAGGCCGGAAAGGTGAAGTGCGAGATCGCCTTGGCCAAGGGCAAGGCCGAGCACGACAAGCGCGACACCATCAAGGACCGCGAAGGCAAGCGCGAGGTCGAACGCGCGATGAAGAGCCGCAACCGCTGAACGTGCATCTTTTTCCGGGTCAATGGAATAAGGCCGCCACAACCGGTGTTCATGCGGCATGGACACGCATCTCCTGATCGACCAGATTCCGGGCTTGCGCCGTTATGCGCGCGTCCTGACAGGCGATGCGTGGGCCGCAGACGACCTCGTGCAGGACACGCTCGAACGCGCCTGCAGCAAATGGCGCCTCTGGGCGGCCGACACCGACTTGCGTGCCTGGCTGTTCACATTGATGCACAACGTGTTTGCCAACCAGGCACGGCGCGCGCCTCCGCGTGCGACCGTCGACGTGGAGGACGTGGCGCACGAGTTGCGTGGCTCGGACGGCGGCCGCGATCAGCACATCGACCTGCAGCGCTGCGTACTGCTGCTGCCGGACGAACAGCGCGAGGTCCTGCTGCTGATCGCGCTGGAAGATCTGTCCTATGCGCAGGTGGCGAAGATTCTCGACATCCCGATCGGCACGGTGATGTCGCGCCTCTCGCGGGCGCGCAGCAGATTGCACGAATTGATGGAAGGCACGACGCCGATGGTGAACCGAAGTGGGCTACGCCGACTCAAATGACACCCGCCGCATGTCCATGAACACTCCGCCCGCCAATCCCCCCGCGCCGCTCGACGACGGCGACGATGCCCGCACCTGGCATGCGCAACGTGAAGCGCTGCGCGCGCTGCACCAGAACGTGCTCGACGAACCCGTGCCCGAATCGCTGCTCGCCGCCGCGGGTCTGGTCGCGCGGCAGCAAGCGCAAAAAGCGCGCTGGATGCGTTGGGGCGGCATGGCTGCCGGCGTGCTGATCGCCTTTGGTGCCGGCTGGCTCGCAAACGGCCAATGGGCTGCGCAGCGTTCGGGCGGACGGCTCGCACGGGCACCACAGGCTGGCGAGTTCGTGCATGCCGCGTCGGTGGCGCATGCGGTGTACGCGCCCGAAAAGCGCCACCCGGTGGAAGTCGCCGCCGCGGAGCAGCAACACCTCGTCCAGTGGCTTTCTCGCCGGCTCGACAAGCCGCTCAAGGTTCCGGATCTGAGTGCCGATGGCTACACGCTCGTCGGAGGCCGGCTGCTGCCCGGCGACGCGGGCGCGCGCGCTCAATTCATGTTCGAAGACGGCGCGGGTCAGCGCGTCACGCTATACATCGGCAGCATCGCTGGCACTGCCGGTTCGGCACGTGCAACCGAATCCGCATTCCGCTTTTCGACGGATGGCCCGGTCCCGAGCTTCTACTGGGTCGACCAGGGATTCGGCTATGCCATCGCCGGCAAATTGCCTCGGGAAACCCTGATGAATCTAGCGATGCTGACCTACCGCCAACTGCCCTGAACGCACCCTACACTGCCGCGCGATGCCCGACTTCCACCACCTGCATCTGCGCATCCGCCCCAACCACCGGGACACCGATCCCACCGTTTTTTAACCCGAAGGAGAAACTTCATGAAATTGCTCAGCGCCTCGATCCTTGCCGCTGCCGTTCTGGCCGGCTGCGGTGGCATGCAAACCGCTCAGGCACCCGACACGCCGACCCGCACGGTCGACGGCGTGCTGATCGGCCCGAGCGGCATGACGCTGTACACCTTCACGCGCGACACCGCGAACAGCGGCAAGTCGGTCTGCAACGCACAGTGCGCCACCAACTGGCCCGCACTGGTCGCGCCGGACGCAGCCAAGCCGATGGGCGGCTACACCGTCGTGGTGCGCGATGACGGCAAGAAGCAATGGGCCTACAACGGCTGGCCGCTCTACTACTGGTCGAAGGACGCGAAACCGGGCGACAAGACCGGTGACGGCTTCGCCAACGGCGCATGGAAGATCGCCCGGCCCTGATCTGGACTTTCAGACCTGAAGAAAACCGGCCCTGTGCCGGTTTTTTCTTGGGCGCTCGCTACGCCGCTGGAGCGAGCCGCGCGACCAGATGGTCGATCAGCACACGCACCTTGGGTGGCAGAAAGCGATTGGGCGGATACAGGAGCCAGATCGTGCCGATATAGGCCCGTGCGTCCAGCGTCCATTCGGGCAGCACGCGCACGACGTCTCCGCGCTGCAGTGCGGCCAAGGCGGCGAATTCGGGCAAGTTCGCAATGCCGAGACCGGCGACGGCCGCCTCGAGCCGGGCGCCCGCATGATTGACGACGTAGCGTCCGTGCACGCCCACCGAAACAGACTCGGCACCCCGGCGAAAACGCCAGCGACTGTCGTCGGGGTTCTCGCCCAAATACAAACAGTCGTGCTCAGCCAGGTCTCGCGGGGTGTCTGGCATCCCGCGGGCCGCCAGGTATCCGGGAGACGCGCACAGAACCCATCGAACGACACCCAGGGGCCGCCCTGCGAGTCCTGCGGGCGGGTCGTCGGTCAGCCGTATCACCAGGTCGACGTCATCGGCCACGGGATCCACATCCCGGTCCGTGAACACCAGCTGCAAATCCACGTCCGGGTGCATATCGAGAAAACCGTGCACCAGCGGATGCAGTACCGCCTTGGCAAACGCAGTCGGCGCGCTCAGGCTGACACGGCCACGTGCACGGCTTGCCGATTCGCCTGCGGCGTCGGCCGCACCGGATGCCGCGTCCATCATGTCGCGGCAATGCCGGTGCACCTGCGCCCCCGAATCCGTCACCCGCAGCCGACGCGTCGACCGCTCCAGCAGGCGCACGCCGAGCCGTTCTTCGAGCCGCTTGATTTGCCGGCTCACCGTGGACGGGGTACTGCCGAGTTGCTGGGCTGCCGCCGAGAAGCTGCCCGCGTCGACGACGCGAGCGAATACGGCGAGGTCGGGCAGCAAGCCAAGCAGTTCGGCTGGATTCATCGAGCTGCCTCGCCTGCCTTCAATGATCTGTGCACTTGGGACATGAATGTTGTTCCGATGCGAGGCATTATCTTTCCGGCTGCATGAACGAACAATGCGTGCTCCCTTCGGAGCCATTGATGACCTTACGCACCGCACTCCCCGACCTGATGTTGCTCGCCGTGGCAGCCGTCTGGGGCAGCAGCTATGGAATCGCCAAATCCGCGCTCGTCGTGTATCCGGTGCTCGGCCTGCTCGCGCTCCGGTTCAGTGTCACATTCGCTTTGCTGCTACCTGCGCTACGGCCTTTATGCCAAGCGGGTTGGCGAACGTGGTGGCGACTGACCGGCACCGGAGCGCTGCTGCTCGGCGTCTTCATCTGCGAAACCTTCGGACTGCTGCTCACGCAGGCGACCCATGCTGCATTGCTGATCAGCCTGTGCGTGGTGTTCACGCCCTGCGTCGAATGGCTGCTCCTCGGCCGCCGTCCGGCAGGTGCCGAATGGACGGCAGTACTGCTGTCGCTCGTCGGTGCCTTGCTGCTTTCAGGCGCGCAAGGATTCATGCCGAATCGAGGTGACGCGCTCATCGTGGCTGCCGCACTGCTGCGGGCACTGAACGTCTGTGCCACGAAACGTGCCGTGCGCAAGACACCCAGTCTGCCCGCGCTGTCGGTCACGGCCGTGCAATCGGGTGTGGTGGCCATTGGCAGCCTGATCATTGCCATGGCATTCGCGCCGAGCCAATGGCAACCGCTGCCGTCGCTCGAAGGCCAACCCGGATTCTGGGCCTGCGTGCTCTATCTCGTGCTGGCCTGCACCTTGTTCGCCTTCTTCGCGCAGAACCATGCGATCCAACGCCGCAGCCCGACCCGGGTCGCCCTGTTGATGGGCAGCGAACCGATCTTCGGTGCGCTGTTCGCGATGGTGTGGCTGGGTGAATCGATGTCCATGGCCGGATGGGCTGGCGGCGGCCTGATCGTCGCGTCTGCATGGATCGCCTCGGTGGCCTCCGGCCGCGAAGCGTTGGGTCTCAACCGGCCGAAGGGGCCAGACGCCGCGCTCGCATGTTCAGAGCCTCGTTGACCGACAACGCACCGATGACGAGCGCGCCGCCCAGCAGCACCGCGGGTGCGGGCTCTTCGCCTGCGCCCAGCCAAGCGAAGGCGATGCCGAAAATCACCTCGAGCAGCGCCAGCAGTGCGACTTCCGGCGCCGCAAGCACACGGGCGCAGACCACCGCCATCAAGCAAGGGATTGCGAGCTGAAAGACGCCGAGAAAGGCCAGCAGGCCGAGGTCGTGCGCGTTGGCCTGGAACGGCCGTGCAAAAGGCAGGCTCGCAAGCGCTGAAAGCGCAGCGCCGATCAGCACGGCCGGCAGCAGATCGACATCGCGCCCCAGGTGTCGGGCATGCTGGGAAACCGTCCAATTGCAGGCGAGCGCCATGGGAATGCAAAGCGCGACGGCGGTACCGAGCACGGAACCCTCGGCGAACTGGCGTCCGTACATCCAGCCGATACCCGCGCCGGCGACCGCGATCGCCCCCCACGTGCGTCCGGACAAGCGATGGCCGATGAAAAGGCGCGCGGCCAATGCAGTGAAAAGCGGGCCGACCGCCATCGTGACCAGCACATTGGCTGTGGAAGTCAGCGTCAACGCCACCATGAACGCGGTGAACATCACGGCCCAGCACAGGCCGGACACCCAGAGCGTCACGCCGCCGGTACGCAACGACGTGAATACCGCCCGGCCGCGCCAGAGCGGCAACACAACCAGCAGCGCCAGCGCCGTGAACAGGCTGCGCCAGAAGGTCACCTCGAAGCTGCGGGCAACCTCGAGATGGCGGGTGATCATGCCGGCCGTGCCCCACATCAGGGTCACGGCCACCATGAGCCCGACCGCGCGGCCATGCGTCATGGCACTCACTCGGTCAGCCCGGCGACAACCGCTTATTCGCGGCTGGCGCGCTTGCGGTCGCTTTCCTTGAGGTGGCGCTTGCGCAGGCGCACGCTCTTCGGCGTGATCTCGACCAGTTCGTCGTCTTCGATGAACTCGACGCCGTATTCCAGCGTGAGGTCGATCGGCGGCGTGATCTTGATCGCGTCTTCCTTGCCGCTCACGCGGAAGTTGGTCAGCTGCTTGGTGCGGGTGGCGTTGACCACCAGGTCGTTGTCGCGGCTGTGGATGCCGACGATCATGCCTTCGTACACCGGATCGTTCGCCTTCACGAACATGCGGCCGCGGTCGTCCAGCTTGCCCAGCGCGTAGGTGAAGATTTCACCGTCGTCCATCGAGATCAGCACGCCGTTCTTGCGGCCACCGATGTCGCCCTTGTGCGGCTCGTAGCTGTCGAAGATGTTGCTGATCAGGCCCGAACCGCGCGTCAGGTTCAGGAATTCGTTGGTGAAACCGATCAAGCCGCGTGCCGGAATGCGGTATTCCAGGCGGACGCGGCCACGGCCGTCCGATTCCATGTTGATCAGCTCGCCCTTGCGCTCACCCATGGCTTGCATCACGCCGCCCTGATGGGTTTCCTCGATGTCGGCCGTGACCATTTCGATCGGCTCGTTCTTGACGCCGTCGATGTCGCGGAACACTACGCGCGGCTTCGAAACCGCCATCTCGAAACCTTCGCGACGCATGTTTTCCAGCAGGATGGTCAGGTGCAGTTCGCCGCGGCCCATGACTTCGAAGATGCCTTCTTCGTCGGTCTCGTTCACGCGCAGTGCCACGTTGTGCTGCAGTTCCTTCTGCAGGCGGTCCCAGATCTGGCGGCTGGTGACGAACTTGCCTTCGCGACCGGCCAGCGGGCTGGTGTTCACGCAGAAGTTCATGGTCAGCGTCGGCTCGTCGACCTTCAGCATCGGCAGCGGTGCCGGGTTGGCCGTCTCGGTGATCGTGACGCCGATGCCGATGTCGGCAATGCCGTTGATCAGCACGATCTCACCCGGGCCGGCCTCGGTCGACTGCACGCGGTCCAGGCCCTGGAACGTCAGCACCTGGTTGACGCGGCCCTTGAAGGACTTGCCGTCCGGACCTTCCATGACCAGCACGTCGGTCATGGGCTTGAGCGTGCCCTGGCTGATGCGGCCCACGCCGATACGGCCGACGAAGGTCGAGAAATCGAGCGCGGAAATCTGCAGTTGCAGCGGCGCAGCGGGATCACCCTTCTGCGACGGCACGTGCTTCAGGATCGTGTTGAAGAGCGCCGACATGTCGGGGCCCCACTGCTCGCCAGGAGCACCTTCTTCCAGCGACGACCAGCCGTTGATGCCGGAGGCGTAGACGACCGGGAAGTCGAGTTGTTCGTCGGTCGCGCCGAGCTTGTCGAACAGGTCGAATGCGGCGTTGACCACCTTGTCCGGGTTCGCACCCGGCTTGTCGACCTTGTTCACGACCAGGATCGGCTTCAGGCCAAGGGCCAGGGCCTTCTTGGTCACGAAGCGCGTCTGCGGCATCGGGCCTTCCTGCGCGTCGATCAACAGAACCACACCGTCGACCATCGACAGCGCACGTTCGACTTCACCGCCGAAGTCCGCGTGGCCGGGGGTGTCGACGATGTTGATGTGCGTGCCTTCCCAGGTCACGGCACAGTTCTTCGCCAGGATCGTGATGCCGCGTTCCTTTTCGATGGCGTTGTTGTCCATCACCGTGTCCACCACTTTTTCGTGCTCGGCGAAGGTGCCGGACTGGCGCAGCAGCTGGTCAACCATCGTGGTCTTGCCATGGTCCACGTGGGCAATGATGGCGATATTGCGAATTTGCTTGGTACTCATGGTGTGGTCTCGCAAGAAGATGCGTTCAGGGATGCAT
This sequence comes from Variovorax sp. GW821-FHT10B04, assembly GCF_059415645.1. Lineage (NCBI taxonomy): Bacteria > Pseudomonadati > Pseudomonadota > Betaproteobacteria > Burkholderiales > Comamonadaceae > Variovorax > Variovorax sp. GW821-FHT10B04. Next base: position 27,389 of record NZ_JBWKNQ010000015.1, read on the forward strand.
TCAAAAGGATTTGCTGGATTTCGATGGGGTTCAGCAAACGCCCCGGTATCAGTTCGTTGGCGGTCACATGGGCCGTGCCCAGGAAAGCCGCCGGCTCCTGGCCGAACACGGCGACCGCCTCGGCGTCGGCCCACTGGCCCCGACGGCGCAGGCCGGACAGGAAACGCGCCGCATCTTCCGTGCCCAGCGTGACGCGGCCGTGGCCGGCCACCAGGGACTCAGCCGGCAGGAGTTGCGCCAGCCGCTCGTCCTCGCTCATCGCCTCCAGGGCCTCCAGCGTCACGCACTGCGCTTCGCCGAAGCCACCGGTCGCCACACGGCGCAACGAAGTCAGGTGTGCGCCGCAACCGAGCGCTTCGCCGATGTCCTCGCCGAGCGTGCGGATGTAGGTGCCCTTGCTGACCATCGCAACGATGCGGATGTTCTCGGCATCGATCGCGCGAACGGACAGCTGGTGGATCACGACGTCGCGCGCGGCACGCTCGACTTCGATGCCTTCGCGAGCATATTCATACAACGCCTTGCCGTCCTTCTTGAGCGCACTGTGCATGGGCGGCACTTGTCGGATCGGACCGGTGAAGCGCGCCTCGGCACGCGCCAGATCATCTGGCGTGACCTGCACGGCGCGTTCGGCGATCACCTCGCCCTCGGCATCGCCCGTGGATGTCTTCACACCCAGGCGCGCCGTGGCTTCGTACGTCTTGTCGGCGTCCAGGTGCAATTGGCTGAACTTGGTTGCAGCACCGAAGCACAACGGCAGTACACCGGTCGCGAGCGGATCGAGCGTGCCCGTATGACCCGCTTTTTCGGCGCGCAGCAACCACTTGGCCTTTTGCAAGGCCTGATTGCTGGAAAGACCCAGCGGCTTGTCGAGCAACAACACCCCATGCACAGGGCGCCGCTGCACCCTTGTGCGTGGCGCGTTCATGCCTACTCTTCTTTCGAGCGGGAGGCGACGGCCTGTGCGATGAGCGCGTTCATGTCGGCCGCACGCTCGGTGGTGCGGTCGAACAGGAAATGCAGCGTCGGCACGGTGTGGATCTGCAGGCGCTTGAACAGGCCGTTGCGCAGAAAACCTGCAGCCTGGTTCAGCGCCTCGGTCGTCTCGACCGGGTCGCCGACCAGCAGACTGAAGAAGATCTTGGCGTGCGCATAGTCGGGGGTGACCTCGACCGCCTGGATCGTGACCATGCCCACGCGCGGGTCCTTCAACTCGCGCGCGATCAGCTCCGTCAGATCCCGCTGGATCTGATCGGCAACCTTGAACGCGCGATTGGGGGCAGCAGCTTTTCTTTTGGGCATGGGCAGCGTTGCAGTCGACGCTTACAGCGTCCGTGCGATTTCCTTGATCTCGAAGAATTCGAGCTGATCGCCTTCTTTGATGTCGTTGTAGTTCTTGAGCTTGATACCGCACTCGAAGCCTTCGCGCACTTCTCGGACATCGTCCTTGAGGCGCTTCAGCGAGTCGATTTCGCCCGTGTAGACCACCACGTTGTCGCGCAGCAGGCGGAAATGCGCACTGCGGTTGACAGACCCCGAGGTGATGTACGAACCCGCGACCGTACCGATCTTGGAAGCCACGAACACCGTGCGGATCTCGGCCGAACCGATGATCTCTTCACGCCGCTCGGGTGCCAGCATGCCGGACATCGCCACCTTCACTTCATCCACGGCGTCGTAGATGATGCTGTAGTAGTTCAGCTGAACGCCATTGCTCTCGGCCAGCTTGCGCGCACCCGCATCGGCACGGACATTGAAGCCGATCACGATGGCCTTGGAGGCGATCGCGAGGTTGATGTCGCTTTCGCTGATGCCGCCGACACCGGCGTACACCATCTGCACCTTGACTTCTTCGGTCGCCAGCTTGAGCAGCGACTGCGCCAGTGCTTCCTGCGAACCCTGCACGTCGGCCTTGATGATGAGCCGCAGCGTCTGCACTTCGCCCGCCGACAGGTCGGTGAACATGTTCTGCAGGTTGGCTGCCTGTTGCTTGGCCAGCTTGGTGTTGCGGAACTTGCCGGCACGGTAAGTCGCGATTTCGCGCGCCCGACGTTCGTCGGCCATCACCATGAACTCGTCGCCCGCTTGCGGCACTTCGGTCAGACCCTGGATTTCCACCGGAATCGACGGACCGGCCGACTTGATCGCCTTGCCGTTCTCGTCGAGCATGGCGCGCACGCGGCCATAGGTCGAACCAGCCAGGACCACGTCGCCGGTCTTGAGCGTACCGGACTGAACGAGCACGGTTGCGACAGGACCACGGCCCTTGTCGAGCTGCGCTTCGATGACCAGACCCTTGGCAGCGGCATCGACCGGCGCCTTGAGTTCCAGCACTTCGGCTTGCAGCAGCACCTGTTCGAGCAGTTCATCGATGCCCTGGCCGGTCTTGGCCGACACCGGAACGAACGGCACGTCGCCGCCGTACTCTTCAGGCACGACTTCTTCGGCCACCAGTTCCTGCTTCACGCGGTCCAGGTTGGCATCGGGCTTGTCGACTTTGTTGATCGCAACCACGATCGGCACACCTGCCGCCTTCGCGTGCTTGATGGCTTCCTTGGTCTGCGGCATCACGCCGTCGTCGGCCGCCACCACGAGGATGACGATGTCGGTAGCCTGCGCACCGCGGGCACGCATGGCGGTGAACGCCTCGTGACCCGGGGTGTCGAGGAAGGACACCATGCCGCGTTCGGTTTGCACGTGGTACGCACCGATGTGCTGGGTGATGCCCCCTGCTTCGCCCGCAGCCACTTTGGCACGGCGGATGTAGTCCAGCAGCGAGGTCTTGCCGTGGTCGACGTGGCCCATCACGGTCACGACCGGCGCACGCGGCAGGGCTTCAGCCACCTGGGCGCTGACGTCCTCGTCCGTGAAGGCTTCCGGATCGTCGAGCGCCGCAACCACCGCGTTGTGGCCCATTTCTTCCACGATGATCATCGCGGTGTCCTGGTCGAGCGACTGGTTGATGGTCGCCATCATGCCCAGCTTCATGAGCTGCTTGATGACTTCCTGCGCCTTGACGGCCATCTTGTGGGCCAGTTCGGCCACGGTGATGGTTTCAGGCACATGCACTTCGAGCACGCGGGCTTCGACCGGCGCTGCCTGGACATGCTCCTCCGGACCTCCGCGGTCGTTGCCGCGGCGACCGCGCGGGCCTCCGCGCCAGTTGCCGCGCCCGACGCCACCGCTGGCGTCACCGCGCGTCTTGATTTCCTTCTTCTTGGCCGGATCACCCGCCCAGCTGGACGAAAGCTTGGCAGACTTGACTTCCTTGCCTGCACCGGGCGCCGCGGCAGCAGCTGCCGCAGGAGCGGCAGGCGCCCCTGGACGTGCAGCCGGCGTGGCTGGCTTGTGCAGCGTGCCCTTGACACTGGCCGTCTTGGCCGCGGGCGCCGGCTTCTCGGGCGCCTTGTGCGGCACCAGCACGCGTGCCGGCGCATTCATCATCGCGCGGATGGCTTCGGCTTCCGCCAAGGCTTTGCGACGACGCTCGTCCAGATCCTTGGCGCGCGCAGCTTCTTCGTCGGCACGCGCCTTCGATTCGGCTTCGACCTTGGCCCGTGCATCTTCCTTGGCCTGCGCAACAGCAGCTGCCTTGCTTTCGGCCGCAGCGGTCGCGGCGACGGCAGACGCCGTCGGGGCCGCCGGAGGGGCTGCATTGCGCTTTTGTGCAGCAGCCGCTTCGGCCGCTGCTGCAGCGGCGCGCCGTTCGGCTTCGGCCTTGGCCTGCTGTTCCGCGCGCTCGACACGCTCGCGCTCACGCGCCTCGGCCTCTTCGCGCTGGCGGCGCTTTTCGTTCAGCTCTTCTTCCTGGCGCCGGATGAGCTCCGCCTGGCGGCGCGCCTCTTCCTCGCGACGCGTCAGTTCCGCCGTGTCGACCTTGGGCTCGGCCGGCGGCGCAGCGGGCGCTTCGGCTTCCGCGCTCTCAGGCACGCCGGGGCTGTCGTCGCGCTGGATGAAGGTGCGCTTCTTGCGCACTTCCACCTGGATCGTGCGGGCACGGCCAGTGGCGTCGGCCTGCTTGATTTCGCTGGTCGACTTCTTGACGAGCGTGATCTTCTTGCGCTCGGGCTCGGCGGTGCCGTGGCTGGCCTTCAGGAAACCGAGCAGGCGCTGCTTGTCGGACTCCGTGAGCGCATCAGTCGGCGCGGCCTTGGGCACGCCCGCGCTCTTGAGCTGGTCAAGCAGGGTTTCGGGGGTCTTCTTGAGCTCGTTAGCGAACTCGGCGACAGTGGTGCTGGACATATGTGGTTCGTGCCTCCATGACCATCACGCTTGGCCAGCGAACCAATGTTCGCGGGCTTTCAAGATGAGGGCTTTGGCGTCATCGGCACTGTGGCCGGTGATCTCGGTGAGTTCATCGACCGCGAGGTCGGCCAGGTCGTCACGGGTGTGGACACCCGCCTCGGCCAATTTCGGAATGAGTTCGGGATCGAGTCCTTCGAGGTCGCGCAGATTCTGCGAAACGCCCTCCGCGCTCTCTTCCTTGGCGATTTCCATCGTGAGCAACGCGTCCTTTGCACGCGAGCGCAGCTCATTGATCGTGTCCTCATCGAAGCTTTCGATCTCGAGCAGCTCGGAGATGGGCACATAGGCCACTTCCTCGAGGCTGGTGAAACCTTCGTTGATCAGGATGTCGGCGATTTCCTCGTCCACATCGAGCTTTTCCATGAAGAGCTTGCGGCTGGAGTCGGTCTCAGCGGCCTGCTTCTGCGCCGATTCGCTGGCGTCCATGATGTTGATCTTCCAACCGGTCAGGTCGGAGGCCAGGCGAACGTTCTGCCCGCCACGGCCGATCGCGATCGCGAGGTTTTCCTCGTCGACCACCACGTCCATGGCATGCTTTTCTTCGTCGACCACGATCGAAGACACATTGGCAGGCGCCAAGGCGCCGATCACGAACTGCGCAGGGTCCTCGGACCACAGCACGATATCGACGCGCTCGCCAGCAAGTTCGTTGGTCACGGCATTGACACGCGTACCGCGCACGCCGACGCAGGTGCCGATCGGGTCGACCCGCTTGTCGTGCGAGAGCACGGCGATCTTGGCGCGCGAACCCGGGTCACGGGCGCAGCTCTTGATCTCGAGCAGGCCCTGCTCGATCTCAGGCACTTCCTGGCGGAACAGCTCGATCATGAATTCCGGCGCCGAGCGCGAGAGGATGATCGGCGCACCGCGCAGCGTCAGATCCACTTCCATGATCATGGCGCGAACCCGGTCGCCGTTGCGCAGGTTTTCCTTGGCGATCATCTCGCTGCGGCGCAGGCGTCCTTCGACGCGGCCGGCTTCGACGATGATGTCGCCCTTGTCCAGGCGCTTGACGGTGCCGACAAAGATCTTGTCACCACGCGACATGAAGTCGTTGAGCAGCATTTCGCGCTCGGCGTCACGGATCTTCTGCAGGATGACCTGCTTGGCAGCCATCGCGCCGATACGGCCGATCGGCACCGAGTCCACCGCTTCTTCGATGTACTCGCCGACCTCGATGTCCGACATCTCTTCCTTGGCTTCGAACAGAAGGATTTCCTGCTCGGGCAACTGCAGGCCCGCTTCATCGGGAACGACGTGCCAACGGCGGAAGGTTTCGTAGTCGCCGCTGTCGCGATCGACGGCGACGCGAATGTCCACATCGCCCGGATAGAGCTTCTTGGTCGCTTGCGCCAGCGCTGATTCGACCGCGCCAAAGACCACGTCGCGCTCGACGTTCTTTTCGCGCGAGATCGCATCCACCAACATCAACATTTCGCGATTCATGCCACTACGCTCCTCTTTCAGTCCGACACTTCCGTGCCGCCAATATCCGAAAAACCCGTTGGGGTTTTGTCTGCAGAACCCTCGGGGGCTCTAGCCTTGCGGCCCTTGAAATCCACGATCGGGGCGAGCCGGGCCTCGCGCAATTCGCCCAATACAAAACCAAGCGCCTGCAACGGTGCAGGCGCGCGCTTCTTGCTGACTTTTTGCCCGGGCTTCGGCGCCGGCTTGCCTTCGGGCTCCTGGCTCCAGACGATCTGCCAGCCACTCCCGCCTTCGGCACGCTCCAGCGTGCCGCGAAACTTCTTGCGGGAGGCCGACACCAGCCCCCCTGCTGCGGCACCCATCGGCGCCTTGAGCGTGATATCGATCACCTCGCCGACAAAACGCTCGAAATCCTGCTCGTTGCGCAGCGGCCGATCGATGCCCGGCGAGGAAACCTCGAGCCGCTTGTATTCGGCACCATCCACCTCCAGCGCGAACTGGAGCTGGCGCGTGACCTTTTCGCAGTCCTCGACCGTCACGAACGGCTCGGGCAAACCAGCCGCTGCAGCCTCCGAAGTGGGGGCATGCCAGGGCAAATCAATCGTGACACGCAGCAATCCGCCCGCCGAGCGTTCGATCTCGACCAGGTCGTAACCGAGACCGGCCACGGTTTGTTCCACTGTCTGCTGCAATGCCACGTGTATTTGTTCGCCTTTGGTGTTGCCCGATATCCGCCCGCCTGCGTCATCGAGAATGCGTCGACCCATAAAAAAACGGGCGGTAAGTACCCGCCCGTTTGGTCGTGAGCCTCGAATTATATGCCAATTGCGTTTAAATACGGCGGCCTCTAAATGGAAGCCACTTTGAGCGCGTTCGCGGAACGGCGCCAGACCCAGATGAACAGCAGGGCGCCGACCGCCAACGCACCCGCCGCGGCGAGCAACGGAACATTGAACGAGCCCGTGCGGTGCACCAGCGGCGCAGCGAACAAGGGGCCGACGATCTGCCCGACCCCGTACGACGCCGTGGCATAGCCGATCAGCCCGGCAGCGGCATTGCCGTGCAGTCGACGCGCTTCCCGCACTGCGAACAGGGTGATCGCGGTGAAAGGCAGGCCCAGGAGCAGGCTACCGACCGCGAACCCCGCGATCGTAGGCCACACGACCGACAACACCACGCCGACCGCCTGCATCAGGAAACCGGCGGCCAGCAAGAGGCGGTTGTCCCAATGCAGGGGCGCACGCGCACCGATGAGCACGCCCGGCACCACCGCCACGCCGAACAGCGGCCAGAACAGATCGGGCCAGCTCGAGCCGGGCAGCGCCTGCCGGGCGATCACCGGCAGAAAAGTCGCGGTGATGATGTAGCCGAAGCCGGCCAGACCGTAGAGCCCGACCAGCCAACGCGCGTCCGACCGCGCCGCGGCTGCATTGCCGACGGCAACAGGAGCGGCCGAGGCTCCAGCCGTCGATTTTCCAGTGGTGGTCGTTGCGCCGTCGTTGAACACGCGCCAGATCACGGCGGTCAGTGCCACGGCGACCAGGCCAAAACCGATCCAGGCCGCATCCGAGCCCCAGCGTCCGATCACGCCGCCAAGCAGCCCGGTCGCCGCGATGCCGATGCCGGGGCCGGTGAAGATCACGCCGCCAAGCGCCGGCGCGCCGCTCTCGGCCAAGCGGCGGGAGCCCCAGCCCGAAGCGAAGACAAAGGCCCAGGCACTCACGGCGCCGGCAGCGGTCCTCAGCACGCTCCAGACGGTAAAGCCGTGGAACAACCCCATGCCGAGCAGCAACGCCGCCGTCGCCAGGAGCGCCATCCGCACCATGAAAACGGGCCGGAGGCGGATCGATGCGCACGACAACGCCCCGACGAAGTAGCCCAGGTAGTTGAGCGACGCCAGCAGGCCGCCCTCCTGCAGATCCAGCTTTCCCTCGTGCAGCATGATGGGCAGCATCGGCGTGAAGGCGAAACGCCCAAGCCCCATCGCCACCGCAAGCGTCACCATGCACGCCAGCGCGGCGCGCCAGGCACCGCGGCGGTCATATCCGATATTCGACATTCAGTGTTCTTCTGCTTTCAATCAGCCAGTGCCGCAGCCACCAGCGTCCGGGTGTAGGGATGTTCGGGCGCATCGATCACGCGATCGACCGGGCCGGATTCCAGGATGGCGCCGTCCTTCATGACGATGACTTGGTGCGCCATCGCGCGGATCACCTCGACGTCATGGGTGATGAGCAGATAACTCAGCCCGCGCTCGCGCTGCAGGCGTTGCAGCAGGCCCAGCACCTGCTTCTGGATGGTCACGTCGAGCGCGCTGGTCGGCTCGTCGAGCACCAGCAGCTGCGGGTCGACGATCAGCGCCCGTGCAATCGCCAGCCGTTGGCGCTGCCCGCCCGAGAACTCGTGCGGATAGCGCGACAGCAGCGCAGGAAATTGCGCTTCCGTCAGCCCGACGTCGGCCAACGCAGCAAGGACGCGGCCGCGTCGCGCCTCGGCGCCGATTCCGGGCTCGTGCACGGTCAGCCCCTCGCCGACGATCTCCTCGACCGTCATGCGTGGCGACAGCGACGAAAATGGATCCTGGAAGACCACCTGCATCGTGCGGCGCAGCGCACGGTCGGACGCGCGCCCCATGCCCCAGGTCTTGCCCGTGACATTCAATTCACCGCCGTGCGGCAGCAGGCCGAGCGCTGCCAACGCCAGCGTCGACTTGCCCGAGCCGGATTCGCCGACCACGCCAAGCGTCTCGCCGGGCGCGATACGGAAATCGGCGCCCTGGACCGCCACGAACGCACCCTTGCGAAACCAGCCGGCGATGCCGGGTCGCGGAACCGGATAGCTCACACGCAATGCGTCGGCCGACAGCACCGGCGCGGCCTGCGCGTCCGGCAGCGCAGCAACCTCGCGCACGGGCCGGCTGTCGATCAGCTTGCGTGTGTAGGGATGCCTCGGCGCGTCGAACACGCTCGCCACCTCGCCCTGCTCGACGATGTGCCCGCTCTCCATCACCGCCACGCGGTCGGCGAAGCGGCGGACCAGGTTCAGGTCGTGTGTGATGAGCAGCACGGCCATGCCGTAGCGGCGCTGCAAGCCGGCCAGCAGCTCGAGGATCTGCGCGCGCACCGTCACGTCGAGTGCGGTGGTCGGCTCGTCTGCGAGCAGCAGGCGCGGCTTGCAGGCGAGCGCCATCGCGATCATCGCGCGCTGCCGCTGCCCGCCGGACAGCTGGTGCGGCAGCGCCCTCGCCCGCCGCGCCGGCTCGGGAATGCCCGTATCGGCCAGCAGTTGCACGGCGGCGGCCTGCGCATCGCGCTTCGACAGCGCTTCGTGCAGTTCGAGCACTTCCGCGATCTGGTCGCCCACGCTGTAGAGCGCGTTCAGCGCAGTCATCGGCTCCTGGAAGATCATCGCGATCTCTTTGCCGCGGACACCGCGCAGCGCTCGCTCGGGCAGCGCCAGCAGATCGCGCGCCTGGCCACCCTCGAGGCCGCCGAACGTCGCGCGCCCCGAGAGATCGGCGTTCTGCACCAGCCGAAGCAGGCTCAGCGCCGTCACGCTCTTGCCAGAGCCGGATTCGCCGACGAGTGCCAGCTTCTCGCCCGGCGCGATATGGAAGTCGATGCCATGCACGACCTCTTTTCCGCCAAAGGCGACGCGGAGGCCGCGAACATCGAGCAACGGCGACGAGATCGGCGCGTTCATTTCTCGGCCTTTCGCGGGTCCAGGGCATCGCGCAACGCATCGCCCATGAAGGTCAACAGCATCAGCGTGACGACCAGCACGCCGAAGGTCGACAGCGAGATCCACCAGGCGTCGATGTTGGCCTTGCCCTGGCTCAACAGCTCGCCGAGCGACGGCGTGCCCGGCGGCACGCCCAACCCGAGAAAATCGAGTGAAGTCAGCGCAAGGATGGCGGCGCTCATGCGAAACGGAAGGAAGGTCACGACCGGCGTCATGCTGTTCGGCAGGATGTGGCGCCACATGATCTGCAGGTTGCCCACGCCCAGCGCACGCGCGGCACGCACGTAGTCCATCTGCCGGTTGCGCAGGAACTCGGCCCGCACGTAATCCGACAGGCCCATCCAGCCGAACAGGCTCAGCAGCACCAGCAGCAAAGCCACGCTGGGCGCGAAGATCGCGCTGAAGATGATCAGCAAGTAGAGCTCCGGCATCGAGCCCCAGATCTCGATGAAGCGCTGGAAGGCCAGGTCGGTCTTGCCGCCGAAGAAGCCCTGGATCGCACCGGTGATCACGCCCAGCACCACGCCGATGAAGGTCAGCGCCAGCGCGAACAGCACGCTCACGCGGAAGCCGTAGATCAGTTGCGCCAGCAGGTCACGGCCGCGATCGTCGCTACCGAAGAAGTTTTCGCGCGACGGCGCCGCGGGATTGGGCGAGGTCGCGAAGTAATTGAGCGTCTTCGGCCCGTACGGGTTGGGCGCATAGATTGCCCAGTTGCCGCCCTGCGTGATGCGCTGGCGGATGAACGGGTCGAGGTAATCGGCCGGTGTCTCGAAGTCGCCGCCGAAAGTCTTCTCCGAATATTCGCGCAGCACCGGGAAATAGGTTTGCCCCTCGTAGCGCACGACCAGGGGCCGGTCGGTCGACAGCACTTCGGCGAACAGGCTCAGCACGACCAGCACCGAGAAGATCACCAGACTCCAGAAGCCGAGCCGGTTGCGCTTGAAGCGCAGCCACGCACGGCGCCCCGGCGACAAGGCCGCCGGCAATGCATTGCTGCCCAGACCAGAGCCGCCGAGGATCCGGCTCCGCCGGTCCTCCAGCGGCGTCCCCCCGGGGGGGAGGCGACCAGCGGCCGCTTCGGGGGGGTCAGTCAAATTTGACACGCGGATCCACCCAGACGTAGCAGAGATCGCTGATCAGCTTGGTCACCAGGCCGATCAACGTGAAAAGATAGAGCGTGCCCAGCACGACCGGATAGTCGCGCCGGATCACGCTCTCATAACTGAGCAGCCCAAGTCCGTCGAGCGAGAACAGCGTCTCGATCAGCAGCGAGCCCGTGAAGAAGGCGCCGATGAAGGCCGCCGGGAAGCCCGTGATGATCGGGATCAGCGCGTTGCGGAACACGTGCTTCCACAGCACCTGCCGCTCGCTCAGCCCCTTGGCGCGCGCCGTCAGCACGTACTGCTTGCGGATCTCCTCGAGAAATGAGTTCTTGGTCAGCATGGCCGTCACCGCAAAGCTGCCGAGCACCATCGCCGTGATCGGCAATGCGATGTGCCAGAGGTAGTCGACCACCTTGCCGCCCCAGCTCAGCGACTCCCAGTTGGACGAGGTCAGCCCCCGCAGCGGAAACCACTGGAGCTGGCCGCCGAAGATCACCAGCAGCGCGACGCCGAGCACGAAGCCCGGAATCGCATAGCCGACGAGCACAACCAGCGTCGTCAGGAAGTCGAAGCGCGAGCCGGCGCGGACGGCCTTGGCAACACCCAGCGGCACCGCGATCAGGTAGCTGATGAAGAAGGTCCAGAGGCCGAGGCTGATCGACACCGGCATCTTCTCCTTGACCAGTTCCCATACCGCCTTGCGCTGGTAGAAGCTCTGGCCCAGGTCGAAGCGCGCAAAGGACTTCAGCATCTGCCAGAAACGCTCGACCGGCGGTTTGTTGAAGCCGTAGAGCTGCTTGATCTCCTCGATGCGCTTCTCGTCCAGCCCTTGCCGGCCTCGATAGCCGGCGCCGGAACTGGCGGCGCGTTCGCCACCCGAATCCCGGCCCTGCAACTGCGCGACCATCTGCTCGACCGGGCCGCCCGGCACGAACTGGATCACGACGAAGGTCAGCAGCAGCACGCCGAACAGCGTCGGCACCATCAACAGCAGGCGTTTGAGGATGTAGCTCGCCATCGATACCGATCTATTTGTTGGCGGGCGACGCCCACCATGTGCTGATCGCCCAGGTGTCGGGCTGGTAATAAGGCGGAATGGTCGGCGGCAGCACGAAGGGCCGCGGCCGATAGCCGATCAGGAAGGCGTCGCCGTAGTACTGCGGCACGGAGTAGTAGCCGTGCGACAGCACCCGGTCGAGCGCCCGCAGCGCGGCCCCGAGTTCAGGCCGCGTGGTGGCACCGACCACCTTCTGGAGCAGCGCATCGACGGCCGGATCGGCGATGCCCCAGATGTTCGACGAGCCGTGGGTCGCAGCGGCCTTGGAACCGTACAACTCCAGCAGTTCACCCCCCGGCGCGGTGCTGCCGGGCAAGCGAACGGTGGTCATCTCGAAGTCGAAGTTGTCCATCCGCTGCTGCGACAAGGAGAAGTCGACCGTCCGGAAATTCATCTGGATACCGAGTTTCTGGAGCGCTGTCTGGAATGGCGTGGCGACACGGATCAGCGAAGGTTGGTCGTTCAGGAACTCGATGGTGAAGGCTTCGCCCTTTGCGTCGCGCAGCGCGCCGTCGCGGTAGGTCCAGCCCGCCTCCTCCAGCAAGCCGCGTGCCTTGCGCAGGTTGTCGCGCAGGCTGCCGGGTGGTGCGGTGCTCGGCGACAGCGCCGCCGGACCGAACACCTCCGGTCGCAACCGGGCGCGCAGCGGCTCCAGCAACGCGAGCTCGTCCGGCTTCGGCAAGCCTTGCGCATGGAATTCGCTGTTGGGGAAATAACCGTCGACCCGTTTGTAGATGCCGTAGAACAGCTGCTTGTTGAGCCACTCGAAGTCCATCGCCAGGCCGATCGCCTGCCGCACCCGGATGTCCTTGAACTTCGGATTGCGCACGTTGAAGACGTAGCCCTGGAAATCGCCGGGATTGCGGTTCTCGAAGGCCTGCTTCTTCAATTCGCCCGAGGCGAACTGCTTGCCGGTGTACTGGCGCGCCCAGTTGCGCGAGGTGAATTCGCGCATGAAGTCGTATTCGCCGGCCTTCAGGCCCTCGAAGCGGGAGGTGTCGTCCAGGTAGATCTTGAAGGTGACCCGATCGAAATTGAACATGCCCTTGCGCACCGGCAGCTCCGCGCCCCAGTAGGCCGGATCCCGTACGTAGGTGATGTCGCGGCCCATGCGCGGATTCGCGATCTTGTACGGGCCGGAGGCGATCGGTACGTCGGTCGTGATCTGGTCGAAGGGCTTGCCCTGTCCCCAGGCGCGGCTGAAGACCGCCATGCCGCCCACCACCAGCGGCAGCTCGGGGTTCGGGCTCGAAAAATCGAAGCGCACCGTGCGCTCGTCGATGGCGGTGGCGTCCTTCACCTCGGCATAGATGGTGCGGAATTGCGGTGCCGCCAGCTTGCCCGTCAGCGTCTTGAAGGAATGCACCACGTCGGCCGCCAGCACCGGCGTCCCGTCATTGAATCGCGCTCGCGGGTTGATGCGGAAGGTGGCCGATCGCTTGTCCGCCGCGACCTCCACGTCCTCGGCCAGCAGGCCGTAGGCGGTGGTCGGCTCCTCGGCATTGCCTGTCAGCAGGCTCTCTATCATCAGCGAGCCGATGCCATACGGCGCGGTGCCCTTGAGCGTGAACGGGTTGAACTTGTCGAAGTTGGTCGGGCGTGTCGGCGGCACCAGGCGGATCTCGCCGCCCTTGGGCGCCTGTGGATTCACGTAGCTGAAGTTGGTGAAGCCCGGTGGGTACTTCACATCGCCGAACTGTGCGTAGGCAAGGGCGGCCCACGAAGGGGCTGCCGAGAACGCCAACAGAAAAAGCAGCCAGGCTCGCATGCGAGAATTCTGCCCAAGATTTTCACAAGGCAACTTCATGGGCTTTCTTTCCGGCAAAAAACTGTTGATCACCGGCGTGCTGAGCAACCGCTCCATCGCCTACGGCATCGCCAAGGCCTGCCATGCGCAAGGCGCCGAGCTCGCCTTCAGTTATGTCGGCGAGCGCTTCAAGGACCGTATCACCGAATTCGCTGCCGACTTCGATTCGAAGCTGATATTCGATTGCGACGTGGGTGACGATGCCCAGATCGAAAAACTCTTCGCCGATCTCGCGCAGACCTGGCCGACCTTCGACGGCTTCGTGCACAGCATCGGCTACGCGCCGCGCGAGGCCATTGCCGGCGACTTCCTCGAAGGCTTGTCGCGCGAGGCTTTCAAGATCGCGCACGACATCAGCGCCTACAGCTTCCCCGCGATGGCCAAGGCCGCGCTGCCCTACCTGAACCCCAAGTCGGCACTGCTCACGCTGACCTACCTCGGCGCCATCCGCTCGGTGCCGAACTACAACACGATGGGCCTGGCCAAGGCGTCGCTCGAAGCTTCCGTGCGCTACCTGGCCGAATCGCTCGGCCCCAAGGGCATGCGCGTCAACGGCATCAGCGCCGGCCCGATCAAGACGCTGGCCGCCAGCGGCATCAAGGGCTTCGGCAAGCTGCTGCCGGCCGTGGCCGCGGCCTCGCCGATCCGCCGCAACGTGACGATCGACGACGTAGGCAATGTCGCCGCCTTCCTGCTGAGCGACCTCGCAGGCGGCGTGACGGCGGAAATCACCTATGTCGACGGCGGCTTCAGCCAGGTGGTCGGCGGGTTGGCGGAGGCCGCCGCCGACTGAGTTCAGGCATAGAAAGACAGGCGCCGACCCGCAACAGCGGGCGGCAGGACGCAGCCCAGCATGCGTCCATGCCTTTTCAGGGAGGAAAAAGATGACACCGTATCCGCGGGCCGACAGAGGCCCCTCGTCCGCCGTTCGCCGGCGCTTTCTCGCGGCGCTGGGCACCGCACTGGTTCTGCCTTTCGCCGTGCGTGCGCGAGCGGCGGCATCGGCGTCCAAGGCGCCGCCGCAGCTGATGCTGGCCGAGGTCTATCGGCAGGGCATGTCGCTCGACGACTACTGGGTCAGCGAAAAATACGATGGCGTGCGCGGCTACTGGGACGGCACCCGGCTGTGGACCCGCGGCGGCGAACCGGTGATCACGCCAGCCTGGTTCACGGCCAATCTGCCGCGCATTCCGATGGACGGCGAACTCTGGGCCGGTCGCGGTCGTTTCGACGAAGCCGTCTCCACCGTGCGCAGCCAGTCGCCCAACGACGCGGCGTGGCGCGAAATCCGTTTCATGGTGTTCGACCTGCCCGCACAGCCGGGCGACTTCACCGCGCGCCTTGCCGCGCTGCGGCAATTGCTGCCGATCCCAGCCGCGTCCTGGGTCGTGCCCGTTCCGCAGCAGCGGGCCACCACGCATGCGGCGCTGCAGGCGCTGCTCGACAAGGCGGTGAAGGGCGGCGCTGAAGGCCTGATGCTGCATCGCGGTGCCTCGCCGTACCGCGGCGAGCGCACCGGCGACCTGCTCAAGTTCAAGCCCTATGACGATGCGGAAGCCCGCGTCGTCGCACACATTCCCGGCAAGGGACGGCATTCGGCACGGCTGGGTGCGATGCTGGTCGAGATGCCCAACGGCCAGCGTTTCAAGCTGGGCGGCGGACTCACCGACGCGCAGCGTGACCAGCCGCCACCCATCGGCAGCTGGGTCACCTACCGCTACAACGGCAGCAACCCGAGCGGCCTGCCGCGCTTCGCACGCTTCCTGCGCATCCGCGAAGACGCACCGCGCTAGAGGCTGCACCCGCTCCGCCAGGTCACTTGGGCAGCAGCACCTTGTCGACCACGTGGATCACGCCGTTCGACTGGTAGACGTTGGCCGTGGTCACGGTCGCGGTGCCGCCCTTTTCGTCGGTGATCATCACCTTGCCGCCCTTGGTCTTGGCAACCAGCGTGCCGCCAGCGACGGTGGTCAGCGTGGCGCTGCCCTTGCCTTCCTTGATCTGCTTCTTCAGCGCGGCCGTGTCGAGCTTCCCGGCCACCACGTGGTAGGTGAGGATCGACGTCAGCGTGCCCTTGTTCTCGGGCTTGAGCAGCGTGTCGACCGTGCCGGCCGGCAGCGCGTCGAAGGCCTTGTTGGTTGGCGCGAACACGGTGAACGGCCCCGGTCCCTTGAGCGTATCGACCAGGCCGGCAGCTTTCACGGCGGCGACCAGCGTCGTGTGGTCCTTGGAGTTCACCGCGTTGTCGATGATGTCCTTCGTCGGATACATCGGCGCACCGCCCACCATCACCGTGGCAGCCATGGCGGAATAGGCCCCTGCGCTGAGCGCCACGGCGAGGGTGGCGGCGGCAAGGCGATGGAATCTGATGTTCATTGAAAAGCTCCGGATGATTGCTGGATGGACCACCGCGAAAAGCGGCGGCTGCAACCAATACGGTGCCCCCGGAACGACAGATTCGTGCGCCGAACGCAACGCTGTATTTCAGCGCCGAAGGCGTCTCACAGGCTCAGGGCTTCATGCCCTGCGCCAGTCTGGCTTCGATGTCGTCGAGCACAGGCAGCAGATCGGCCACGCTGTCGATCACGTAGTGCGCACCCGCGGCCTTGAGCTTGGCCGTGGCGGTCGCGCGCAGCGCCGCTTGCGTGGCGGCGTCGAGCGCCTGCCAGTCGGCGAGCGGCAGTCCCACCGCATTGCCGCTGACCGCGAGGCCGACCGTCCAGGTGCCCGCGTTCAGCCCTTCCTCGACGCCGACGCCGGTGTCGTCGACCTTCACCACGGTCGACGGCGGCCAGACGCCGATATCGGCGAAGGTGCGGTACATCATCAGCGGTGACGGCCGGCCCGCGGCCAGGTCGCCGGCACAGACCAGGTTGTCGGGCACGTAGCCGCCGGCTGCGGCGATCGGCGTCACGATGTCCATGATCGGCCGGTTGTAGCCGGTGGTCGACCCGATCTTCAGGCCGCGCGCACGCAGCGTGTCGACCATCTCGACGGCACCGGGAATGAAGTCGGCGAAGTCCGCGACCACGGCGGCATTCATCGGCGTGAAGACTTCATAGAGATGGTCCACGTCGGCATTGCCGAAGGGCTTGCCGTAGCGCTTCTCCCACTGCGCCGCGATGCCGGGCAGGCGGCCCAGCGCCTGGATGTGGTCCCACTTGGCCATGCCCATCGGGCCGCGTGCCTCGTCGATGGTCAGCGTGATGTCGAACTTCTCGAACAGGCGCACGAAGGCGCCCATCGGCGCGCAGGAGCCGAAGTCGAGGATGGTGCCGGCCCAGTCGAAGACGACGGCGCTCAGGCGGGGTGTGCTGGATGTCATGTGTTGTTTCCCTTGAGGATGGCCGCTGGCCGTATCACCAGGCGTTGAAGACTTCTTCCGCGATGCCAAAGGCCGTGCTAGCGCCGGTGCCGCTGGTGACCAGCACCAGCCGCGTGGCGTCGTCCGGCTGATCGATCAGGCAATCGGTGCTTGGCGACGAAGGATAGGTACCGACCCAGCGCTCCGTCACCCGCGCTTCCTGCAGCTTCAGCGTCTCGTGCAGATGCCGCAGGATCAGGTCGTCGACATGCTGGTCGGCGAAGGGTTCGAGCACCGGGCCGTAGTGGTGCGAATCGCCGACCACCAGCGAACCGTCGGCGCTCTGGACCACGATCAGGTGGATGCCATGGTCGAGCGACTCGCCCTCTTCCCGCTTCATCTGCTCGAGCAGTCTGGCGGCGGCCGGCAGCTTGCTGTAGCCGTGATAGCGCACCAGGCTCAGGTCGGCCATGACCGAACCCGGCAGCTTGAAGCCCTGTTCGGGCTGGACCCGAAGCATGTGGAGCTGGCACAGGCGCAGCCCATGCGGTGTGATCCGCTCGGCGAACAGTCCATTCAGGTCGGTGTTGGTGCAAACCGCAACGCGCTCGGCGTGCAGCGTGGCGCGCGATGTGCGAACCCTCGGGGTCGCGACCTCGAGCACCGCTTCGCCGAAGCGGAAGGTCACGCCCATCGATTCGGCCAGCCAGCGGGCCAGCAGGCCGATCGCGGTGCGCGACTCGACGCGCATCTCGTGCGGGCTGTAGAGCACGCCCTGCGCGCCATCGAGCTGCAGCACCGGCGCGCGCCGGGCGGCCTCCGCCACGTCGAGCAGTTCGCAGCCGTCGGCCATCGGCGTGGCCATGAACTCCTCGAGCACGTCGAGCGCCATCGGCCGGAACGCGGTCAGGAACAGCCCGTGGTGCAGCGCCGCGATGCCGGCCTGCGGTGCGACCTCGCCCCAGACTTCGCGCGCGCGCCGGGCGCGGCGCCAGGTGTCGCCCGCGCCCTGGCCGGTGACGGTGACGAAGCCGAAGTTGCGGATCGATGCACCGACGCAGGCCGCGTCGCGCTCGACCACGCAGACCTCGAGGCCCCGTTTGGCCGCGGTATAGGCGTGCGCCAGGCCGACGATGCCGGCGCCGACGACGATGAGATCGAAGTTCGTTTTCATTGGATGTCTCAGGGGCGAAAGATGTCGCTGCGCGGAAGCCGCAGCACCGGCCAGTGACGCCGCAACGCTTCCTGTGCCAGTTGGGGATCGGGGTCGACCGCCACCGGCTGGCCGACCGCCAGCAGCAATGGCAGGTCGTTGATGGAGTCGCTGTAGAAGGTCGCCTGCCGCAGCGCCTCGTCGGCTGGCATGGCGTGATCGGCAAGCCAGCTGCGCAGACGCGTCACCTTGCCTTCGCGCATGTTGAGCGTTCCCTCGGTCGTGCCGGCAAAGCAGCCATCAGGCTGAACCTGCAGCTCGGTCGAAATCAGGTGATCGAAGCCGAGCTCCGCGGCCGTGAGCTCGATCAGGAAGCGGCTGGTGGCGCTGGTCAGTACCAGTTGGTCGCCCTGCGCACGATGCTGGCCGACCAGCGCAAACGCGGCCGTCGGCAATCTAGGGCGGATGACCTGGGCCATGAACGCTTGCCGCAGGGGCTCCCATTGCGCGGCGCTGCGCCCCGCCAAGGTGCTCGCGAAGAATTCGCAGAAATCGGCGGGCGCGGCCTCGCCGGCGAAGTAGCGCCGGTCCATCTCGGCGTTGCGCTCGGCGAAATCGCGACCGAGCACGCCCTGCGCCACCAGGAACTCGCCCCACAACACCTCGCTGTCTCCGTTGAGCAGCGTGTTGTCGAGGTCGAACAGCGCAAGCCGGCTCATCGGGCGGGCGCCCTCCAGCGCTGCGTGCGCCGGTCGACCAGCTTGCCGAACGCCAGGTACAGCAGCGTGACGACGGTGGAAGTCGCCGCGATCAGCACCGCCATGGCCGCGGCCGGGCCGCTCTCGCCGGCCTCGTCGAGGTTCAGGATCGCCACGGCAGCCACCTTGGTGTCGGGCGAATACAGGAAGACCACCGCCGAGATCGTCGTCATCGCGTTGATGAAGAAATAGCGCGACACGTCCAGCAGCGTCGGCAGGCAGATCGGCAGCGTGACGCGCCAGAAGGTCTTGTAGAACGGCACCTTGAGCGAAGCCGACACCGCCTCGAATTCGGGATCGATCGACTTCAGCGCGGTCACCATCGTCAAGTGGCCGGTCGTGTAGAAATGGATGATCGTGCAGAGCACCAGCAAGGCGGTGCTCTGGTAGAGAAAGTTCAGCGGATTGGCCGGCGCATTGAAGAAGAAGATATAGCCCAGGCCGAGCACCAGGCCTGGCACGGCCATCGGCAGCATCGCCATCAGGCGGATCATCGGCCGCGCCCAGTCGAGGCCGCGCGTCTTCTCGAGCATGTACGCGCCGACGAACACGACGATGGTGCCGAACACCGCCGTGCAGGCCGCGAGCTTCAGGCTGTTGATCATCGCGTCGCCGAGTTCCGCATCGACCAGGCCCGACACGTAGTGCACCAGGCTCGGCGTGAGGTTGTAGGGCCAGAGCGTCGCGAAAGAGGCGAACACCGCCATGCAGAACATCGCGAGCATCAGCGCCGCAATGAGCATGCAGTACGCGGTCATCGCCAGGTCGAAGCGGCGCGCCGGCTTCGGCGTGAGCGGCACCGCGCGCGCGCTCAGCGTCGAGGTTTGCTTGCGCTGCACGAAATAGTCGATCGCGAAGGTGAATGCGGCCGGCGTCAGCAGCAGCAAGGCGACCACCGCGCCACGCTGGAAGTCCTGCTGGCCAATCACCAACTTGAACACGTCGGTCGCCAGCACGTTGAAGTTGCCGCCGACGACCTTGGGCACGCCGAAGTCGGTGATGACCAGCGTGAAGGTGACCAGCGCGGCGGAAATCAGCCCGTACTTGGCGCCCGGCAGTGTGATGGTGAAGAACTTGCGCAGCGTGCTGGTGCCCAGCGCGTCGGCCGCTTCATACAGCCGCGCGTCCGCCAGCGTGAGCGCGGTCACCAGGATCATCAACGTGTGCGGGAACGCGGCGAAGCACTCCGCCAGCACGATGCCCGGCGCACCGTAGATGCTGTCGAAACCGAGCGCGAGCCAGAAGTCCTTGGCGACGCCCTGGTTGCCGAACCAGTAGATCAGCGAAATGGCCGACAGCAGCGACGGCGCGAGCAGCGGCAGCAGCGTGATCGTGCGGAACAGGCCCTTGAACGGCATGCAGCTGCGCGTGAGCGCATAGGCGAAGGTGAAGGCCAGCGGCACCACGATCAGCGTGACCATCACCGAGACCCAGACGCTGTGCCACAGGCTCTGGAGCAATGCCGGCGACGCCAGATAGGCGGTGAAGGCACCGAAGCCGGCCGACGCGCCGCCGTCCTGCCCTTCGATCGCCTTGGACAGGATCAGCAACAGCGGCATGACCAGCCCGACGACCAGCAACAGCACCATGCCGACGAGCGCGACATGCGCGATGCGGTCGCTCCAGTGAACGCGCTGCTTGAGCGCAGGCGCCTTCAGGATGGCCGGCATGGCGACGCGGTCCGCAGGAAATTGGGGCGCTGGAACATGGCTCATCCAGCCGCCACGGGAAACACGCGCAAACGATCGGCACGCAACGCGAAGCGCAGCGTGTTGCCCTCGCGCACGTCGAACTCGTCCATCTGGTTGAGCGAGAACTGCAACTGCAGCGGCTGGCCGGGAATACCGTCGACGGCGACCTCGGCCAGGCAGTTGCTGCCCAGGAATTCAACGTGCCGCACGGTGCCCGTGCAGCGCATCGGATCGTCGTCGCGCACGCCGTCGACGACCCGGTCTTCGGGGCGCAGGTACAGCGACACTTCGCGTCCGGGCCGGAAATCCGCGCCGGCCTCGGGCTTGCAATGCAGGCGCATGTCGCCGCAGCGGAACCAGTGATCGCCTTCGGCCACCGCGGCCAGCCGGTTCACCTTGCCGACGAAATCGGCCACGAAGGGCGACGCCGGCTCGCGGTAGACCTGCATCGGCGTGCCGACCTGCTCGATCACGCCGTGGTTCATCACGACGATGCGGTCGGCCACCGACAGCGCTTCTTCCTGGTCGTGCGTCACCATGATCGTCGTCACACCCAGCTTGCGTTGCAGCGCGCGGATCTCGTTGCGCAGATGCACGCGGACGATCGCGTCGAGCGCAGACAACGGCTCGTCGAGCAGCAGCAGCCCCGGCGACGTCGCCAGTGCACGTGCCAGCGCGATGCGCTGCTGCTGGCCACCCGACATCTGCGACGGATACTTGGCGCCGCTGCCAGGCAGGCCGACCAGCTGCAGCAATTCGTCCACCCGCGGCGCCACCTGCGCGCGCGACTGCTTGCGATTGACCAGCCCGTAGGCCACGTTGTCCGCGATGCTCAGGTTGGGAAACAGCGCGTACGACTGGAACATGATCCCGTAGTCGCGCCCGGCCGGCGGTTCGACGGAGATGTCACGGCCGGCCTGCAGGATGGTGCCGGCGGTCTGCGTTTCCAGCCCGGCAATGATCCGCAGCAGCGTGGTCTTGCCGCAACCCGAAGGCCCGAGGAAACACACGAACTCGCCCCGACGGATCGTCAGATCGATGTCGTCCAGCGCGGTGAAACTGCCGAAGCTCTTCCGGATGCGCCGGAGCTCGAGGTAGGTGGCGTCGTTCATGTGTTCAGGGCGGTCTCGGGTTGGGCGCGGGCAATGGCGAGTTACTTCTTCTCGCTCTTCGCGTCGTAGCGCTTCGACCATTCGGCCAGCGTGCGTTCGCGACCGGCAGCGGCCTTGTCGAAATCGACCTTGATCAGGCGCGACTCGTAGTCGTCCGGAATGTTCGCCAGCTTCGGTGCCACGCCAGGCTGTGCGGTGATCGCGAAGTTCTTGCCGTACAGCAGCATCGCGTCCTTCGACGAAGCCCAGTCGGCCAGCTTCTTGGCGGCGTCGAGTTTCTTGGTGCCCTTGTAGATCGCGAAGCCTTCGAGGTCCCAGCCCAGGCCTTCCTTCGGGAACACCAGTTCGATCGGCGCGCCCTTGGCCTTGTTGGTATGGCCGCGGTACTCGAACGAGATCCCGGCGACGTACTCGCCCGCGGCGGCCATGTTGCAGGGCTTGGAGCCCGAATGGGTGTACTGGCCGATGTTCTCGTGCAGCGCGTCCATGTACTTCCAGCCACCGCCTTTGCCGTTGTCGTCGCCCCAGAGTTGCAGCCAGGCGACCACGTCGAAGTAACCGGTGCCGGACGATGCCGGGTTGGGCATCACGACCTGGCCCTTGAACTCGGGCTTGGTCAGGTCCTTCCAGGTGGTCGGGATCGGAATGTTCTTCTTCTTCGCCTCGACCGTGTTCACGCACACCACGGCGCCGAACACGTCCATGCCCCACCAGGCGGGCGGCGTCTTCTTGTCGCGGTACTGCGACATGATCGCGTCGAGGTTCAGCGGCGCGTAGGGCTCGAGCATGCCGTTGCGCTCGAACAGCGCGAGGCTGGAAGCGGCCACGCCCCAGATCACGTCGGCCTGCGGATTGGCCTTCTCGGCGAGCAGCTTGGCCGTGACCACGCCGGTCGAATCGCGCACCCACTTGATCTCGATGTTGGGGTTGACCTTGTTGAAGGACTCCTGGTAAGCCTTGAGCTGGTCGGTTTCAAGCGCTGTGTAGACCGTCAGCTGCGTCTTCTGCGCCAGTGCGCCAGCGGCGAAGGCCAGGCCGAGAACGGCGGCCACCAGAGATTTCGCGTATTTCATGAACGGAGACTCCTCATTTTGAAAAAGGGGGACTGTGGCGGCACGAGACGACATCCTCGTGACACACCGCCAAAGCAAAATCGGGGCCTGCATCTCTGGATTGCTTACTGTCTTTTGTAGATCGTAGACAATCTGCAATGAACGACCTACGATTCCGCCATGGCCAAGAAGATCTCCACCCACCCCGCCATCGCACAGCTTCAGTGCAATTCCCTCGCGAACCTGGTGCAGGCCGAGATCGAACGCATGATCCTGGACGGTGAGCTGGACTCCGGCGCCAAGCTCACCGAATCCACGCTGGCCGAGCAGCTCGGCGTGTCGCGCGGCCCGGTGCGCGAAGCCTTTCGCATGCTCGAAGAAGCCGGCCTCGTCCAGACCGAGAAGAACCGCGGCGTGTTCGTGCGCCATGTGCCGATCGAAGAAGCCCTCGAGATCTTCGAGCTGCGCGCCGTGATGGACCTGTACGTCGGCCGCAAGCTGGCCGCCGGTCTCGGCGCCACCGAAGTGCGCGAACTGCGCCAACTGGCCGACGCCATGGACCAGGCCGTGAAGGCCGACAACGCGCACGACTACCACCGCTTCAACCTGAAATTCCACGACCGGCTGCTGGAGCTCGCGGGCAACGCCAAGCTCACGGCCACCTATCGCAAGCTGGTCAACGAGCTGTCGCTGTTCCGCCGGCAGAACCTCACCAACGAATCGATGACGGTCTATTCGCGCGAGCACCGCCAGATCGTCAAGGCCATCGCGGCGGGCGACCCCGAAGCGGCCGGCCAGGCGATGTACCAGCACGTGATGAACAGCCGGGAGCGCACGCAGCGCAACTATCAGCAGAAGCAGGCAGCGGCTGCGGCCGAAGCCGCTGGCGGCGCGAGCAGGCTGTCGGCCGGCGCGGAGGCCTGAGCGATGGCACTCTCGCTGGACGACATCGAGACCCTGTTCGCGCGCCACGGCGCCGCGCAGTACAGCGGCGAACCCGTGACGCAGCTGGAGCACGCGCTGCAGACGGCCTGGCTGGCCGAGCAGGCCGATGCCGACGACGAACTCGTGACGGCGGCCCTGCTGCACGATCTCGGCCATCTGCTGAACGACCAGGGTGAATCGCCCACGCTGCGTGGCATCGACGACCTGCACCAGTACTTCGCCCTGCCCTTCCTGCGTGGCGTCTTCAGCGAGCGCGTGCTGCGCGCCATCCAGTGGCATGTCGACGCCAAGCGCTATCTGTGCGCGACGCGACCCGACTACCACCCCGCGCTGTCCGACGACTCCAGGCGCAGCCTGCTGCTGCAGGGCGGCATCTTCTCGACGGATGAAGCTGCCCGCTTCATCGCACAGGAGAACGCCGAAGACGCGGTGAAGCTGCGTCTCTGGGACGACCTGGCCAAGGCGCCGCAGTTGCAGACGCCGCCACTGGCGCACTATCTCGGCCGCGCCCGCCGATGCCTTCTCTCGTGATCGCGGCGACCCGGTGGCGCTGACGGGCCCGATCGTCCTGGCCGTGCTGTGCGGTGCGCTGCTGCACGCCAGCTGGAACGCGCTCATCAAGTCCGGCCGCGACAAGCAGCTCGACACCGCGCTGATCCACAGCCTGGGTTTCTTCGTCGCGCTGCCGCTGCTGTGGCATGCCGGGCTGCCGAATGCCGTGGCGTGGCCTTACATCGCGGCGTCCACCGTGATCCACCTCGGCTACTACATCGCGCTGGCCGGCGCCTACCGGCATGGCGATCTCGGCCTGACCTATCCCGTGATGCGCGGCTGCGCACCGCTGCTGGTTGCGCTGGGGAGCGTGGCTTTCATCGGTGAGCGGCTGTCGGTCTCGGCATGGATCGGCGTGGCCGTGATCTGCACGGGCGTTGTCGTGCTGGGACTGTCGCGCTCCGCGTTGCACGCTGGCGACGAGGCGCAGCGGCGCAAGGCCCTGCGCTTCGCGTTCAGCAACGCCGCGATCATCGCGCTCTACACGGTGATCGACGGACTGGGCGTGCGCGCGTCGGGCGACGCCTCGGCGTACGTGGCGGCGCTGTTCCTGTTCGACGGCATTCCCTACCTGCTGCTGGTCCTGTGGCAGCGCGGACCGCAGCGTGGCGCTGCGCTGCGCTACATGGCCGGCCGCTGGAAGATCGCTGCGATCGGCACGCTGGCATCGCTCGGGAGCTACGGTATCGCGTTGTGGGCGATGACGCGCGCACCCGTTGCAGTCGTCGCGGCACTGCGCGAGACCTCGGTGCTTTTCGCCGCCGTGATCGGCACGCTGCTGCTGCGCGAACCCTTCGGATGGCAGCGCGCCATCGGCACGCTGGTCATCGTCTGCGGCGTGATGGCGTTGCGCTTCGGCTGAGCCGTCTTACGCGGCGCGCACGCAGTCTGCGTAGTAACGCTTCTTGCCGGTCTCATCGACGCGCGCCACGAGGCCGTGGATGTCGGTCTCGAAGCCCGGACACTGGGTGTTGAATTCGCGCGCGAACTTCAGGTAGTCGACGATCTTCTTGTTGAAGACCTCGCCCGGAATCAGCAGCGGAATGCCCGGCGGATACGGCGTAATCAGGCTGGTGGTGATGCGGCCTTCGAGCTCGTCGATTTCCACGCGTTCGGTCTTGCGGTGCGCGATGTGGGCAAAGGCATCGCTCGGCTTCATGGCGGGCGTCAGGTCCGACAGGTACATCTCGGTGGTGAGGCGCGCCACGTCGTACTTGGCATACAGCTCATGGACGCGCTGGCACAGGTCGCGCAGGCCCATGCGCTCGTAGCCCGGATGCTGCTGGCAGAACTCCGGCAGGATGCGCCACATCGGCTGGTTGCGCGCGTAGTCGTCCTTGAACTGCTGCAGCGCCGTCAGGAGCGTATTCCAGCGGCCCTTGGTGATGCCGATCGTGAACATGATGAAGAAGCTGTAGAGACCGGTCTTCTCCACGATCACGCCGTGCTCCGCGAGGAACTTGGTCACGATGCTGGCCGGGATGCCGCTGTCGGCGAACTTGCCCTGCAGGTCCAGGCCCGGCGTGACGATGGTCGACTTGATCGGGTCCAGCATGTTGAAGCCATCGGCCAGCTTGCCGAAGCCATGCCAGTTGCGCTTGGCACTGCGCGACTTGCTGTCGGTGCTGCCTTCGCCCTTCATGATCCAGTCTTCGGCGCGGCCGATGCCTTCGTCGACCAGCTTCTCGGGGCCCCAGACCTTGAACCACCATTCGTCCTTGCCGAACTCGGCCTCGACCTTGCGCATGGCACGGCGGAAGTCGAGCGCCTCCAGAATGCTCTCTTCCACCAGCGCGGTACCGCCGGGCGGCTCCATCATGGCAGCAGCCACGTCGCAGCTCGCGATGATCGCGTACTGCGGGCTGGTTGACGAATGCATCAGGTAAGCCTCGTTGAAGAGGTCACGGTCGAGCGCCCGGTTCTGCGAATCCTGCACCAGCACATGGCTGGCCTGGCTGATGCCGGCCAGCAGCTTGTGCGTGGACTGCGTCGCGAACACCAGCGACTCCTTCGGCCGCACGCGGCGCTTGCCCATCGCGTGGTAGGCGCCGTAGAACGGATGGAAGGCCGCATGCGGCAGCCAGGCCTCGTCGAAATGCAGCGTGTCGACGTAGCCGTCGAGCATGTTCTTGATGGTCTCGGTGTTGTAGATCACGCCGTCGTAGGTCGACTGCGTCAGCGTCATCACACGCGGCTTGACCTTGTTCGGATCGCGATCCTTCAGCAGCGGGTTGGCCTTGATCTTGGCCTTGATCGCGCTCTGCTCGAATTCGCTCTTGGGGATCGGGCCGATGATGCCGAAGTGATTGCGCGTGGGCTTCATGAAGACCGGAATCGCGCCGGTCATGATGATCGCGTGCAGGATCGACTTGTGGCAGTTGCGGTCGACCACCACCACGTCGTCGGGCGCCACAGTGTGGTGCCACACCATCTTGTTGCTGGTGCTGGTGCCGTTGGTCACGAAGAAGCAGTGGTCGGCATTGAAGATGCGTGCCGCATTGCGTTCGCTGGCCGCCACCGGGCCCGTGTGGTCGAGCAACTGGCCGAGTTCTTCCACCGCGTTGCAGACGTCGGCGCGCAGCATGTTCTCGCCGAAGAACTGGTGGAACATCTGGCCGACCGGGCTCTTCAGGAACGCCACGCCACCCGAATGGCCAGGGCAGTGCCACGAGTACGAACCATCTTCCGCGTAGTCGATCAGCGCCTTGAAGAACGGCGGCTGCACGCCTTCGAGGTAGCTCTTGGCTTCACGGATGATGTGGCGCGCCACGAACTCCGGCGTGTCCTCGAACATGTGGATGAAGCCGTGCAGCTCGCGCAGGATGTCGTTCGGAATGTGCCGCGACGTCTTGGTCTCGCCGTAGATGTAGATCGGCACGTCGGCATTCTTGCGCCGGACTTCGCCGATGAAGTTGCGCAGATTCAGCACCGCCGGGTCGAGGTCGGGGCCGACCGTGAACTCTTCGTCGTCGATCGACAGGATGAAGGCGCTGGCCCGGCTTTGCTGCTGCGCGAACTGGCTCAGGTCGCCGTAGCTGGTCACGCCCAGCACCTCGAAGCCCTCGCTCTCGAAGGCTTGCGCGAGCGCGCGGATACCGAGCCCCGAGGTGTTCTCGGAGCGGAAGTCCTCGTCGATGATGACGATCGGAAAGCGGAATTTCATTCAGGGGGCTCCGGACAGGCAAAGAGGCGCGAAGTGTACGGAATTTGCATGAAAGTCTCTCGGCGCTTTTGAATGAGAATGCAAGGCCTTCCACAACGGGGAACCGTCATGGCCAACTCCACCGTCTGGTGGCTCATCGCAGGGGCGGCCATCGTGCTCGAACTGCTTTCCGGCACCGTCTATCTGCTACTGCTCGGCGTGGGGTTTGCGGCCGCGGCAGTGGCTGCGCACCTGGGCTTCTCACCGACGGTGCAGATGGTGGTCGCCGCCGTCATCGGTGTCGGCGCGGTGCTGGCCTGGTATGCGATCCGCCGCGGGCGGCCGGCCGAAGCACCCAGCCCCGCCAACCGCGACGTGAACCTCGACATCGGCGAGCGTGTCCATGTGCCGCGCTGGGCATCCGATGGGACTGCAGCGGTCCGCTACCGCGGCGCCCAATGGACGGTGGTGCCGCGGCCCGGCACGATACCGATCGCAGGCGAGCACCAGGTCGTCGAGATGCATGGCAACCGGCTGGTCGTCGAACCCGTCTGATACCGCTGATACCCCTGATACAGACAAGATACAAGGAGCAACCATGGATTTCGCAGTTCCCTTGGTCATTCTCGCCATTGCGGTGATCGTGATCAGCCAATCCGTCAAGTTCGTGCCCCAACAGAACGCCTGGGTGCGCGAGCGGCTGGGCAAGTACCACAGCACGATGACGCCCGGCCCCAACTTCCTCATTCCGTTCATCGACAAGGTCGCCTACAAGCACAGCCTGAAGGAAATTCCGCTCGATGTGCCGAGCCAGATCTGCATCACGCGCGACAACACGCAATTGCAGGTCGACGGCATCCTGTATTTCCAGGTGACCGACCCGATGCGCGCGAGTTACGGCTCGTCGAACTACATCGTCGCCGTCACGCAGCTCGCGCAGACCTCGCTGCGCAGCGTCATCGGCAAGCTCGAGCTCGACAAGACCTTCGAGGAGCGCGACATCATCAACGCGCAGGTCGTCGCCGCGATCGACGAAGCCGCGCTGAACTGGGGCGTCAAGGTGCTCCGCTATGAGATCAAGGACCTGACGCCGCCGAAGGAAATCCTGCAGGCGATGCAGCGCCAGATCACAGCCGAGCGCGAAAAGCGTGCCCTGATCGCGGCCTCGGAAGGCCGACGCCAGGAGCAGATCAACATCGCGACGGGCGAGCGCGAGGCTTTTATCGCACGCTCGGAGGGTGAAAAGCAGGCTCAGATCAACAATGCGCAAGGCGAAGCCGCCGCCATCACGGCAGTTGCGGAAGCGACCGCGGGTGCGATCGAACGCGTGGCCGCAGCCATTCGCCAACCTGGCGGCGAACAGGCCGTCCAGCTGAAGGTCGCCGAACGCGCAGTCGACGCCTACGGCAAGGTTGCTGCCGATGCAACGACAACGCTGATCGTGCCCAGCAATATGACGGAAACGGCCTCGCTGATTGCCTCGGCGATGCGCATGGTGCAAGCGGGCAAGCCGGGAAATCCGTCCTGAGGGCCACTCACCGAGCGGAAAGACCCTTTTGCCACTGCT
Organism: Variovorax sp. GW821-FHT10B04; assembly: GCF_059415645.1. Taxonomy (NCBI): domain Bacteria; kingdom Pseudomonadati; phylum Pseudomonadota; class Betaproteobacteria; order Burkholderiales; family Comamonadaceae; genus Variovorax; species Variovorax sp. GW821-FHT10B04. The sequence goes on from NZ_JBWKNQ010000015.1 coordinate 56,109, forward strand.
ATAATCATGGGCTCGGAGCGGTGGATGAGCGGTTTAAGTCGCACGCCTGGAAAGCGTGTGAGGGTTAATAGCCCTCCGCGGGTTCGAATCCCGCCTGCTCCGCCAGTGAATGCAAGGGAAGTCGTTGTCAGCAGCGACTTCCCTTTTTTGTTGCCAGCCAGCCAATCGATCCATCGCGTCGGTCATCGACTCATAGCCCTCGCAGCATGATGCGATCTACCGCAGGCGGCATCAACGGCGCCTGCAGCTGGATGTAAGCCTCCAACGCGTCGACGTCCTGCCCGCCTCCGACCGCATCGGTGCCTTCCAGCAGCACCGAGAAGTTGTCGCCGCCAGCCGCCAGGAAGCTGTTCATCGCCACGCGATATCGCGCTCCGTCCACCACGTCCGCCCCTTGAAGCCGGAGACCCGAGATGCGCTCGCCAGCCGGCTTCGACACGTCGCAGACATAGCTGAAACCCGTCGACGGATACAGCACACGCGGTGTACTCAACGTATTGGTGCCGCTGGCGAGCTGCTGCTCCAGCAGCCGGCGCAGCTGCGCGCCGGTGAAGGTCTTCACGACCAGGCTGTTGCCGAAAGGCTGGGTGCTGAAGAGCTGCCCGTAGGTCACGCTGCCGTCGGCAGCCGGAACCAGGTCGGCACGCACGCCGCCCGGATTCATGAAGGCGATCTGCGCACCACCGCGGTCTTGCGGCTGCGTTGCCGCCAGTTGCGCGTCGGCGATCAGGTTGCCCAGTGTGCTCTCGCGCGATGCAGAAGGTTGCCGGGTCAACGCCGCACCGATTCGCCCCACCACACGTTGGGCCAAAGGCGCGGCAGCCGCCGCGTAGCGCTCGATCAGCGCGGCGACAGTCGGATCCTTGCGGAAGATCGGGAAGTCTTCGCGCAATGCCACGGTCTTGCCGGCACGGTCGAATGCTTCACCCTGCACGATCAGGTTGTCAGCGCTCTTGCGAACGACGCGACCGCTTTGGGTATCGATCGACAAATGGATCTGCGTGAGCAAGGTGCCGTACTGCCCTGCGCTGGTGAGCAGCAGGTCGCGCGCAGGGTTGCCGGCAGCCAGTTCGCAGATATACGACTGATGTGTGTGACCTGAAATCACCACGTCCACCTCGGGCGAAAGCCGCGCCAGAATCGGCAGGATGTCGCCCCGCAAGCCGGGACAGCGCTTGTCGTTGTAGCCACCGCTGGTCATGCCGCCTTCGTGGATCAGCACCACGATCGCATTGGCACCTGCGGCCTTGAGCGGCGCAATCTGCGCATTGATCGTGTCAGCCTCGTCTGCAAAGTGCAATCCCGCGACACCCGATGGGGTCACCAGGCTTGGCGTGTTGCGCAACGTCAGGCCGATGAAGCCGATCTGCACGGTCGCGTCTCCCTGTGTGAAGCGCTTCATGCCGGTTGCCGGAAACAGGGTACGGCCGTCTTCACGCAAGGTATTGGCGGCGAGAAAGCCGAAGTTCGCACCGGGGAACGCCTTGTTCACCCGACAGGGCTCGAGCGCCGTGTGTCGCGCGCAACCACCTTGCTTCATCCGGATGAGCTCATCCTGTCCCTTGTCGAACTCGTGGTTTCCCATCGCGTTGAAGTCGATCTCCATGGCGTTCACGGCCTCGATCGTGGGCTCATCGAGAAACAGCGCCGACACCAGCGGCGACGCGCCGATCATGTCGCCCGCCGAAACCACGGCATGGTTGGGGTTTGCCCGTTTCAACAGCGCGATCGCCGATGCGAGATAGGCGGCGCCACCAGCCGGTATCGACACGGAAGCCGCGCCGGGTGCCGGAGAAGAAATCGCCATATGCGGCGGCTCGAGATTTCCGTGCAGGTCGTTGAACGCGATCACCGCAACGTCGATGGTTGCTGCAGGCCCAGGCGTCGATGGCACTGGCCGGTGAGCCATCGGTGCGCAACCGCCAAGTACGAAGCAAGCAATGATTGCGAGCCGGACCACGGCACCGCCTGTTGATGAGAAATTGCCTGGCACCCTGCCCCCTTCCGTCCGGATGTATCGATCTAAAGCAAGTGTGCCGCAACGCCCATGTAGTGGCTGACGGTGCCGCCGACCACGAACAAGTGCCAGGTACCGTGACCAAAGCGCCAACCGCTGCGGTTACGGTAGAACACGGTGCCCGCAGTGTAGAAGAGCGCCCCTGCAATCAACCAGGCCAGCCCCGCCGCACTGAGCTGCAGCGCCACGGGCACCGCGCCAAGAACGCAACACCAGCCAAGCACGAGATAGGACGACAGCGATGGAATGGCCCCCTCCTCGGCGCGCCATGCCCGCCAGACGCCCACCAGCGCAGCGCACCAGATGGCCGAGAGGAAGAGCCAGCTGATCAACCCGGGTGCCACAGCCAATGTGAATGCCGTGCAGGTTCCGGCGATGAGCAGGTAGATCGCGCAATGGTCCGCGCACTCGCAGTGCCGCTTGATCGCACCATCGCTCCCATGGAACAGCGTCGACGCCAGGTAGAGCAGCACCGCACAGAAAACGAAAACGAGCGCCCCCAGCATGGCCACCGAAGCACCATGGCGCATCGTTCTGTCGATCAGCAGGAGGGCGCCGGCGACAGACACGAGCAACCCCAACGCATGGCTCGCCGTATTGAAGCGCTCGCCGACGGGGCCCAGGAAGCCGCGCGCCCTGCCCCGCCTGTTCAGGCCAAGCTCAGAATGAGTTGGTGTCTTCGCAGAAGTCACAGTCATCGGGGATTTCCTCACGTGGACCGGTATCGAGGTCGGTCGACAACAACTTGATCGCCGCATGGCCGGCATCCAGCGCCTCGATGTAGGTGCGAAAGCCATGGACCGACTCCATCAGCACCTCGAAGGTGTTGGAAAAGTCGAACGACTCCAGGATCACCCAGCTGAAATCCGCCTCGCCATGCTGTTCGACCGTCAAGGCAAGAGAAAGAAGATGGCTGGACATAGGGAGGCACTGGCACAAAGGATATGAGGACTTCGCGGACGGCGATTGCCGCTGCGTGCCAACCATCCTGCTTTGCCGAAATTTCCTGGGCATGACAAGCCCTCGCCTTGCTGCCGTGATTTCCAGCCATGCAGCAAGGGGCAAATAAAAAAAGGGGCCCGAAGGCCCCTCTTTCATTTGCGGCAGTATGCCGATCAGCGCACCACGGCGATCTGAGTACGCACGCCACCCTTGTAGGTGTACAGCGTGAGGGCACCGTTCTTGATGTCGCCCTTTTCGTCGAACGCGATCGGGCCGGTCAGGCCCTTGTATTCGACCTTGCTGACTTCCGGCAGGTACTTTTCAGGATCCGACGAACCGGCCTTGACCATCGCAGCGGCCAACACTTGCACAGCGTCGTACACGTACGGTGCATAGATCTGCACTTCGACGCCGTTCTTTTCCTTGAACTTGGCCTTCCAGGCATCCAGCGGTGCCTTGAAGTCGCCGTCCACGCCGCCGGCTTCCGCGCAGACGACCATTTCTTCGCCGATGGCATCGCCAGCCAGCTTGGCCAGTTCGCCGGTGCAAAGGCCGTCGCCGCCCATGAACTTGACGTTCATGCCGAGCTGCTTGACTTGCTTGAGCATCGGGCCGCCGACGGCGTCCATGCCACCGAAGAACAGCACGTCGGGCTTGGCGCCCTTGAGCTTGGTCAGGATGGCGTTGAAGTCGGTCGACTTGTCGGTGGTGAATTCGTGGCCGACGATGGTCGCGCCAGCGGCCTTGGCCGACTTCTCGAACTCTTCGGCAACGCCTTGACCATACGCGGTACGGTCATCGATCACGGCGATGTTCTTGCCCTTGAGCGTTTCGACGGCGTACTTGCCGAGCGTGCCGCCCAGTTGGGTGTCGTCAGCCACCACGCGGAACGTGGTCTTGAAACCCTGGCGGGTGTACTTGGGGTTGGTCGCCGAAGGCGAGATCTGCGGGATGCCTGCGTCGCTGTACAGCTTGGATGCAGGAATCGTCGTGCCCGAGTTCAAGTGGCCGACCACGCCGTTGACCTTGCTGTCGACCAGCTTCTGGGCGACAGCGGTGCCTTGCTTCGGATCGGCCGCGTCGTCTTCGGACAGCAATTCGAACTTGGCGACCTTGTCGCCGATCTTCACGCCCTGGGCATTCAGGTCCTCGATGGCCATCTTGGCGCCCAGTTCATTGTCCTTGCCGAGGTGGGCGATGGCGCCGCTGGTCGGAGCCACATGGCCGATCTTCACGACCAACGCGTCGGCGGGAGGTGCAGCTGCGGGTGCAGCGGCGGTGGGCGCAGGTGCCGCGGCCGGCGCAGCGGCTTCTTCCTTCTTGCCGCAAGCCACTAGCGTGAGAGCAGCCAACGCGACCGCAGTCCATTTCAATTGCATGGGAACCTCCAGAACATGATGAATAGAGAAAAAACCGTTATTTCCAACCGGTGCGACAGCAGAGCAAATTCCGCGCCGAGCCAGGCGTTCAGGCGCCCTCGCGCCGTCGAACCCAAGGCAGTTTAGCCGAGGTTCAGGGGCGCGAAAACGGTGCTGTCCCTTGGTTTTCCGAAAGTTCCGCAGCCAGGGACTCGGCCACGAGCTGGCGCAGAACACCCTCGATTTCGGTCCGCAACCTCGGGACCATCGCGTCGAGCTGAGCCTGCACGGCGGCGGACACCACATCGCTCAACCGGTCCTCCAGAGATCGGTCGATGCGCTGCAGCACGCGATTCAGCACATGCTCTTCAAGTCCGAAGATGTCGGCGTCCGACAGCGGCAGCGGACCGATCGCAATCGCCTGCGCCGCGTCGGCCACGGCGGAGTCGGGTGGCGCGTCGGCGGAAGACGCATCCACAACCGTATCGGGACCCGATTCGATCACCTCGGTCAACGTCGGAACGAAGCGCGGCGGCGTGCGCAGGCCGTCCATCAGCGACCGCCTCCGCCAGCGAAATCGTGCCGCGTGATCGCATAGCCCCGATCCGCATAGTGGCGCCAGCGGCTGCGGGCCAGTTGACGGTCTTCGTCATCGCTGCTCACGATGTCGACGAGCCGGTCGAAGCGTTCGAAGCCGGCAGGCACCGGCGCACCGAGATTGACGACCACCTGCTGGTGAGGCAACTGCATCGCGCAGCTGGACGAGAGGATCACCGGCGAGCGGTGCACGAGCCCGGGCTCGGCGTCGGCACGGCAATGCGCGATGAAGTCCACGGGAGAAAACTCCCACAGAGCAGCATCGATCGCATCGAGCGTCGGCGGATCGGCCACCACGACCACGCGTGCACCGCGCGCGGCAACGGCCTTGCGCAGCAGGCGGCAGGCATAGCCGACCTTGTCCGGCGTATTGAAATGAAAGTCGATGCCGGTCACGCGGGCGTGCGCGGCTTGCGCGCGGGCTTGGACGGTGCAACGGCCGGCGTCGCGGCGACCGCACCGCTGCGTGCCTGTTCGAGCAGGTAGGAAACCAGCAATCCGACCGGCCGGCCCGTCGACCCCTTGGCCGCGCCGCTCTTCCAGGCCGTGCCGGCGATGTCCAGATGCGCCCACGGAAACTTCGTCGCAAACCGCTGCAGGAACTTGGCCGCGGTTATGGCACCACCCGCGCGGCCCGCGACGTTGGCCACATCGGCGAAATTGGTCTTCAAGCCTTCTGCATACTCGTCGTCCAGCGGCAGGCGCCAGCAGCGGTCCTGCGCGGTCTCGCCTGCGGTCTCGAGCGCCTTGGCCAGCGCATCGTCACTGGAAAAGAGGCCGCTGCGCACGCCGCCAAGCGCCACCACGCAGGCGCCGGTGAGCGTTGCGATGTCGACCACGGCCGCAGGCTCGAATCGCTCCGCATACGTCAGGGCATCGCACAGGATCAGGCGGCCTTCCGCGTCGGTGTTCAGCACCTCGATGGTCTGGCCGCTCATGCTGGTGACCACGTCGCCGGGCTTGAGCGCACGGCCGTCGTTCATGTTCTCGCACGACGGTATCAGGCCCACCACGTTGATCGCCGGCTTGAGGTCACCCAATGCACGGAACACGCCGAGCACGCTCGCCGCACCGCACATGTCGAACTTCATTTCGTCCATCTCGGCGGCAGGCTTCAAGGAAACGCCGCCCGTGTCGAAAGTGATGCCCTTGCCGACCAGAACGACCGGCGCCTGCGACTTGGGCGCACCGTGATAGTGCAACACGATGAAACGCAGCGGCTCGGCCGAGCCTTGCGCCACTGCGGCAAATGAGCCCATGCCCAGCTTCGCGACTTCCTTGGGGCCCAGCACATCGCACTTGATGCGGGGCAGGGAAGCCAGCGACTTGGCGGCATCCGCAAGCATCGACGGCGTGGCATGGTTGGCCGGCCGATTGCCCCATTCCTTGGCGAGTTCCACGCCGGCAACCAGCGCGGCACCTTCGTCGAAGGCATCGGCTACCGCCGCAGCGCTCGGCACGCCGATCGTCAGTTGCCGGATGCTGCGGCCTTCGGCCTTCGGCTTGGTGGTCGTGTAGACATAGCTGGCATCCGCCGCCGCGAGCACCGCGCACCGGACTGCAGCGGGTTCCGTCGCATCGGCAAACAGGATCGTGACCTTTTTCGGGGCAAGCGCCTTGGCGGCGCCAACGGCCGCCGTCACCGCACTGCGTACCGAGCCCGGCGTGCCGTCGGCGATCGACGCCAGCAGCACACGCGGCGCGGCCACCCCGATCGGGCGATACAGCGCGAGCAGCTTGCCGGCCTTGTCCGGCAGATCGCCAGCCTTGCGAGCGGCGGCAATCAGCGGCGTCAGCGCGTCCTTGGACGAAACGGCGGCACCGGTGGGCGCACTGCCGACGAGCACGATCAGGACGTCGGCCTTTTCGCCGGCCGCCTGTACGTTGGTGAGGGTCTTGAGTTGAAAGTCCATAATCCTTTTTTTCCCTCGTCCATGTTATTCCATTCCTCTCTACGCAAGGAGCTGTCCCGCAGCTTCGGTGCCACGCTGGTGGTGCTGGTCACCATCGTGATGACGATGATGCTGATCCGCACGCTCGGCCTCGCATCGAAGGGCAGCGTCAATCCATCCGACGTGATGCTCGTCATGGCTTACACGGTGCTGGGCTACATGCCCACCATCCTGAGCCTGAGCCTGTTCATCTCCATCGTCGGCACGCTGTCGCGCATGTACCGGGACAGCGAGATGGTCATCTGGTTCGCCAGCGGCCGCGGTCTCGTCGACTTCGTGCAGCCGCTGTTCCGCTTCGCCTGGCCCGTGCTGATCCTGATCGCGGTGCTATCGCTGGTCGGCTGGCCCTGGGCGAATTCGCAGACCCAGGGCATGCGCGACCAGTATGAGCGCCGCAGCGACCTGGAGCGCATCGCGCCCGGCGAGTTCCGGGAGTCCTCCAGCCGCAACCGGGTCTTCTTCATCGACAAGGACACGCCGGACGCGTCCACCGCGACCAACGTGTTCATTTCGTCGATCGAGCGCAATCTGCAGATCATCACGTCCGCACGCAGCGGCCGGCTCGAGACCATCGACGATGCGCGCTACCTGATGTTGAGCAACGGCCAGCGGCTGGAAAGACCGCTCGATCCGAATACCGGCATGAAGATCAGTGAGTTCGACACCTATGGCGCCAAGATCGGTAGCGACGCCTCGGGAACGATGAGCGACGCGCCACTGCGGGCGCGCCCCACGTTGCGGCTCATCGCCGAGCCGACGGCGCCCAATCAGGGAGAGCTCGGCTGGCGCGTCGGCATGCTGTTCGCAGGCATCAACTTCGTGCTGCTGGCACTGACGCTTTCGAGCGTCAATCCGCGCGTAGGGCGAAGCGGCAACCTGCTGTTCGCGCTGTTCGCCTTCCTCATCTACTACAACATGCTGAATCTCGGCCAGAGCTGGATCGGTTCCGGTCGCTTCAGCATGGGCGGCTATCTCGTCGCACTGCATGGCGGCGTCTTCGTCTTCGCCATCGGCTGGCTGACCAAACGCAACAACAACTGGATTCGCCGCGGACGCCGCGCCGCCGAGCCTTCCGCCACCACCCTGCCCCACGCGTGAAAACCATCCGTCGCCTGATCTACAGCGAAGTGCTGAAGGCCGTCGCCTTCGTCACGCTCGGGTTCCTGAGCCTCTTCTTCTTCTTCGACTTCGTCGACGAGCTGGGCGACATCGGCAAGCCGAGTTCGCCGGGCTATGGGGCGGCGCAGGCGCTGGCTTACGTGGCGCTTCTGGTGCCGAGCCATCTCTATGAGCTGATGCCGATCGCGGTGCTGATCGGCACCATCTTCGTGATGGCCCGGCTCGCGCAGAGTTCCGAATACACGATTCTGCGCACCAGCGGGCTCGGGCCGTGGCGCGCACTGGGCTCACTCCTGGTGCTGGGCGCGGGCTTCGTGGTCCTGACCTTCATGGTCGGCGATTACGTCGCCCCCATCGCGGACCGGGGTGCCCAACTCCTCAAGGCTCGCTTCCAGGGCGACGTGTTCGCCACCACCGGCGCGACAGGCGCCTGGCTCAAGGAAAAGCGCGGCGACATGTCCTATGCCGTCAACGTCAACGCCCTGAACCGCGACGGCACGCTGCGCTCACCGCGCATCTTCGAATTCGACGCGCAGGGCTTCGTCGCAAGCCAGACCACCGCCACCTATGCCGTCGCCGTCGACGGCGCCTGGGTCCTCCATGACGCGCAGCGGCAGCACTACGACACCCGGGCGGCCGGCGACAAGGCACGCGTGACCACGACCTCGGTGCCGGAGCTGCGCTGGTCCACCTCGCTCACCAATGAAATGGTGTCGGTCGCGCTGCTCAAGCCAGACCGCATGCGCACGCTGGATCTGTTCGAGTACATCCGCCACCTGGACGCGAACGGCCAGACAGCGCAGCGCTATGAAATCCAGTTCTGGCGGAAGGTGTTCTACCCCTTGTCCTGCCTCGTCATGGTGGTGCTCGCCCTGCCTTTCGCCTACCTTCATTTCCGGCAGTCGGGCATCACCAGCTACGTGTTCGGCGGCGTGCTGATCGGCATCAGCTTCTTTCTGCTCAACAACGTGTTCGGCTACATCGGCAACCTGAGCAGCTGGGTGCCCTGGATCACCGCCGCGGCGCCGGGGTTGATCTACTCGGTGGTGTCGCTGGCCGCGTTCGGCTGGCTGGTCTTGCGACGTTAGCGGGTCTGACGGCATGACCCGAGGCATCCTGCTCTTCGCACACGGCTCGCGCGATGCACGCTGGCGCGAACCGATCGAAGCCGTGGCGCGCCGCATCCAGGCACAGGACGCGACCATCCACGTCGCCTGCGCCTATCTCGAACTGGTCGCACCCGACCTGCCAACCGCCGCACAAACGATCATTGCCCTCGGCGCACGTCGCATCCGCGTGGTGCCGTTGTTCCTGGGCATGGGCAAGCACGTGCGCGAAGACCTTCCGCAGCTGCTGGCGGATTTGCGCCACGCGAATCCGCTCGTCGACTTCTCGCTCGGAACCGCTGTGGGAGAAGAACCCGAAGTCATCGACCTGCTCGCCCGCATTGCGCTCAAAGACTGAAATCGGGTGATTTTGCGATTTCGATAGACATCGAATGCATAATGAAGGTCGTTATGAGACGGAATTCGTTATGAATCTTCATCAATTCAAGTTCGTTCAAGAAGCGGTGCGGCGCAACCTGAACCTGACCGAGGCGGCCAAAGCGCTCCACACCTCGCAGCCGGGCGTGTCGAAAGCGATCATCGAACTCGAGGAAGAGCTGGGCGTCGAGATCTTCGCGCGCCACGGCAAGCGGCTGAAACGCGTGACCGAGCCGGGCCAGCACGTGATCGCCAGCATCGAGCTGATCATGCGCGAGGTCGGCAACCTGAAACGCATCGGCGAGCAGTTCAGCGCCCAGGACAGCGGCACGCTGTCGATCGCCACCACCCACACGCAGGCGCGCTACGTGCTGCCGGTGCCGGTCGCCAAGCTGCGCGAGGCCTATCCGAAGGTCAACGTGAGCCTGCATCAGGGTTCGCCGGACCAGGTCGCGCGGATGGTGATCGATGAAATCGCCGAAATCGGCATCGCGACCGAGTCGCTGGCCGACTATCCGGAGCTCGTCACGCTGCCCTGCTACGAATGGCAGCACGTGCTGGTGCTCCCGAAGGAACATCCGCTGGCCAACAAGGAGCGCGTGTCGCTCGAAGAGCTGGCGAACGAGCCGATCATCACGTACCACCCGTCCTTCACCGGCCGTACGCGCATCGACCATGCTTTCGCCAACAAGAAGCTGACCCCGCGCATCGCGCTCGAAGCGATCGACTCCGACGTGATCAAGACGTACGTGCGCCTCGGGCTGGGTGTGGGCATCGTGGCCGAGATGGCGGTGCGCGACGACACCAATGCCGATCTGGTCGTGAAGCCGATGGGCCACATCTTCGGCCACAACATCGCGCGCGTGGCCTTCAAGCGCAGCGCCTACCTGCGCAACTTCGTCTTCAAGTTCGCCGAGTTGCTGAGCGACCGGCTCGATCGCAACCTCATCGCCAAGGCCCTGAGCGGCCATCAGCAGGATTACGAGCTGTAGGCCACCGAGCCGCAGCGACAGCCCTTCCGAAACCACGACCACCATGAGCACCGCCACCTCATCCCCTCGCACGCCCGACATCGTCACCAAGCTGCCCGCCGTCGGAACGACCATCTTCACCGTGATGTCGGCCCTGGCCGCCGAGAAGAATGCCGTGAACCTCGGCCAAGGCTTCCCGGACTTCCATTGCGACCCGAAGCTGCTCGACGCCGTCACGGTCGCGATGGCCGCTGGCCACAACCAGTACCCGCCGATGCCCGGCGTCCCGGCGCTGCGCGATGCGGTCGCGGCAAAGATCAACGCGTTGTACGGCCACAGCTACAGCGCCGCGTCGGAGATCACCATCACGGCCGGCGCGACGCAGGCGATCATCACCGCGATCCTCGCGGTGGTCCGTGCGGGCGATGAAGTGATCGTGCTCGAGCCCTGCTACGACAGCTACGTGCCGAACATCGAACTCGCAGGCGGCACCGTCGTGCGCGTGCCGCTCACGCCCGGCACCTTCCGGCCCGACTTCGACAAGATCGCCGCCGCGCTGACGCCGCGCACCCGCGCCATCATCGTCAACAGTCCGCACAACCCGAGCGCCACGGTCTGGACCGAAGCGGAAATGCGCACGCTGGAAGAACTCCTCGCCCCGACCGAGGTGCTCGTGATCAGCGACGAGGTCTACGAACACATGGTGTTCGACGGACAGCGTCATGAAAGCGCAGCGCGTTTTCCGGGCCTGGCGGCACGCAGCTTCATCGTGAGCAGCTTCGGCAAGACCTACCACGTGACCGGCTGGAAGGTCGCTTACGTTGCGGCGCCCGCAGCGCTCACGGCGGAGTTCCGCAAGGTTCATCAGTTCAATGTGTTCACCGTGAACACGCCGATGCAGCACGCGCTCGCCAGCTACATGGCCGACCCGGCGCCGTACCTCGATCTGCCGGCGTTCTACCAGCGCAAGCGCGATCTGTTCGCCGCCGGTCTGGCGAAGACGCGCCTCAAGCTGCTGCCTTCGGCCGGCACGTACTTCCAGTGCGTCGACATCACCTCGGTCAGCGACCTGGGCGAGGCCGACTTCTGCCTCTGGCTCACCGAAGAGATCGGCGTGGCGGCGATTCCGCTGTCGGCGTTCTACGGTGATGGCTTCGACCAGCGCGTGGTGCGTTTCTGCTTCGCGAAGAAGGACGAAACGCTGCAGACCGCGCTCGACCGGCTGGCGAAGCTCTGACATCCGGCGTCGGTTTGGCCTGACCGACGCAGGCGCCGCCGTCCCCGCGACGGGAGCGCCAACAGCAGCGAGCATGAGTCTTCATCCAAGCCTTTAGGAGAAGTTCATGTCGTTGATTCTGCTGGTCATCCTGATTCTGTTGCTGATCGGCGTCTTGCCGACATGGGGCCACAGCCGAAGCTGGGGCTATGGCCCGAGCGGCGGTCTGGGTCTGGTCCTGGTGATCGTGATCGTGCTGCTGGTCATGGGTCGCATATGACGCTGATCGCAGCCTGAGAAACGAAAAAGCCCGCTTCGGCGGGCTTTTTCACGTCCATCGGTTTTCCGGCTCGCCCTCGCCTGCGTCAGGCCTGCAACTGAGCCCAGGCCTTGTCGAGCCGCTTCACGCTCACGGGCTGCGGCGTGCGCAGCTCCTGTGCGAAGAAGCTCACGCGCAGCTCTTCCAGCAGCCAGCGGAACTCGAGCATGCGGTCGTCCACCACGCCCTTGCGTTCGGCCACCAGGCGCCAGTAACGCTGGTCCTGCGGGCGCAATTCGGCCAGCTTCGCGGCGTCCCGCGCCGGGTCGGCGCGCAGCTTGTCCAGCCGTGCCGTGATCGCCTTCAAATACCGCGAGAAGTGCTGCAGCTGCGTCCACGGCGCATCGGCGATGAAGCGCTTGCCGATCAGTCGCTGCAGCTGCTGCGCCGCATCGGCCGTCGCGTCGGGCTGAATCTTCGTGTCCTTGATCTTCCGCGCGGCCACCGCATAGTCCGTGAGGATCGCGGCGGCCAGACGAGCCACCTCGTTGGCGATCAGCGTGAGCCGGCCACGGCCCTCGTCCACGCGGCGCTTGAAGGCGAATTCATCGGCCGGCAGCGGTTCCTGGAGGAAGGCGCGGTCGAGCGCCACGTCGACGATCTGCGCGCGCAGTTCCTCCGACGTGCCCAGCGGCATGTAGGCCACAGCCATCTTCTGCAGATCGGGGATGTTCTTTTCGAGGTACTTCAGTGCGTCCTTGAGCTGCAGCGCGAACAGGCGGCGCAGCCCTGCGCGGTGCTTGGCCGCCGCAACCGCAGGCTCGTCGAAAACCTCGATCGTCACCGCGTCGCCCTGGTCGATGAGCGCCGGAAAGCCGATCAAGGATTGCGCGCCACGGCGCACTTCCATCAACTCGGGAAGCTCGCCGAAGGTCCATGCGGTGTAGCGCTGGCCTGCCGGCAAGGATGGCGTCGCGGGCTCGGCCACGGCAGCGGCCTGGCGACCCACGGCACCGGGTACGGCGGCCGCCTGCTTGTCGCCGGCCGGCGCTGAAGCCTTGAGATTCAGCCCCGCCAGCGCCTGGAACGCACCCCGCGCCTGCGAGCCGAGTTCCGCCTTGAGCGCCCCCAGATTGCGGCCGGTGCCCAGCTGACGCCCGTGTTCGTCGACCACCCGCAGGTTCATGAACAGATGCGGCGGCAGCATGTCGAGCTTGAAGTCGGCGCGTTTCACGTCGATGCTGGTCTGGTCGCGTACGCGCTTGAGCAGCACGTCGGTCAGCGAGCCCGTACCGAAGACTTCGGGCTCGGCCAGCTCCTCAGCGAGCCTGGACGCAGATTCGGGCAAGGGCACCAGCCGCGAGCGCGGCCGCTGCGGCAGGCTCTTGAGCAAGGCCTGGATCTTGTCCTTGAGCATGCCCTGCACGAGCCATTCGCAGCGCTCCTCGTTGACCTGGTTGAGCACGAACAGCGGCACCGTGACGGTCAGGCCGTCGCGCGGGTCGCCGGGCTCGTGCAGGTAGGTCGCGGCGCAATCCACACCGCCCAGCCGCACGGTGGCCGGAAAGGACTGGGTGGTGATGCCCGCGGCCTGATGCCGCATCAGCTCGTCGCGCGACAGGAAGAGCAGCCGCGGCTGCCCGCGCGACGTTTCCTTGTACCAGTGCTCGAACGACGCGCCGCTGGCCACATCGGCCGGCAGTTGTGCGTCGTAGAACGCATAGATCAGCTCGTCGTCGACCAGCACGTCCTGCCGGCGCGACTTGTGCTCGAGCCCTTCGACTTCCTTGATCAGCTTGCGGTTGGCCGCCAGGAACGGGAGCTTGCTTTCCCACTGGTTGCCGACCAGCGCTTCGCGGATGAAGATCTCGCGCGCCGCGACCGGGTCGACCCGCGTGAAGTCGACACGCCGGCCGCTGTAGACGACCAGGCCATAAAGCGTTGCACGCTCCAGCGCCGTGACCTGCGCACCCTTCTTTTCCCAATGCGGATCGAGCAGTTGCTTCTTCAGCAGATGGCCGCCAAGGTCCTCGAGCCACTGCGGCTCGATGTTGGCGATGCCGCGGCCGAACAGGCGCGTGGTCTCGACCAGTTCCGCCGCCACGATCCACCGGCCCGGCTTCTTCTTCAGATGGGCGCCCGGATGCGGAAAGAACTTGATGCCGCGCGCGCCCAGGTATTCCGAGTTGCGCCCGCCACCCGGCGAACCGCCCTGCCCCGGCCCGGTCGACGGGTCTTCCATCTTCCAGCCGATGTTGCCCAACAGCCCGGCCAGCATCGACAGGTGCAAGGGCTCGTAACCCGCAGGCTCGCTGTTGATGCGCCACTTGTGCTCGTTGACGACCGTGAGCAACTGCGAATGGATGTCGCGCCACTCGCGCACGCGGCGCATGTTGATGAAGTTCTGGCGAAGCAACTGCTCGTGCTGCCGATTCGTGAGCTTGTGCGTGTTGTCGTGTCCGCCGCGCGAGTCCTGCACCCATTTCCACAGCCGAAGATAGCCGGTGAATTCGCTCTTCTCGTCATCGAACTTCGCGTGCGCCTGGTCCGCCTGTTGCTGCAGGTCCATCGGCCGGTCGCGCACGTCCTGCACGCTCAATGCGCTGGCGATCACCAGCACTTCGTCCAGCGCACCACGCGCGCGCGCCTCCAGGATCATCCGGCCGACGCGCGGGTCCAGCGGCAGGCGCGCGAGTTCGGCGCCGGTGGCCGTCAGCTCGTTGTTGTCGTCCACCGCGCCCAGCTCGTTCAGCAACTGGTAGCCGTCGGCGATCGCGCGACGCTGCGGCGGCTCCAGAAACGGGAACTGCTCGACGTCGCCCAGGCGCAGCGACTTCATCCGCAGGATCACGCCGGCCAGCGACGAGCGCAGGATTTCAGGATCGGTGAAGCGCGGACGCCCCTGAAAGTCCTTTTCGTCGTAGAGCCGGATGCAGATACCGTTGGCCACGCGGCCGCAACGGCCGGCGCGCTGGTTGGCCGCCGCCTGGCTGATCGGCTCCACCAGCAATTGCTCGACCTTGCTGCGGAACGAATAGCGCTTGACGCGCGCCGTGCCGGTGTCGATCACGTAGCGCGTGCCGGGCACCGTCAGCGAAGTCTCCGCCACGTTGGTGGCCAACACCACGCGCCGGCCGGTGTGGCCTTCGAAGATGCGGTCCTGCTCGGCCGGCGACAGCCGCGCGAACAGCGGCAGCACCTCGGCGTTGCGGTAGATCGGCTGTTGCGACAGATGCTTGCGCAGATGGTCCGCCGCCTCGCGGATCTCGCGCTCGCCCGGCAGGAAGACCAGGATGTCGCCCGCGTTGTGCGGATCGCGCCAGAGCTCGTCGACACCGTCGGCGATCGCGTCGTTCAGGTCGTAATCGCGTGATTCTTCGAACGGCCGGTAGCGCTGTTCCACCGGGAAGGTGCGGCCCGAAACATAGATGATCGGCGCGGGTCCGTTGCGCGACGCGAAATGCGTGGCGAAGCGGTCGGCATCGATCGTCGCGGACGTCACGATGACCTTCAGGTCGGGGCGGCGCGGCAGGATCTCGCGCAGGTAGCCCAGCAGGAAATCGATGTTCAGCGAGCGCTCGTGGGCCTCGTCGATGATGATCGTGTCGTAGGCCTTGAGCAGCGGATCGGTCTGCGTCTCGGCCAGCAGGATGCCGTCGGTCATCAGCTTGACCGAGGCGTCGCGGCTCAGCCGGTCCTGGAAGCGGACCTTGTAGCCGACCACGTCGCCCAATGGCGTCTTCAGCTCCTCCGCGATGCGCTTGGCGACCGAGCTTGCCGCGATCCGCCGCGGCTGCGTGTGGCCGATCAGCCGGCCCTTGCCCGGCGGCGCGTTGAGCTTGCCGCGGCCGAGCTGCAGCGCAATCTTGGGGAGCTGCGTGGTCTTGCCGGAGCCGGTTTCGCCGCAGACGATCACCACCTGATTCGCTTCGATGGCGGCGGCGATCTCGTCGCGCCGCGCAGAGACGGGCAGCGACTCGGGGAATTCGATGGTCAATGGCGGGCGGACTGGCGCGGCCGGAGCCGGGGTCGCGCGAACCGGCGACGTGGAGGGGGGAGAGGCACTCATGAACCTGTCGATTATCCCAGCCGTCCCGGACGCAGCCCGCAGCGAGGGGCATCGACGGGCGCGGACGCCGCCGGCGACGGCGGGACGTGGCAGGATCCATCGACGGCCTGACACGGTTTTCGTCGAGAATCCTGCGTTTCCGGCATGGCGCCGGTCCTATTCAAACGCCTCCCACGCCCGCATGTCCGCCGTCTTCAACTTCACCTTCGTCCCCTGGTTCCGCTCGGTCGCACCCTACATCCACACGCACCGTGGCAAGACCTTCGTGGTCGGCCTGGCGGGTGAGGCGATCGCGGCGGGCAAGCTGCAGAACATCGCGCAGGACCTGGCGCTCATCCAGTCGATGGGCGTGAAAGTGGTGCTGGTGCATGGCTTCCGCCCACAGGTGAACGAGCAACTTCGCGCCAAGGGCCATGAGGCGAAATACTCGCACGGCATGCGGATCACCGACGCGGTGGCGCTCGACTCGGCGCAGGAGGCGGCGGGCCAGCTGCGCTACGAAATCGAGGCCGCCTTCAGCCAGGGCCTGCCGAACACGCCGATGGCTGGCTCGACGGTGCGCATGATCTCCGGCAACTTCATCACGGCGCGGCCGGTGGGCGTGATCGACGGCGTCGACTTCAAGCATTCGGGCCTGGTGCGCAAGGTGGACGCCGCCGGCATCCGGCAGACGCTGGACTTCGGCGCCATGGTGCTGATGTCGCCCTTCGGCTTCTCGCCGACCGGCGAGGCTTTCAATCTGACGATGGAAGAAGTCGCCACCAGCGTGGCGATCTCGATCCAGGCCGACAAGCTGATCTTCCTGACCGAGACGCCGGGCATCCGCATCGACAGCGAACTGCCGGAGAGCGAAGACAACCCGATCGACACCGAACTGCCGCTCGATGCCGCCAAGAAGCTGCTCGCCACCCTGCCTCCGGCGCAGCGGCCGACCGACACCGCTTTCTATCTGCAGCATTGCGTGAAGGCCTGCGAGGCCGGCGTGGAGCGCAACCACATCCTGCCCTTCGCGGTCGATGGCGCGTTGCTGCTCGAGGTCTACGTGCACGACGGCATCGGCACGATGGTGATCGACGAGAAGCTCGAATCGCTGCGCGAGGCGACGGCCGACGACATCGGCGGCATCCTGCAACTGATCGAGCCCTTCGAGCGCGACGGCACGCTGGTCAAGCGCGACCGCACCGAGATCGAGCGCGACGTCGATCACTACACGGTGATCGAGCACGACGGCGTGATCTTCGGCTGTGCGGCGCTCTATCCGTACCCTGAAGCGCGCACGGCCGAGATGGCCGCGCTGACCGTGTCGCCGCATTCCCAGTCCCAGGGCGACGGCGAGCGCATGCTCAAGCGCATCGAGCAGCGCGCCCGCGCCATGGGGCTGCAGAGCATCTTCGTGCTGACGACGCGCACCATGCACTGGTTCATCAAGCGCGGCTTCGTCCCGGTCGACCCGGACTGGCTGCCCGACGCACGCAAGAAGAAATACAACTGGGACCGCAAGAGCCAGGTGCTGGTCAAGAAGCTGAGCTGATCCACGCGCTGCAAGGCGCCGGCGCACCGGCCGGCGGCGCATCGGCCTGTCTCACGGATAATCCTGCGCCATGAATCCCCTGCTCGCCCGTCTGCAGCCCTATCCTTTCGAACGGCTGCGGCAACTCTTCGCGGGCGTCACGCCCAGCACCGACCACCGCCCGATCAGCCTGGGCATCGGCGAACCCAAGCATCCGACGCCGCCCTTCATCAAGGAAGCGCTGAGCGCCGGACTCGGTGCCCTCGCGGCCTACCCGGCCACGGCGGGCGAACCCAAGCTGCGCGCCGCCTTCACCGGCTGGCTGCAGACGCGCTACGGCCTGGCGCTCGATCCGGCCACGCAGGTGTTGCCGGTCAACGGCTCGCGCGAGGCGCTGTTCGCGCTGGCACAGACGCTGATCGACCCCAGCGTGAATCCGGCGCCGATCGTGGTGTCGCCCAATCCGTTCTATCAAATCTACGAAGGTGCGGCACTGCTGGCCGGTGCCGACGTGTACTACGCGCCGAGCGTGGCGTCGCGCAATTTCGCGGTCGACTGGGACAGCGTGCCGGAAGATGTCTGGGCGCGCACGCAGTTGGTGTTCGTCTGCTCGCCCGGCAACCCGACGGGGGCCGTCATGCCGCTCGACGAATGGCAGAAGCTGTTCGCGCTGTCGGACCGCCACGGCTTCGTGATCGCGTCCGACGAGTGCTACAGCGAGATCTATTTCCGCGAAGAGCCGCCGCTCAGCGGACTCGAAGCTGCAGCCAGGCTCGGCCGAAGCGACTTCCGCAACCTGATCTCGCTGACCTCGCTGTCCAAGCGCAGCAACGTGCCGGGCCTGCGCAGCGGCTTCGTGGCCGGCGATGCCCGCATCATCAAGAACTTCCTGCTGTACCGCACCTACCACGGCAGTGCGATGAGCGGCGCGGTGGCGGCCGCCAGCATCGCGGCCTGGGGCGACGAGCAGCACGTGGCGGACAACCGCGCCCAGTACCGTGCCAAGTTCGCCGCCGTGACGCCGTTGCTCGAGGAAGTGCTCGACGTCCGTCTGCCGGACGCCAGTTTCTACCTCTGGGCCGGCATCCCCGAAGCCTGGCAGGGCGATGACCCCGCCTTCGCCCGCGCGCTCTACGCTCAATACAATGTGACGGTGTTGCCGGGCAGTTATCTGGCCCGCGACGCGCAGGGCGGCAACCCCGGCCGCGGCCGCATCCGCATGGCCCTCGTTGCCGAAACGGACGAATGCCTCGAAGCCGCTCAGCGCATCGTGCAGTTCGTCCGGCAAGGCCGCTGAGCCCGCCCTGTCCGCTCCTGCTTCAGCCCCCTTTTCATCCAGAGACCGCTCCAATGACCCAACAACTCCAGCAGATCATCGACGCCGCGTGGGAAGACCGCGCCAGCATTTCGCCCGCCAAGGCACCAGCCGAAGTGCGCGACGCCGTCGATCACGTGATCACCGAACTCAACAGCGGCAAGCTGCGCGTCGCCACCCGCGAGTCGGTCGGCCAGTGGACCGTGCACCAGTGGATCAAGAAGGCCGTTCTGCTGTCGTTCCGACTGAAGGACAACGAGCAGATCCAGGCCGGCGCGCTGGGCTTCTACGACAAGGTGCCGACCAAGTTCTCGCACCTGTCGGCCGATGAGCTCAAGGAATCCGGCGTGCGCATCGTGCCGCCGGCCGTCGCACGCCGCGGCAGCTACATCGCCAAGGGCGCGATCCTGATGCCTTCGTACGTGAACATCGGCGCCTACGTGGGCGAAGGCACGATGGTCGACACCTGGGCCACCGTCGGTTCCTGCGCGCAGATCGGCGCCAACGTCCACCTGTCGGGCGGCGTCGGCATCGGCGGGGTGCTCGAGCCGCTGCAGGCCGGCCCGACCATCATCGAGGACAACTGCTTCATCGGCGCCCGCTCCGAAGTGGTCGAGGGCGTGGTGATCGAAGAGAACTCGGTGCTGTCGATGGGCGTGTTCATCGGCCAGAGCACGCCGATCTACGACCGCGCGACCGACACCGTCAGCTACGGCCGCGTGCCTGCCGGCTCGGTGGTCGTGGCCGGCAACCTGCCCAAGCCGGGCGGCAAGTACAGCACCTACGCAGCCATCATCATGAAGAAGGTCGACGCCAAGACCCGCTCGACCACCAGCCTGAACGACCTGCTGCGCGACTGACCGGAGCGCGCAGATGGGCACGATGGAACGCATCCTTCGCCTGATGGCGGAGCGTGATGCGTCCGACATCTACCTGTCTGCGAATTCGCCCGTGCTGATCCGCATCGACGGCGATTGCCGGCAAGTCAATGCGCAGGTACTGCCGGCCGACGCGCCGCTCGCGCTGCTCGCCGAGGTGGTCGACGCCAGCCGTATCGCCGAGCTGCAGGACACGGGCGAACTCAACATGGCAATCCGTCTGGACGACGCCGGCAACTTCCGCATCAGCGCGATGCGCCAGCGCGGCAGCTATGCCGTGGTGGTGCGCCATATCGCGCCGACCATTCCGCCCTTCGACACGCTCGGCCTGCCCGACGTGCTGAAGACGCTGATCATGGAAAAACGCGGACTGATCCTGATGGTCGGCGGCGCTGGCGCCGGCAAGAGCACCACGCTCGCCTCGATGCTGGACCACCGCAACGCCCATGCGAGCGGGCACATCCTCACGATCGAGGAGCCGATCGAGTTCACCTTCACCAACCGGAAGTCGGTGGTGAACCAGCGCGACGTGGGCAGCGACACGGCGTCGCTCGAGGTCGCCCTGAAGAACGCGCTGCGCCAGGCCC
Source organism: Variovorax sp. GW821-FHT10B04 (assembly GCF_059415645.1). Classification (NCBI taxonomy): domain Bacteria; kingdom Pseudomonadati; phylum Pseudomonadota; class Betaproteobacteria; order Burkholderiales; family Comamonadaceae; genus Variovorax; species Variovorax sp. GW821-FHT10B04. The sequence continues at coordinate 76,383 of NZ_JBWKNQ010000015.1, forward strand.
CTGACGTGATCCACATCGGCGAGATCCGCGACCGCGACACCATGAGCGCCGCCATCGCCTATGCGCAATCCGGCCATCTGTGCGTGGCCACGCTGCACGCCAGCAACAGCCATCGCGCGCTCAACCGCATCCTCGGCTTCTATCCGGTCGAGGTGCGCCACACGCTGCTGAGCGACCTGGGCGGCGCACTGCGCGCAGTCGTCGCGCAACGGCTTCTGCGCACGCCGCGCGGCGGTCGCGTACCGGCACTCGAGATCCTGCTGAACACCGCAGGCATTGCCGAGCTGATGGAAAAAGGCGATTTCGCCGCCATCAAGGACGCGATGGAACAGTCGATGGCCGAGGGCTCGCAGACCTTCGAGGAAGCGATCGCCCGACTCGTCGTCGACGAGCGGATCACGCGCGACGAGGGCCTGGCGCAGGCCGACTCGCCCACCAACCTTCTCTGGCGCCTGCAGAACCGCGACGCCAAGGTGACCACCGAAGAGCGCAGCGTGTTTGCGCCGATCGAGGCGCCGACCTTCACCGACATCACGCTCGACGTGCATTTCTAGGCTTTTCCATGTCCCGCACCCTGCTGCTTGCCGAACAACTGATGTCGCGCCCCTCCGTGACGCCCGACGATGCGGGCTGCCAGGCGCTGCTCGGCGAACGCCTGGCACCGCTCGGCTTCACGCTCGAAACCATCGAAAGCGGACCGGCCGATTTCCGCGTGACCAACCTCTGGGCCGTGCGCCCGGGCCGCCCCGGTGGCAAGACCATCGCCTTTGCCGGCCACACCGACGTCGTCCCGACCGGCCCGGTCGAGCAATGGACCAGCCATCCGTTCGTGCCGACCCATCGCGATGGCCGCCTCTATGGCCGTGGCGCCTGCGACATGAAGACCTCGCTGGCCGCCTTCGTCGTCGCCATCGAGGAATTCCTCGCGGTGCACTCCGATCCGGCGCTCACGCTCGCGCTGCTGCTGACCAGCGACGAAGAAGGCCCGGGCGTGGACGGCACCGTGATCGTCTGCAACACGCTGGCCGCGCGCAACGAGACCATCGACTACTGCATCGTCGGCGAGCCGACATCGGTCGAGCGCTGCGGCGACATGATCAAGAACGGCCGTCGCGGCACCATGAGCGGCAAGCTCACGGTGAAGGGCGTGCAGGGCCACATCGCCTACCCGCATCTGGCCAGGAATCCGGTGCATGCCTTCGCGCCGGCGCTGGCCGAACTGGTCGCCATCAATGCCGCCGGCGGCTGGGACGCGGGCAATGCCTTCTTCCAGCCGACCAGTTGGCAGATCAGCAACTTCCATTCGGGCACCGGCGCGAGCAACGTGATCCCGGGCTCGGCGACGATCGACTTCAACTTCCGTTTCTCGACCGAATCGACGCCCGCGGCGCTGCAGCAGCGCGTGCAGACGGTGCTCGACGCGCACGGACTCGACTACACCCTGGCCTGGACCATCGGCGGCCTGCCCTTTCTCACGCAGCCGGCCGAGCTGGTCGAAGCGGTGCAGCAGGCGATCCGCGCGGAAACCGGCATCGACACCGAGCTGTCGACCAGCGGCGGCACCAGCGACGCGCGCTTCATAGCGAAGATCTGCAAGCAGGTGATCGAGCTCGGCCCGGTGAACGCGAGCATCCACAAGATCGACGAGCACATCGCGGTGGCGGACATCGAGCCGCTGAAGAACATCTACCGGCGCACGCTCGAAGGACTGGAAGCGGGGTTGTCATCATGAAAAGCACAGTCATCGAACTGATCGAAGCCAGCGCAAGCCGGCTGGCGGACGCCGGCGTCGCCTTCGGCCATGGCACCGGCAACGCCTTCGACGAAGCCGCCTGGCTCGTGCTCTGGCAGTTGCGGCTGCCGATCGACGATATCGATGCCGCCGCCGACCGGCCGGTGTCGCCGGCCGACGTGGCGCGGGTCGCGGCGTTGATCGACACCCGCATCGAGACCCGCAAGCCTGCCGCCTACCTCACCAAGGAGGCCTGGCTGCAGGGCGTGTCCTTCTATGTCGACGAGCGCGCGATCGTGCCGCGCAGCTTCATCGCCGAACTGCTGGCCGACGGCAGCATCGATCACTGGCTCGGCGAGCACACACGCCAGGTGCTCGACCTGTGCACCGGCAACGGCAGCCTCGCCGTCCTGGCGGCCATGACCTACCCGGACGTGCAGGTCACCGCGGCCGACATCTCGACCGAAGCGCTCGAAGTGGCGGCCATCAACGTGGCGCGCCATCAGCTCGACGCGCGCATCACGCTGGTCGAATCGGACGGCCTGTCGGCTTTGCCGGGCCCCTGGGACCTGATCCTGTGCAATCCGCCGTACGTCAACGCCGGAAGCATGGCGGCGCTGCCGGCCGAATACCTGGCGGAGCCCACACTGGCGCTCGCCGGCGGAACCGACGGCATGGACTTCGTGCGCAACCTGCTGCGCGCCGCGCCGGCCGTGATGAGCGAAACCGCGGTGCTGGTCCTGGAGATCGGCAACGAGCGCGACCACTTCGAGACGGCCTTCCCGACGCTCGAAGCGATCTGGCTCGAAACCTCGGCCGGCGAGGACCAGGTCCTGCTGCTGACCCGTGACGTCCTGACGCGTGCCGACCCCGCATCACCGGCCTTCACGCCTTGAATCCATGACGCCGACGATGCCCCCGCCGTGCGTGCTTCTGGACGTGGCGCTGCCGCGCACGCTCGACCAGTGGATCGATGCGCTGACCACGCGCCCGCCGGCACCTGGCAGCACGGTCGAAGGCTGGCTGTACGAAAGTGTCGGGGCACGCCGGGCAGCCGAGCAACGGCTTGCCAGCGCAGGCATCAAGGCCCATCTGCGCAGCGCCTACAAGCCGCTGGTGCACCATTTCCTGGAAGACGTCGAGCTGCGGGGCTTGCGCCGCGTCGCGGTGCGCTATCCGGTGCATCCGACGGCGCCGGCACGGCGCTTCGCGCTGGAGGCTTATCCGCTCGCCGACATGCTGGCCGGCATCGAGTTCGACCTCGTGCCGATGCCGTCCGCCGAGACGCAGCCGCACTACGAGATCGACCTCGAATGGGAAGACGGCGGTCGACGCCATGACACCGTCTTCGCGCCGAACCGTGTCCATGCCGATGCGCTGGGCGAAACGCTGCTGTCGCCGACCGCGTGGCTGCGCGTGCGGCAAGGCACGACTGTCGAGTCCGACGGCCCGCACGAGTCGGAGCACGAGGCATTGTTCCGCCTCGCGATCGATGCCGTTCTGGCGCATGACTGGTCTGCCAGCGAGCCGTATTTCGAACGGCTGGACCTGCGCGCCGACTTGCCCGGCATCGCCTTTGCGCCACCCGAAGAATCCGGCTGGATCAACAGCCATGAGGCGCTGCACGAAGACCTTTACTTCACGTTGATGGAGTTGTTTCAGCGCCGAAGCGGCCGGCCGGCCGGCGACCGCCGCCTGCAGCCGGGCCAGATCGTGCCGGACGTGCGACAGAGCGACGGCGCGGTGCGGCTGCGTATTGCAACGCGGCCGTACCCGGCGGCGGACGAGCAGGTCCGAAGGGACTCGACGCTGGACGACCCGGCCGCGCTGACGGACACGACCGCGCCGCTCACGCCGACGCGCGTGGCTGCGGCCTTGGACCGCATCGCCAGCCGCCATGGTCGGCCGGGACTGCGCTTCGCCGCGACGAGCCGCCAGGGCCGGTCGGTGGACGGCGTCTACCACCAGGGCAGCGGCCCAGCGGTCCTGATCAGCGGTGGCCAGCACGCGAACGAGACTTCGGGCGTCGTCGGCGCGCTGCGCGCCGCGCAGGTGCTGGCCGATCGACCGGATGCGCACTTCGCGGTGATGCCGCTCGAGAACCCCGACGGCTACGCACTGCACCAGGAATTGTGCGTGCCTGCGCCGCGCCACATGCACCACGCCGCGCGCTACACGGCGCTGGGCGACGACGTCGAGTTCCGCGACGCAGCGCCGTTCTTCGAACGCGAGGCGCGCCAGGAGGCGCTCCGGCTGTCGGGCGCCGATCTGCACGTCAACCTGCATGGCTATCCCGCGCACGAGTGGACGCGCCCGATGAGCGGCTACATCCCACGTGGCTTTGCGTTATGGACCGTGCCGAAGGGCTTCTTCCTGATCGTTCGCCACCACGCCGGCTGGGGCGACCGCGCACGGCGGCTGGCCGAGCATGTCTGCCTCGAATTGGCAAGCTCGCAAGCCCTGATGGAGTTCAATCGAAAACAGCTCGCCGGCTACAATGTGCACGCCGGCGATCTGCCATTCGAAGTCATCCACGGCACGGCCTGCATGATCAGCGAAGTCGATCGTCAGGACACCGCAGCCCTGACGTTGATCACCGAGTTTCCCGACGAAACGATCTACGGCGCCCCCTTTGTCTTTGCGCACGACGCCCAGGCCGCCGCAGCATTGGCCGCAGTCGACGGCATGCGCCACCTTTCGCCGAATCCATGATCACCCTCAAGAACGTCATCCTGCGCCGCAGCGCCAAAGTCCTTCTGGACGGCGCCAGCGTCGTCATCAACCCGACCGAGCGCGTCGGCCTCGTGGGACGCAACGGCGCCGGCAAGTCGACGCTGTTCGCACTCTTCAACGGCACGCTGCACGAGGATGGCGGCGACTTCTCGAAGCCGAAGCAATGGCGCATGGCGCAGGTCGCGCAGAACATGCCCGAGACCGACGAGTCGGCCAGCGAGTTCGTGGTCGGCGGCGACACGCGGCTGACCGAGCTGCGCGAGGCACTCGCCCAGGTGGAAGCCCGCTACGAAGCCAATCCGGACGACGCGGACACCGGCATGGCGCTGGCCCACGCCTACACCGACCTCGCCGATGCGGGCGAGCACGATGCGCTGCCACGCGCGCAGGCACTGATCCTCGGCCTCGGCTTCAAGAGCCACGAGCTCGACCAGCCGGTCAACAGCTTCTCCGGCGGTTGGCGCATGCGTCTGCAGCTCGCTCGCGCGCTGATGTGCCCGAGCGACCTGCTGCTGCTCGACGAACCGACCAACCACTTGGACCTGGACGCCCTCGTTTGGCTCGAATCGTGGCTGCAGAAGTACGCCGGCACGATGATCGTGATCAGCCATGACCGCGAGTTCCTCGACGCAGTCACCACGGTCACGCTGCACATCGAGCACGCCAAGCTCCTGCGCTACGGCGGCAACTACAGCAAGTTCGAGGAAATGCGCGCGCTGCACATGGAGCAGCAGCAGGCCGCGTTCGGCAAGCAGCAGGAAAAGATCGCCCATCTGCAGAAGTTCATCGACCGCTTCAAGGCCAAGGCCAGCAAGGCCAAGCAGGCGCAGAGCCGGGTCAAGGCACTCGAACGCATGGAGAAGGTCGCGCCGCTGCTGGCGGAAGCCGATTTCACTTTCGAATTCAAGGAGCCGGGCAACATCCCGAATCCGATGCTGTCGATCAGCAATGCGAGCTTCGGCTACGCGGCCGAGGACGCGGAGCCGAAGACCATCCTGCGCGGCGTCAACCGCTCGGTGCTGGCCGGTCAGCGCATCGGCATCCTGGGCGCCAACGGCCAGGGCAAGTCGACGCTGGTGAAGACCATTGCGCGCGAAATGGGCGCGCTCGCGGGCGACGTGACCGAAGGCAAGGGCCTGAACATCGGCTACTTCGCGCAGCAGGAACTCGACGTGCTGCGCCCGCAGGACACGCCGCTCGAGCACATGGTGCGCATGGCGCGTGAACTCGGTGCGGCGGCCAAGGAGCCGACGGGTGAGCAGGCGCTGCGGGGCTTCCTCGGCAGCTTCAACTTCAACGGTGACATGGTGAAGCAGCCGGTCGGCACGATGAGCGGCGGCGAAAAAGCGCGGCTGGTGCTCGCCATGATGGTCTGGCAACGCCCCAACCTGCTGTTGCTGGACGAACCAACCAACCACCTGGACCTCGCCACGCGCGAGGCGCTGGCCGTCGCACTCAACGAATTCGAAGGCACGCTGATGCTGGTCAGCCACGACCGCGCCCTGCTGCGTTCGGTCTGCGACGAGTTCTGGCTCGTCGGCCGCGGCGTGGTCAAGGACTTCGACGGCGACCTCGACGACTACCAGCGCTACCTGCTCGACGAAGCCAAGCGGCTTCGCGAGGAAGCCAAGGAAGCGATCAAGAGTGCGGCGAGTACGGCAGTCGCTGCACCAGCGGTGACCACGCCGGCGCCGGCACCTGCGCCGTCGGCAGAGCCTTCCGCCCCGGCCGGTCGCGACCAGCGCAAGCAGGACGCGCAGAGCCGCCAGCAGCGCAGCGAGCAGCAAAAGCCGCTCAAGCGCGAGTTGGCGCAAGTCGATGAACGGCTCGCCGCCGCGGGCACCGAGAAGTCGCAACTCGAGACCCGCCTGACGCAGGCACTCGCCGCCGCAGAAATCGCCGAAGCCGGCAAGCGGCTGAAGCTCGTCAACGACGAGATCTCGCGACTCGAAGAGCGCTGGCTGACACTCTCCGGGCAACTCGAAACGTTGACGGCCTGAGCGCTAAGCCAATGCCGATCCAAGCAAGGAACGCCACGTGCCTTCAACGCTAGATCTGGCAGAAGGCGACGCGGCACTGATCGCCGCCATCCAGCGCAGCCGCAGCCTGATCGCCCGCAAGGCGCTGCTGGCGGCAGCGGCCAGCGCCGTACCGCTCCCGGGGCTCGACTGGGCCGCCGATGCCGCCCTGCTCTCACGGCTCATTCCACAGATCAGCGCGGAGTTCGGCCTGTCGGTAACGCAAATCGAGCATCTGGCACCGCAGAAGCGGGAACGCATCCAGAAGGCCGCCTCGACCGTCGGTGCGTTGCTCGTCGGCCGGCTGGTCACGCGCGATCTGCTGATCACCCTCGCTCGCCATGCCGGCGTGCGCCTCACGGCCAAGCAGGCGACCAAGTACGTACCGATCGCCGGCCAGGCGATCTCGGCGACGCTCGGCTACGCCGCATTGCGTGCACTGGGCGAACTGCACATCAAGGATTGCGTCCGTGTGGCCAAGGCAGTGCAGCATGCGCTTCCCGAGCCCGAGCGCACCACTCTCCCAGAGGCCGGCACGCGCATCGAAGAGCGCTCACCTGCTCCTTCCGCCTTTGGACTGAAACGCCTGCTCACCCGGATACGCCGGGGCTGAGAGCGTACCTGCCAGAAAAGCACACAGCCGGGAACCGCTGAGCAAGGCCAAGCAAGCTCAGCCATCGTGAAAGCGGAAGATTGCATCGCATCTTCGGCCATGGAGTCGTGCGCTAAAAATCTCCTTTCCTATTCATTTTCTCCAAGTCCGTCAATTCATCAAAATAACTAGATGGGCGTTTTTTTTGTGATATTTGTCACATTTTTGTGCCATCATGTTGCATCGGCAAAGCGCCGCATGTCATGCAATAAAGATCACGATGGTCAGTCTGTTTCAGTGCCGGTGCGGAATCCGATACTTGGTTCGTCGCCCCCGCACTCTGTGGATGAAGGTGTTTTTCACCAGGGCTTTGTATGTGTGTGCGTCGTGCAATCGACGACAACTGCTGCCGCGCAATCGCGTGGTCAACGCACTCCGGGACTATTTCGAGAGTTGATCCGTTCGACCAGGCGCATCGGCGGCCGCTCGCTCCAGACTTGCGCTGAAGCGGCGGATCGGTTCGAGCGGGGCGCGGACTGACGCCTTTCCGCACCGACACACCTGCGGCAGAACTCCCAAGGTGAGCCCGCGGCAGGCGCTCGACGGTGGGCCTGACGTGACCACAAGAAGACCGCCGGCCGAGACATGTCGGCGGTGTGCGCACTTTTTCACAAAATACAAAAATACCCAGAAAAACCCTGTACGCCAATTCGTCGCCTCCCTCGTTGTTCATGGCAATCACCCACAGAACATCGGAGGAATTCATGACTCATCTCTTCTTGGCACTCGCCGCAACCGGCGCATCGATGACAGCCCTCTGCTTCCTCGGCCTCATCCGCATCGCCGGCATCTGCAGCCAGAACGAAGACATGGAGCAATCGGCCGCAGCGCAGCCGTCATCGTCGTCGAGCACACCCATCAGCCGTGAATCGCTGACCCTCGCATTTTCGACAGCCGCCTGAGTCGAGCACTTGCATGCAGCGGCACTCACGCCGTTCGCATCGACGCCGACTTTCTCAGCACGGGGTGGTTTGCTGGATCTGCTTATAGACACAGATTGGCCCATGAGGCCGCCCGTGCGAGATTCATTTGAAAATCCAGAAGGCTGCAGTGCGCAAATTTGCACTGATGGCACGCCAGCGATGAGCGCGCAAAGGCAAGCCTTGACGACCGCACGGAGTTGCGCAGCGCAAGAGATCTAAGGATGGAGTATTCCCATCGCGGGAATAAAGATGGGATACCGCTATTGAATCTATAGCAGCAAACCTAGACAGAGGATGGTGGGACGTGCGGGGGTCGAACCCACGACAAACGGATTAAAAGTCCCAAATTTCCGGATTTCTGCGAACATCTGTAAACTGGCAACATCACATAAGTGATTGATTTTAAACATTTGTCAGTCCATATTAGTCCGTATGCGTTCGAGGCCATCTCGAGAAATTCTGGCAACGATCTGGCAACGGATTTTCGCAAACGGAGTCCATAAGTCGGGCACTGGGCTCGCAACGGAGTCGGAAACATGGCAACCAAAACCCCTGGTCAAGCCATCAACGATCTTCCCTCAGGTGTCTTCAAGACCCTTTGCAAGATCAGCCCGCTGGGCGCATTACAGGCACGGCGGCAGCGGACGGGCGTCGTCGCCTTCTATTGGCGCTACAGCATTGGCACGGCGAGTGAGAGAGTCTCTATTGGCCTGTATGACTCGGCGGCACCACCGCGGGGTGTTACGCCCACCGCGATCGGCTATTCCATAGCAGCCGCTACGCGCGCGGCCGAATCGTTGGCGCTCGAGCATCACCAGCACCGCGATGAAGGTGGACGGCCTGCGGTCCTGGCTGCGCAGCGCGAGGCCAGGCGTTTGGCCGCCGAAGCCAAGCGGCAGGCCGAATCAAATACCCTGGACCACCTGCTCACCGCCTATTGCGATCACCTGCAGGCGCTGGGTCGGCGTTCGCACAGCGATGCGCGCAGCATCTTCAAGCTGCATGTGAAAGAGGCCTGGCCCAAGGTTGCTGCCTTACCAGCGAAGGACGTGACTGGTGAGCAGTTTGCCGACATGATGCGCAGACTGATCAATGCCGGGAAAGGCCGCACTGCGAACAAACTCCGCAGCTACGCGCGCGCTGCTTTCCAGACAGCCAAGGCTGCCCGCCTGAAGCCCAGTATCCCTGCGGCCTTCAAGAATTACGCGATCACCGGCAACCCCGTAGCGGAAACCGAGCCTGACGAATCGCAGAACCGCCCCGACAAACGCCCCATGAGTGCGGCAGAGCTGCGCACCTACTGGAACCTCATCAAGCCATTGCCCGGCTTCAAAGGAGCATTGCTGCGCCTGCACTTGCTCACCGGCGGCCAGCGCATCGAACAACTGGTCAATCTGGAAACAGCCAATATCACCGACGACTCCATCCTGCTGCACGACGGCAAAGGGCGACCCGGACGCCCCCCACGTCCACACACGCTACCGTTGGTCAAGGAGGCCAAGAAGGCACTGACCGAATGCAAGCCGGCGGGTGAATTCGCGCTATCTACCGACGGCGGCCAGACGCATGTCGCGGCGACTTCGCTAAGCCACTGGGCCGTGGAAGCGGCCGGCGAGAACATCAAGGATTTCCAAGCCAAACGCATTCGCTCAGGCGTCGAAACGCTGCTGGCGAGCGTCGGCGTGTCGATGGAGATTCGGGGCCGCCTGCAGTCGCACGGCCTCGCCGGCGTGCAGGCGCGTCACTATGACGGGCACGACTACATGACTGAGAAGCGCAAAGCACTGGAGACGCTCTGGAGGCTGCTGGAACAGCGCACTCCTTTCTCCAAGGCCGCTTCCACTGGCAACTCGCTCGAGCGAATTTAGGTGTGCATAGTTCGCGAACCTAGATTTTTATCCGTAGCAACGACTACACAATAACTTTGTCCATCGGGTCATGTGCAAACATCTTGAAATGTGAGCTTTTTCCCATCGACTACGCACAGTAAATGACCAGACGCCCTGACGCGAAGCCGATCTGGCAGACAGCTGCGGGGTTCCCTCGCCTTGGCCAGAGCCCGACGTTTTGGGTGTAGCGCAGAATCCGGCCAATCCCGGACGTCCGAAGCGCGTGCGCACTGACCACTGGTCCGGCACAATCCAACATGGTTGACGAAATCGCGCATGCGGTGGCGGTCGCTGACCGTTTCGTGGTCTTGCTTCGGGGCGAGGAGTTTGAAGGTTGGGCCGCGAGTTCGGCCGAGTCGCTCGCGCCCTGGAAAGAGTTATTCCGCTCGAAGCCATGAAGCCTGTACGCGCGCACGAGATACACGGGCCGGGGAGCACTCAGACGTCTACACGAACGACGAGCTTGCGTTCTATGCCTGGGGCGCTTGCGGTTCAGCCGTGCGCCCCCAACGGCATGCTTCACTCTTCAATAACATGGCCGAGTGGCCGGCGGCGGCCACTTCGAATTCCATGTCAAGCTCTCTTTGCGGCCGCAGAATGTGCAGCCATCATGACCTTTGACCGCAGCGAGCGCGCGCCAGAATTCCTTGGGAGCCTGGGCCTTTTGAAGCACCGTCTCTGCGGGCCTTCGGGACTCTGCGCGAACCACGGCCAAAAGTGACCGCCGCCATGAGCGACCCTTCACCGCAACCACGAGCAAGAACCCCGCTCGAGCCGCTCCCTCGCACCCCGCAACGCGAAGCCCTAGGCGCGATGGGCGGGTACGACTATCAAATCTGGCGGTCTATCGAGAGTTGGGTGATGCTGGCGGACGATGAGGTGCTGTTCCTCGAGGGCGCCGAGGACATCGACCGCGTGAGCTCTTCCGACACCACGACGGTGCAAGTCAAGCGAACCGAGGATGGTGTGTCTCTGAATACGCAGAACGTGCGCGACGCCATTCGGAATTTCTGGGCAACCGCGGAACGCTCTCCGGACCGTCAGGTCAAGTTCGTCTACCTGACGACGTCGAGCATCGCGAAGGAGCGCGACGCCCGGTTCGGCGGCTTGCCTGGCATCGAGGCGTGGGGGAAAGCCGCGTTCGACCCCGTGATGGCGGAGGCCGTCAGAAAGCAGTTGCTCGCAAGCCTCGAGGACACCCAGCCCATTCGGGCATTTCTGACGTCTGCGACCGTGCGCGACCTGCAGACGAGACTGCTCCAGCGGTTCACCTGGCTGACTGGTCAGCCGGACGTGGAGCTCGTGGAGAAAGCTGTTCTAGAGCGAATCGGCGATGCGCTCGTCTTGGCCAAACAGCCCCGGAGCGCCGCACGCACGGTCAAGAACGAGCTCTTGGCCCACTGCTGGAAGCAGGTACTCAAGCCCTCACCGGACGAGCGCAAGCTCGACAAGACTTCGCTGTGGCTGCAAGTCGAGAAGGCAACGACGATCACGCTCGAGATGCCCATGAACAGCGCGGGTGGGCTGCTAGTGGTGGCCGCGCAGTTGTCTTCGCTACAGGCAAACTTCGCGAACTTGGCACTTCTGCAGGGGACGCCACCCAGTCCTCCGCGAGCGCTTCTTCGCCGCCAGGCGCTGGTGGACGCCGTCTCTGAGCGCGTCATCCGCCGTGACGCAGTACTTCTTGTCGGCTCAGTGTTCAAAGGCAAGACGACGATTGCGCAGGTTGTCGCGCGCGACACCGGCCTCGATGCGAGCTGGACTGAGCTTTCAGGGAGAACGCCGGCTGCCACGTCGGACACGCTGCGGCTGCTCGCACTCACGATTGACAGGTCTGATGGCCCGTCCTTGCTGATCCTAGACGACCTCGATACGTCAGCGAACGCCCGACGCGTCTACGCCGCGAGCCTGCGGCAACTCGTTCACCGCGCGAGAGTCGCAGGTGTCGCACTGCTCTTCACGGCGCAAGGGCACACCGAGGCGCTCGAGCAAGAGGTGGCGACCTCATGGGGCGTAGATGTTGTCGTTGTGCCCGCGATGCCACAGCCTGAGATTGCGGAGCACTGCGTAGACTTCAATTGCCGCAGCCAGCACCTTGCGAACGCGTGGGGCCAGCTCATCGCCGTTCAGTCGGGTGGCCACCCTGCGCTCGTGCACGTCCGGCTGGTCGAACTTCGCGACCTGGGTTGGCCTGCGCTCGAGCTCTCGATGTTCGTCACACCTTCACCCGGGACGCGGTCGGCCAAGCAGATGGCGCGCGAACTGCTGGACTCGTCAGTGAGCGCCGAGGCGAGTCAGTTTGCGCTCGAGGCCGGCGAATTCATGGTGGCGCCAACCCGCGAGATGCTGCTCAACCTTGCCGGACTCCCGCCTAAGCTCACCGGAACGCAGGCAGTACTGTCCACGTTGACGGGGCGCTGGCTCGAAGAACTTGGCAACGGGCGTTATCGCGTAACTCAGATTCTTCGCGGCGAAGTCAACGTAACATGGACCGTGAAACAGCATCGCGCCGTCCATGCCAAGCTCTTCGACTCCATTTCTGCTTGCGGGTCAATCGCACCGAATGACGCTGGCGCACTGGTCTTTCATGCGTTCATAGCGCTGGACGCGCAACGCTTTCTGTTCAGCGTTCAGAAGATTGCAACAGCAAATGCTGAGGTCCAAAGACTGGTCTTCTCGCACTGCTCCTGGGTGTTGCATGTTAGCTTCGATAGCGGTCCGGTGCAGGCCGCGCTGCAGGCCGCGATGCCTTCGTTGCGGCATCTCCAGTTCCTTGTCGCGGAAGTTGAAGACCCGCCGCGTCTCGCCGAGTTCGCACGCGCGTGGCGTGACGAAATTGGACCGCGTGTTTCCGATGTGCGGTGGACATTCAATCGTGTCATGTATGACATGACGGTACTGAGCAAGCATGTCGCGCTCCCGATGGAAGTGGTGCTCGACGCCGTCTCAAGTGCTGTGCAAACGCAGCAGCCCGCAGCATCTTTAATAGCTAGCGGTGTCGCGAACATGAAGGCCATGCCGGCCCTGCCTGGGTTCGCTTTCCCTCAGAGCGCAACGACATTTCAGTTTTTCTTGTCACTGCGTGCCGGTGGAGTGCGAACGCTGCGTGATTTCAACGACCTCCTGGCATTTCTCTCCAATCCGTTGAACCAGGCGCTCGCGGACCAGTTCGATGAGATGCTCGATTGGCCGCACGTTCGTGACCTCGGCGCGTTCGTACATACCGGGTGGGTCGCGGAAGCCAATAAGGACAGCCCCGACTGGTCACCATGGCTCGAGGTGTTCGACCAAGCGCTTGCCGTCTGCGAAGTCTGCAAACTTCCGCTATACGGAGCACAGGTCGCACGTGCGAAGTCGATTGTGTTGAGCGAGTACGCTGGTGACTTGCCCGGCGGATTCGCTGTCCTTGACCGGGTTACAGACCTCTTTGGTCCGAGTGCCGTCATCGAGGAACAGCGCATCAATTTAATGGGACAGTCCAATGACCACGGGTCAGCATTGTCGGCGTGGGATGCAACCATCACTCGCTTCGGCTCGCAGGCTATCACCGACCCGTTTGCCTTCCGGCGGGCTGCAATCTCGGCCGCAAAGCTGGCGCAGTTTGACCGCGCCTCGCTGTTCTTCGAGCAAGGCGCTAGGCAGCAGAATGACGGGTTTGTACCGACCCGCGTCGGCCTTCTCTTCGATGCGTCGTACTGCGCGTTGCGGGCAGGACAGCTTCGGCGCTGCAGCGCGCTTCTGACCGATGCCGTGCTGCTGCTTCCGCCTGAGGCGTGGGCCGAAGGCGACAAGCGCTGGGAAGCCATTCTCCAGGCCGGAAACGCCACGGCACAGCTTTTCGAGAACCCCAGCAGACTGCTTCCCGGTGGCAAGCCTTTTGTGATTTCCTTTGGCCGCGCGAGCCAGCCTGGACTAGCCGTTGAGGAGTCGACCCCTGGTCAATCCATGCGGGTTGGAGTCCTTCAAGCTCAGGTCGCATTCCTCGAGGCTCACTGGCGTGACGCGTCAAGTGCGATGTTCGAGCGCGTCTCCGTCTTAGTGCGAGGCGATGACCTTTTGACGCGGTACGTTGGGACGAAATCGCTGTTGCTGCGCGAGCTTGTAGGGGGTACGTCGCCAGCCTTTTTCCGCTACGTCGCGGGCATGTCCAACGTTACTGCCGAACTCAATGCGCAGCGTGCAGCGTCGGGTACTGCGACCGTCATGGCAGAGGAACTGCTGCCTGGCATGCTGGCGGTCGGTCTCCTTCTTGCCTCGGGTGAGCCGAACCAACTGCTGGAGCGCTGGGACGCCAAGGCTCGCGATGCGAAAAAGGTCGATATCGTGCTTATCTTGGAGCGTCTCCAGGCCGGCCTCACTATGGCGCCGAACGCCGCCGCAGTCGAGGTCATCCAGTTTGTCAGCCGAGACCAAGTCGTCAACTTTGGCGCGGCCGTGCGCGTTTGCCATTCCGATGACGTGCAAGCCCGCTCACTGGTGGTTGCGTCGCTCCGGATAGTGGCTGCAGTGCGCTTGGGCATGACGCTTTTCTTTGCGCGCAGTATCGACGCACCTGTCGCTCGTTTCCTTGTTGAGCGGCTCAACCAGCAGACCAGGCTGCCCGCGCAGTTCTCGATGCCATCGGTTGCTCTTTCGACCGTCACGCAAACGGTACGCCAAGTCCGCGCAGGGGAAGCTGGGCTAAAGGAAGTGCTCACGGTGGGCTGCAGCATCACTGGCATCAATCCCGGTGACGCTCTCAAGCTACTCTGAGGCGGAGTACATCCGGTGTGGGACCTTCTTCACAACGAGACATGCAGACCTCTTGCCGACTTAGTGACGGTGTGTTCGTTCGACATTGTCCGCGCATCAAAACGCCCGACGCTGCAGCGCCCATCGGACGCCGGTTTCGGCCTTTCATTTTTAAGCCGTGACGGTCTGCTTCGGGCGGCGGATTCAACCGGTCAACGCAACACACTAAAAACTGCTTAGGCAGAAGGAGTGTTGCAGATGAAGTATCGGACGCGAACCTACTACACGGCCGCCCAGAAGGCATTGATGTGGGAGCGGTGGAGAGATGGTTGGACCCTTCACCAGATTGGCCAGCTGTTCGACCGACCTCACACCTCTATCCACAACATCTTGTCGAAGACCGGTGGCATTCGACCGCCGGACCGGCGGCGCAGCGCCAATGCGTTGACCCTGGCAGAGAGAGAAGAGATCTCCCGTGCCCTGATGGTTGGTGAATCGATGCGTTCGGTGGCGGCCCGACTTGGCAGGGCACCGTCGACCATCAGCCGCGAGATCGGACGCAACGCAGGGCAAGACGGGTATCGGGCGAGCGTCGCCGACGAAGCTGCCTGGAACCGTGCCCTACGGCCGAAGCGATGCAAATTGGTCATGAACCGACCGCTGGCTGGCGTCGTGGCGGACCTGCTTCGAATGCTGTGGTCGCCGGAGCAGATCGCCGGCTGGCTCAAGCATACTTATCCGAACGACCCGAGCCTTCATGTGTCACACGAGACCATCTACCGCAGCCTGTTCATTCAAGCGCGCGGCGCATTGAAGAAGGAACTGCTGGAGCACCTCAGACGCACGCGCGGCATGCGACGCTCTCGTTCCTATACGCAGAAGACGGCGATCCATGGGCAGATTGCTGATGCCGTTTCGATCAGTGAGCGGCCCGCATCTGTCGAGGATCGGGCGGTACCTGGTCATTGGGAAGGTGATCTGGTGTTCGGCAGCGGCAACAGCCAGATCGCCACGTTGGTCGAGCGGCAAACGCGATACGTGATGTTGGTGAAGCTCGAAGGCAAAGACTCGCAGTCGGTCGTCAACGCGCTGATCAAGAACGCGCGCAAATTGCCGCAAGAGCTCTACAAGTCATTGACCTGGGATAGAGGCACGGAGATGCACGGTCACAAGCGATTCACGATGGCCACCGACATCCAGGTCTACTTCTGTGATCCCCAGAGTCCCTGGCAACGAGGCAGCAACGAGAACACCAATGGGCTGCTCAGGCAATACATGCCAAAGGGCATCGACATCTCAGGTTACTCACAGCTTGAACTCAACGCGATCGCGAGACAATTGAATGAGAGGCCGCGCAAGACGCTCGGCTTCCATACGCCTGCTGAGATGTTCAGCGAATGTGTTGCGTTGACCGGTTGAATCCGCCGCCACAAGCAGCCGACGGGAGGATGCCACAGCGGCCACAGCGAGGCCTCGATAGGAAAGGCGCTCCATCTGTGACCTGTATAGCTCAACAACATAGTAAGGTTCACTAACTGGGGCTCCCTACAGCGAGCAAATGAGCTGGCTCGAGCACCATGTTGATCCATAGCACTCAGTGCTATAAAATCGTGAGCGTCGAACGGCATGACCATCTACACCACGCGTTGGTTCGAGCGCTGGGCGCGCAAACAAGGATTGCCTGCGTCGAGCCTCTGCGCAGCCGTTCAGCAGATGGCGGCGGGATTGGTCGATGCAGACCTCGGCGGCGGCTTGGTAAAGAAGCGAGTGGCGCGTCCGGGACAAGGAAAGAGTGGCGGTTATCGCACGCTGGTCGCCACGAACAGAGGAGACCGATGGGTTTTCGTGTTCGGCTTTCCGAAGAACGAGCGCAGCAACATCGACAAGGACGAAGAAGAAGCCTTGAAGAAGTTGGCCACGCATCTGCTGTCGCTGACGGCCGAGGCGCTCGACAAGGCACAGCGTGCGAGTGAGATTTTCGAGGTGAACTGCGATGCGCAAGACTAAATCATCGATTCTTGAGGCCGTCCACGATACGGCGCAGGGCCTGCACAAGGCGGGTGTGATGGATCAGGTCACGCTGCGCGATTTCGACCGCCTGTGCCTGCCCCCCATCGAACCGCTGAAGCCTGAACAGATCAAACAGATCCGCGAAGGCTCGCGGGTTAGCCAGGCCGTTTTCGCCCGCATGCTCAACACCAGCGTCTCCACCGTGCAGAAGTGGGAAATCGGGCAGAAACGGCCTACCGGAACCGCCCTTAAGCTGCTGCATCTGGTACAGGAGCGCGGGCTGGAAATCGTGGCTTGATGTATCGGAACAATTCAATCACGGCTCGCCAGCCAGTCGCTGCGCGATCCAGGCTTGAACCGCAGCTTCAGACCATGTCGCTGCCCGCGGGCCGACTTTGACGGAATGTGGAAACGCTCCGCGCTGCATCTGTTGATAGATCGCTGATCGTCCCAGCCCAGTGAGGCGCTGCACCTCCGGCAAACGCAGCAACCTGTCAGGACTGCTCGGCGGACGCTGTATCGTCTCTTGCGCTGATCCGCCAGCAAGCAGAGAGAGCGCCTCACGCAGCAGGGACGCTGCACGGTCGGCTCGACCGGACGGAGTAATGAAAGCCGTCGGATTAGAGCCACCTGGAGTGGCAGAAACAGTTGGTGTCATGGTGCATTCCTTTGGAAATTGCGTTGGCGCCCAAGACCGTCACGCAATGTCCATAGAGTGCCGCGAGCATCCGCAAGCCCCAACCTGCTGCGGCAGGCCAGGGCGTGCCACAGCAAAACCACATGGCTGGGTGGCCTGTTGCCAGGCTCGCCCTTCGTAAGCGTGCGGGGATCACGCAGTTGCGTTCAACATGCGTAGCGGCCTGATCTGCTCCAGGGCTCGCAGCAGCTAGGACGGTCAAGTAAAATACATTTGGGTGGCATACTATTTCGGGTGTTCCAGGATTCGCGCAGGTCGGGCCGCCTCGCGGCATTTCCACGCCAGCAACCTCATGTCCGACACCCCGATCCAGTGGATCGCGGCAGCCATCTTTGCTGTCGCCCTGCTGCATACTTTCAGCGCCAAGCAGTTCGAGCGCCTTTCCCATCGTTATCCGCGTCACGCCGGCCTGTTTCACCTGCTTGGCGAAGTCGAAGTCGTCTTCGGTTTCTGGGCGATCGTCCTGGTCATCGTCATGGCGGGGGTCGTCGGCGGCGCCAGTGCGCTCGACTACGCCGAGTCTCGCAACTACACCGAGCCGCTCTTCGTCTTCGTTGTGATGGTGATCGCGGCTTCGCGCCCCGTGCTGCGAACCGTGATGTCGCTGGTCAGTGCCGTTGCTCGCATCGTTCCCGTTCGCACGCCGCTCGCAACGGCGTGGCTGGGCTTGGCCGCTGTGCCACTGCTCGGCTCGCTGATCACCGAGCCTGCTGCAATGACGATTGCAGCTTTGATGCTCGCACCTCAGATCTTTCGGCCCGACGTGCCGGAGCGCGGGAAGTATCTGGCGCTTGGCGTGCTGTTCGTCAACGTCTCGATCGGCGGAACGCTTACCTCCTACGCCGCCCCGCCAGTCCTGATGGTGGCGACCACCTGGCAATGGGACAGCGCGTTCATGCTCGCCACATTCGGCTGGAAGGCGGCATTGGCCGTGCTGTTGAACGCCACCGTTGCCACCTACGTGCTGCGCCGCCATTTGCTTCCCGCTCCAGTAGGTAACAACGACGTTCCGGCGGAAGCCCGAGTGCCTCTATCTGTGGTTTCCGTTCACTTGGCGCTCTTGGCCGGCGTGGTTCTTTTCGCCCACCATCCCGTCGTTTTTCTCAGCCTGTTTCTGATGTTCCTCGGGTTCACCCAGGCGTACGAGCGCCATCAGAGTCCGCTCATACTGAAGGAGGCGCTGCTCGTCGGGTTCTTCCTAGCGGGCTTGGTCGTGCTTGGCGGCATGCAGCAATGGTGGCTACAGCCGATCGTTTCGGGGCTCACACCCGTCGCGCTGTTCTTGGGTGCTCTCGGCCTGACCGCGATCACAGACAACGCAGCGCTGACCTACCTTGGGTCGCTGATTTTCGGCATCTCCAACCAGTCGAAGTACATGCTCGTTGCAGGCGCGGTGGCCGGGGGCGGGCTGACCGTGATTGCCAATGCACCCAATCCTGCCGGTGTGGCGCTGCTCAAGCGCGGCTTTGCCGATGAGACCATTGGCGCGGGTGGATTGCTACTTGGCGCGCTGGGTCCAACGGCTGTCGCAGCGGCGGCGTTCATGTTCCTATGAATGTAAGGCGAGAGCTGCCTTACCGACTTCCATCGATGGGGCAAAAGTTCGCCGACGAGGCGAGCTTTGTGCGTCGGCAAGCGCTGCAGCACATGCTTCAGATACGCCTGCGGGTCGAGCCCATTGAGCTTGGCCGAATGGATCAAGCTCATCACGGCCGCGGCGCGTCGAAGCATCTCGTCCTTGAGCGCGTCCACCAGGGGCTGCAACTGCACGCCGCAGGCTCCGACCCACTCGGTCATGCACGAGCACCTTAAGGCGATTGGCATGGCGGTTGGCGAACAGGTAGGCTTGATGTGGATGCGCGGCGCCGAACACCTTGACGACATGACCGAGCGCCGTATCGGTGCCGGCTCGCATGTCCAGCGGTTCCACAGCCAGCCATACCGCGTCGACGCGGATCACGTCTGGCTCACCGCAGCACCTCGCGAACCCACAGGCCATGGAGTTGGTGTGTTCAGCGGCCGGCACGTCAAGCTGGTCGTTCAGACCTACGGCGGTGTTCAAGAGGCTTCGAACCTCGACACGCCCACAAAAAGCGGCCGTCTCGGCCTGACCGTCCGCGAAACGCCCGCCTCGATCACCACCGTGACCCGCGCACCTTGACGTCGGATCCTTCCATCGCTGCCGTGGTCTTCACGGCATACGAGGCGCCTCCACATCGGAATAGACCAGCACGCTGTCCGGCAGGCGAGCCCCGCGAACTTCAATCGCTGCGACTGCGGCGTTCAGTTCGGCGATTTCCGACGTTGTGAACGTGACCGCACCAGCGCCGCTGTTGTCGATCATGTGCGACATCTGGGTCGTGCCAGGAATCGGAACGACCCATTCCTTCTGCGCCATCAACCAGGCCAGCGAGATCTGGGCGGGAGTGGCAAGTTTGCGCCGCGCCCAGGTCTTGACCAGCGTGACAAGGGACACGTTGTGCAGTAGATTGTCGGGAGAGAACCGCGACTCGATCTTGCGGATATCACCATCGGCAAACCGCGTATTTGCGTCGATCGCCCCGGCGAGGAAGCCTACACCCAGCGGGCTCCACGGCACCATGCCGATGCCAAGCTCCTCGCAGAGTGGAAGCAGCCAGCGCTCCGGTCCGCGCCACAGCATCGAATATTCATTCTGGACCGCGGTGACCCTCTGCTCGGCATGCGCGCGACGCAGCGTGCCCTGCCCCATCTCGCACAAGCCCCAGTGCAGCACCTTGCCCTGTTTCATCAGGTCCTTGATCGCACCGGCGACCTCCTCGATCGGTACCTGTGGATCCACGCGGTGTTGATAGAGCAAATCGATGCGATCGGTACGCAAGCGCTTGAGCATGCCCTCGACTGCAAGCTTGATGTGCGCCGGCCTGCTGTTAAGCCCCGGGCGGCGTTCGCCGGTATCGAGATCGATGTTCCAGCCGAATTTCGATGCAATGACGACTTTGTCGCGCATGGGCGCGACGCCTTCGCCAAGAATGCGCTCCACCTCATGCGGGCCATAAGCCTCGGCTGCGTCGAAGAAGGTGACGCCACGGTCGAAGGCTGCTCGGATGATGTTGAGCATCTCTGGTCGGCTTGGAACCGTAGTCTGGTATGTGCGGCTCATGTTCTGCACCCCCAGGCCGAGGCTGGAAACCTCGAGCGATCCCAATTTTCGCCGTCCAATGGTTTCGGTAGCTTTGGGTTCACCTGCGCCTGCCATCTGCCGGGCCGAGGTTCCCGTGGTCATGCCGCTCAGAACTGGAACGACCGCCATGCTCCCCGCCGATCGGAGAAAACCACGGCGCGCTGATCCGGATCGGAGTTGAGGTGCCACTGCTGAAGCGTCCTTTTGTACTGCCATCGGTCGATCAGATGTCGAGCCGCCGCTCGCTCAGCGACTTGACCATGGCAGGATCGCGATGCGAGAAGAAGTTGCTCTGTCCGGTCTCAAGCGTCGAGACGAGGGTCATGTCCGCGTCGTCGAGCTCGAAGTCGAAGATGTTCAGGTTCTCAACCATCCGCTCCTTACGTACCGACTTGGCCAGCGACACGATGCCGCGCTGAACCAGCCAACGCAGCACGACCTGCCCCACGGACTTGCCGTACTTTTCACCCATGGCTACCAAAACAGGGTTGTGAAAGAGGTTGTTTCGTCCTTCGGCAAACGGCGCCCAGGCCTCCGCCTGCACATCGTTGTCCTGCATGAACTTCACGCTGTCGGCCTGCTGGTGAAAGGGATTCACTTCCACCTGGTTCACGGCCGGCACCACCTCGTTGAAGGCCATGATGTCCATGAGCCGGTCCGGCTGGAAGTTGCTCAAGCCGATTGCCCGGAGCTTGCCGGCGCGGCAAGCTTCTTCCATCGCCCGCCACGAGCCATGAACGTCGCCGTACGGCTGATGGATCAGGTAGAGATCCAGGTAGTCGAGCTTCAGGCGTTGCAGCGACTTGTCAATCGCAGCCTTCGTGCGCTCGAAGCCGGTGTCCTGGACCCACAGCTTGCTGGTGACGAACAGGTCTTCGCGCGCCACGCCGCTGCCTCGCAGGCCGTTGCCCACAGCACCCTCGTTCATGTAAGAGGCGGCTGTGTCGATGAGCCGGTAGCCGGATTCGATTGCATCGATAACGCTGCGTTCGCATTCCTTGGGGTCGGCGATCTGGAAGACGCCGAATCCGGCGATGGGCATCTGGATGCCGTTGTTCAATGTGACGTGTTGCATGGGAAGTTCCTCGAGGTTGTTGAGTTGGCTTGGCTGTTCGCGAGGGCTTACCGCGGGACGGGGGCATCTTTCAACCAGCCGTTGACGCGATCCATGGTCTGGCGCTCCTGGTCGGCCTGCATTGAGAAAGCACGCTTCAGACGGGCCTGCGGCGCATGTCGGGCGAGGACGGCCTCGCTGTTCCCCAGGCCATAACCACCGTGGGTGATGAAGGGAATGATGGTTATGCCCGACAGGTCGTGCGCCGCAAGGAAGCTGCGAATGACGGGTGGCGCGGTCTCGCCCCAGATCGGAAAGCCGAGGTACACCGTCTGGTGGTTCCTGATGCCCGACATCGTGGCGGCCAGTGCAGGTCGAATGCCGTTGTCGCGCTCCACGCGTGCCAGCTCGACGGTGGACAAATAGTCCTCCGGATAGGCAGCGGCTGGCCGGATCTCGAACAGATCAGCACTGGTCGCGCGGCGGATCAGACCGGCCACGACGCGCGTGTTGCCTGTGCGGGAGAAATAGGCCACCAGGGTGGACTGTCCCGCAGCGGGTTGGGCACCCGATGAAGGCGCGGCAGCCTGTGCCGTGCCCCCCAGTGAAAGGCCGGCCAGCGACGTCATCAGCGCGCGGCGGGTGGGATCATTTGAGGATGTCATGTTTGTGGAGGGATGAGGTCACAATGGACGCGCCGTGGTGGCAGACGAACGTCGCCTCACGAGGCAGGCCAGCACGACCACCAGCGCCACTGCCGACATCACGGCCCCGCCCGACATCACCGTGCCGATGCGATGCGCCAGCGCGGCTTGCGTGTCGTTGACGGGCGAATCGCTCATGGCGAACACGACGACCAGCAGCGCCAGGCCCACCGATCCACCCAACTGGTGAGCCACGCCGACCATGCCGGAAGCAGAGCCCGCGTCTTCTGCCGCCACCCCAGAGACGCCGGCAATCGTCAGCGGGCTCAAGGCGAATCCCATGCCGGCGCCGATCAGTACCATGGGCAGCAGGACTCCCGTGATGAGCGGGGTGCCGGCATCGAGACCACCCAGCCATGCCATGCCGACCATTGACATCACCAACCCGCTGGCGAGTGCGCCGGCATTGCCGAAGCGCTGCGCCAACCGCGGCACGAACATGGCCGCAATGAAGTTGGCGAGCATCGACGGCAGGAAAGCAGCGCCGGCCCAGAGCGGCCGCATGCCGAGCACACCCTGCAGATACTGGGTGGTATAGAAGAAGAATCCCATGACCCCACCGATGAACAGCATACGCGCGACATAGGCGCCCGATCGCACACGGCTGGCGAAGAGGCGCAGTGGCAGGATGGGTTGGGCCACGCGGGCCTCGTTCCAGATGAAGAACGACAGCAGCATCACACCCGCCGCGAGCGGCACGGCCGTGCCCCGATGGAACCAGCTTTGCTCCGCCGCATGCACCAGGCCGTAGACCAGTGCGACCATGCCGAGCGTGGACAGCACGGCGCCCGCCAGGTCGAAGCGGCCGATGCGCTGTGGCGTCTCTGGCACGTAGCGGCGTGCCGCCACGATGAGCAGCAGACCGATCGGCACGTTGATGAAGAAACCGGCCCGCCATGACAGCAGATCCGCCGCGATGCCCCCCACGACCAGGCCAATACTGGCGGTAATGCCACCGACCGCGCCGTACCAGCTCAGGGCGCGGCTGCGCTCTGGGCCTTCCGCAAAAGTGGTCGACAGCAACGCCAGCGTCACCGGTGCCAGGATGGCCGATCCCACGCCCTGCACTGCGCGGGCTGCGACCAGCCAGGCGGGCGAGCCGGCCAGGCCGATGGCCATCGATGCCGAGGTGAAGATTCCGAGCCCGGCGATCAGCATGCGGCGTCGGCCCAGAAGGTCACCGGCGCGAGCTCCGAGCATCATCAAGCCACCGAATGCCAGCGTGTACGCGTTTTGCACCCAGGACAAGCCTGCTTCTGAAAAGCCGAGCCCCTCCCGAATCCTTGGCAAGCCGGTGATCACGATCGAGTTGTCGGTCACGATCATTGCGTAGCTCACGAGCATGATCGCGAGCAGCAGGCTGCGGCGCTTGTGGTCCATTCAGCTCGCCTTGTGCACGCCGAGACTGCGGCGCAGTTCCAGGCCGGGTGCTGGTGCGGTGGCAAGCTTCACCACGAGATCCGCCACGCCCTTGCGCGAGACAGCGTCGCCCGCAGACTTGAACGGTTCGCCCTTTTGCGTGATGCCGTAGGCGATCTCGTCCTTGTCGCTCAGCCAGGCGGGCCGGATGATCGTGTAGTCGAGGTCGGAGGACTCGATCACGGCTGCCGCCTTGCGGTACGGATCGAGGATGCTTCCGTAGCGCTCGCCGGGGATTTCGTCGTAGATGCCCATCGAGCTGATGAAGATCAGCCTGCGCAGCCGCGTCGCCTTCATCGCCCTCAAGATGGCTCGCGCCTGCGATTCCAGATCGCCGGCCAGGTTGGCATAGACCACGTCCTGCCCCGACATGGCATTGGCCAATGCTTGCGCATCCAGCACGTCGCCTTCGACTACGCGCCCCCGACCATTGATGGCGGAGCCCTTGAGCCGGCCTGCGCGGCGGAGGTAGAGCGTCAGCGTTACGTCCGGATGCTGCAGGAACAGTCTGGTGGCGACACGGGCGATCTGCCCGTTCGCGCCGAGGATGAGAACCTGGGTCACGCGCATCCTCAGCGGTCGAGGGCCGCTTCGAGGCCTTCGGACAAGGGTGCGCCCTTGATGTCGATCGTGGCAAAAGCCTTGTCGATCTCGGCAAGATCGTCGCGGGTCAGCGTCACGTCCGCGGCGGCGCCGTTGTCGTCCAGATGGGCGATCCTGGTTCCGCCCGGGATCGGCACGATCCACGGCTTCTGGGCGAGCAGCCAGGCCAGCGCGATCTGTGCCGGCGTGATGCCCTTGCGCGCACCGAGCGCCTTCAGGAAGTCGACCACCTTGAAGTTCGCCTCCAGCGCTTCGGGCGTGAAGCGCGGGAAGTCCTTGCGCAGGTCGTTCGGGTCATCGAACTTCATGTCCCTGGTGATCGCGCCGGTAAGGAAGCCCTGGCCCAGCGGACCCCAGGCGACCAGGCCGATGCCGAGTTCTTCGCACAATGCGAACTTGGTCGCCTCCGGCTCCCGCATCCACAGCGAATAGTGATCCTGGATGGCCGTCACCGGCTGCACCGCGTGCGCCTTGCGAATGTTCTGCGCGCTGGCTTCCGAGAGGCCGAAATGTTTGACCTTGCCCTCCGCGATGAGGTCCTTGACCGCACCGGCCACGTCTTCCATCGGCACGGCCGGGTCGACGCGGTGCTGGTAGAGCAAGTCGATGCGGTCGGTGCGCAGGCGTTTGAGCGACGCTTCGACCACGGCACGAATGTGTTCGGGACGGCTGTCGAGGCCGACCATCTCGTTCTTCTCGTTGATCTTGAAGCCGAACTTCGTGCAGATGAGTACCTGATCGCGCAGCGGCTCGAGCGCCTCACCCACCAGTTCTTCGTTGATGAACGGGCCGTAGCCTTCGGCGGTGTCGTACAGCGTCACGCCCTGCTCCACCGCCGACCGAATCACACCGATCGCTTCCTTGCGGTCAGTGGCCGGACCGAGACCAAAGCTCAGCCCCATGCATCCAAGGCCGATGGCCGAAACGTCCAGATTTCCAACTTTGCGTGTCTTCATTCTTGACTCCATTGAGGCGCCAGCCGGCGCGCAGTCGTGTGGTTGAGGCGGTGGGCACCGACGACTCAGCCACCCATCCACCGTGGCGATCGACTGTAAGCATCGCCGACTTCCGTGAGAAGTGGCAGACTTCACTAACCAAAATGAGGAAAATTCATGAGTGTTCGTGAAAACCTGGGCGATCTCTACGCATTCGTGAT
This sequence comes from Variovorax sp. GW821-FHT10B04, assembly GCF_059415645.1. NCBI lineage: Bacteria > Pseudomonadati > Pseudomonadota > Betaproteobacteria > Burkholderiales > Comamonadaceae > Variovorax > Variovorax sp. GW821-FHT10B04. Next base: position 101,867 of record NZ_JBWKNQ010000015.1, read on the forward strand.
CGTTGCGCGCGAGGGCAGCTTCACCCGAGCGGCTGCGCGCCTGGGCATTTCCCAGTCCGCGCTCAGTCATGCAATGCGCAATCTCGAAGCAAGACTGGGCTTCCGACTGCTCACCCGCACGACGCGTAGCGTTTCACCGACCGATGCCGGGACCAGAGTGCTCGACGCCATGGCACCCCGGCTCGATGAAATCGAACTGGAACTGGGTGCCCTGGCGGAGCTTCGCGACAAGCCGGCCGGCACGCTGCGCATCACGTCCTCCGACCATGCGGTGGACACCATTCTTCTGCCCAAGCTGGGCAAGTTGTCCCAGGCTTACCCGGACCTGAGAATCGAGATCGTTGTCGACTATGCGATGATGGACATCGTCGCCCAACGGTTTGACATCGGTGTTCGGCTCGGCGACCAGGTGGCGAAGGACATGATCGCCGTCCGCATCGCGCCCGATATGAAGATGGCGGTCCTGGCGGCGCCGGACTATCTCCGGCGATCACCCCGGCCGATGACACCGAGGGACCTGACGACGCACAACTGCATCAACCTGCGCCTGCCGACACACGGCGGCCTGTACGCCTGGGAATTCGAAAAGGACGGAGAGAAGATCAACGCACGTGTCGACGGCCAATGGACCTTCAACACCCTGGCGCAAATCATGAACGCGACGCTGGCCGGCATGGGTCTGGCCTACTTCGCAGCGGATCTCGCACGCCCCTATGTCGAGCGAGGTGAGCTCGTTTCGGTCCTCGAGGACTGGTGCCCAAGCTTCCCGGGGCTGCACATCTACTATCCAAGCCGCAGGCAGTCCTCTCGCATTCTTGCCTTGGTCGTGGATGCGCTTCGCTACAGGAATTGATCAGGCGCGGCCCTTTGCCGACTCGGCAATTGGGCAGAGGCTGCGTCTGGCGTACTAACGACAGCGCGTCGCTCAGCGGAGCTTTTTTGCAGCCCTTGACCCCGCCGCGCTCGCACCCTTGCGCCCCTTCTGCTCGGCGATGGCAAGCTCCCTGGCGCCGAGTTCGAAAGGCTGCGCTCCTGCGAGCCGTTCGACGGTCAGATCGATGAACGCGCGCACCCGCGAGGGCTGAGCCGCACGACTGCCGTAGTAGACGTGGACGTCGAGGTGGTCGGTGGCGTAGCGCGTAAGCAGCGGCACCAGGCGGCCCGAACGAATGTGGTGTGCCGCGGCCAGGTTCGAAAGCAGCCCGATCGCGTGCCCAGACAGCACTGCCTCTGTCTCGATCTCCACGTCGTTGGTCGATAGAAACGGCTGCGTGTCCCACGATATCAGTTCGCCATCCACCTGCAGGACCCATGGGAACACGCGCCCGGTACCCGGATGGCGGAACACGCTGCATCGATGCGCTGCCAGTTGGTCGATCGAGTCCGGTGCGCCATGCCTGGCGATGTAGGCCGGCGCGGCACACACCATCAGTTGGACCGCGAACAGTCTGCGTGCGACCAGTCCCTCCTGCGGTTGCCCACCGATGCGAAAACCGACATCGACGCGATCCTCCACCCAATTTCCGATGCGGTCGTCCAGATGCAGATCGGGCCGGACATCCGGGTGGATGCTGCAGAACTCATCCACCAGCGGCCACAGCACCTGAAGAAAAGAAGACTTGGGGGCCGCGATGCGCAACGGGCCCGCGATCTCGTCCTTGGCGGTACGAACCTGTTCCACCGCACGCTCGAGCGCCGCGAGCGCCGGCTGCGCCGACTCGAGGAATTGCCGCCCCTCCTCCGTAAGCGCGATGCTGCGCGTGGTCCGGTGCAGCAATCGAACGCCGAGACGCTGCTCCAGTTGCGCCAGCGTCTGACTGGCGGCTTGCGGACTCACGCTCAGGGCGGCAGCGGCCTTGCGGATGCTTCCCAGCTCCACTGCCTTGATGAAAGTCTCGATGGCTCGGAAATCGCTGGTGGCCATGTGAAATCCTGTAGTCCTTCTTCGTTTGATTATCAATCTGCCATTGCAACTGGGACAAGGACAAGCCGACTAGTGGATTGATACCGGCAAGCCTAGAGTCCATTCATCCCATCCGAGACGTTGTCGCGGTTCGCAGGCAACCCGATGGGCTGAAGAAAGGATGACATCCATGAACATCGATCTCACGAACAAGACGGCCTTCGTCACCGGTGGGTCCAAGGGCATCGGAAAAGCGATCGCACAGACGCTCGCGGCATGCGGTGCGAATGTCGGCATCATGGCCCGTGGGCGTGAGGATCTCGACGCCACGGTGGCGGCCATCAACGCCGGCAGTGGTGGCAGAGCGCTTTCCCTTCCGGGTGATGTGTCGAAGTTCGACGACATCACCGAAGCCGTGCGCCGGACGGTCGAGACATTCGGCGGGCTGCAACTCGCGGTCAACAACGCCGGCGTGGCCGGCGATCCCGGTCTGCTGCACGTGACCGGGCAGGAGAACTGGCGCAAGGTCATGGGCGTCAATCTCGACGGCGTTGCCTACGCCATGATGGCCGAGGCGGGTCAGATGATGAAGTCGGGCGGCGGCGCGATCGTCAACATCGCGTCTGTCGAGGCGCACACCATCCTGCCGCAATTCACGGCGTACACCACTTCAAAGCACGCGCTCATCGGCCTGACCAAAGGCGCCGCCGCCGACTACGCACGTCATGGCATCCGCGTGAACAGCGTGTCACCCGGCGTCATTCGCACGCCTCTGACGATGGCGGAGGGTCAAAAAAGCGTGACGGACCGGCTGGCCGAGCGAATTCCCGCCGGCCGCATCGGCGAACCCGAAGAAATCGCGTCTGCGGTTGCCTACCTGCTGTCGGACCTGGCCAGTTATGCCAGCGGCGCCGACCTCGTGGTCGACGGCGCATTCCTGTTGCGCGAGTAACGCAACCCTTGTTTCAACCTGGCGCAAAACCTGCCCGACCAGCCGGCACGGCTGGCGCCGTATCAATGAAGGACTCCCTATGTCACAACGCAATTGGCTCATCACGGGCGTGAGCAGCGGTTTCGGTCGCGAACTCGCCGAGCAGCTTCTCCAGCGGGGCGACCGCGTCGTCGGCACCGTGCGCGATACCACCAAGGTCGCCGACCTCGTCGCGACCTACCCCGAGTCCTTCGTTGCAGAGGTGCTCGACGTGACCGACGTGGCCGCTGTGCGCAAGGTCGTCGACGGATCGTTCCGGCACCTGGGCCGCATCGACGTTGTCATCAGCAATGCGGGCTACGGACTGTTCGGCGCCGCCGAGGAGTTGAGCGACGCGCAGGTAGACCAGATGATCGCAACCAACCTGACCGGGTCCATCCAGCTCATTCGCAGCGCCCTGCCGCACCTCCGCTCACAAGGCGGTGGTCGCGTGATACAAATCTCCTCCTATGGCGGGCAGGTTGCATTCGCCGGCAACTCGCTGTATCACGCGACCAAGTGGGGCATCGAGGGCTTCGTGGAATCGGTCGCACAGGAGGTTGTCGCATTCAACATCGGCATGACCATCGTCGAGCCGGGCGGTGCGCGCACCGAGTTCCGTTACGGCAGCGCTCAAGTGGCCAAGGCGATGGACATCTACGACCAGACGCCGGCGCACGCCTTCATGCGCATGCTCGATCCGGCCAACGGCCTCGCGCCGGGCGATCCGGCGCGGATGGCTGCGCGGATCATCGAGAGCGTGGACGTCGAGCCTGCCCCCATGCGGTTGGTGCTGGGATCGCAAGCGCTCGAGAACACGGTGGCAGTGCTGAACAAACGCATTGTTGGCTTCGAGGCGCAGAAGGCGCTGGCAGCCTCCACGGATTTCCCAGCCGGGGAATGACCGGCATTCTTCTTCTCCACCTACCGAATCCGTTCGTATGAAACCACATGTCATCTGCCACATGGTGAGCCCGCTGGACGGGCGTCTGATGGTTGGCCCGTGGGCGCCCGAAGGCAGTGCGCTGAAGCAGGCCATTCACGCCGAATACCAACGACTGCACGTCGCCTTCGCGGCTGACGCGTGGCTCGCGGGCACCAAAACAATGGCGGACTTCGCCACCGGCGAGGCCAGAACCGCCGCACAGCCCTACTCAGCCGCCCCGCCGCCGCGCCCGTGGCATCTGGCGGATGCGCAGGCACGCCACTTCGCGATCGCCATCGACCGCAAGGCACGCCTGCACTGGACCACCGCAACGGCCGACGACGGCCACGTGGTGGTGGTCCTCGGCGCGTCGGTGAGAGACGCCCATCTGGCGGAACTCGCTGCGGCCGGCGTGTCCTACCTGGTGATGCCGGCCGAGGAGATCGACCTGCGGGACATGCTGGTCGAACTGCATGCGCGCCTCGGCATTCGCACCGTGTTGCTCGAAGGCGGAGGCACCATCAACGGCGCCTTCCTGAAGGCTGGCGTGGTCGACGAGATCAGCTTGCTGCTGGCTCCCGCCATCGATGGAAGCAGCGGCAGCCCGACCATCTTCGAGGCGGGAACGGACGGGGCAGGCGTGCAGCTCGAACTCCGCTCGGCGGAGCCGGTGGCGGCCGGCGCGGTCCACCTGCGCTATCGGGTCGTGCATGCGTCCGGCCACTGATCTCGCGCAGAACCCTGCGCGCCAATGCGACGCGGGTTGTTCACCCGGCAGCGTCGCCCGCAAACACAGCCTGGGCATCCTCGTGATCTTGAGCGCGCTGATGGCGTTCGCATCGATCTCGACCGACCTGTACCTGCCCGCGATGCCCATGATGCAGTCGGCGCTGCACGCTGCGCCCGGCACGATCGAACTGACGATCTCGGGCTACCTGATCGGCTTCAGCGTGGGTCAGCTGTTCTGGGGTCCCTTGGGCGACCGGCTCGGTCGCCGCTTGCCTATCGCGCTTGGATTGATGTTGTTCATCGTGGGCTCGGCAGGCTGCGCCTTGTCTGGCAGCGCGGTGACCATGATCGGCTGGCGCGCCGTGCAGGCTGCGGGCGCCTGCGCCAGCGTGGTGCTGGCGCGTGCCATCGTTCGCGACCTGTACGCCGGTAACCAGGCGGCCCGCATGATGTCCACGCTGATGACGGTAATGGCCATCGCGCCGCTGCTCGGTCCGAGCGTTGGCGGATTGATACTGCAGGTGTCGTCGTGGCGCGCCATCTTCTGGCTGCTGGTGGTCGTCGGCATCCTGACGCTGGCGGCGGTCTACGTGCTGCCCGAGACCCTGCCCGCGGAGCGCCGCGTGAAGGAACCGTTAGGCAACGCGCTGCACCGCTACATGACGCTGCTGAGGCAGCCGCGGCTGTTGGGCTATGCAGGTGTCGGTGGCTTCTTCTACGGCGGCATGTATGCATACATCGCCGGCACGCCGTTCGCCTATATCGACTATTACCACGTCTCGGCACAGCACTACGGTCTGCTCTTCGGTATCGGCATCGTGGGCATCATGGGTTCGAACATGCTCAATGCACGACTCGTGAGCCGCATCGACTCCGATCATCTGATGCGCATGGGCACTCTGGTGGCCGTGGTGGCCGGGCTGTGGGCCGCGCTCGACGCACGCACTGGCTGGGGCGGGCTGGCAGGGCTGGTTGCACCGCTCTTCCTGTTCGTTTCGGCGGCCGGCCTGATCGTGGCCAGTTCCATCACTGGTGCGCTCGGCGTGGCACCCGAGCATGCGGGCTCGATCTCCGCGCTGATCGGCGCCAGCCAGTACGGCACCGGCATCCTCGGCTCCGCCCTGGTCGGCGCATTCAAGGACGGCACGCCCTGGCCGATGGCGGCGGTCATCGCTGTCTTCGGGATCGGCAGCTACCTGTCGGGTCGAACGGTGAAGCCGCCATCCAGGCGTGCGCTCAAAGCTTGATGAGCGCGGGCAAGCCATACGCACGGATTGCCGTGCGATGGAACAGATCGCTTCTTTCATCCGGTGCCATGCCAAGTGTGCAGCGTTTGAAAGCGTTCCAAAGCTCGACATAGCCGCACGACTGCTTGTCGATAGGGAAATTTCCTTCGAACATGCAGCGCTGCGGTCCGAACGTATCGATGCAGGTGTCCACAAGGGGCTGCCAGGCCAGCGCCAGTTCGCTCGAGGTCGCGGGTCTTCGGGCTCGTTCGAATCCGAAGCCGAACAGTGGCATCCCCATGCCGCCGATCTTCACGTACACATTGGAACGAGCTGCCAATTCTTGCAGTCCCCTGCGCCACGTTGCCCTGTGCTTCGCAGGATCCATTGCGTACTCGGCCACGCCGATGCACATGCCCACATGGTCAAGGATCACGCGCGTGTGCGGAAATGCATCGGCGAGGTCTGCCAGCTCACCGAGCTGGGTGTGGAAGACGACGGCGTCGAAGCTGAGCCCGAAGCGCTCCAGGCATGCGAATCCGCGTCGAAACTGCGCATCGGCCAGAAGCCCCGCCGGTGCGTTATGGATGAAGCCGCCGATGATGCCTTTGTCATGCGTCGCATGATGGCGCACGCCTCGGACCCGTCCACCACCCGCTTCGACATGCACATCCAGGATGCGCGCCGCATCGCCTCCGAGCATCATGTCGACGTTCGAAACGATGCCGGCAGCCACATCGCAAGCATGCGGAACTTGCCGGGTGGCCCCACGACTCTCCTGCAAGATCTTCTCGACCTCGCCGACGGACCGCAAAGCCGGTTCAACATCGTCGCGCCACCCTGATTGGAACGCTTCGATGTAGACCGTACCGATCACGCGATGACCAGACGCCAGATCGCGCGTCAGATCGTCCGCCATGTAATGCTGCGCGTCCGTGCGCACGCCATAGAGATGGTGGTGGGCATCGACGATTGGAAGGTCCGGTTCCAGTGCGAGTTCGCGGCGAGCTCCCGCATGCCAGGCGGCCAGCTCGGCCACGGTCCTCGGGCGGTTGCCACGAAAGACGGCGAACGGCAGCTTGGGCGACATGGACGGAAAGCCCTCTACAACCATTTGCGCAGGCGCGCCGGTAGCAGTCCGATGACACCGGAGCGAAAGTAGAGCACGCAGACGAAGAAGACCGCGCCCTGAACGAACAGCACCCATGAACGCAGGCCTGTGAGGTAGGTCTGCAGCCCCATGAACACGATGGCGCCGACCGCTGGCCCCATGACGGTGCCCAGCCCGCCGACGAGCGTCATCACGATGGGCTCGCCCGACATCGCCCAGTAGACATCAGTCAACGACGCCACTTGCACCACGATCGCTTTGAGTGCACCCGCCAGCCCCGCGAGCCCGGCCGACAAGGTGAAGGCGATGAGCTTGTAGGTATTGACGCGGAAGCCAAGCGAGATCGCGCGCGCCTCGTTGTCACGGATTGCCCGCAATACCTGGCCGAAGGGTGAATCGATGATGCGGAAGATCAGCAGCATCGATGCGATGAACACAACGGCCACGAAAGCGTACAGCGTGAAATCGCTTTCCAGGCTGATCACACCGAAAAGCGCTCCGCGCGGGACGCTGTGGATGCCGTCCTCGCCACCGGTAAAGCTCGGTGCCTGCACGCAGACGAAGTAGAGCAGCTGTGCCAGCGCCAGCGTGATGGTGGCGAAGTAGATACCCTGCCGCCTGATCGCAATGAACCCGAACAGGGCGCCCAGCAGCGTGCCAGCCCCTGTCCCAAGGAGGATGGCCAGCTCGGGCGTGAGGCCCCAACTCTTTGCGGCATGCGCCGACACATAGCTGGCCAGACCGAAGAAGGCCGCGTGACCGAAGGACAGCAGGCCGACGTAGCCAAGCAGCAGGTTGAAGGCGCACGCAAAGATGGCGAAGCACATTGCTTTCATCAGAAAGTCGGGATGGACCCCGAACGGCGCAAGCACCAGGCAGAGTACGAGCACGCCCAGCGCAATCCCCCTGACCTTGCCCGGCGCGGCAAGTGCCTCCATGGCGCGCGGTGGCGGCAACTTGCCGGACTCGGATCGAGCGTTGACGGTCATTGGCGAGACTCCCCAAAGAGGCCCGTCGGCTTGACGAGCAGAACGATGATCATGATCACGAAGACGACCGTGGTTGAGGCCTCCGGGTAGATGACCTTGGTCACGCCCTCCGTGAGGCCTAGCGCAAGCCCGGTGACGATGGAGCCGAAGATCGAGCCCATGCCGCCAATCGCGACCACCGCGAACACCACGATGAGCAGGTCCGACCCCATGGACGGGCTGGCTCCGTAGATCGGGGCGGCAAAGACGCCGGCGAGGGCGGCCAGCCCTACGCCACAGCCGTAAGTCAGTGTGAGCAGGCGCGGCACGTTGATGCCCAGCGCTCGCACCAACGTCGCGTTCTCGGTTGCGGCGCGCAGGTAGGCACCAAGGCGTGTTTTCTCGATGAGCAGCCACGTCGCGAGGCATACCGCCAGCGATGCACCGATCACCCAGAGCCGGTAGTTCGGCATGAAGATCACACCGAGGTTGGTGCCACCCGTCAGGCCTTCTGGCGCGCTGTAGGGCATGCCGGATGAGCCGTACGCGTTTCGGAACAGCGACTCCAGCATCAGCGTCATGCCGTAGGTCAGCAGCATCGAGTAGCTGTGGTCGAGCTGGTAGAGCCGCGAGATGAACAGGCGCTCCAGCACGACGCCGAGCACGCCGACTGCGAGCGGCGCGATCACCAACGACGCCCAGAATCCGAGCCCGAGGTAGTCGCCCAGCATCCAGGCGCCCATGGCCCCCATCATGTAGAACGCGCCATGCGCGAAGTTCACGATGTTCAGCAGCCCGAAGATGACCGCGAGGCCCAGGCTCAGAATCGCGTAGAACGAGCCGTTGATAAGGCCGATCAGCAGCTGGCCCGCCCATGCCTGCACAGGTATGTCGAAGATGTGCATGGCGTCAGATCCCCAGGTAGCGATCGAGCCGGGCCACGGCATCGGCCGTCGCGAGCCGAGGGAGTCGGTCCACGACATGACCCTCCTCGATCACGAAGTAACGGTCGGTCACGGTGGACGCGAAATGCACGTTCTGCTCGACGAGCAGGATCGTAAAACCCGCCCCCTTGAGCGCGCCGATGGTGCGGCCGATCTGCTGCACGATCACCGGCGCCAGCCCTTCCGTCGGCTCGTCCAGCAGCAGGAAGCGCGCACCCGTGCGCAGCACGCGGGCAATCGCCAGCATTTGCTGCTCGCCACCCGAGAGCTTGGTGCCCTGGCTGCGTAGACGCTCCTTCAGGTTGGGGAATAGCTCGAATATCTCGGTGACCGGCATCGGATCCGGGCCGACAACCGTCGGGAGATGCAGGTTCTCCTCCACCGACAACTTGGAGAAGATTCCCCGTTCCTCCGGCACATAGCCGACGCCGAGCCGCGCAATGCCTTCCGGCGGTAGCTTGATGGTCTCGCGCCCCTTGAAGGCGACTGAACCCTTGCGCCTCGGAAGAATGCCCATGACGGAGCGCATGATGGTTGACTTGCCCGCGCCGTTGCGTCCGACAAGCGTCACCACCTCGCCCGGTTGTACATCGAACGAAATGCCGTGCAGCACTTCGTCTTCCCCATAGCCCGCGAACAGTTCGCGCACCGCCAGCAGTGGCGCGCCGGCAGTTCCTGCCTCGCCGGATTCGTTGTGTTCAGACATGCGCGGGACTCGTTCCAATATAGGCCTCGATGACTCGAGGGTCCGCAGCGACGGTCTTGTAGTCGCCTTCTGCCAGCACGCTGCCGCGCGCGAGCACAGTGACATGCGTGCACAGCGAAGACACCACGCTGAGGTTGTGTTCCACCATCAGAATGGTGCGAGTGCGGCCGATGGCTCGGATGATCTCGGCCACACGATCAATGTCCTCGTGTGCCATGCCCGCCATCGGTTCGTCGAGCAGCAGCAGCTGCGGTTCGAGCGCCAGGGTCGTTGCCAACTCCAGGGTGCGCTTGCGGCCATACGACAGGTCGGTTGCAAGATGGCCCGCGTAGTTGTCGAGGCCGACCGTGCCCAGCAGCCGGAAGGCCTCCTCGTCGTACTGGCTGTTGCGTCGCTTCGACGCCAGGAAGTTCAGCCAGTCGCCGTTGCGCTTCTGCACTGCGACGCGGACGTTTTCGAGGACGGTCATGTGCGGGAATACCGCGGAGATCTGGAACGAGCGGACCAGCCCTCGGCGCGCTATTTCGGCGGGCTGTTCCTTCGTGATGTCTCTCCCCAAGAACTCGATCCTGCCGCTGGTTGGTTGCAGGAACTTCGTGAGCAGGTTGAACGTTGTCGTCTTGCCCGCCCCGTTGGGACCGATCAGCGCATGGATCGTGCCCTTGCGCACACGCAGTGACACGTCGTTGACGGCGGTGAACCCACGGAAGCTCTTCGTGAGATTCGTCGCCGAGAGCACCGTCTCTACAGAGACGCTAGACAAACTTGCACTCCGTCTGTGCCAGCGGCCTGAACACCTGATCGCCGGCTAACTTGTCGACCACGTCGGCGACATCGAACTTGCCCTTGGACTGCGCGGGGGTCTTGATCTGCATCACGCTCAGGTCATACACAACGCGGCCGTTGGGACGGATGGAAGAATTTGTCCAGAACTGCGTCGTGATTGGCTGAGAGCGCATACGCGCGGCGACTGCCTTGGCATCGGTCGACTTGACTGCCTCCACCGCCTGAAGGTAATGCGTCACCGCGACGTAGGCCTGCGCGAAGGTTCCGCCTGGCGGGCGTCCCATCTTGTCCTGGAACCGTTTGGCGAACGCACGCGACGCGTCATTGGCATTCCAATAGAACGCGTCCGCGCAGCGCATACCCTGCGCGACATCAACGCCAGCGGCCACGATGTCCGGGAACTGCAGGATCGGTGCGACCACGAACTGTCCTGAGGCCCAGACACCGAACTCGCGCGCCTGCTTCAATGCGCGCATGAGGTCGGTTCCAGCGCTCACGAAGGAAACCACATCCGCACGTGATGCCTGCGCCTGCGCGATGAAGGACGCAAAGTCGGTGGTGTTCAGCGGATGCTTTACCGTGCCGACCACCTGACCGCCGGCCTCCTTGACTGCGGCGATGGACACTGGAGTCGCCGTGTTTCCGAACACGTTGTCCAGACTCACGAAGAACCATTTCTTCTTGGCGTTGGCGCCTGACGCCAGCACCGACGAGCGCGGGAATGCGTAGGAGTCGACTTGCCAGTGAAAGCCGAGCGGAGAGCAGTCCTGTTCGGTGAAATTCATTGCCGCAGCGGCTGTGACGTTGGTGATCACCCCGCGCTCACGGGCCAGCGAATGCGCCGCCAATGCGGCCACGCTGGACCCACTGGGAATCAGCATGTCGATCTTGTCGACGTCGATCCAGCGCTTGGCAATGTCGATCGCCACGTCCGCCTTGTTGAGGTTGTCGCCCATGATCTGCTCGATGGGGCGGCCCAACACCGTGCCGTTGTTGAAGTCCTTGATCGCCATCTGGATCGCGAACTCCTCGCCGGGGCCGTTGGTGTCACGGTAGATACCGGTGTAGTCGGTCAACTGTCCGATCTTCACCGGCCGGGTCTGGCTGAGCGCGAGCCCTGGGAGGGCCAGGGCTGCAGCCCCGCCCGAAATCGTCTTGAGCAAGTCTCTTCTTTGCATGATCTGTCTCCGTATGGTTGGCTGCTGTCTCTCGTGAATGGAACAACATGCGCGCGCCCAGGCGCTGCCGGCCACCACACGGGCGGTCGGCGGACGGGCGGCTTCGGCCGCCCGGGGGAATTCAGGGTGTCGGGAGAACCTGGCAGGCTGGCGTTAGAGAACGCCGTGCGGCAGCAGGATCTGGCGCACCACACCACCGCCGTGGAGAAGGTCGAAACCTTCGTTCAAGCGGTCGAAGCCGATGTGCTCGCTGCGCAGCTTGTCCACGGGCAGTCGCCCGCGAAGGTACATGTCGACGTACTTCGGAATGTCCTCCTGCGGTACGCCGCCACCGAGGAAGGAGCCGCGCAACACGCGCTCTTCGCAGACCCAGTTCAGGTGCGGCACGCTGAAGGTCGCGCTGGACTTTCCGACCCCGACGCCGATGACTTCGCCGCCGCGCACGGTGATTGACTGCGCCATTTCGAGCGCCGACAGATGACCCGAGATCTCGAACGCGTGGTCGACGCCGCCGTTGCTCATGTCGAGCACCTGCTGCACCACCGTCGGGTCGCGTGCATCGAGACAGGTCGTGGCACCTACGGCGCGTGCCAGGTCGAACTTCCCTGGTAGTACGTCGATGCCGATGATCTGCGCGGCACCGGCCTCGCGGGCCGCCATCACCGCAGTGAGACCGACGCCGCCCAGGCCGATGATGGCCACTGAAGCGCCAGGGCGGACCTTGGCGCTGTTGAACACGGCGCCTGCACCAGTCACCACCGCGCATCCGAACAATGCAGCCACGTCGAAGGGCACGCCCGCATCGATCTTGATGAGCGACTGCGGCGCCACCACCGCGTACTGCGCATAGACCGAGATGCCACTGTAATGGTTGAGTCGGCCGCCGTCAGTCAGTTGCAGCCGCCGTGCGCCGGTGGCAAGCATGCCCTCGGCACGCGCACCGCTGACGGCCTGGCACACACCTGGCCGGCCGGCCAGGCAGGTGCGGCATTTGCCGCAGCCGGCGACACCGGCCATTGCCACGTGATCGCCGGGCTTCAGCCCGGTGACACCACGGCCCACTTCGCGCACGATGCCCGCGCCTTCGTGGCCGCCCACGATGGGCAGCGGGCGCTTGCGCAAGCCCTCCACGACCGAGAGGTCGGAGTGGCAGAGCCCCGCCCCGCGGACCTCGACCAGCACCTCACCCTCGCCCGGTCCGTCGAGGTCCACTTCCTCGATCCTGAAAGGCTGGCTCTGGGCATAGGGCGCTGCCATGCCTTGTTCGTACATGACGGCTGCGGTCATTCTCAACATGTTGTGTCTCCTTTGATGTCGTCGGCGCCGGAAGCGCCATTCACCTGTAGCTCACGATGGCGATGATCCATCGTCGAGAGACAGTCTAGAAAATGCGAGGCGATCGCGTCCATGGTTGTTTTCGGGAATCCGTGATCTCGTTTCGCGAATGCCGTGCGGCTCATGAGGTGCGCATCGGCTTCGACGGCTTGGGCACGAAACTCATCAGCGTCTGGCTCAACGCGCCGTCGACCAGAATGTCCTGCCCGTCGACGTATCCAGAACGATCGCTCGCCAGGAACGCAATCACATTCGCGAGGTCGACGGCGTCCGCCACCTTGCCCACCGGCACCATGCGTCGACGTGCCTCGCCGACCTCTGCGTCGCCATAGGCCACCTCGGTCGCCGGCGTTCGCACCAGCCCTGGCGACACCGAGTTGCAGCGGATGCGGTGCGCGGCCAGTTCCAGCGAGAGCATGCGTGTCATCATGAGCAGGCCCGCCTTGCTCACGCTGTAGACGCCGCCCTCTGCGAGCGGCAGGTGCCCGCAAATGGAGGCCACGTTGACGATGCTCCCGCCCTGCCCTGCATCGATCATCTGCCGTCCGAAAGCACGCGTGCAGATCAACGCGCCGGTGACATTGACCGCGAACATGCGGTCCCACCGCCCGAGGTCAGTGTCCATCAGCGGACCTGCATAGCCGACCAACGCGGCGTTGTTGACCAGCACCTGGCATGGCCCCAGCAACTCCGTCACCTTTTGCGCCGCGGAAGCGATGGCATTGACGTCCGTCACGTCTGCGGCCAAGCCGATTGCACGTCCGCCATCGCGCTCGATATCTGCGGCGACAGCTGCAGCACTGTCGGCATCGCGGTCGAGCACCGCCACTTGCGCGCCATGCCCGGCCAGCTCCCGTGCCGTACCCGCGCCAATGCCACTGCCACCACCGGTGACCACGCAGACGCGGCCGGCGAGACCCAGCCACGCATCCGCTTCCTTCTTCGTATCCATGAAAGTTCCTTGTTGAAGTTGTCGGTCGGGCGTCACTGATGCGAGAACAGCGTCGCCCCTTCCGCCAGCGCTTGCGCGCGAAAAATCAGTGAGCCGCGTCCGCCCAGTTCGTCGCGCGCAACGATCACCACATCGCGCGAGCCCGGGACAAATGCCAGGCTGGTGCTTTTGAGGAAATGGTTGTCGTCGCGACCCGGCAGCAGGATCTGGCCGATGGGAACGCCGTAGGGACTGAAGGCGAGTACGCGCCCCTGGTGGAACATCGCGACGTATACGTTGCCTTCGGCATCGGCACGCATCGAGTCAGGCGCTCGCCCGATGAAGTGGTAAGGCACCGAAGAGCCGAAATGCGCAAGGGTGACGGCGTCCTGAAGCTCGACGCGGTGCAGCCGCCCTGCAGAAAACTCGGTGGCCCAGAGCACCTTGCCGTCGGGGCTGAGCGCCACGCCATTGGCAGCGCACATCCGAGGCAACACCGCAGTGATGGCGCGGAAGTCCGCCGAGACGTGAAAGACACCGCCGGCCGGATCCGTCGACGTGCCTTTGAAGTCGGTGAAGTAGAAGCCGCCGGCACTGTCGAAGACGAGGTCGTCGGGCAGGTAGCCGGCGCTGGCTGGCACGATGGTCTGCACGTGGCCGCTGGCGGGGTCGATCGCGATCACGCTGCCGCTGGAGAAGTCGCCGACACCCGCCACGAAGACGCGACCGTCCTTGTGGATCGCGATACCCGCAGGGCGCAGCGTGGGGTCGGTATGGAGCGTCGTCAGGACGCAGGCCTGCGACAGGCACAGCACCCGCCCGCCGAAGGTGTCGACGAACAGGAGATTGCCGCTTCGGTCGTATGCGGGGCCCTCGAGGCCGAGCGCCGCATCGGAAACCTTGAAGTACGGCTCGGCCGTCACGGTCGGCAGGTCGCGTTCACTCGCGGGAATCGGCGACAGACCGCGCGTTGCGCGTGTCGGGCGCAGCGCCGCATCGGCACTCACGCCCAGGGCTCTGGATCGCATGGGGTTCCTTTTCATGGGGATCGTTGCGCGGAGCAATGCCGCGACGCCGGGTCGGCGCAGCGTCAGGTCGCTGCGGCTACCGGCGGGACCATCTGCGTGCCCGCCAGTCGGTCAACCAGCAATGCCACCGCATTGACCTGCAGCTCCGGGCCCATCTGATTGATCGCCATCTGATAGAACTCCTTGACCAGGTTGCCGAAGAGCATCGTGACCCCGGAGTCGACGCCGAGCTGACAAGCCAGACGCAGGTCCTTGTGCAGCAGACCCACGGTAAAGCCCGAGGAGAGTTGGCCGGTCAGGATATGCGAGCTCATGAAGCGTTCGACGAAAAAGTTGCGGCCGGAGCCCGACAGGATGATCTCCACGGCCCGCTGCGGCTCGATGCCGTTCTTCACCGCGAGCGCTACAGCTTCGAGACTGAACAGACGTTGTCCGGCGGCGAGCAGGTTGTTGACCAGCTTGGCGACATGCCCGGCACCGATCTCCCCCGCGCGCAGGATGTTCGGGCTGATGGCTTGCAGCACCGGCTGGATTCGCTCGTACTGCGCCTGCGTCGCGCCGACCATGATGGCGATGGTGCCGGCATCGGCGCCCTGGGGGCCACCGCTCACAGGTGCATCGATCAGCGTCAATCCGTGCTCAACGAGTTCTGCAGCCATGGCACGGGTCACGGTCGGATCGCCCGTCGTCTGGTCCACGATCAGCGTACCGGCACGGGCCGTGCTGACGATGCCTTCGTCCCCGAAGATCACCGCGCGCACGTGGTTCGAAGTGGGCAGGCACAGCAGGATGGTGTCGCATTGCGCGGCGAGCTCGCGCACGCCGGCGCAGGCTCTCGCGCCAGCGTCGACCAGCCGCTGCACGGCGGCCGCGTCCCGGTCGTAGACGCACAGCGTGTGCTGCAGTTGGAGCCTCCTGGCCAGGGCGCCGCCCATGTTGCCGAGGCCCACATATCCGATGTTCATGTCTGTCTCCATCATTGTTGCCGCGCGTCAGTTCGCATCGGTTTTGTCGGCAGTGTAGGAAGCGTCCCGCGGAAGGGTCCATGGCGTTTTTCAGCACGCCGCCTCCTTGATTCCCGAACGATGCCGATGCGCACCGGACCGTGCTGCACCGTTCGCAAAACCTGCACACCGGCTCCCGAAAAAGGCCATGGACGCGTCGCCAACGCGCTTCCTAAACTGCGCCGCAACAAGAACGCACAGGCGTCGCCACCCAGCTGGCGATGGGCCCTGGCAACAACCAGGAGACAGACATGAACACCGCATCTTTCGGGCCACGCGATCGCGACGCTCATTGCCTGCAGGTCAGGCCTGAACGCTCCGCCCGTCCCACTGCTCTTCGCCGGGGCCAGGTCATGGACGACGGACTCGATCTGGAGGACCGCGATCCGGTGCATACAGCATCACCAAGGCGGCCGCGGCCGTGTTGTCGCGCCTGATCGCACTCGAATGGGCGGCGAGCGGTGGCTTCCGGCGCATGTTGTCGAGCCTTGTTCCTCGGGAGGGCTTCGGCAGGACTGCCGAAGGCTGACCCGGAGGATCACCGGTTCAACCAGTTTCGAAGGACGGCGGAAACGCCGTCGTGCCAGGGCCGAAGACGGCCAAACCGACGGGCGGCGACACCGCCTGCGGACCACCATGGAGACAAAGATGACACCAGAAATCTCGAAGCAGGCCCGTCCTGCGACCACCCACCCGCATGCCTCGCGCCGGTTGAGATCCTCTCTGCTGGGGCTCGTGCTGTCTGCGGGTCTCGCGGCCGGCGCGGGCGCCCAGACGCTCAAGATCGGCGTGATCGCCGCGTTGACCGGACCGGGCGCACCGTGGGGGCTCGCGGCGCAGCAAGGCGCGAAGATCCTTGCCGCCGAAGTCAATGCCAAAGGCGGCCTCGAGGTCGCGGGCAAAAAATACATGGTCGACGTGGTCGCTTATGACGACCAGTACAAGGCTACCGACGCAGTGGCAGCGTACCAGCGCCTGGTGAAGCAGGACGACGTGCGCTACCTGATCCTCATGAGTTCGCCGTCCACCATGGCACTGAAGCAAAGCGTGGAGGACGACCAGGTGGTCGCGCTCACCTCGGGCATCACGCCCTTCGCGGTCGACGCCAAGACGAAGTACATGTTCCGCCTGTTCAGCAATCCGGTGGACTATGTTCCCGGCTTCGCGCAATGGCTGAGGGCCAACGTCAAGGAAAGACGCATCGTCGTGCTCAATCCGAATGACGAGGCAGGTCTGGACCAGAACCAGCTGTGCGAGGGCCTGTACCGCAAAGCGGGCTTCGACGTGGTTGGCCGAGAGCTCTTCGAGCGCGCGCAGAAGGACTTTCAGCCGCTGCTGACAAAGATCATCGGCATGAAACCCGACATCATCGATCTCGGCAGCACGGCTCCGGCGACGGCCGGGGTGCTGGTTCGCCAGGGTCGCGAGCTGGGATACAAGGGGCTGTTCGTCAAGAGTTCGGGGCCGAGTCCCAAGGAGATCGTCGCCGCCGCGGGCAAGGAGGCGGCCGAGGGCATGGTCAACCTGCTCTATGTCGATCCGGGCAACGACGGCTACAAGCAGATCGCTGCCGAGTACCGCAAGGCCATTGGTCAGGAGCCCAACGAGATCATCGTTCCGTTCTACGACGCGACAAACGTGCTGCTGCGCGCCATCCAGAAAGCCGGCGACGTGCGCGACACGACCAAGGTCGCCGCCGCATTCGCCCAGGCGCTGCCGATGCAATCGGTGCAGGGCGACACCCTCACCCTGGGCGGCAAGGCAACCTCTGGCGTCGATCGACAGATCCTCACGGTGGACTACATCGGCGTCATCAGGGATGGCAAGGCTGTCTCTGTCGGGAAGGTCAGATGAGCACGCCAGGCACGGCAGCCCTGCCGGCCATCAATAGCGGCGGCGAAGGCATCTATCAGGTCTTCTCGCTCTGCTTTGCACGGGGTCGGACACGGCGCGTACATGACAACTTCATGGATCGCGATGTACACGACGGTCCCATGCCGCTGGACTACAACGTCTGGATCCTGCGCAATGCGCACCGCACGGTACTGGTCGACACCGGCTTTGCGCAGCCGATTGCCGTCGAGCGCGACAAGCCACTCGACTTCGATCCGGTCGAGGCCTTGTCGCGCATGGGGATAGATCCCGACGCGATCGAAGACGTGATCATCAGCCACCTGCACTACGACCACGCCGGCAACATGGACCGGTTCGCCAAGGCGCGCTTCCACGTGCAGGAAGCGGAAATCACTTTCGCCACCGGGCGCTGCATGTGCGAGCGCAAGCCCCGCCTCGCCTTCCACATCGAAGACATCGTGACGCTGGTGCGGCACACCTACGCCGACCGCGCCTGCCTGTATGCCGGCGACGCGGACCTTCTGCCAGGGATCAGCCTGCATCTGCTGCCGGGTCACAGCACGGGAATGCAGGCGGTGAAGGTGATGACGCCGCGCGGGCCGATCGTGCTGGCGTCCGACGTCACCCACTACTTCGCCAACCTGCTGCGGCGTGCACCTTTCGCGTGGACCAGCGATACCGAGGCGACGCTTCGGTCCTACGACCGGCTGCTGGCGCTCGCCGGCTCGTTGGACAGGGTGATTCCGGGTCACGACCCCAAGCTGCGCTCGCTCTATCCGACGCAGCGAATCAACGGCATCGAGCTGCTCGCGCTGCACGAGCCGCCCCGGCCACACGATGTCCTCGAACTCTCGCGGATCGACAACTTTCAATGACGCGCCAGCCATGCCTGCGCAGACAGGCGGGCTGGGGCATATACCTACCAGGAGACAACCATGAAGTCGACGCCCCATTCCATTGCTCATGAGATTCGGACGACCGCAGCAGCGCTCGCCATCCGCTCGCGCGGCCCGGCACTCAGCCTCGCGCTGTCGGCGGGCCTGCTCACGGCCGTCCACGCGCAGACGCTCAAGATCGGCGTCATCGCACCGCTCACCGGCGGTGGCGCACCCTGGGGGATGGCCGCCGCAGAAGCCCCCAAGATCCTTGCTGCGGAACTCAACGCCAACGGCGGGCTGCAGGTGGGAACCAAGAAATACCGCATTGAGGTCGTCGCCTACGACGACCAGTACAAGGCCGCGGACTCGGTCGCGGCCTACAACCGATTGGTCAATCAGGACGGCGTGAAGTACATGATCGTCCACACCTCGCCAGCGGCAATGGCACTGAAGCAGAACGTCGAGGACGACAAGGTCGTCGCGCTCACGGCGGCCGCCACCGGCAAGGCATTCGACGCGAACACGAAGTACATGTTCCGTGTGGTCAATGCGCCGGTCGACTATGTGAGTTCGCTGATTCCGTGGATCAAGAACCACTACAAGGGCTCGCGCATCGCTGTGCTCAATCCCAATGACGAAACGGGTTGGGATCAGGCCAAGCTGAGCGGCAGCGTCTACAAGGAAAACGGCTACGAGGTGCTCGGCAACGATCTCTACGAGCGTTCGCAAAAGGACTTCCAGCCGGTCTTCACCAAGATCATTGGCATGAAGCCGGACGTGATCGACCTCGGCAGCACGCCTCCGGCGACCGCCGGTCTGATGATCCGGCAGGCACGGGAGCTGGGCTACAAAGGCCTGTTCATCAAGACCGGCGGCGCGGGTCCTAAGGAGATCGTCGCAGCAGCCGGCCCTGCAGCCTCCGAGGGGATGATCAGCATGCTCTATATCGATCCGACAAACGATGGCTATCGCAGGGTTGCGGCGGCCTACAGGAAGTCTGTCGGGCAGGAGCCCAACGAGATGCTGGGGTCACTGTACGACGGCGTCAATGTCCTCTTGCAGGCGATCCAGCGAGCTGGCGATGTGAACGACACGGCCAAGGTGGCCGCGAGCTTCGCCAAGGCGCTGCCGATGAAGTCCGTACAGGGCGACATGCTCACGCTCGGCGGCAAGTCGACGATCGGCGCGAACCAGCAGGTCATGTCGGTCACGTACGTCGGCGAGATCAAGAACGGCCAGCCGGTCGTCGTCGGCAAGGTCAACTGATCACTCACGCTCCGCCACTGCACGGCGCGCAAGGGCCGGGCCTGGCTGGGCCACATCACAAGGATCGACATGGTCGAACAGATAGTCGTCAACGGCCTCCTCGCGGGCCTCATCTACGTCATCATGGCGCTGGGCTTTACGCTGATCTTCGGCATCATGCGTATCGTCAACTTCGCCCACGGCGAGTTCTACATGCTGGGTGCGGTGATCGTGCTTTTTCTCTTCGGCGCGCTCGGGTGGCCCTTCTTCGTCGCGGTCGCGGCCGGTGGCCTTCTGTGCGCGGTGCTGGGGGTCGTGGTTGAGCGTGCGCTGTTCCGACCGCTCGTCGGCGAGGAGCTCCCGGGCATGATCATGTCGCTGGCGATCGGCATCATCCTGCAGTCGCTCGCATTGCTCGCATACGGACCGGCAGAGCAGACGATGTCGCGTCCATTCTCCGGCACGTGGAACCTCGGGAATGCCGTGGTGCCGTGGGACCGTACCATCGTCGCGCTCTCAGCGCTGATCATCCTCGCGGCCTTCTATCTCTTCCTGAAGTTCTCGCGGCTCGGCTTGGCGATGCAGGCCGTTGCGCAGGACCCGGAGACGTCGAGTCTGATGGGTGTCGAATCCGGCTCAATCTATGCCTCCGCGTTCGGCATCGCATGCTTGCTCGCCGGGCTGGCAGGCGGGCTGATGGCGCCTGTCTACACGATCGGGCCGTACATGGGTGAGCTGCCCATGCTGAAGGCCTTCGTCGTGGTGATCCTCGGCGGCCTGGGCAGCGTGCCCGGCGCCATGCTGGGCGGGTTGCTCATGGGGCTGAGCGAGTCCGTTCTCGCGACGCTGCTCGATTCCACTGCCGCGCTGATCGCATCCTTCGTGATCGTGCTGATGGTCGTGGTGATGCGACCTAACGGCCTCATGGGAAGGAGTGTGCGATGAAGTCGGCCATCATCTTCGCCGGGATCGCCGTGCTGGCGCTGGCGCCGTGGGCATTCGACAGCCGCTACGTGTTTCACATCACCACGATGATTGCCATCATGATTCCGATGGCCCTCGGCCTGAACCTGATGATGCGCATCGGCCAGCTCTCGCTGGCACAGCCCGCCTTCATGGGCCTGGGCGCTTACGGTAGCGCGCTGCTCACCATGCGCCTTGGCGTGCCTCCGGTGCTGGCGCTCCTGGCCAGCGCCCTGCTCGCGGCGGGGCTCGCCACCTTGGCAGGCCGGGTCTTCTTGCGAACCAAGGGCGTGTACTTCGTGCTGCTGACCTATGCATTCGGTCAGATCATCAACCTGGTCTTCCAGGAGTGGACGTCGCTCTTCGGTGGCAACAGCGGCCTGTACGGCATTCCGAAATTCTCGCTGTTGGGCATGCGACTGACGCAGGTGAGCCAGTACTACGTGCTGGCGCTCTTCTTCGCGGCGCTCGCATTCGCGGCGATGCGGGCGATCGAGCGCTCGGACATCGGCGCGATCTTCCAGTCGCTCAACGAGGACGAGATGCTGAGCCGTTCGCTAGGCTCCAACGCGCTCTCCTGGCGTATCGCAGCCTTCACGTTCAGCGCGTTCCTGGCAGGGATCAGTGGCGGCATATATGCCTTCTACATCGGCTTCCTTTCACCCGACCCGTTCGGCTTTCGCGCATCGGTCGACCTCATCGTCATCAACGCGATCGGCGGGGTCAGCTCGGTGCTCGGCCCGCTGCTCGGCGCCATCGTCGTGGTACCGCTGCCGGAGCTGCTGCGCGACGCCCGTCAGTACCAGCTTCTGATCTACGGGCTGTGCCTGATCGTCTTCCTCATCTTCATCAAGCAGGGACTCGTGTCGCTAATCGACCGTCCCAGGAGAACCACGCGATGAGCAACCTGCTCGAGGTTCAGCGACTGACCCGCCGCTTCGGCGGACTGACGGCCGTCTCGGACGTTTCCTTCACCGTGAAGAAGGCCGAAATCTTCGGCATCATCGGTCCCAACGGCGCCGGCAAGACGACGCTCTTCAACGTGATCGCCGGCCACTTTCCGCCCAGCGCGGGGACCGCGATGTTCGAAGGACAGGACATCTCCGGCGAATCCAGCGATGCGATCGGGCGGCGCGGCATCGCGCGGACCTTCCAGGCCGTCCACGTGTTCGACCAGCAGTCAGTCGCCGAGAACCTGCGCCGTGCCGACGTGATGGCGCGCCGGCATGATCCGTTCAGCTACTTCACCAACCGCCGCAAGCGCGGCGGGACGGACTTGCACGAGGTCGCCCGCTTCATCGGTCTGGCCGAGCTGCTGGACGTGCCGGCAGGCAGCCTCTCCTACGGACTACAGAAGATCCTGGGCATCGGCATGGCCATGATGGCCGAGCCCAAGCTGCTGCTGATGGACGAGCCCGCCGCAGGGCTCAACCCATCCGAGAAGAAAGAAGCTGGCGCGCTCATCCGCAAGCTGCGCGACGAACTTGGGATGACCGTGTTGCTGGTGGAGCACGACATGCCGCTCGTCATGGGCATCTGCGACCGCATCCTGGTGATCAACCAGGGCAAGCCGATCGCGCTTGGCACGCCGGCAGCCGTGAAGGCGGATGCTGCCGTCATAGACGCCTATCTGGGAGAAGACTATGAATTTGCTTGAAACCGATGGGCTCTGCGTCGACTACGGCGGTGTGCATGCGCTGCGCGACGTTTCAATCAGGGTGCCCGAGAAGCGCGTCGTGGCGGTGATCGGTGCGAACGGCGCGGGCAAGTCGACGCTGCTGAAAACGATGGCTGGCTTGGTGCGCCAGAGCAGCGGCACGGTACGCCTCGAAGGCCAGGATATTTCCAGCCTGCGGACGCACGAACGGCTGGACCGCGGCATCGTGCTGTGTCCGGAAGGCCGACGGCTGTTTCCCGACCTCACGGTGTACGAGAACATCCGGATGGGGGCCTACCGGATGCGCGACAAGGCTCAGTTCCGCCAGCGACTTGAACTGCTGCACGATGCCTTTCCGCGCGTTGCCGAACGGCGCAACCAGGTCGCTTCAAGCCTGTCCGGTGGCGAGCAGCAGATGGTTGCGATCGCGCGGGCACTGATCAGCCAACCGCGCATTCTGATGCTCGACGAGCCGACGCTGGGGCTCGCACCCAAGCTGATCCTCGAGGTTGCGCGACTCGTCCAGCGGATCAACCGGGAGGGTGTCACGGTCGTCATCGTCGAGCAGAACGCCAAGCTGGCGCTGAAGATCTCGGACCATGCCTTCGTGCTGGAGACCGGTTCGGTGACGTTGGAGGGAACGAGTGCCGATCTGCTGCTGAGCGACAAGGTGCAGGGCGCGTATCTGGGTGCATCGGCCGAGGCACAGACCGTCGCGGCATAGCTGGCGGTGACGGGGGTGCCGACCGGCACAACCCGCCCCGCCGACATCACTGACGGCGACTCAGTCGTAGACCTGCCGGAAGTTCGCGAGGCTGGCCAGTTCCGCGAGATCGTGCGGCTTCGGCACCTCGTGCAGCGCCGTAAGCTCGATGCCGCCGACCACATGACCCGGATAGAGGTCGCGCACCTTCGGATCGTGGCCAGGGACGATGCGCTCAACGGCGCCGGCGATGGCCATCAATCCGTCGTACGACCGCAGGGCCTCGCCCAGGTCGACCGTCCCGACGAAAGACTCGCGCCGCAGGAAGTTGGCGTAGAAGTGGCTGATGTCAGAAGCCAGCACGACGGGACCGCGCGGTGTGACCACCCGGACGGCCTGCATGCCCGGTGTGTGGCCGGGCAGTACGTGCAGGCTGATCCCCGGCAACGGTGCCGCGTCGCCGTCATGGAAGCGCACGCGATCTGCGAACGTGTGACGGATGAAGGTCACCACGTCTTCGACGTCGAAAGGTGCACGCTGGTGTTGGTCGCACATGCAACGTCCGGTCGCGAATCCGATCTCGGCCTGCTGAAGATGAAAGCGAGCCTTGCCGAAGCGGTCCATGTTGCCGGCATGGTCGTAGTGAAGATGTGTGATGACGATATCCTCGATCGCGTCCGGGTCGATTCCGACGCGGGACAACGCATCGATGGGATCGACGAGCAGCGGCCTGCCGCGCTGAGCCGCCGCGCGCTGGCCGAAGCCGGTGTCGACCAGCACCGTACGGTGCGCGTTGCGCAGAATCCAGATGTTGTAGTCGAGCGGCATCGGCCCGTCGTGAACGTCGCGGGCCAGCAGGTTCTGGCGTGCATTGCGCGCGAGCCTCGCATAGCGCAACGAAAAGACCTGGTAGACGCCATCGGCGAGCGACCCCGCGTCCGGCAGCACGGGCATGTCGGCCATAGTCAGTGAGTTCCGTGTGGCACTTCGCGGCGTGTCCGTCCGCACCGCGACCGGACCCGAGCAGCACGGGATTCAACCCGCATCCGCGACGCGTTCAATCGATGAGCTTGCGTTCCTTCAGCACCTCTTCCGCCACACGGAAGGCCTCGCCGGCGGCGGGCAGGCCGCAGTACACGGCGGTCTGCAGGAGAATGTCCTGCAGCTCGTCGACCGTGCAGCCATTGTTGAGCGCACCTTCCAGATGGACGCGCAGCTGGGATGGACGATTGAGCGCGGTGAGCATCGCGATGTTGAGGATGCTTCGCAGCTTGCGGTCGATTCCGTTGCGAGCCCACACCCTCCCAAAGCACACTTCCTCCGAGTAGGCGTTGAGTACGGCGTTGAACGAATTCTGCTTCTTGTCCTTCGACTCGAGATACGCTGCGCCCATGAGTTCGCGCATGATCTGGCGGCCGGTTTCCTTGGTATCCATTTCAGTCTCCATGTCCAGTTGAAGTATCGGTGGCGGATGGCGTGCACTCGCTCAGTTCAGCACGAACAGGCGTTCCTCCGTCATGTCTCGAATCGAGAACTTCGGGCCTTCGCGCCCCATGCCGCTGTCCTTCACGCCGCCGTAGGGCATCTGATCCGAGCGCCAGCGCGACGTGCCGTTGACGATCACGCCGCCTGTGCGGATCGTCTTGATGGCAGACAGCGCCAGGTCGAGCGAATTGGTGTAGATGCCGCACTGCAGGCCGTACGGGCTGTCGCTGATCGACTGGAACAGCGGAGCCACGTCCTCGTAGGACTGTATGGTCATGGCCGGCCCGAAGATCTCCTCGCAGACCACGTCCATGTCTGGCCGCACGTCGGTCAGGATAGTGCCGGCCAGCTGCGCGCCATTGCGCTCACCGCCGCGCAGTGTGCGCGCACCGCCACCGATGGCGCGCGCGATCATGCCTTCGACGCGCAGCGCCGCCTGCTCGTCGATCAGCGTGCCGACCTCGGTAGTCGCATCCATCGGATCACCGAAGCGGATCGTGTCCATCTCGCGGCAGACCGCCTCGACAAAGCCGTCATGCACCGCCTTGTGGACGAAGACGTTCTGCACGGACACGCAGCTCTGGCCAGCGAGCGCCACGGCATTGCGTGCACAGGCCTTGGCGGCTGCGGCGACATCGGCGTCCCGGTGCACGAACGTCGGGCCCACGCCGCCGAGTTCGAGCGCAACGCGCTTCATGCCGACCGCATCGCGGATCTTCTTGCCGACTGGAATCGACCCGGTGAAGCTCACGAAGTCGATGCGTCGGTCACTCACGAGCTGCGGTGCCACCACGTCGCCATAGAGGGTGTTGATGGCACCGACGGGTATACCGGCCTCCAGCACCGCCTCGATCAGCTTGTGTACGCAGAGCGGGGCCTTTGGCGACGGCTTGAGCACCACACTGTTGCCCGCGGCCAGCGCCGGACCGAGCTTGTGGATGGCCAGATTCACAGGTCCGTTGAAGGGCGTGATGGCTGCCACCACGCCGACCGGGAAGCGCATCAGCATCGCGATCTTGCCGGCACCGACGGCACTCGCATCCATCGGTATGTGCTCGCCCTGGATTCGCACAGCTTCTTCCGCGCAAAGCCTGAGCAGCTCCGACGAGCGCTGCGCTTCCACGCGTGAGTCGCGCAGGGCCTTGCCGGTCTCGCGTGTCATGGCCAATGCAATGTCTTCGGCGCGGGCGCTAACCGCATCGGCGGCGCGGCGCAGCATGGCGGCACGCTCATGGCCAGGCATGTCAGCCATGGTCTTGCTGGCCTTGCGAGCCGCCTCGATCGCGTCTTCGCAGTCGCGGAGAGTCGACACCGGCGCATGGGCGACGACGCCGCCTCGGTAGGGGTCGCGGACTTCCTGGGACTGTTCCGCGTCGCGCCACTGGCCGCCGATGTACATGCGGATGCGTTCGGGCTCGGGCCTGCTGTTCTGCTGGTTCATATGCGTGGATTCCTGAATGAGATGCGGATGGCGCGCACGCGTCACGAAGCGCGGTGCGGAAAGCGGAGGATGGTGCGTGCCGCCGGCAGCGGGCGGCTGGCGCAGATGCGTGCGATGGTCATGTTTCTTGTCTCGCAATCACGGAACGCGCATGCACTGCGCGAGGCCATGTGTTCTTGTTGCGAGGCAGTGTAGGAATCACGGCTGCCGCCGGTCCATGGCTATTTTCGGGACTCGGTGTCCACGATTTCCGAATGCGCCAACGGGCGCGTCCACTTGCACCCGCTCAGGTCTGCAGCGCGCCGTGCGCAGGCGTGATGACCATATGGGGCCAGACCTGGGTGGCAGCCGCGACGAAGGCGCCGATCAGGGGGTCGTTGCGACGACTGGCCACATGGGCCATGAAGAGCGGGTAATCGGCATGCGCGATGGGCGACACCGCGAGCAGGCCACGCTCCAACCCCGGCTTGACGTGCTCCTCTCGCATCAGCATGAGTCCGACGCCGGCCTCGAGCATGGCTCGCCCGAGCGTCGCGTTGTCGAATCGCGCGACGGCATTGAGCTCAAGCCCGCGCTCATCGAAGAGTTCGCGCAGCATGGCCGAGTAAGCCAGGCTGCTGCCGGTCGGGCATATCCACGGCATGCTGGCCAACTCCGCCCAGTTCGCGCTTTCGATGCGCTCCTTCCACGCAATGGGCCCCGCGACACGGAACGGGATGGTGTTCACCTGGTAGTAGGTAAAGCCCGGGTTGGTCGGCCGTCCCAGCAGCAGCCCCACGTCGAACTCGCCGGTCTTCAGACCTTCCTGCGCGCCATGGGAAGGCCGCGCCCGCAGGTCGACGTTGATGAGCGGATGCCCCGCGCGCAGCACGGCGACCACTTCACCGATACGGCTCGATGCCGGGTCGCTGGTCGAGCCGATGACCAGGTTGCCCTCGATCTTGCCGTGGATTTCGCGCGCGAAGGAGGTGAAGAGCGTGGCCTCGTTGAGCAATGCCTTTGCCTTGACCAGCAACAGCTGACCCGCTCGGGTCAGCTCCAGGCTGCGATTGGTGCGGACGAAGAGCTGCGTTCCGAGACTCTCTTCGACCGCGCGCACATGAGCGCTGGCAGCGGACTGGCTGACATGCAGACGCTCGGCGGCGCGCGTCAGATGCTGCTCCTCCGCCACTGCAACGAAGGTCCGCAGTTGGACGAGATCGATCAGCATGGTGTTTCCTGTTGAACCGGTTTGAAACGCTCCGCAACCGGGACGGTGGCAGCGAGCGGGTGCCTGCACGCCACATGGGATCGTTCGCGAATCGAGCATGCGGCGTCCTGAAAAAAGCCATGGACCCCACGTATCGCTGCTTCCTACACTGACCCCATACACAGAGATCCAGCACCTGGCTGGTTCGAGGCGACCCAAGGGCAACCTCGAAAACCGGAGACAACAAATGGTAGCGTCCAACAGCCTTGATGGAACCGGGATCAGTTCCGGAAGTTCCGTCGGCGGCGTCGCAAGCGACGCTGCACACGGGGAAGATTTTGCAGCGATCCTCGCCCGCTTCGCATGCGGTATTTCCCTCGAACTGCTTCCGGCGAATGTGATCGCGGCCGCACAGATGAATGTGCTGGACACGCTGACCTGTGCAGCCGCGGGCTCCAGCGCTGCGGGCGCGGCGGAACTCCGCGGACTCGCGATCGAATGGGGCGGCACGGCGCAGGCTTCGACGCTTGTCTTCGGCGACAAGGTGCCAGCCCACCATGCGGCCTGGGTCAACGGCACGATGGCCCATGCACGCGACTACGACGACACGCACGACGCCGCAGTGCTGCATGCTGGCGTGTCGGTGGTGCCCGCCGCGCTGGCCGCCGCAGAGTTACGCGGCGGTGTGAGCGGAGCGAACTTCATTGCCGCGGTCGCCGCTGGCCTGGAGACGATGTGCCGGATCGGTGTGGCAACGCAGATCGGAATCGTCGAGAGCGGCTACATGTACACCCCGCTGTTCGGCCACTTCGCGGCGACCGTGGCCGCGGGCCGCGTGCTCGAGCTCGACGAAGCGCAGATGGTCAACGCGATCGGCATCGCGTACTCGCAGGTGGCGGGAAACCATCAGGTCACACGCGATGGCGCACTCACCAAACGCATGCAGCCCGGTTTCGCTGCACAGTCCGCGCTGGTGTCTGTGCAGATGGCACGCCGCGGCGTGCGCGGTACGCAGGCAACTTTCGAAGGCGCCGACGGCTTCCTGCGCGTATACCTGCACGATCGCTGCGATCGCCACGCGCTGCGTGACGGACTCGGCGAACGCTACGAGTTCACCCGCCTGAGCTACAAGCCCTACCCATGCTGCCGGCTGAACCACAGTGGCATCGACGCGGCGCTCGCACTGCGCGTGCGGCACGGCATACAGGCCGACCAGATCCGGCAGGTGCGCGTGGGCGTAAACCACCAGGCACATCAAGCTGTGTGCACACCGATCGAGGTTCGCAAGACACCGCGCTCCGTCGTGCATGCGCAGTTCAGCCTGCCCTACACCGTCGCCGCTGCGCTGATCGACGGCGCAGTGCTGCTGAGCCATTTCGATGCGCGCTCGATCACTCGCCCCGACATCCTGGCACTCGCGCAGCGCGTCGATCCTCACGTGGACGAGCACATCGAACGCGACTGGGGTCGCAGCGTCTCCCCGGCGTCGATGCAGATCGAAATGCTCGACGGCACGGTCCATGCCCTGCAGGTGGACCTGCCGCTGGGTCACCCCGACAACCCGATGCCGGCTGCCACGCTTGACGCCAAGGCCGCTGACTGCTTCCATGCCGCCGCCCTGCCACTGGGGGACGACGCACCCGCACGACTGCGCCGAATGGTCGACGGCCTCGAGACGCTGGACGACGCCCGTCGGCTGATCGATGCGCTGCGACCCGGCCAGTGAAGCCGGTGGACGCGAACACATATCAAGGAGACAACTAAATGACCTTCATCCGCTCGATACGAAGGCTCGCGATCGCGGCCTGCGCTGCAGCTGTACTAGCACCCTGCCTCGCGGCACAGGCGACCTGGCCCGACAGGCCCATCAAACTCATCGTGCCTTTCGCGCCTGGCGGCAGCAACGACAACATCGCTCGCTTGATTGCCGTAAAACTGGGCGAGCGGCTCGGCCAACCCATCGTGGTGGACAACCGCGGTGGCGCGGGCGGCACCATCGGCACGGACGTCGTCGTGCGCTCGCCTGCGGATGGCTATACGCTGCTTTTCGCATCGAGCTCCATCACGACCAATGCGTCGATCGGCAAGAAGCTCAGCTACGACCCGATCAAGGATCTCGCGCCGATCGGCGAAATCGGCGCCGGCCCCTTCGTCATCGTCGTCGCGAACGAGGTCAAGGCGAAGTCGCTGCGCGAGCTGATCGACCTCGCGCGCGCCAAGCCGCGCAGCATCGGCTACGGCTCGGCAGGCATCGGCGGGCTCAACCACTTGGGCACAGAGCTGTTCGCCTCCGAGGCAAAGATCGAGCTGCTGCACGTTCCTTACAAGGGTATCTCGCTCGCCTTCACCGACCTGATGGCCGGCAACCTGCAGATGCTGCTGCCAAGCCTCGCGTCGGCCGTGCCGCAGATCCGTGCCGGCGCGATGCGCGGACTGGCTGTGACCAGCACGCAGCGCTCCCCGCTAGCACCCGACATCCCGACCACGGCCGAGGCGGGGTTGCCCGGCTTCCAGCTCGAAGTGTGGTGGGGGCTGGTCGGACCGGCACGGCTACCGGCACCGGTCGTGAAGCGGCTGAACGACGATCTCAATGCGGTGCTGCGTCTGCCCGACGTCATCGCATTGCTGGCGCGCGAAGCCGCCACCGCGAAGCCTGGCTCGCCCGAAGCGTTCGGCACGCTGGTCCGCGACGACTTCGCGCGCTGGACGCAGCTGACGAAAAACCTCCACATCGAGACGGAATGAACTGACATGCTCAAGACGATTACCCTGGACCGGCTGCGCATGGCCGATCATCTGAAGGCGCACGATGTGGTCGGCTGGCCACAAGGCCCCGGCGAGCCCCTGGCGCTGACGGAGGCGCTGGTGGCCCAGCGCGCAGAACTGGCGCCGACCGCACTGCTGTTCGGCCTGAGTGCATCGGCCACGCTGCGCCCGGAACTGGCCGACCGCTTCAGCTTTCGTGCGCTCAACGGCGCGGGCGGAAGCCGGCGCGTTACCGCGCTGGCCGAACTCTACCCAAGCCATGTGAGCATGCTCCCGTCGCTTTTGCGCGATGGTGTGATCCGCGCGGATGTCGTGCTGATCCAGGTCCGGCCGCTGCCGGACGGCAGCTTCACGCTCGGCATCATCTGTGACTTCACCCAGGCCTTGATCCAGCAGGCGAGACTGGTGATCGCGCTGCTCAATCCCGCCCTGCCCGCACTGGGCGGCGACGCGATGGTCGACGCGGCCGACATCGACCTGCTCGTGGAGAGCGACGAGCGCCTGATCGACATGCCCGACCCGGAGCCAACAGCCGTGGAGACGGAGGTTGCCCGGCAGGTGGCCGCGCTGGTGCCCAACCGGGCCACCGTACAGCTCGGCGTCGGCACGCTGCCGGTGGCGGTGGCCCGCGCGCTGTCGGGGCACCGCGAACTCGGCGTTCACAGCGGTGTGGTGTCCGACGTGTTGGTCGATCTGGTCGAACAGGGCGTGGTCACCAACGCACACAAGGGGCGCGACGGCGGCCGCACCGTCACCGGCGGCTTGTTCGGCACGCAGCGCCTGCGCGACTTCGCGGTGCGCTCTCGCGCGGTCGAACTGCGTAGCGCGGAATACACCCACCACATCGGCGTTACGGCGTCGCTGTCGCGCTTTCACACCATCAATTCGGCGATCGAGATCGATCTGACGGGGCAGGCCAACGCAGAGGTTGCGGGTGGACGCTACCTTGGCGCCGTCGGCGGCCAAGTGGACTTCGTGCGCGGCGGCGTGGCGTCGACCGGTGGAAGGTCGATCCTCGCGTTTCCGTCGACCACGCCAGACGGAAAGCATTCACGCATCGTCGCAAGCCTGGGCGATCGCCCGGTCACCACTGCGCGAAGCGACGTTGACGTGATCGTGACCGAGCATGGTGTGGCGCATCTGCGCGGCGTCTCGCTGCAGGAGCGTGCCCGCCGTCTGGCGGCCATCGCGCACCCCGATCATCGGGACGCGCTGCTGCGCGCCGCGTCCGGCGAAGCCAGGGAGCGTGTATGAGCCAGGACCTATTTCTCGATGCGCTCGGTGCCGGCGTCTTCCAGATCCGGCTGGAACGCCCGGAACGCATGAACGCGCTGGGCGTCGCCACTGTCGCCGCACTGCAGCAGGCCGTGGCCGATGCCGTTGCGCAGCAAGCGCGCGTGCTGCTGCTGCGCGGCAGCGGCCGAGCCTTCTGCGCCGGCGCCGACCTCAAGGAACGCAAGGGCATGGATCTCGCAGCCCGCATGGCGCACAACGCAGGCATCAATGCCGCAGTGAACGCCGTGGCCGGCATGCGCTGCGTGACCGTCGCAGTGCTCAACGGACTTGCGCTGGGCGGCGGCCTCGAGCTCGCGCTGGGCTGCGACCTTCGCATCGCCTCCTCCGGCATCACGCTGGGCCTGACCGAGAGCCGCGTCGGCGCCTTCCCCGGCGCGGGCGGCACACAACGGCTGCCGCGCCTGATCGGAGCCAGCCGCGCGCTGCACCTGATGTTGTCCGGCGAGCCCGTTACCAGTGACTTCGCACTCGGCATCGGCCTGGTCAACGAGGTCGTGGTGCCCGAAGCGCTCGATGCGCGGGCACTGGCCTTCGCTCAACTGCTGGCCAGCCGCTCGGCACCTGCCATGGCAGCCATCAAACGGCTGGTTCACCAGGGCATCGAGCGCCCGCTGGCCGACGGCCTCGCGCTGGAGCGTCAAGCGCTGCCCGCCATCCTCGGGTCGGACGACTACGCGGAGGGCCTCGCGGCCTTCGCGGAACGGCGACCGCCCCGTTTCACCGGCGTCGCGTGATGTCACCACACGCTTCAGCCACTTCGAATCCCCACGCCAACAGGCGTTCTCCGTTCACCCAAGGAACCACAGCATGAGCACCGAAAGACTCCTCCTCACAGAAGAACAACGCGCCTTGATCGGCACCGTCCGCACCCTGGCCAAGGACATGGACTTCAAGGGAAATTCCATCAAGTACCTGGATGGCACTTACCCCTGGGACAACCTCAACGCCCTGGCCAGGATCGGCGTACTGGGCATGTCGGTTCCTGAAGAGTACGGGGGCTCGAACTTCCGCGTGTTCGAGACGGCACTGGTCATGGAAGAGGTCGCGAAGCATTGCTACGCCACCGCCATGGCGCTGATGGGCATGGTCGGCGTGCAAGTCCGCGTGATCAGCACCTACGCGCCGGAAAGCATGAAGCGCGACATCCTGCCCAAGGTGTGCTCAGGCGAAGCCCACCTGGCCGTCTGCATGACGGAGCCGCATGCCGGTACCGATGTCCCAAACTACAAGACCAACACTGTCATCAACGGCGATCGCGCTGTGGTGAATGGCGTGAAGACGCTGATCAGCCGCGCGAACGAAGCGGAATGGTTTGTGGTCTTCACCCGCATCAACGGCACACCTGGACGTCAAGGTATCGGCTGCGTGCTCGTGAACCGGCATACGCCGGGCTTCGAAGTGACAGCGCGCTACCACACCATGGGTGGAGAGTATCTGGCCGAGATCCAGTTCAACAACTGTGAGGTGCCGGCCGAGAACGTGGTCTTGCACGAGGGCGGCCTCAAGAAACTCATGGCGGCATTCAACACCCAGCGTTGCCTCAACCCCAGCGTATCGCTCGGCATGGCGGAGGCCGCATTCGAGGAAGCCATCAGCTATGTGCGCGAGCGCACGATCCGCGGCAATCCGGTCTCTGAGTTCCAGGGCATCCAGTGGAAGCTCGCCGAGATGTACCGCGACATCGAGGCCGGCCGCAGCCTGTTGTACCGCGCCTGCCTCACGGCCAATCCTTTTCCCGATCCCCACGACGCAGCCATCGCCAAGATGTTCGTCAACGAGATGGCGATCCGGGTGACGAACGAAGCGCTGCAGGTGCACGGCGGTTACGGCTTCACTGACGACTATCCGATCTCGCGCATCTACCGCGGCGTGCGCTACGGTACGCTGGGCGGCGGCGCGACCGAAGCGTTGAAGGATCTCGTGGGCAGGAAGCTGGTTGCAGACTTCGACCCAGTCGACGGCTTCCTGTCGCAGGGCACGTTCTGATCATGCGTTCCCTGCTTTTCGTCCCCGGCCACGACGCGCGCAAGCTCGCCAAGGGACTCAACTGCGGCGCCGATGCGCTGATCCTCGATCTGGAGGATGCTGTGCCGCAGGCCGAGAAGGTGCGCGCACGCAGCGTGACCGCCGAGTTCGTGGCAGCACACAGCCAGCGGCTGCCGCTGTTCGTACGCATCAACGCACCGACCACCGGTCTGGCGCTTGACGATCTCGCCGCGGTGGTGCGCGCCCGACCGCACGGTATCATGCTGCCCAAGTGCGAAAGCGGCCGCGACGTGGCCCGCATCGCCGCATGGCTGTCGGCGCTCGAGGCGCGCGACGGCATCGCCGATGGCGTGGTGCGGATCCTGCCGATCGCGACCGAGAGCGCCGCAGCGCTTCTGGACATGGGCAGCTACGCTCGCGAGGCGGGAACGCGGCTGTGCGGACTGATGTGGGGCGGCGAAGATCTCGCCGCCGACCTCGGCAGCATCGCCAACCGCAATGTGCAGGGGCGCTACACCGCGCCCTTCGAACTTGCTCGCTCCCTCACGCTGCTCGGCGCGACGGCAGCACAGGTCGCGGCGGTCGACGCGGTGTACACGAACTTCCGCGATCCCGACGGTCTGCGCGCGGAAGCAGCCGAAGCACTTCGCGACGGCTTTTCGGCCAAGGCCGCGATCCATCCGGACCAGGTCGGCCCAATCAACGAAGCGTTTACGCCGTCGGCCCAGGACCTCGCCTGGGCACAACGTGTCATCGAGGTCTTCGCGCAGGCGCCGGACACGGCAATTGCCGTGCTCGACGGAAAGATGCTCGACCGACCGCACCTGCGCGCGGCACAGCGCGTGCTGTCACGCGCTGTGCGCGCACCGAATCCGGCCATTTCCCCTTGAAGAACCTGGAGGCTCCATGCCCTCGATCGAACCCACGGCCCACAGCGGCGGCCATGAACAGCCGCTCGCCGGCATCACCGTCATCGACCTCTCGCACGTCTACAACGGGCCCTACGCGACCTTTCTGATGGCAATGGCCGGCGCCACCGTCATCAAGGTCGAACCGTTTCAAGGCGAGCATCTGCGCAGCCGCGGTGACATGGGCGGCGCGGCCCTGCCCTTCGCGATGCTGAACTCCAACAAGCAACCCGTCACGCTGAACCTGAAGACCGAGCAGGGCCGCGAGCTGTTGCGAGAGATGGTCGCGCGCTCCGACATCCTTGTGGAGAATTTCGCGCCCGGCGTGATGGACCGGCTCGGCGTCGGCGCCGATGCGCTGCACGAAATCAATCCACGGCTGGTCTACGGCTCGAGCTCGGGTTACGGTAAGTCAGGTCCCTACCGCGACTACCCCGCCATGGATCTGGTGATGCAGGCGATGTGCGGCGTGATCGACTCGACCGGATTCCCCGATCAGCCACCGGTGAAGTCCGGCGCCGCCATCTGCGACTTCATGGCGGGCATTCACCTGTACGCGGCCATCATGACCGCGCTCTACGAACGCGAGCGAACAGGCAAGGGCCGCGTGGTCGAGGTGTCGATGCAAGACGCCACGTATGCGTCCCTCGCCTCGAATCTGGGCATGCTGCACGCGCGCGGTGCCGCTGCGCCGGCGCGCACCGGCAACCGGCACGGCGGGCTCGGCATTTCGCCGTACAACGTCTACCCGACGGCTGATGGCTACGTAGTGCTCAATGCACCGGGCGACCATCACTTTCGCGCGATCCTCGACGTGATGGGCCGGCCGGACATGAAAGACGACCCGCGCTTCATCAGCCGCACCGCGCGCGTCGAGAACTTCGCCGATGTGGATGCGCTGATCGAGCACTGGACCCGTACGCTGAGCCGCAACGACGTCGCTCAGCGCATGCTCGCAGCGAAGGTGCCTTGCGCGCCGGTGCGCAACCTGTCAGAAGTGATGCACGACGAGAACATGCATGCGCGCGGCAGCCTGCAATGGATCGACCATCCGGAGCTCGGCAACGTGGTGCTGCCGCACTCGCCGCTGGTCTTCGAGGGCAGCGAGCGACGCACGATCGAACCCAGCCTGCCACTCGGCGCGAGCAACCGCGCGATCTTCGGCCTGTGGCTCGGACACTCTCAGGAAGACTTGGCGACCTACGAGGCCGATGGCGTGATCGGACCAGCCCAGCGCGCTTCGCACTGACAGCATCGCCATGCCCCTGCCACCCGCAGCCCCACGCCGAGAACTGCACGACCGCCGGATCGCGCTGCAGGGCTATGTGCGCCAGGACGGACTGTACGACGTCGAGGCGCACATGGTGGACACGAAGACCGTTACGCTGGACCTGGCCGCTGGACGGCACATACCGGCGGGCGAACCGATCCACGAGATGGGCATACGCCTGGTGCTGACTTCGGCGTACGAAGTGGTCGAGGTGTTGGCTTGCATCGACGCTTCACCCTATGCCATCTGCGGCGAATCGACGCGCGCGCTGCAGTCGCTGAAGGGCCTGCGCATCGGGCCGGGCTGGTCCGCGGCGATCCGCGAACGCCTGGGCGGCCGAAAGGGCTGCACCCATCTCGCCGAACTTCTCAAGCCGCTGGCGACAGTCGCCTTCCAGACGCTGTGGCAGGTCCGCGAGCTCGCACCCTTGCCGGTCGACGGCAGCGGTCGACCGCGAAAGATCGACAGCTGCCACGCGTACGCGAGTGACCGCGAGGTGGTGCGCCAGCGGTGGCCCGGCCACTACGACGGACCGTGAGTACGCGGAGCCGGAGCACAGAAATCAGAGATACAAAGCTACAGAAGAAGGAGACAAACATGCAGAGAATCATTCAACGCCTCGTTGTCGCGGCCGCGTTGTCGACCATGGCACTGGGCGTCGCAAGAGCCGAGACGTATCCGAGCAAGCCGATACAGATCGTCATCACCAGCACGCCGGGCTCGGCATCGGACGCGATCACGCGACTGCTGGGAGTGGAGGTGACCAAGTCGCTCGGACAGCCGATCATCGTGATCAACAAGGCCAGTGCGGCCGGAACCATCGGCGCGGACTATGTCCGGCGCGCCCCACCCGATGGCTACACCCTCTTTTTCGGCGGCAACACCACGATGGCCGCCAACCTGTTCCTGGTGAAGAATCTGTCGTATGACCCGATCCGCGACTTCGAGCCGATCACGCAGGTCTCGGTTAATCCACTGCTGCTGGTTGTGCGTGCCAATCTGCCTGTCAAGTCGGTGAGCGAACTGGTGGCCTACGCGAAGCGCCGGCCCGGAGAGATGAACTACGGCGTCGGCAATGCCGGCGGCCGGGTGGCTGCGCAGTTGCTGCAGTCGATCACCGGCATGAAAGCGCAGGACATCTCGTTCAACGGCGCCTCGCAGGCCGCGCTGGACCTGGTGGCCGGCCGCCTGGACTTCATGATGGTCGATCCTTTGGTGGTCGATGCTTTCATCCAGCAAGGCACCCTCAGGCCGCTGGCCGTTACCTCGTCGGTACGGCTTCCGTCCATGCCGGCGACACCGACGATGCAGGAGGCAGGTGTGCCCGGCTACGACTATGCCTCGTGGCTCGGCTACTACGCGCCGCGAGGAACTCCGAAGGTCATCACAGACAAACTGAACACTGCCTTCGTGAAGGCCTTGGAGAGTGACGAAGCCAAGGCCTACTTCCATCGCATGGGCATGATCGGAAAGGCATCGACGCCGGCAGGCCTCGCCGCCTTCAACAAGGAGCAGATCACGTCCTGGGAGCGCTGGGTCAAGGAGGCGGGGATGGAGCCGCAGTGAAGCGGTGAGTGCGGGTCGCTGTGGAGTCGACTGGATCAACTTTTCACGCATCACGCATGACCAGTGCCGTGCGGGCCGATCGTCCGGCCAGGAGTGCCGATCTGCGTTGAGGCACGACGTCCCGCGGGAGCGCCGCACGGTACGCCAGCCGCGTCACTCGGTGACGAGCGGGCCATCCTGGTACTGCGCGTCCGTCACCGGCTCCATCCAGTCGACATTCTTGCCATCGACCATTTCGGTGATCGCCAGGTGGGACATGGCCGAGGTGGCAGACGCGCCGTGCCAATGGCGCTTTCTGCATGGACACCAAACGACATCGCCCGCGCGAATTTCAGTGCGCGGGCCACCCTCGCACTGGGTCCAGCCGACACCTGTGAGCACAGCCAGCGTCTGGCCGGCCGGATGGGTATGCCACACGGTGCGGGCACCGGGCTCGAAGGTCACGATCGCGCCACCAGCGCGGCCATCTCCCTCGGCTTGGAAAGGGCTGTCGATCCGGACCGAGCCAGTGAACCAGGCGGCAGGGCCCTTGACGGATGGCTTCGAGCCGTTGCGGATGATTTTCATGGGTGTTCCTTTTGTTGCGTAGAAAGAATTTAGCGTCCATAGCCGCTCAGTACTAGATGGCAAAATAGGCAAACACCTATGCAGGAGCGCATCAATGGCCACGCAGGACCTGAACGATCTGGTCGCGCTGCTGACAGTTGCCCGGGAGCGGAGCTTTACTCGCGCAGCAACGCAGCTTGGCGTCTCCCAGTCCTCTTTGAGCCGAACGGTAACGGCTTTCGAGCAGAGACTCGGCATGCTCCTTCTCACTCGCACGACCCGCAGCGTCGCTCCGACAGAGGCCGGTCAGCGGCTGCTGGACTCCGTGACTCCAAAGCTCGAGGAGATCAAGGCGGAGCTGGAGGCGGTCGTGGAACTGCGGGAACGCCCCATCGGCACGGTGCGAATCACGGCCACGGACTACGCAGCCAACCAATACGTCTGGCCCAAGCTTCAACCACTTCTCCGCAAGCATCCTGAGTTGAAGGTGGAACTCATCAACGACTACGGGTTCTCCGACATCGTGGCGCAGCGGTTTGACATCGGCATCCGCCTAGGCGACCAAGTGGAGAAGGACATGATTGCGGCACGCATCGCACCAGATGAGACGATGGCGATCGTCGCTACTCGTGCGTACTTCCGCAAAAAGCCCGCTCCCAGGAAGCCGCACGACCTGACAGGCCACAACTGCATCAACCTCAGATATGCGACCAAGGATTCACTGATGCCCTGGGAACTGCGCAAAGGCAAACAGCAGGTCGAAGTCAAGGTCAATGGACAGCTGGTCTTCAACAATTCATACCAGATGCTCGATGCGGCCTTGAACGGCTTTGGCCTGGCATATCTTCCCAAGGCTCTCGCGCAGCCGTTCATCGAGGCAGGACGACTCGAATGGGTTCTTCAGGACTGGTTCCCGACGCTAACCGGGCATCACGCCTACTACCCTTCCAGGAGGCAGTCATCGCTCGCCGTGCGCCTGGCCATTGCCGCCCTGAGGGAGCCGGCACAGTTCTGATTGGACCGCCTATCGGAGGGTGGTCAAAGACAAGAACCGATTGGCAATTACGCCTTGGTCAGGTCCGTGTTCTTCAGAGGGAGCTGGCGCACCCGTTTCCCGGTCGCCGCGAAGACGGCATTGAGGACCGCGGGCGCGGCGACCGCGATGGTCGGCTCGCCCACGCCGCCCCAGAATCCGCCCGATGGCATGACGATGACTTCCACCGCGGGCATACCGTTCAGGCGCAGCACGTTGTAGGTGTCGAAGTTGCCCTGCTCGATGCGACCCTCTTTGACGGTGCATTCACCGAACAGCGCGGCAGAGAGTCCGTAAGAGAAAGAGCCGGCCACCTGCGCCTCGACCTGCTGTGGGTTGACCACATGGCCTGGATCGGTTGCGGCGACGATGCGCAGGACACGAAGCTGCCCCTCCGTCACTGAGACTTCCGCCACGGCTGCCGTGTAGCTGCCGAAGCCCATGAACTGGGCAATGCCTCGGAACACGCCCTGCGGCGCAGGCCTGAGCCAGCCAGCACGCTCGGCGACGGCGTCGAGCACCGCCAGATGTTTCGGGCTTCCGGCCATGTGACTGCGGCGGAATTCATAGGGATCTTGGCCGGCGGCGTGCGCGACTTCGTCGACGAAGCACTCGCTGTAGATAGCGTTCTGGTTGGTGTTCACGCCACGCCAATAGCCGGGGCGAATGTGTGGGTTGCGCATTGCGAAGTCGACCAGCACATTGGGCATCTTGTAGGCCAGGTTCCCCTCCGCCGCATCCGCCAGCAGCCCCTGAAAGATGTAGGGGTCGCCGTTGGCGGTCATCGCCGCAGGTGCGACATAGGAAGTGATCGACTGGCCAGAGATGCGCATGTGCAGCGCTTCGAGCCTGCCATTACTATCGAGCGACGCACGCAAGCGGCACTGGGTAACCGGATGGAAGCGGCCCTGCGCCATGTCTTCCTCGCGCGTCCACATCATCTTCACCGGCGTTCCAGGCAGCTGCCGCGCGATGCGCACGGCGATGCCGAGATAGTCGGTCGCCAGGCGCCGCCCGAAGCTGCCGCCGATGCGCATCGTGTGCACCTCGCACGCCTCCGGCGCGAGGCCGGCAGCGGTAGCCACGGTCTGCAATGCCGCCTCGGCCACCTGGGTGGGGGCCCAGACGTCGCAGCGCTGCGACGTCCAGCGCACAGTGGCCGACAGCGTCTCCATCGGCGCATGATTCTGGAAGGGCGTGCTGTAGTCGGCCTCGATGACGCGGCTGGCCTTCGCCAGCACGGCGCGTGCGTCGCCCGCGCGGTTGCCGACATAGGGCGTGTCGCCCGACAGGCCTTCGCGCAGCATCGCGGAGATGCTCTCGCTCGATACCTTGGCGTTCTCGCCCTCGTTCCAGACGATCTGTAACGAGTCGAGCGCCTTCTTGGCCTGCCAGAAAGTGTCGGCAACCACGGCCACGGTCTCGTCGTCAACGCGCAGCACATGGCGCACACCAGACATGCCGGTCACGGCTTTTGCGTCGAAGCTCACCAGCTTGCCGCCATGCACGGGGCAGGCGCGCGGAAGCGCAACCAGCATGCCGGGCATCTTGAAGTCCATGCCGTAGACCAGCGATCCGTCGAGCTTGTCGAGCGTGTCAATCCGCTTCAGCGGCTTGCCGGCGATCTTCCAGTCCTTCGGATCCTTCAATGCCGCATTGGCCGGAATTTCCAGCTTTCCCGCGGCAGCCGCCACCGCGCCATAGCTCAGTTTCCGCCCGCTGGCGGCATGGACGACGATGCCGCTATCGACCCGGCAGCCAGCGACATCCACGCCCCAGGCATTGGCAGCGGCCTGGACCAGCATGCTGCGCGCAACCGCGCCTCCCATCCGCACATAGTCATGCGAACCTCGGATACCGCGCGAGCCCCCGGTGCTCATGTCACGCCAGACGCGGTTGCGCGCCCGGTTGGAGGCAGGCTTGACGAGCTCGAAGCCGACCTGATTCCAGTCGCACTCGAGCTCTTCGGCGACGAGCTGTGCAAGGCCGGTCAGGGTCCCCTGCCCCATCTCCGCACGGGCGATGCGGATGATCACTTTCTCGTCGGGCTGGACCACGACCCAGGCATTGACCTCGGTCGCCTCGGCCCCCGCCGCCATGGCCTGCGCGAGAGGAAATGAGAAGCCAAGCGTGAAGGTGCCTGCAATGGCGCCGCTGCGCTTGAGGAAAGTGCGGCGAGACGAAGGAAGGGCCTGTGCGGCGAGCGCGCTGTCAATGAGTTCGGTCATCGGGGTCTCTCAGCTCTGGGCCGTTGCAAGTCGCTTGGCGGCGAGCTGTATCGCGGCCAGCACACGCGTGTAGGTTCCGCAGCGACAGATGTTGCTGATGCCGTCCCTGATCTCATCTTCACTGGGGGATGCGTTCTGCGCGAGCAGCGCCGATGCAGCCATGATCATTCCCGGTTGGCAGTAGCCGCATTGCGCCACGTCGAGCTCGGCCCAGGCCTGTTGGACGACCTTCATCCGCGTCGCAGCAAGCCCTTCGATCGTCACGATCCTTGCAGTCGGCGGGACGACGCTGACGGGCACTGCACAGGAGCGCATGGCGGCGCCGTCGACATGCACGGTACAGGCGCCGCACTGCGCGACACCACAGCCGTACTTTGCGCCGGTAAGGCCCACGTGATCGCGGATGACCCAGAGAAGTGGCGTATCAGGCTCGACATCCACCCGCGAGACCTTGCCATTGATATTCAGTTCGGTCATATCACTTCTGCTGCAGGATCCAGGTTGCGAGTGCCTTCGCCTCGGCAGGCGAGACCTGTGCGTTGGGCGGCATGGGCATCATTCCCCAGCGGCCCGTGCTGCCTTTGCTGATTCGCTCGGCAACGCCATCAACCGAGCCATCCTGCGCAGCGTACTTCGCGGCAATTTCCTTGAATGAGGGGCCCACGACCCGCGTCCCGATTGCATGGCAGGCCATGCAGTTCTTCTGTTGGGCAAGCGCTTGACTGGCGAAGGCAAAGGCAGGTGAACACGCCAATGCAACAGACAGGACTAACCTGCAGGAAATCTTCATCGGTTCTCTTTCACGTAAGGGCGATCGGTCGGGGAGCAGGCAGCTCGAGACGGTGTCATCGTTCGGTGAAAGCCGAGCGTGCCGGTCGGTGTGTGCGCCTCTGACTCTAGGTGCTCAGGCCGATCAGGACTACTGTCCGAACGCTTGAACCAGAATCAAGAGAACCTTGCCATTGCCTCGGCGCCCGGCTCTTCTCTGCGATCATTCCAAGGTCATGGCGACGCGGAACCCAATGCTGATCCCTCGGTAGTCAGCGTCATAGACCTTGCGAAATGCGGAGCGCCAGTCCGTCGCCGTGACATGCCAGCTGCCCCCGCGCACGACCCGTCCCGAGCCTGATTCCGGCCCGGCTGGATCCGCCGCCGGGCTGCGCGCGTAGTAGCCCGCGTCGTACCAGTCTTGCACCCACTCCCATACGTTTCCGTGCACGTCGTACAGACCCCAAGGGTTGGGCAACTTGCGACCCACAGGATGCATCGAGCCGGTTGCGAAATCCGCGCCATGCCAAGCGTGCCGATCAAGCTGGCGCGAGTCGTCGCCGAACGAATAAGCCGTCGCGGTCCCCGCGCGGGCTGCATATTCCCACTCGGCCTCGGTGGGCAGCCGATACCGGCGATGGCCCTCCTTCTTGTTCAGCCGTTGCAAGAAATCCTGCGCGTCATTCCAGGACACGGTGGCAGGGTTTTCCGGATTTCGCACCCGTTCCGCCATGCCAGGCAAGCCGTAAAAGGGATTCGAGCGCGACTGGATGTAGGGACTGCTGCCCATCACGGCCTCCCACTGCGCCTGCGTAACCTCGTAGCGGCCGATGTAGAACGGCTTGCTCAGGGTCACGCGGTGGCGTGGCTTTTCGTTGGCACCGGCTTCGCGCTCACCGTCACTGGCTCCCATCAGGAAGCTTCCTGCCTCTATACGCACGAACTGCATGCCGAGGCTGTTGGTGACGGCGGTTTCGGTCGCCAGGGCGGACTGCGCGGCCAGACACGCCAAAGTCAGCGTCAAGACTGGGAGAAAGTGCTGGCGTCGATGTGGAGTCAACACTTCATGTCCTGGATTGCGGCGATGCGCTTGGCCACTGCTGCGCTGCAAAGTGCTGCAGATCTTTGCGGACATGCTGCGGTTCATCGGCCAGACGCATGTTCGTTGCGTCCCGCACGCCGTCGATGCCTCCGTAGGCGTCGCTGATCAAAGCCGAGAACAGCGCGTCCAGATCGGTGCTGGCGGGACCCTGTTCGGCCACGAGCTCCAAGGTCTTGCGCTCCGCAGAAGCCGAGGTGAGGCTGTGCACGAGCAACTCGGCAATCTGGAGGCGCGCCACGACGCCATCGCTGGGATCGCCAGCGTGCCGGGTATCGCCTTGCAGCAGAACGAGCCGCCGCTGGTCCTGGGTGTTGTAGTCGAACCAGCCAGGTCGAACGATCGTGTAGGGCATGCCACTCGCACGGACCAAGCGTTCGCCTCGCCGCTTCCAGTCGTGCGCTTCGGTCGCGCGGTTGTATCGCCCGTTGCGGTCGGTCACGCCGATCGCCGTCATGAGGGCAATCCGGACCTGGCGACCCGCCAGCGCTTCAAGCACATTGCGAACGCCGCCGTAGTCGACCCGCTCCAACTCCACCTTGCCTCCGCCAATCGAGCCGTGCGTGAACACGATCGCGTCCATCCCCTTCACGGCCGCGCGCAGGGTCTGGACGCGCGTGAGATCACCCACGACACGTTGTGCCTCGACGGGAAGTTCGCGCGCGCGCTCCACGTCGCGCACCAGAGCTCGCACGGCATGTCCGCGGCGAAGAGCCTCTTCGACCACGAGC
This sequence comes from Variovorax sp. GW821-FHT10B04, assembly GCF_059415645.1. Classification (NCBI taxonomy): domain Bacteria; kingdom Pseudomonadati; phylum Pseudomonadota; class Betaproteobacteria; order Burkholderiales; family Comamonadaceae; genus Variovorax; species Variovorax sp. GW821-FHT10B04. The sequence goes on from NZ_JBWKNQ010000015.1 coordinate 145,223, forward strand.
CTGCCGACACTGCCGGTTGCGCCGACGACGAGCAGGTTCAGATGTGCCTTGTTCGGAGTCAAGAACGAACTCCCGATGCAGTCTTTTGATCCAGACCGCCGAGGTCATTGAGCAGCATGCGCGCTCTCCGCCTTGAGCGATGCCATGTCGATCGCAAATCGGTATTTCACGTCCGACTTCAACATGCGCTCGTAAGCCTCGTTGATGTCCTGGATCCGGATGACCTCGACATCCGACGTGATGCCGTGACGGCCGCAGAAGTCGAGCATCTCCTGAGTCTCTGCAATGCCACCGATCAGCGAGCCCGCGACCGCTTTGCGATTGAGCACGAGCGGCCCCGAATTGAGCATCGGATCGAGTGGCCCGAGGTAGCCAACCAACACCAGCGTGCCACCCGTTGCCAACGTCGGCACGTAGGGATTGACATCATGCACGTAAGGTACGGTGTCGATGATGAGATCGAAGCTGTTCGCGACGTCGGCCATCTGCGCCGCATCGGTAGAGAGAACGATATGGTCGGCACCCAGCCTGCGCGCATCGGCCTCCTTGCCCGGCGAGCGGGTGAACAGCGTTACCTCTGCGCCCATCGCCTTCGCCAGCTTCAACGCCATGTGGCCCAGTCCACCCAGGCCGACGACTGCCACCTTGCTCTCGGCGCCGACATTCCAATGCCGCAGCGGCGAGTAGGTGGTGATGCCGGCGCACAGCAGCGGCGCGGCGCCGGCCAGATCGAGGCCTTCCGGCATCTTGAGAACGAACGCGTCGGAAACGACGATCCTCTCGGAATAGCCTCCCTGGGTCGGCTGCCCATCGTGGCGGTCGACACTATTGTAGGTGTCCACCCGCCCATTCTCGCAGTACTGTTCCCAGCCCTTGCCACACGCGGCACAGTGCCGGCAGGAATCGACCATGCAGCCGACGCCGACGCTGTCGCCCGCCTTGAATCGCGTGACCGCAGAGCCGACTTCAACGACGCGGCCAACAATCTCGTGGCCTGGAACCATCGGATATTGAGCGCCGCCCCAATCGTCGCGCACGTTGTGGATGTCGGAATGGCACACGCCACAAAAAAGAATCTCAATCGTCACATCATCGGGGCGAAGGCTGCGGCGATCGAAGTTGAAGAGACCCAGACGCCCTGTGGGCGAATGCGCTGCGTAGGCGAGAGTTGCTGAAGTCATGAAATAGATAGCGGTGTGTTGTCTTGGAGCTGCTTGCGGCTGAACACGTCTCAGCGACCCACGCGCCCTGCGAGGTGCGCGGGATAGCGGTCGCCCTGAACCTGAATGCGGCCCAATGCCTCCTGGATTTGCTGAAGGTCCTCTGCGCCGAGTTCGACGTCGGCCGCACCGATGTTCTCGTCCAAACGATGCAGCTTCGTCGTGCCGGGGATCGGTACGATCCACGGCTTCTGCGCCAGCAGCCAGGACAGCGCGATCTGGGCGGCCGTGACCTGCCGGGCCGTTGCGATGGCCGCCAGCGCCTGCACGAGCGGCTGATTGGCCTCCCGCGCCTCGGTCGAGAAGCGCGGCACGATGTTGCGGAAGTCGTTCTGGGCGAAGGAGGTCTTGGCATCGATGCCTCCGGTGAGGAAGCCCTTGCCCAGAGGACTGAACGGCACGAAGCCGATGCCGAGCTCTTCCAGCGTCGGGAGAATTTCCTTTTCCGGCTCGCGCCACCACAGCGAATACTCGCTTTGCAATGCGGCCACAGGCTGGACCGCATGGGCGCGCCGGATCGACTGGGCGCCGGCCTCGGACAGGCCGAAGTGCTTGACCTTGCCCTGCGCGATCAGGTCCTTCACGGCGCCGGCCACGTCTTCCATCGGCACTTCGGGGTCCACGCGGTGCTGATAGAACAGGTCGATGCGATCGGTCTTCAGGCGCGTGAGCGACGCTTCGGCGACGGCACGGATGCTTTCCGGCCGACTGTCCTGTCCATCTGCCACAACGCCGCCCTTGAAGCCGAACTTCGTGGCGATCACCACCTGATCGCGGAACGGCGCCAGCGCCTCGCCGACCAGTTCTTCGTTCGTGAACGGCCCATACGCTTCGGCCGTGTCGAAGAAGGTCACGCCGCGCTCGAATGCGGCCCGGATCAGGTTGATGGCGTCCTGCTTGCCCAGCCCGTCGCCATAGCCGTAGTTCAGGCCCATGCAGCCCAGGCCGAGTGCGGAGACTTCGAGGCCGCTGTTGCCGAGTTGTCGTTTCTTCATGTTGTTTTCTTTCTGTCGGATGTGAATAGGTAGTGATCAATAGACCTGGCAAGTCGGGAGAAACACGGTCTCCCCAACACTTCCGTCGATGTTTCAGCCCATGAGGGTCTTGTCATTGACCAAGACTCACTTTAGAACTTGCAAGCACCTCGCACTAGACACCACAGGCTTGCACCACAATCAAGTAGGACTTGCGAATAGGAAGTCATGGCGTGCGAATAAGCGCAACTTCCTGATTGGGACTCCGCCCTGTCATCCCAATTCCTGACGGTGAGTCAGTGATTAGCCGGTTTCTATCTCAGTAAATCAGCGATATTACGATCGCTAACTCACAGTTAATTTCGAACTCATATTCAACTCATTTGGCCTGATTACATTGGATGCGGATCATCGTCGTGCATGTCGCATAGCGGATGGTCCTCAACTTCAGGAGTTTTCATCATGCAATCAGCTTCCTTCAAGTTTCTCGCCGTATCCGCCCTCTCCTTCGCCGCCGCAGCAGCATCCATCTCGATTCACGCTGAGCCTTATCAGGGCGTCGCGACCGTCGTATCAGTGTTGAGCCGTCAGGATGTGGTGTCTGGAGCACACGAAGTTGCGCGGGCGGGGAATATTTATGGCCAGCAGGCCGCCGCCGGGCTTTCTCCGACGCCTGCGGTATCAGTGGCCCGCGCAGAGGTTCGTCGCGACGCCGTCGCCATTGCACGTGCTGGCAACCCCTATGGCGATGCGGCGTCGGCTGGCGTCGGCTCGCAGTCGGCCGACCCCCTTGACGCCCTTGCATCTGCTCGTCGCGCGAGCCTTACTCCCACGCTCAACTGATGCCACCCCTCGATGTTCGGCGTCAGTCTCGTCCGGACGATTCTGGTGTCCGGACTGACTCCCTTTGTTGACCCATGAAAGTGACTGACGTGCGAACATTGCTGGTGGAGGATGACAAGATGATTGGCAGCAGCTTGATGCGTGCCCTTGAGAGCGCGGGTTGGTCTGTCGACTGGGTACGTGACGGAGAGCTCGCGCAGAGCGCTCTCGTCGATGGGCAGTACACATGTGTCCTGCTCGATCTCGGTCTTCCGAAAGCTGATGGCATCGAGGTTCTGAAGAAGGCTCGCGAGCGTGGCGATACAACGCCGGTTCTCGTACTGACTGCACGCGACGGGCTTGCAGATCGTGTAAGCGGCCTGGATCTCGGTGCAGACGATTACCTGCTGAAGCCGTTCCAGTTGCCTGAGCTCCTGGCACGGATGCGCGCAGTCACACGCCGCCGTCACGGCGCAGCGCACTCCATCGTCGGATGCGACAGCATTCAGCTGGACATCACCACGCGCGAGGTGATCCAAGGGGGCCTGCGCGAACTGCTGACGGCCCGTGAATTTGCCCTCATGCATGCCTTGCTCGAGAGGCCGGGAGCGATCCTTTCCCGCGAGCAGCTCGAGGGACGCATCTATGGATGGGGAGACGAGGTGATGAGCAACGCGCTGGATGTACTTATCCATGGCATGCGCAAGAAGCTGGGCCCAGACGCAATACGGAATGTGCGTGGCCTGGGCTGGCGTGTGAGCGTCAAATGATCAGGCAGCTGGCGCTGTGGGTACAGCCCACGTCGCTTCGCAACCGAATGCTGTTCTGCATCGGAGGCGTGCACCTTTTGGCTGCCGTGCTGGTTGCATGGGTGTCCTATCTGAGCCTCAGCAGTGTCGTCGCTACAGCAAAAGACGATCAGATGCAGATGCTTGCCGCCTCGTATGCGCAGAGCACTTCCGTCCCGGTCATGCGCAACATCGCTCAACCGGACCTCGTTGCGCGAGGCATCTTCGTGATTCAGATCTGGTCATCGCAAGGCGAACTGCTATCTGCATCGGTGCCGAATCTTCCCATCCCGATGCAGAGCACGTCCGGCTTTAGTGTCGTTCGAAGCGGTCAAGCGGATGCTGATGAATGGCGTGTCTACAGCGGTCCCTTCGTGCCGTCTGCAGATCCGATGGAAGCGCAAGGACTTCGCGTGCAGGTCGCGCTCAGCACCGAGTACCTGCGCCAGATAGTGGTCGATCGCGCCTTCAAGAGCGTATTGCCCATCGCGCTGCTCTTGCCTCTGTCCTTTGCAGCACTATGGCTTCTCGTTGGGTTCTCATCGCGCTCTCTTCGCTCCGTCGCCATGGATGTCTCCAGACAGGACGAGCGAAACCTCTCCGAGCTTTCGCCTACTCGCGTTCCTGACGAGATTGCGCCTCTTGTGGTGGCTTACAACAGCCTCCTGGCTCGTCTGCGCCGTGCGTTTTCCAGTCAGGAACGCTTTGTCCAGGACGCTGCGCACGAGTTGCGCACGCCAATCGCGGCAGTCAGTCTGCAACTTGAGAATCTTCGCTGCTACGTGCCGCCGGGCGAGGCGTCGGAGCAGTTCGATCAACTGGAGGGCGGTGTGGCGCGCTCTGCGCACCTCATAGAGCAACTGCTCCGGCTGTCTCGCCAAGAGAGTGAGACAGCGAGGCCGTTCGATGATGGAACCCGTGAGGTCGATGTCGCGGCCGTGTTGCGCGAGAGTGTCGGCCAGTTGATGGGCCACGCGGACCAACGGAACATCGACGTTGGCTTCGAAGGGCGCACCCATGTCGCGGTGCGCGCTTCGGCGTCGGATCTTCGAAGCATTTTCGACAACCTGATCGGCAATGCGGTGAGATATTCAGGCGAGGACGGCATCGTCGACGTGGTTCTGCATGACCTCGACGGCCATGCCGTTGTCGACGTGATCGACAGCGGCCCTGGGATTCCAGCTGAGTACCTCGACAGGGCATTCGACAGGTTCTTCCGGGTTCCAGGCACAGACGCAGGCGGCAGTGGTCTTGGACTGTCGATCGCCCAGGTAGCGGCCGAGCGCAACGGGCTTCATGTGGAGCTGATCAACCGGCACCAGGACGGCGCATCGTCAGCACGGGGCCTGACCGGTCTGATCGCAAGAGTGCACCTGCCCGGCAAGCCGACATCAGCGCAATCCATGAAGAACGGTCCCAGTCGATTCCGCAGGTCGCGTCGATCTAGGCAAGGGGCAGTACGCGGCGGCAGAGAACAAGCGCTTGTGCCTGCCGCAGTGCCTGCTGAAGACCTCGGCCTGCATCGTTGATCACAGGCGGCTCCTGGCTCGGCCCTCTGCTTCAGCAATCGCGAGTTCTTCGGGCGTCACGACGTACGAGGGATTGTCCGCCAGCAGTTCGACCGCCAGATCGATGAAAGCCCTCGCGCGAGCGGGTTGCGCCGTTCTGTTTCCGTAGTAGATGAAGAGACCCAGATGATCCGGTGTGTGATCGACCAACAGCGGGATGAGACGGCCCGCACGGATGTGCGAGGCAGCGATGATTCCAGACAGTTGACCGATTGCGTGTCCGGCGATAACCGTCTCCGTTTCGAGTTCTTCCACGTTCGTGAACATCGACGCGGTCACCTCGTAGGTGCTGATTCCGCCGTCCGTCTTGAAGTACCAGGGCACAATCTTCCCGGTTCCAGGATGGCGAAACGCGCTGCAGCGATGTGCTTGCAGCTCTCCGATGTTCTTCGGCGCTCCATGCTTCGCCAAATACGACGGGGCGGCGCAGATGATCAGCTGTAGCGGCATGAGCCGTCGCGCCACGACGCCGTCCGCCGGTGAGGCGCCGACGCGAAACCCGACATCGACCCGATCCTCCACCCAGTTTCCAATGCGATCGTCGAGTTCGACGTCTGGCATCACATCGGGATGACGGCGGCAGAATTCATTGATAACCGGCCAGAGTGCAGGCTGGAATGTGGAGCGTGGTCCGACGATACGCAGCGGCCCGGTGACTCCATCCTTGGCGCGGCGTGTCATCTCCAACGCACGCTGCATTCCGATGAGGGCCGGACCCGCCATCTCCAGAAAGAGGCGCCCCTCGTCAGTCAGGGCCATGCTGCGCGTGGTCCGATGGAAAAGCCTCACACCCAGATGCAACTCCAGTTGCGCCAAGGCCTGGCTGGCAGCTTGTGGCGTCATCCCCTGCGCAGTCGCGGCGCGTCGCAGACTCCCGAGTTCTGCAGTCTTTGCAAAGGTGGCAATGGAGCGGAGTTCGTTGATTGGCATGTGATTCGATTGTCAATGGGCGCTTGCTATAGCTTAAAGCGTCGATGCACTAGTCCCCTGGACAGCACGGGCCTACAGTGGCGCCCGAAGGAGACAGAATGAAATCAATAGCTGCAACCGTTCTTTCACTGTCGATGGCAGGCAGCCCTGTGGCTCAGGCCGAGGATGAATTGAAGCTTTCACGCGCGACACTTCGACCGTCCAGCGCGGGATCGGCCGCACATTTCACGGGCAAGGTCCGAATCTCCCGACTCTTCACGGATCGTGATGTCGCGCGCCCCACGAAAGAGTCCGTCACCTTCGAGCCGGGCGCTCGCTCCGCCTGGCACACACATGACTCCGGGCAGACGTTGATCGTCATCGCGGGTAGTGGCCGCATTCAGCGATGGGGAGGCCTTGTCGAGAAAGTCCAGGCTGGCGACGTCATCTGGATTCCCTCCGGGCAGAAGCATTGGCATGGCGCTGCCCCCGCAATGGCGATGACCTATGTCGCCATTCACGAGTCGATGACTGAACGGGATGCGAACTGGTTTGAAAAGGTCACCGCGTCGGACTATCTCCGCGCGGAGCAGCCCGTGATCGGACGAAGCTCGGGATAGCCGTTCCACGGTGCGGGCGGTCGGCGGGCTCACGATCCTCGGTGGGCGACTCGACATCATCGCGCGGCGACGGGTGCTGAGTCACTTTGCAGCGTCGGAACGACGGCGGCGCCGGCAGTATCGCTGCCATCCCATCCGCCGCCCAGGGCTCGGATGAGCTGGACCGACGCACGTCGCTGGCGCGTCTCAAGATCGAGCACGGCGCGGCGTGACTGCAACGCCGTGCTCTGCGCCGCGACCACTTCCAGGTAGCTGACGGCGCCCTTCTCGTAGCGCTGCATGGCCAACGCCAGTGCCCGTTCGCTCGCCGCGCCAGCGCGTCGCTCCTCGACAACAGCTTCGCCGAAGCGCGACACCAGCGCGAGCTGGTCCTCCACCTCGCGGAACGCATTGAGCACCACCGTTCGGTAGCGCTGCCCGACCTCGTCCAGCGCCGCTTCTGCGCGACGGGTCTCGGCAGCACGCGCGCCGCCGTCCATCAGGTTGAAAAGAAGCGACGGACCGATGGCCCAGAGGATGTTGGGCGCGCGCACGAAGCGCTCCAGATCGCTGCTTTGGAAGCCTGCAGAAGCATTCAGCCGAAGATCCGGAAAGTAGGCAGTCCGTGCGAGGCCGAGCGTGACGTTGGCAGCGGCCACCCGTTGCTGCGCCGCCTTGATGTCCGGGCGCCGCTGCAGGACAACGGACGGCACGTCGGTAGGTATCGGCTGTGTGGCCGGCGCAGGGCGCGTCTGCCGCACGAGCGAGAACCCGGATGGGTTCTCGCCGACCAGCGCGGCGATCGCATGCTCGAGCAATGCACGGCGGGCCAGCACCTGACGGGCCTGCGAACGTGCGGCTTCCAGTTGCGCCTGTGCCCGGGCCAGGTCCAGGCCGGAGGCGATGCCGCCACGATGGCGGCGCTCGGTCATGTCCGCGGCGCGTTCGAAGGCACGCACGGCGTCGTCGAACAGCGCCGCCTCCCGGTCCGCTCCGCGCAACGCGAAATAGGTCTCCGCAAGTTCGGCCTGCAGCGACGTGCGCACCGCGGCCAGATCGGCCGCCGAGGCTTGCTCCTGCGCCATTCCGCCGGCAATGCGCTGGCTCACGCGCCCCCAAAGGTCCAGTTCGTACTGGAATTGCAGGCCCAGCGTGCCGCTGTTGTAGACGTCTGGGGAAGAAGGTCCCAGGACGCGAAGCGGCCGCAGCTCGGACTGCCGGATGCGCTGTGTGTCCAGGCCCAGCCCGATGGTCGGAGACTGCGAAGAACGCAGCGAGTCGGTGAGCGCGCGTGCCTGCTGGTAGTGCGCAGTGGCCACGGCGAGGTCGGGGCTCTGCGCCGTGAGCTGCTGCTCCAATGCATCAAGTGAGGGGTCGCCGAAGAATGTCCACCACGTGTCGGACGGCAATACAGCTGATACCGATGCGTCCGTCGCGATCCAGGGGCCTTGGCTTCCCCTGAAGGTCGCCGGCAACGGCACATCCGGCATGGATGCCGGTGGCGGCGTTTGCGCGCAACCGACGACGCACGCGACCGAGACGAGAATGAATGGCCACCTCGCTGCCTTTGCAACATGCATCCCGCAGAAGTTGCTGGACTTTTTCACGGTGCGACCTTCGTATCAGCGCCAGCGATGCGAACCAGGTCGCCGTCCTGCAGTCCGTCGGGTGGGCTCTCTATCACCCGGTCCCCGATCGCGACGCCGCCTGACAGCACGATCATGTTGCCGAGGTCACGGGCGATCGTCACCGGCTTCAGGCGCACCTTCTGTTCGGCGTCGAGCACGGCCACCTGCACGCCGCTCTTGCCGAAGAGCAGCGCACTCGGCGGCAAGGCCAAGCTACCGCCTGTGGTGGCATCACTGCCGCTGACATGCTCGAAGCTTACGATGGAGAAGCCCCCAGGCAGCAGATCGCCAGCGACGTTGTCGATCGCCAACTGCACGAGCATCCCGCCCGTCGCAGCGCCGATGGATTGCGAAGTCGACTGCACGACCGCCGAGTAAGCAATGCCCGGCCGCTCCGGCACGCGAACCTGTGCCGTCGTCCCCTGGCGGATCGATGCCACCTGCCGCTGCGGCACGTTGACGTAGATGCGCAGACGCCGCGTGTCGGAGACGACGAAGAGTTCACTACCGGCCGCACCTCCTACAGAGATGAGCGATCCGACGTCCGTGTTGCGTGCCGTGACCACGCCGTCGAAAGGTGCGGTGAGCCGGGTAAAGCGCTTCAGCGCCAGCAGACGCTCGACATTGGCTTGCATCGCATTCACCACCGAACGGCGTGCAGCGAGATCACCTGCCTTCTCATCCGCCTCTTGCTTCGACACCGAATCGCTCGCGAGCAACTCGTCCCAGCGCTGCGCCGTGCTGGCGGACAAGGCGGCATTGCTGCGCGCCGTTTCCAGTTCAGCCCTCGCCTGGAGCAATTGCTGGTCGAGGTCGGGCACTTCGATATCGGCAAGCGGCTGCCCAGCCTTCACCTTGCTGCCGATGTCGGCATGCCAGTGCGCCAGGTAGCCACTGACCCGCGCGTAGATCGGTGCTCGCGCCCAGGCCTCGATACGGCCCGGAAGTTCGATCGCCGACTGTGCGGCCGGCTTGGGTTGGACGACCGCAACGGTGCGCACCACCTGCTCGGCGGCGATTTGCCGCAGCTCTCCCATGTGCTGACGGCGGCTCCACGCGCCGCTCGCGAACACCAGGAGCGCAACAATGACGATCAGGCCGGCAACAAGGCCGTAGCGGGGGAAGGATGTGCGCTCAGACATGGGTCAATGCTCCGCGGGAGCCCGGTACGGTTGGGGTCGCGCTGGCGTGCGGCTTCCGCCGATGCGCCAGGCTGAAGAGAACGGGGACGAACACCAGCGTCGCCACCGTCGAGAAGAGCAGTCCGCCGATCACCGCGCGGCCCAGCGGCGCGTTCTGTTCGCCGCCCTCGCCCACGCCAAGCGCCATCGGTAGCATGCCGATGATCATGGCCAGCGCTGTCATCAGCACCGGGCGGAAGCGCACGAAGCCGGCCTCGGCGGCTGCGGCAGCCGCATCCCCCAGCTCGGCCAGGCGTTCACGCGCGAAACTGATCACCAGCACGCTGTTGGCCGTGGCCACCCCCATGCACATGATGGCGCCGGTCAATGCGGGCACCGACAGGTCGGTGTTGGTGGCGAACAGCATCCAGGCGATGCCTGCCAGCGCCGCGGGCAACGCCGCCACGATGACCGCCGGGTCGGTCCACGACTGGAAGTTGACGACGATCAGCAGGTAGATCAATGCAACTGCGCCCAGCAGCCCCCACATGAGACCGGAGAAGGCGCGGTCCATCGTGTAGACCTGACCCAGCAGATGGACCGCCGATCCACGGGGAACGTCGCCAGCGGTTTCCGAGATGGCGCGGCGTACTTCCACCGCCACGGCACCCAGGTCGCGGTCCTGTGTGGTGGCATGGATCTGCACCATCGGCGCCACGTCGTACTGGCTCACGATCGCACTGCCTGTACGGCGCTGGATCTGGACCACGCCGCCCAGCGTCGACGCCGAGGTGCCGGCGCTGTTGCCGATCGGCAGGTTGTTCAACGCTGTTAGCGAATCGAGCTGGTATTGCGGGGTCTGCATCACGATCGGATAACTCACACCGTTCGCCGGATTGAGCCAGTAGGTCGGCGCGACCTGGCTGCTGCCGGCCACGTTGACGACCAGGCTGTTGGTCACGTCGCGTGCAGTCAGGCCGAGCATCTGGGCCTGTGTGCGGTCGAGCGTCAGGTCGAAGACGGGTGCCTTGTTCGACTGCTGGATGCGCGCATCGGCCACGCCGGGGATGGCGCGCACGCGCGCCAGCAGCTTCTGTGCATAGGCGAAGTTGGCCTCGACGTTGTTGCCGCGTATCTGAAGGTCGATCGGTGCGGGTGCACCGAAGTTCAGGATCTGGCTGACGATGTCGGCTGGCGGGAACCAGAAGGTGGTATCCGGAAACTGCTGCGGCAGCGTCTTGCGCAGTTCGCGCACGTAGTCCGCGGTCGGGCGATGCCCCTTCTTCAGCGCGATCTGGATGTCGCCGTCCTGCGAGCCCATCACACCGGTGTTGTTGTATGTGAGATTGATGTTGCTCGGCGGCAGGCCGATGTTGTCGACCAGCGTCTCGACCTCTTCGGCAGGAATGACCTGGCGGATCGCCTGCTCGATGCGCGTGAAACGCGCCGCGGTCTCCTCGACCCGCGTGCCCACCGGCACGCGCACGTGCATGAGAAGCTGGCCGGCGTCGACCGTGGGGAAGAAGATGCTGCCGATGATGGGGATCAACGCCACCGCGCTCAGCACAACCAGAACGAAGCCGGCGATCACCATCCGGTGGCGCTGGATGCCGGCATCGAGCACAGCGGCGTAGCCCTGGCGGAAGCGCTCGAACCGGCGTTCGAAGCCGCGGTGGAAGCGCGAGAACACGCCTGCTGCCGACGCCGCCACGGTGACGTCAGAGCCATGTGTCACATGCGGCTTCAGAAGGTACTTGGCCATCGTCGGCACCAACGTACGCGACAGGATGAACGAGCACACCATCGCAAACATCACAGCCAGCGCCATCGGCACGAAGAGAAAGCGCGACACGCCTTCCAGGAAGAACATCGGCACGAACACGATGCAGATGCAAAGCAGCGACACCAACGCTGGCGTCACGATCTGCTGCGCGCCATCAAGGATGGCAGCCTCGACAGGCTTGCCCTGCTCGAGATGCCAGTTGATGTTCTCGATCGTGACGGTCGCGTCGTCCACCAGGATGCCGATGGCCAGCGCGAGGCCGCCAAGCGTCATCAGGTTCAGGGTCTGGCCGAACACCGACAGCGCCATCAGCGCGCCCAGGATCGACAGCGGGATCGACACCGCGATGATCACTGTCGAGCGCCAGCTGCCGAGAAACAGCAGGATCATCAGGCTGGTCAGCACGGCCGCGATGACGCCTTCCATTGCAACGCCGCGCACCGCTGCGCGCACGAACAGCGACTGATCGTTGATGGGCAGCACCTTCAGTGCCTCGGGCCAGGACGACTGCAGCGAGGTCAGCCGCGCGCGGATGTTGTCCACGATCGACAGTGTCGAGGTCGATCCGTTCTTCAGTACCGACATCAGCACCGAACGCGAGCCGTCCACATGGACGATGTTTGTCTGCGGCGCATTGCCGTCATGCACGTCGGCAACATCGCGAAGATGGATGGTCGTGCCGCCAACGGACCGGATGGGGATCGCCCCGATATCGGCAATGGCAGAAGGCGCGCTGTTCAGTTGCAGCGTGTATTCCATGCTGTCGATCTTCTGCGTGCCGACCGGTACCAGCACGTTCTGCGCGGCGAGCGCGGCCGCAATGTCCTGCGTCGACAGCCCGCGCGCCTGCAGTGCAGCGGGGTTGACATCGATCTGGACCTGCCGCTGCTTGCCGCCATAGGGCCCCGGAATGGCCGCACCCGCAACCGAGGTCAGCGGCGTGCGCACCGTGTTCATGCCCAGGTCGAAGAGCGCCATCTCGGACAGCCCGGCGCCCGAGAGCGCCAGTTGCAGGATGGGCACCGTGGCCGCGTTGTAGTTCAGGATCACGGGCGGCGTGGAGCCTGGCGGCATCTGCCGCAGCGCGACCTGCGTGGCCGCAGTGACCTGTGCATTGGCAACCGCGACGTCGACGCCCGGCTGGAAGAAGATCTTCACGATGCTCACACCGGGATAGGTGCTGGCTTCGAGATGCTCGATGTCGTTGACCGCCGTCGTGAGGATGCGCTGGAACAGCGTCGAGATCCGGCCGGCCATCTCGTCGGGCGGCAGCCCGGTGTACTGCCATGCCACGGCGATCACGGGAATGCGGATTTCCGGGAAGATGTCAGTCGGCGTGCGCAACGCGGCAAGAGGCCCGCCAATCAACACGAGCAGGGCCAGCACCACGGCGGTGTACGGACGGCGCAGCGCCGAGCGGACGAGGCCGATCAGCACGGGTGTCCTTCAAAGAAACAGAGCATCGAAAGCCTTTGTCGAGAGAGGTCGAGCGCATCCCCGTGCACCGACGAAGGCGCGGCGGATCGGCAACTCAGGGGGTATGCGGGGGCCCAGGCGCTGTCTTCGGCTGGCCGCACTTCGGAGCAGAGAATTTATCGGTCACCGCCGCTTTCAACTAGCTGGCGCGGCCTTGAAGGACTCGCAATCGCAGCTTGCGAGTGGTGCAGCACGAGGATGAGCGGCTGGGGGGTCAGACCGTCATGCCTGCGAGCGACCGAATATCCTTGGCCTGCTTCACCTGCATGCTCGCGGGCATGGCGACGCCGTTCTTGGTGGCAAGGATCTCGGCCATCACGCTGACCGCAATCTCCGGCGGGGTCTTGCTGCCGATGTAGAGGCCGATCGGCCCGCGCAGGCGCAGCAGGTCAGCCTCGCTCATATCGAAGTGCTCTCTCAATCTGACCCGACGCGCCTCGTTGTTGCGGCGGCTGCCGATGGCCCCCACGTAGAACGCTTCCGTCTGTAGCGCATCGATCAGCGCCAGGTCGTCGAGCTTCGGATCATGCGTCAGAGCAACGATGCAACTGCGGCGGTCTGCGCGGAATGACGCGACCACGTCGTCCGGCATGCGGCTGTCGAGCGTCACGCCCGCGACGGACCAGGCCGCGCCGTATTCCCGCCGCGGATCGCATACGGTCACCGCGAACCCGCAGCCGATCGCCATCGTGGCCAGGTACTCCGAGAGCTGACCGGCGCCGATCATGAGCATGCGGTACTCGGGACCGAACATGCATGTCATCCAGCCGTCGTGGACATGCAGTTCTTCCGGCTGCACTGCGGGCGACAGACGGACGGCCCCATCGACAAGACAGACTGCACGCCGCATGAGTCGGCCGCTTTCCAGCTGAGCGACGAGCGCGGCAAGCGCGACGGGATCCGGATCGCGTTCGACCACCAGCTCGAGCGTGCCGCCACACGGCAAGCCGAACTTGTGGGCGTCCTCGCTGGCAATGCCATAGGTGAGCACCTCCACGGGGTTCGGCGAGGCCGCCTCCGCATGCTGTGGTGCATGGACACGAGTCGCCAGCAGGTCGTCCTCGATGCATCCGCCACTGACGGAGCCGACCACGGCCCCATCTCCCGAAAAGGCCATGATCGACCCCGTCGGACGAGGCGATGAGCCCCAGGTCTTCACGACGGTGACCAACCACGCGCGCTTTCCCGCACGACGCCAGTCGCGCAGCGCGCGCAGGACAATCAGATCCACGTTCTCCATATTCCTCTTGCTCCCCTGCGCTTGCGCTCAGATGCGCGGCTGCAAACGATTCGGCTACGCCTCGTTCGACGGCATGTCGGCGATCAGCTTGTCCAGCGTGACCGGGTAGTCGCGCACCCGCACGCCGGTCGCGTTGTGGATCGCATTGGCCACGGCGGCACCAACGCCGCACACGCCCAGCTCGCCGACACCCTTGGCTTTCATCGGCGAGGACATCGGATCGGTCTCTTCGAGGAACACCACGTCCTGGTGCGGAATGTCGGCATGCACCGGCACCTCGTAGCCCGCGAGATCGTGGTTGACGAAGAAGCCCACGCGCGAATCCACGGCCAGCTCTTCCATCAGGGCCGCGCCCACGCCCATCACCATGCCGCCGATGACCTGGCTGCGCGCGGTCTTCGGGTTGAGGATGCGGCCCGACGCACACACCGCCAGCATGCGGCGCACCCGCACCTCGGCGGTGAAGGCGTGCACCGCCACCTCGACGAAGTGCGCGCCGAAGGTCGACTGCTGGAAGGTCTTGTCGAGGTCGCCGAACTCCATCGTGTCCTCGGCCACGAGCTCCTGCCCGCCCGCCGCGGCGACCACCTCGGTCAGCGCCATGCTCCGGCCGCCGGCAGAGATGCGGCCGTCCGCAAAGCCGGCGCTGGCGGCATCGAAGCCGGCGCGCTGCGCGATCTGCTCACGCAACTTGACGCAGGCCGCGTAGACGCCGGCCGTCGAGCAGTTGGCACCCCACTGCCCGCCCGAACCGGCGGACACCGGAAAGCTCGAATCCCCGAGCCGCACCACCACCCGCTCGAGCGGCATACCCATCATCTCGGCCGCGGTCTGGGCAATGATGGTGTAGCTGCCGGTGCCGATGTCCGTCATGTCGGTCTCGACCGTGAGCGTGCCTTGCGCATTCAGCCGAACGCGCGCAGCCGACTTGGTCACCTGGTTGTTGCGGAAGGCGGCAGCCACGCCGATGCCGATGAGCCAGTCGCCTTCGCGGACGCGGCCGGGTGCGGCGCTGCGCCGGCTCCAGCCGAAGCGCTCGGCGCCGACGCGCATGCAGTCGATCAGGCGGCGCTGCGAGAAGCGGCGCTGCGCATTGGCCGGGTCGACCTGCGTGTCGTTGCGCACGCGGAACTCGATCGGGTCCATGCCGAGGCGCTCTGCCATCTCGTCCATCGCGATCTCCAGCGCCATCAGGCCCGGCGCCTCGCCGGGCGCGCGCATCGCGTTGCCCTCGGGCAGGTCGAGCAGCGTGAGCCGCGTGCCGGTCAGGCGGTGCGCGCCCGCATACAGCAGGCCGGTCTGCTGCACCGCGTTCTCGGGCTTGCCGTCGACCAGGTTGCCCGACCAGCTCTCGTGCCCGATGGCCGTGAGCTGGCCCTGCTTCGTGGCGCCGAGCCGGATGCGCTGGATGGTCGCGGGCCGGTGCGTCGTGTTGTTGGCGATCAGCGGCCGCTGCAGCGCGAGCTTGACGGGTCGCCGGGCGATGCGCGCGCCGATGGCGGCGAGCACGGTGTCGGCCCGCAGGAACAGCTTGCCGCCGAAGCCGCCCCCGATGAAAGGCGACATCAGGTGCACGTCGGCCTTAGGTATGCCGAGCGTCTTCGCGAGGTCGGTGGTGGTCCAGTCGATCATCTGGTTCGATGTCCAGACCGTGAGCTTGTCGCCACGCCAGGCGGCGATGGTCGCCTGCGGTTCCATCTGCGCATGCGAATGGTCGGGCGTGGTGTAGGTCGCGTCCAGTTGAACTTCGGCCCGCTCGAAGTTGGTGGCGAAGTCGCCGACGGTCCTGTCGCGGTTGGTCGTCTTCGGCTGCGTCTGCTTCGCGTGCGCGAGATCGAACTGGCCTTCGGTGCGCGCGTACTCGACATGGATCAGCTGCGTCGCGGCCCGCGCCTGTTCGAAGGTCTCGGCCACCACCAGCGCGATCGCCTGGTGGTAATGGTCGACGGCCGGCCCGCCGAGCAGCTTCGCGGTGTTGAAGCTGCCCTTGCCCAGCTTGCCCGCGTTGTCGGCCGTGACGATGGCGATGACGCCCGGCGCCACCTTCGCGCGGGCCAGGTCCATCGACACGATGCGGCCCTTGGCGATGCCGGCGCCCAGCACGTAGCCATAGGCCTGGTTGGCGACGACGTCGTGGTTCTCGTAGGCATAGCGCGCGAGGCCGGTGGTCTTGAGGCGGCCATCGACGCGGTCGACGGCCTGGCCGACGACCTTGAGCTGGTCGATCGGGTTGGTGGTTGCGGGGGTGTCGAATTTCATGGCTCAGCTCCTTGCCTGTGACGCGGCCTGCGACAGCACGGCGGCGAGCGTGCGCTCCACGAGCGGCAACTTGAATGCGTTCTGCGCCGTCGGCCGCGCATCGGCAAAGAGCGCGTCGGCGACCGCCTTCGGGCCGCGCGCGAGCTGCGCATCGGCACGTGCCATGCGCCATGGCCTGGGCGCGACGCCGCCGACCGCCACGCGACCGCTGCCGTCGCGCTGCACGACGGCCGCCACCGACACCAGCGCAAACGCATACGACGCGCGATCACGCACCTTGTAATAGACGTGCGTTCCGCCGACCGGCGCCGGCAGCGTGACGGCGGTGATCAGTTCACCGCGCGCCAGCTCGGTCTCGACGTGCGGCGTGGCGCCGGGCAGCCGGTGCAGGTCTGCGATCGGGATCACGCGGCGCGAGCCGTCGGTGCGCATCGTCTCGACCGATGCGTCCAGCACACGCATGGCGACCGCCATGTCGCTCGGGTGCGTGGCGATGCAGGCATCGCTGGTGCCCACCACGCCCTGCTGTTTGCTGAAGCCGCCGATGGCCCCGCAGCCGCTGCCGGGCCGGCGCTTGTTGCAGGCCTGGTTGGTGTCGTAGAAATACGGGCAGCGCGTGCGCTGCAGCAGGTTGCCGGCGGTCGACGCCTTGTTGCGCAACTGGCCCGAGGCGCCAGCGAGCACGGCGCGCGACAGCACACCATAGTCGCGCCGCACGCGTTCGTCGGCGGCGAGTTGCGTGTTGCTCACCAGCGCACCGATGCGCAGGCCGCCCTGCGGCGTCGGCTCGATCGCCTTCAGGCCGAGGCCGTTCAGGTCGACCAGGTGGGCCGGCGTCTCGATCTCCAGCTTCATCAGGTCCAGCAGGTTGGTGCCGCCCGCGATGAACTTCGCGCCGGGCACGCGCACGGCCTTGGCCAATGCATCTTCCGCGGACGCTGCGCGTTCATAGGTGAAGGACCTCATGCGACCCCCTTGGCCACTTCGGTGACCGCGTCGACGATGTTGCTGTAGGCGCCGCAGCGGCAGATGTTGCCGCTCATGCGCTCGCGCAGTTCGGCGGCCGAGAACATCGGCCGGGCGGTGATGTCGCCACTCACGTGGCTCGGCACGCCCTGTTCGATCTCGCGCAGCACGCCGACCGCGGAGCAGATCTGCCCCGGCGTGCAGTAGCCGCACTGGTAGCCGTCGTGCTTGACGAAGGCGGCCTGCAGCGGATGCAGCCGGTCCGGCGTGCCCAGGCCTTCGATGGTGGTGACGGCGCTGCCCTCGTGCATCACCGCGAGCGTGAGGCACGAGTTGATTCGCTGGCCGTCGAGCAGCACCGTGCAGGCGCCGCACTGGCCGTGGTCGCAGCCCTTCTTGGTGCCGGTGAGGTGCATGTGCTCGCGCAGTGCGTCGAGCAGCGTGGTGCGGTTGTCGAGCGTGAGCCGCTGCGTGCGGCTATTGACCTGCAGGGTCACGGTCGACAGCGCCGGTGCGCCGACTGACCCGATGGCCGGAGCCGGCGCATTCTGTGCAGCAGCCGGCGCCACATACACCGTGGCGGATGCGGAGGCCGCGCCGGCCGCGAGCAGTCCGCGCCTGGTGATCGGCAATTCGTGCGAGATATCCATGGTCTTCCATCCTTCATCGTGAGACGCCGACAGGTGCGGCGGGGCCGTTCAAGGCGCGTAGAACGGCTCACTCTAGGGATCGATAAAGGGCGGCACTAGTACGAATCGGCTTGATCCATCTACAAGCAGTACTTGCCAAATCGCCCGGGGGCCGTACGCCACAGAGGAGAAACAGCTTCGGCCAGACACCTTGGCAGGATCAGTCCTACGCGACTTCGGCATGTCCGCCCGCGCATCGATGCTCGGGCCGATGTGCGGCTTGCTCCTGCATTGCCAACTATTGCTTGCGAGTGCTGCAAGCTGCTACGGACTAGTTTCATCTGCGGTGAGACCCTAAAGTGCCCTTCACGAGGCAACTGCAGAGCCGCCCGCACTTCTCTCGTCTCTTGCCCCGAACGAAGCCCATGTCCATCCGCCATATCGTCCGACGCACTCCACCGTTCGCACTGATCTTCAGCCTGATCGCATTCCTCGCCTGGAATGCGTATGCCGAAGTCAACCGCGTGACCTTCCCGGCCAACCTCGACAAGCTCGTGCACTACAGCACCGTGAAGCGCGGCAACGTCACCGAGCACATGCTGACCAGCCAGGCGGCCATCGACGCAGTCAAGAAGGGCCAAGCCGTTCCCAGCGGTACGCATGTGGTGCTGGTCGACTACCGGGACAGCGAGGTCTTCCGCTACTTCGTGATGGAGAAGCGAGACGGCTGGAGTGCCGACTTCGAGCCCGGCCGCGCCACGGGCGACTGGCAGTTCCAGGCGTTCAAGCCGGACCGGACGGTCAACCTGAGCGAGAACAGCGCGCGGTGCATGTCATGCCACCAGGCGCAGAAGGAACAGCAGTTTCTGTTCACCTTCAACGACCTCCGGGGCGCGAAGTAGAGCCGGCAGCACGGGTGATCAACAGGACGCTCCTCGCTCGGCTTGCACTGGACTTCGCTGCTGCCGGCCTGCTGCTGGTGGCGCTGGCCTACTACTGGCTTGACAACGCGGCGCATGAACTCGTGGGCACGGGCATCTTCGTGCTGCTGATCGCCCACAACATCATCAACCGCCACTGGTACGGCAGGATTGCCAAGAGGCGACGCGAAGCGCGCAACGTGCTCGACCCCGTGCTGACCCTGTGCCTCGCAGTCGCCGCGATGGTGTTGCTGGCGAGCAGCCTGATGATCTCGCGCACCGTGTTCCGCTTCCTCTCATTGAACGGCGAAGTGACGGCGCGCCAGATCCATGTGCTGGCCGCTTACTGGACCGTCGTTCTCATGTCGATCCATCTGGGCCTGCGCTGGCAGATTGTCATGAACATCCTGCGCAATGCGTCGGGCATCGTTCGGTCAAGTGCAATGCGGTCCGCCGCATTGCGGCTGTCGGCCGCAGTCATTTCCTTCCACGGTGTGCAAAGCTCGTTGGCGATGGGCGTGGGCGGCAAGCTGTTGCAGCAGATGAGCATGGACTGGTGGGACTTTGGCAGTGACGGCGCGCCCGGCTTTTTCCTGCACTGGCTGTCCATCATCGGGCTCTACGCAAGCGTGACGCACTACGCGTCGAAGGCCGCTCACGCGTACCAGCGGCGCCGATGAGGCGCTGCGCCACTATCAACTCTTGCTTGCTGGACTGAACAGCAATATCGGTCTAGTCGTGTCGATGAACGCTTTCTATAGTTCTCGTGAACCTCAGGAGAACGCATGAATCCACTCGCAGCTGCAGCCGTGTCCTTGACACTGTTGGCAAGCGAAGCCCAGGCGCAGCAACCGTCGACCGTGACGGTCACGCCCGCCGGCAGCCAGCCGTCCGCCAAGGGACCCGCAAGCAATTTCACCGGCGCGGTGCGCGTCGACTCGCGCTTCCAGGGCACCGGTGCGGCACGCGTGGGTGGCGCCACCGTCACTTTCGAGCCCGGTGCACGCACCGACTGGCACACCCACCCGCTCGGCCAGACGTTGATCGTCACCGCTGGTGTTGGCTGGGTACAGCAACTAGGGGGCCTCGTGCAGGAGATCAAGCCGGGCGACGTCGTCTGGATTCCGCCCGCGGTGAAGCATTGGCATGGCGCCAAGACCACCACGGCCATGAGCCATGTCGCGATCGCCGAATCGCTGGATGGCACCGCAGTCGACTGGATGGAAAAGGTCAGTGATGAGCAATACCCGCGTTGATGTCCCGAAGTTCCGACCGCTGACGATCGCGGTCGCCGCGCTCTCGTTGGCGAACCTGTCGTCTGCCCATGCACAGGACGCCACCCGCACGAACAACGCCACAGCTTTCGAACCCGCCGGCGCAGCAGCCCAGTTGGCCGACGTTTCCCCTGCACTGGAGGCCTACCGTACCCAGATCGTGGAGGGCGAACTCTGGCGACGCCCCGATCTGAATGCGCGTGACCGAAGCATCGTGACCGTGACGTCGATGATCGCGCGCGGCCAGGTGGTCGACATGCCGCTTCAGTTCGAGCGCGCATTGGCCAACGGCGTGAAGCCCGCGGAGCTGTCGGAGATCATCACGCACCTGGCCTTCTACACGGGCTGGGAGAGTGCAATGACAGCCGTCGGTCCGATGCGCGAAGTGTTCCGCAAGCATGGCGTCACCGCGGCACAGCTGCCGGCCGCCGACGTCAAGCTGCTCCCGATCGAACCGGTTTCCGAAGCGCAACGGGCCACGATGGTGGAGCGCGAGTTCTCCAAGGTGGCGCCGGGCATGGTCAAGTACACCGGCGAAGTGCTATTCCAGAACCTGTGGCTTCGGCCGGACCTGGCGCCCCGCGACCGAAGCCTGGTCACCATCAGCGCGCTGATCGCACGCGCGCAGGTCGCGCAATTGCCCAGCCACCTGAACCGCGCAATGGACAACGGCCTGACCCAGGCGCAGGCCGCGGAGGTCATGACCCACCTGGCGTTCTACGCCGGCTGGCCGAATGTGTTCTCGGCAATGCCCGTCGCCAGGGAAGTGTTCTTGAAGCGCCCTTGAACGATACCCGTCTGCCTGTCGATGGTGACAGCCCACGCCCTCAGGTCATCTCGACGGTCGCCTGAATCAGATACCCAGCTGCACGCAAAATCTCATTGATGCTCCACGTCTTCTTTGGTTTGCCTGGCCTGTACGTTATCGGACGGCTTCTCTGGCCCCTGCGGTGGCCGCTCCCGGCAAAGGTCGTCGCGGGCCTTGCAGTGCTCGTGGCGTCGCAGTACCACCTGATCAGCCGCCTGTCGTCTGGCAGCCCTTTCTCCCCCGAGATGCCGAGGAGCCTGGTCATTGCTTTCAACTGGGGGTTTGGCGCCCTCCTCTTTCTGGCGATTTTTCAACTTGCACTCGACCTGGCGACGCTCTTTGTCATGGTGGTTCAGCGACGTCGCTTCGGCATGCCAAAGCGTGCACGGCATGGCATTGGACTGTGTGCATTGGCGCTCTCGGCTGTCGGTGTCAGCCAGGCCATTGGCGTTCCTCCGGTGAAGGATGTCGAACTGGTCGTGAAAGATCTTCCGCCATCGTTCGAGGGATACAAGGTTCTGCAACTTACCGACCTGCACATCAGTCGCCTGTTTCAGGAGCCCTGGGCACGGTCCGTGGTGAACAACTCAAACGCGTTGGGTGTTGATCTCGTTGTCATCACGGGTGACCTGATTGACGGTACCGTTGACGACCGGCGGCGGGATATCGAACCTCTGGGCGGGCTTCGCGCTCGCGATGGCGTCTATGTCATTCCAGGCAATCACGAGTACTTCTTCGGGTATCAAGAATGGATGGACCGCTTTGTCGCGCTGGGGATGAGGCCGTTGGCGAACAGCCACGCGGTACTGGAGCGGGGCGGCGCCAAACTGGTTCTTGCCGGGGTGACCGACTTTTCTGCTCCCAATGTCGGCCTTCATGGGCCAGACGTCGCAGCAGCCATCGGGGGAGCTCCCATAGGGGTGCCGATCGTGCTTCTGGACCACCAGCCTCGAAGGGCGCGGTTGGCAGCAGAAAAAGGAGTGGCAGTGCAGCTATCCGGCCATACCCACGGCGGCATGATATTCGGCCTGCATCGGCTGCTGGCGCTGGCCAACGAAGGTTTTGTGTCGGGACTCTACGACGTGAAAGGCATGCAGCTCTATGTAAGCAACGGGACCGCACTATGGCCCGGTTTTGCCATTCGGCTCGGGCAGCCATCCGAGCTCACCAGAATCACGCTAGTACGTAAAGCGGGCTGATCAGCTGCCTGCAACTGCCGGGTTCGTCACCGAGCCGAGCGAAAGCCTGGAAGAGCAGATCCCTGCGAACAGTCCTTCTGTTTCTTCGTACGCCGGCGATCAGCCAGACGCAACGTTCGCAAAGTCGGACTTCTGGGCCGCTGCCAGACCATCTGAGCGCGGCTTGTCTTACTAGCTGCGTCGCCCTGGTTTCACTCCAATCGTGGCCTTCCCCCTGTTCACAAGGCAGGACCGCATCGATATTTACGATCACGATTCAGATCAGTCGAACTTGATCACATCCTTTGAAGATTAGTGGACCCAACTGTCTACGCACGCCTGCACAGGCAATCCTCCTTCAGATCCCACCAAGTTTGATCGGCGAGAAGCCAGGTTTTCCGCAAGCGCACCCATCTTCGCCGCTGCGCTCTCACGTATCTTCACCAAGCGCAACGCTTTGCTTTAGCAGGATGCAGAAGGCGCTTTGCGCCTTACGAGGCAAGTGCCGACGCGGGCCGTCCATCTGACGTCCGGCCCAAGCCGGCATTTGAAGTTAGGGCTCAGACTGCAAAGCTACGGCATGCGCCGGTTTGGCAATCGATTTTCCCGGCGCGCGCGGCGGCCGATGTCGTGGGGGCGATGGCAAGGCCGCGGCCAGAGAAGGCAGGTGAAGCGCGCTGCGGGCGCCGCGCGCGAAACTGCCTTCGGTCTAGATGAAGGAAGTAGCGTCGGCGCGTGCACGCCTGCCGACGTGGATAGCCCAGGAGTTGAGCGCGCTGGTTCCGCATGGCTGAGTTCTTCGAACTCTCCGTCGAATAGTCCTACCTTCGCACCATCGCCTTGAACGCCCTGTCCCGCGCAATGAACGCTGCCAACATGTGTGGGATCAATACCATCGCATCCGCCGGTGCCTGGTGCACCCTGGCATGGACCTCGGCATAGGCGTCCAACTGCGCCTTCAGCTCAGCCGGCATCGTGATCGTCAGCCTTACCGCATCGGGTTTAGCGATCGGCCCCAGGCTCAATCTGTTCGCGCCCCTGCTCATTGCGAACCACCGCGAGTGAAGAAAAGCGGCTGGTACGGCCGCAGGATCAAATCCTTGCTCACCATCACCCGCATCGCAAACCCGGGCCGGATGGTCAGCGTCGGCTGGATGCTCACATTGCGCTTCGTGATCTCCTGCCCGACTTGGTTGATCGAGTCCTGCGCGCCTTCACGGATCGCAATCACCGTTCGGTTTCCGTCCTGATCCGTACGGCTCTCAGGCGCAGCGAGCTCGGCACCCACGCCGAGCAGTGTCGACAACGCCGCGCCGGCGAGGATGCGATCCCAGTGCCAGTCGATGCCATCCTCGAGGCCGGCATAGCCCGCTGGATCGATCCCCGGCAAGCGGTCCAGCGCCACCGACGATGTGTCCGGCAGGATGAGCCGTGTCCACACCAACAGCACGCGCCGTTGCCCGAATGCGACCTGGCTGTCGTAGCGCCCCATCAGCCGCGAACCCTGCGGGATCAAGAGATGACGCCCTGTGGCCGTGTCGTAGACCGCCTCGGTCACGTTCGCGATCACCTGCCCCGGCAGATCCGAGTTGATCCCCGTGATCAACGCCGCAGAAATCACCGTGCCCGCCATCACCTGGTACGGCGATGCTGGCAGTTGCAGGCTCCCAGGATTGCGTGTCGCGTCTGTCCTGGCTTTCGTCAGGAAGGCCTCTTTCGAATCCTGCCGATTCTGGGCGGCGATCGGGTCGGCCGGAACCACGGGCGGCGTGGTTCCGGCCGCTGCATTGAACGGGTTCTGGTTCGGAGTGACGATGCCCGGATTCAGGTCGGCCGCTGGAGTCGCAGGTGAAGCGGCAGCCACCGGCCGCACGCCACCCACGCTGCTTCCGGATCCCCGGAAGAACACCGAAGATCGTGCGGCCTCTTCGGCCGCCAGCTGCGCCGGGTCCGTACCATGCGGCGCCATTCGCTGTTCCATCGGCTGCTGCGACTTCACGATGGCAGGCCCGAGGTCGCCCGGCAGCGGCTCGCCCAGCACGGGCGGCGGCGCCTTCAACACCGGTGGAAGCTCCGTGTAATCCTTGGGCAGCCGGTCCAGGTTCTCCGACTTCGAGATGCGATCGACGTTGAACAGTTCATTCGCGGGAGCACGGGAGCGCTGCTGCGACTGCAACGACCACAGCGTCCCGCCCAGCACCGCCGCGGCCAACGTGCCCGCACCGGCTGCCAGCACGCGACGGTTCAAGCGAACGACTGGGCGCGGCTGCGCGCGCAGCGCCAGCGTCTCCGGGTCGGCTTTTGGCGGAGCAACGGGATCGGCCTTGCTCATGATCCACTCCGCGCGACACCATCTGTGCGCTCGATGCGCACGACCTCCGCCATGCCGCCCTTGAGCCCGCCCAGCCTCAGTTCCGCGGCGCCAAAGAGCCGATCCACGACGTAGTACGGTGAACGAAAGCGGTAGTTCACGAGTTGTCCATCCCCCTGCGGCCCGATCACGAACAGTGGTGGTAGTTCGCCCTGCGCGATGCCCCCTGGGAACTGGATGTAGACCCGGTGGCCGTCGTCGAACGCGCGCAGTGGCTTCCACGAAGGACCGTCGCCAGTGATCGCATAGCGGAATTTGATCTGCTCCAGCGACAGGCCCGAGTCGACGGGCGTGGCCGCGTAGGCTTCGCGCGCATGCTTCTGGAGGGCGAGCATCCGATCTTTCGGGTAATCCCACGACACCGATGCCATCCAGGCCTGCGGCGTCGAGGACAGCTCCAGCAGGTAGGTGCGACGGTTCGTGGCGACGACGAGATTCGTCTTCAGTCCCACGCGCGTCGGCTTCACCAGGATGTTGACGCGCAGCGTCGCGCCGGCACCGCTGGCCGTGTCGCCCACGATCCAGCGCACCGTGTCGCCGGCGGAGACTGTGACCAGTTCCTCGCCCTCCTGCAATGTGATGACGGTCACCCGCCCCGGGCTGGTATAGACCTGATAAAGCGCCCCATCGGCATATGGCCAGACCTGGATCGCGTTGACGTAGCCCTCGCGCGTCGGTGCGACGCGCGCCTCTTCATTCGCGCGCGAGACACGCACCTTGTCGTCGGCCGGTTCCGGCATCGGTTTCGCCTCAGCTTCGACAGGCAGCGCCTTCATCTGCTCGGGCAAAGGGAGGGGCTCCGGCACAGCCACCACTTCGATGGGCTTTGCAGGCTCGGGCAAGATCTTCGCAGCGACCGCCACGGGTGCATCCAGCGAGATCACCGGCGGCGGCTTGGCCTGCGTGGCACAGCCTGCGACGGACGCCAGCGTGGCAAACAGGATCAATGGCGATGCGGTTCTACGGAAATGTGTCTTCACGGTTTTGCTCCTTGCGTTGCTTCAAGTTCGCGGCTCCAGAACAGGCCGTTGACGTAGATGCCCAATGGGTTCTTGCGCAACCGCTCTTCGCTGCGCGGCGGCTGCAGCACGATGGACAGCAAGGCAGTCCAGCGCTCGGTGCCCGAGGGCGAGCCATTCGCGAAGCTGCGCTCGATCCAGCGCACCTGGAACGAGGCATCGCTGGCGCGCACCACACTGGTCACCTCCACCGCGACGGAGTTCTGCCCGATCCGTGAGAACGGATCGTTGGTGCGCGCGAAATCGTTCAGCGTCGCGGCGCCGCGGTCGGTGGTGTAGTCATAGGCTTCCAGCCAGTTCCGGCGGACCACGATCGGGTCGATGGACAGCGAGCGCACGTCGCCGATGAAGCGCGCCAGGTGAAACGCGATCTGCGCGTCGGCCGGCTTGTACGGTGCGGCGGCCTCGCCGACGGCCCGCACCTGCCCGCCACTGTCCACCTCGATGACGTAGGGAGTCACAATGGATTGCGCCGAGCGCCAGACCAGGCCGCCCGCCATTGCAAGCGCCAGCGACAGACTGCCGAAGGCCATCAACCGCCAATTCTTTGCCTGCACGCGGCTGTCGCCGATGCGCTGGTCCCAGACCTGCGCGGCAGCTTGATACGGGGTGACTGGCTCGGGCGTGTCCGAATACCGCACCTGGGGTCGTTTGAAGCGCATGGGTTCTCCTGAATGGTCGATCAACGTTTGGAGCTGTCCCGCAGGCTGGGGCTCGCACCGCCGCCCGCGTGATCTCCCGAGCGCAGTACGTGGGCTGCCGTGGCGGCTGCATGTGTGACCTGTTGCTTGCGGCGCATGCGCTGCGCCCACGCAGGCTCGGACGAAGGGGGCACGGATGAACTGTTTTCGGCTGAGACAGATCGCGCGACAGGAGACGAAGCCGGCGCTGCCGCATCGGCCACGAAGTTTGCCGCGCGATCCTTGATGGCTTTGGCACCGGAAGCGACGCGTTGGCCGGCCGCGCTGGCACCCGCCTTCGCGACGCTCGCGAGCCCGGCACCGGCAGCACGTACGCCGCTATCGCCCGATCCGGCAGCGCCCGCTTGGTAAGCAGCCTTCGCTCCAGTAGCCATGGCGCTGGCGGATCGCGCGGCGGTCGCGCCACCGCCGATGGCCGCACGCGTCGCACCCGGCGCCAAACGCGCGCCCGCAGCGACTGCAGAACCAGCGCCAGCAACGGCCGCACTGCCAGCCACGGTCAGACCTGCTGCCCCCATGGCGGTGCCCGCCGCAGCACCGGCACCCAACTGCGGCGCGCCAGACACCAGCCCCGTCGCAATCCCCGGCCCGAAGATTCCCAACCCCAGCATCGCGAGCGAGGCCAGCATGATCACCAGCGCGTGGTCGATGCTCGGGTCGGCACCGGGTGGCACGGTGAACTCGGCGAAGAGTCCGGAGCCAATGCCTACGATCACCGTCAGCACCAGCACCTTGATGCCCGACGAGATCACATTGCCCAACACCTTCTCCGCAAGGAAAGACGTCTTGTTCCACAGCGCGAATGGAACGAGGATGAAGCCTGCCAGCGTCGTCAGCTTGAATTCGATCAGCGTCACGAAAAGCTGCACCGCGAGTACGAAGAACGCCACGATCACGATGAGCCATGCGAGGAAAAGCACCGCAATGGTGTCGAGATGCGCGAACACCTCGGGAAAGCCCGTCATGTCGCTGATCTGCGCCAAGATCGGCCGGCCTGCGTTGATGCCGACCTGCGCCAGCCATCCCGGCCGAATTAGCTGCGCCTGGGTTATCGCCGAACCGGAGGCAGTCAGCCCGAGCCCGGCGAAGGAGTTGAAGATGATGGCGGCCAGCCGGTTGAAGTTGCCCAGGATGTACGCAAAGGTGCCTACGTAGAGCACCTTCTTGACCAGCTTGGCCATCACGTCATCGCCGCTGCCACTGGCGTGGCTCATGGCCCAGAACAGGCCTGCCAGGGTCATGTCGATCGCGACCAGCGTGGCTGTGAGGAACGCCACCTCACCGCCGAGCAGGCCGAAGCCCGAATCGATGTAGCGCGAGAATGCATCCAGGAAGCGGTCGATGACCGACACGTCGTTCATGGCGTCAGTCTTTGGTTATCGACGGGGATTGCGGGCGCACCGGAGCGTCCGCGTAGGGCGATGGCATGGGGCGCATGAAGCGCTGCCGTGTGGCCTCGGCTACCGCGTTGCACTGGGCATCACCGACTCTGGCATGGTCCGCCTTGCATTGCGCGCGCAGTTCCTTCAGGCGTTCGGGACTGCGCACCAGCGACTCGACCGATTCGATGGATGCGGGCTTGCCGCAAGCCGCGAGCAACATGACTGCGGTCATGGCCAGGACAATCAGGACTTTGGTCATGGTGGCCTCACGGGTTGCTGTAGAAATTCACCGTGTACGGCGTGTACGGCGTGCCCGTCCCCATGAAGCGCCGACGCACCTCACGCGCCCGCTCCTGCACCGCGACCTGCCGCGCATGCTCGAGTGCGTCCGCGCGGTCCTGCGTAATCTGGAGCTGCTGCGCCTGAATGGCCTGGCGCGCCTGTAGCGCCAGCAACTGATTGGTCGCCTGCGTGGCCTGCAGGGCACCGACGGCCGACTGGCTGCGGTTCACCAGATCCGTCAGCGTGGATTCGTCGGCGGCGAAGTTCTGCACGGCCTGCGACTGCACCTGGGTCGCAGTGCGCAACGCTTCGAGCGAGTTCGCCCAGCGCCGGCGCGCATCGACTGCCATCTGGGCATTGGAGGCCGCGCCATCGAATGACTCGGGATACAGCTGCCGGAACTGCGCGTCCATCTGCTGCACGTTGAAGGCCAGCCCTTGCGCCTGCTGGATCAATTGGTTCGTCGCCGAAAGCGCCGCGCGCAGTTCGTTCAAGACGCTGACGTCCAGGCCGGTCAGGTGCTTCGCCTGGTTCATCAGCGACTGCGCCTGGTTCTGCAATTGCCGGATCTGGTTGTTGATCTGTTCCAGCGTACGGACCGCTGTCAACGTGTTCTGCACGAGATTCGTGGGGTCGACCACGACCCATTGCGCATGCGCGAGGGGCATCGTGCCGATCAAGGTCGAGGCAGCGACGACTCGCAAGGTCTTCTTCATGGCATGTGCTCCTGATGAGGGGAAGAGACGGAAGGGACAGGCTAATGGGAAGTGAACGAAGGGATGAGATCGGCCGCCCAGTCAAGGCCGCGATGGCGCAGCCAGGTGGCAGCGAATGCATCGGCACCGTCATCGGCGAGCACTGCATCGATCGCGCGCTGGTCCTCTGGCGAGGACGCAGCCACGAAAGCCAGAGCTGCCGGCCCAAGTCCGAGTTCGAAGACCCGGTTACCCAGTCGCGACTGGTAGTAGTAGTCGCGCTTGGGGATCGCGGTGGCGACGATCTCGATCTGCCGGTTGTTGAGCCCGAAACCCTCGTAGATCGAACGGATCTGCGGCTCGGTGGCCTGCGGATTCGGCAGGAAGATGCGGCTCGCGCAACTCTCGACGATTGCTGGGGCGATCGAGGAGTCCTGGATGTCGGCCAGCGACTGCGTCGCGAAGATCACTGAGACGTTCTTCTTGCGCAGCGTCTTGAGCCACTGGCGGATGCGGGCTGCGAACACGGGGTCGTCGAGGAACAACCAGGCCTCGTCCAGGATCAGCAGCGTAGGCGCACCGTCGAAGCGTTCGTCGAAGCGCGCGAACAGGTAGCCCAGAACGGCCAGCACTGCGGCCTTGCTCTGCATCAGCTCTTCCATCTCGAAGCACTGGACCGAGCCCGTGCCCAGACGGTCGGCATCCGCATCGAGCAGTTTCCCGTGGGCACCGCCGAGCACATAGGGCTGAAGAGCCTGCCGCAGTGCGTTCGACTGCAGCAGCACCGACAGGCCGGTCATGGTGCGCTGCTCGACCGGTGCGCTGGCCAGGCTGTTGAGCGCAGACCAGACTGCGTCCTTCTCGGGCGGGCCGACGTCGACGCCTTCCTGAAGCAAGCGTCTTTCGATCCACTCGGCTGCCCAGGTGCGGTAGCCGTCCTGATCGATACGCGCCAACGGCTGGAACGCGACCTCGCCCCCGGCCTCCCACCCTTTGCCGAGGTCGTAGTGCTCGCCGCCCAGCCCGAGCACGGTGGCACGCATCGAGCGGCCCATGTCAAAGACGAGCAGCTGGGCGCCTGGGTAGCGCCGGAACTGCATCGCCAGCGTGGCGAGCAGCACCGACTTGCCCATCCCGGTCGGACCGACCACCAGCGTGTGGCCCACGTCACCGATGTGGGTGACCAGCCGGAACGGCGTCGCACCGTCGGTGCGGGTGACGATCAACGGTGGACCGTCCAGATGTGCATTGCGCTCGGGACCGGCCCAGACCGCCGACGCCGGCATCATGTGCGCCAGGTTAAGCGTCGAGATGATGGGCTGGCGCACGTTGGCGTAGGCGTGACCCGGGATCGAAGACAGCCAGGCATCTACCGCGTTCAAGGTCTCGGGGATGGTGACGAATCCGCGTCCCTGAATCGCGCGC
This sequence comes from Variovorax sp. GW821-FHT10B04, assembly GCF_059415645.1. Classification (NCBI taxonomy): domain Bacteria; kingdom Pseudomonadati; phylum Pseudomonadota; class Betaproteobacteria; order Burkholderiales; family Comamonadaceae; genus Variovorax; species Variovorax sp. GW821-FHT10B04. The sequence continues at coordinate 175,260 of NZ_JBWKNQ010000015.1, forward strand.
TCCACCTGCCGCAGCTTCTCGCCTGCGTCGTTCGCATCGGTATCGAGCACCGTCACGGTCGCCGTGACATAGCCAAACGCCACCTGATCGCCGCCCAGCTCCTGCAAGGCCGCATCGGCATCCGATGCCTTGTTCGAGGCATCGGTGTCCACCAGCGGGCTCTCCTGTTGGAAGATCGTCTCGCGCAGCAGTGCAACGATGTTCTTGCGCTTGGCGAACCACTGCCGGCGCAGGCGCGTGAGTTCCTTTTCGGACTCGGCCTTGTCCAGGCAGATGAAACGCGTGCTCCAGCGGTAGGCGAAGCTCAATCGGTTCAGGTCGTTGAGCAGACCCGGCCACGTCGAGGTCGGGAAGCCGCGCACGGTCAGCACCCGAAGATGCGTGCTGCCCAGCATCGGCGCCAGCCCGCCCACGAGTGGTTCATCCGCTAGCAGCGCGTCGAGGTGCATCGGCACCTCTGGCACGGCGACCGAATGCCGTCGCGTCGAGACGCACGCATGCAGGTAGGTCAGCGTCTGTGTGTCGTCGAGCCAGACGATCTCCGGCATCACGCCATCGAGGAGATCGAAGAATCGTTCGGTCTCGGACACGAACGCCTCCAGGCGTTCGCGCCAATCGACACCTTCAGCCTTCTGGTTCTCGTAGAGCAAGCGGCTGGCACGCGCGCGGGATTCATCCAGCGGCAGATACAGCAGCGTCAGGTGGTAGCTGCTCTCGAAATGGCCGGCATCGTCCTCGAAGGCGGCGCGTCGCTCTTCATCGACGAGCCAGGACAGGGGCTCCGGAAAGCGAGATTCGGGATAGTCCGCCGCCTGCCGCCGCTCGGCCTCCACGAACAACGCCCAGCCTGAGCCGAGCCGCCTCAGCGCGTTGTTGAGCCTTGCCGAGATCGCCATCAGCTCGCCCTGCGTGGCGCTGTCGAGGTCGGGCCCCCGAAAGCGCGCCGTTCGCTGGAAGGCCCCATCCTTGTTGAGCACAACGCCCGGTGCAACCAGACCCGCCCACGGCAGCCAATCGGCCAGCAACGCCGGGCGCTTGCGGTATTCGGTGAGGTTCATCATGGGGGTGACCTCACGCGTCCAGCAATGCACGGTGCTTGATATGCCTCGCGAAGACCTGCATGAACTGCGGGTCCAGCCGCGCCCCCCAGACGGCCAGCGAGTGACCGACCACCCAGAGCGCGACACCGGGCAGCCAGAGCTGCAGACCGAGCCCGACAGCGGCGGCCAGCGTGCCGTTGGCGATTGCCACGGTGCGCGGCGTGCCGCCCAGCAGGATCGGCTCGGTCAGCGAACGGTGCAGCGGCACCTCGAAGCCTGGCAGTCCGGACGTGCCGACGGCCGACGCGCTCATGCCAGCACCGCTCCGCCGGTGAAGCTGAAGAAGGTCAGGAAGAAGCTGGAGGCTGCGAATGCGATCGACAGCCCGAAGACGATCTGCACGAGTTTCCGGAAGCCACCGGAAGTGTCACCGAAGGCCAGCGCCAGTCCCGTGGCGATGATGACGATCACCGCGATGATCCGGGCCACCGGTCCCTGGATCGAGTCCAGCACCGACTGCAGCGGCGCCTCCCATGGCATGTTGGAGCCCGCCGCGTGCGCGGGCAACGCAACGGCGAACATCAGCACGGCAGTGGTGGCGGCGAGCAGAAGCGGTTTTACGGAAGTACGCAGATTCGTCATGACGGTTCTCCTGTGGATGGCGGGTTGAGGGAAATCGAAGAGGGAGCAAGTTCGAGCGGCGCATCGAACCGGTAGCCGTGGGTGTCGAAACCGATGACGCGCGCGATCTCGCGCACCCGGCGCGCGCGGCCACGGCCGGCGATGAAGACGATCACGTTGACCGTCTCGGCGATGAGCGCGCGCGGGATGGTCACGCTGACCTCCTGCACGAGCTGTTCGAGGCGCGTGAGCGCACCGGCGGCCGAGCCGGCGTGCACGGTGGCGATGCCACCGGGATGACCGGTGCCCCAGGCTTTCAGCAGGTCCAGCGCTTCGGAGCCCCGCACCTCACCGACGACGATGCGATCGGGGCGCAGCCGCAAGGTGGCGCGCACCAGATCGGCCATCGTGCTCACGCCAGGTTCGGTGCGCATGCCGACGTGGTCGTCGGAGCGGCACTGCAGCTCGACCGTGTCCTCGAGGATCAGCACGCGGTCGCGCGTCTCTGCGATCTCGTCGAGCAGCGCGTTCGCGAGCGTCGTCTTGCCGGTGCTGGTGCCTCCTGCGACGACGATGTTCAGCCGATCGCGCACCACCTGTCGCAGGAACGTGGCCTGTGCTTCGGTCATCACGCCATCGTCCACGTAGCGCGCAAGATTCATGATGCGCAGCGCGCGCTTGCGGATCGCGAACGATGGCGCGCGCACCACCGGCGGCAGCACGCCGAGGAAGCGTTCACCGGTTTCGGGCAGTTCCGCCGAGAGGATCGGGGCGCCGGCATGGACTTCGGTGCGCACGTGTGCGGCCACCAGCCGGATGATCCGCTCGGCCACAGCCGGCGGCAGCTTGGCGCCCGTCGGCATGCGACCGGGTCCGAACCGGTCGACCCAGAGCGAACCGTCCGGGTTCAGCAACACCTCCACGACTTCCGGGTCCTCGAGCGCCGCCGCGATCTCGGAGCCCATGGCCGTTCGCAGCATGCGGATGCGGCGGCCATCGGCTTCCCTGCCGACATGTCGGCTTCCGTCATCACTGGCTGCTTCCCCACCTTGCCTGTCGTCGAGACGCTTCATGGCCCGTCCCCTTCGCTGCGCTCGAAAGGCTGCTCGTCAGGGATGGCACCGCCGCCGGAGGACGGCAGATCGTCCGGCGCGATCTCCTGGTGGATCTCCCGAACCAGGCTTCGCCCACGCTGGAGGTGGCGGGCGAGCTGTTCGATGAACTGGGCATAGCGGGCGCGCCCCTGCGCACGGGCAGCCTCCTGGTGGCCCTCGGGCACGGGCAACGACACGGTGAGGAAATAGCGCACGTACAGGGACACCGTCTCGATCAGGATCGACTGGTCGCGCTCAAGCCGATCGAACTGACGCGAGAGCCTGTCGAGACGCTTGGCGATCGCCGCCTCGCGCTGGTCCTCACCATCGGGGGACAGAAAGGACGCCAGTGCCGCCGCGATCACGGCGGACTTCGAGACGCCCTTGTGCGCGGCGACCTGGGCCAGGCGCTTCGCATGCACTGGTTCGATGAAGATGTTGAGGCGGGTGCGGCTCATAGCGCGATCCCGTCGTCGGGGTCCATGGCTGCAAGCCGGGCGCTGCGCGTGAGCTTTTGGTCCACGTCCTGGGGCCGCAGCGGCAAGTCGTCCTCGTCATCGAGCATCAACAGGCCGTCGTCATCCGGGAGTTCGGGGACGTCGGGCGTCAGGTCCAGCTCGGGCTTGAGTTGATGCCCGCCCTCGTCGGAGAGCCCGTCTGTATGACCATCCGACGAGGATCCAGGCGCTGCGAGCGGCGACAATCCGCGCCAATCGTCGGGGCGTGCCGCGGGGCGATCGGCATAGACACCTGCGGCCAGTGCCGGCGCAGGCAGCACGCGCGCCGCGAAGTTGCGATCCTGGAAATAGCGCAGCTTCTTGGCCTTGATCGGCGGATGGCCCGAGACCATCACGACGGCGTCGTCCCGCGGCAGTTGCATGACTTCGCCCGGTGTCAGCAGCGGTCGCGCCGTCTCCTGCCGCGACACCATGAGATGGCCAAGCCACGGTGCCAGTCGGTGACCCGCGTAGTTGCGTTGCGCACGCAATTCGGTAGCGGTACCGAGCGCTTCGGAGATGCGCTTGGCGGTGCGTTCGTCATTGGTCGCGAACGCGATGCGCACATGGCAGTTGTCCAGGATCGAGTGGTTCTGGCCGTAGGCCTTGTCGATCTGATTCAGGGATTGCGCGATCAGGAAGGCGCGCAGCCCGTAGCCGGCCATGAACGCGAGGGCCGACTCGAAGAAGTCCAGCCGTCCCAAGGCCGGAAACTCGTCGAGCATCAACAGCAGCTTGTGCTTGCGGGCGATGCCGTCCGAGCCGTCGAGCGATTCGGTGAGACGCCGGCCGACCTGGTTGAGGATCAGGCGGATCAGCGGCTTGGTGCGGCTGATGTCGGACGGCGGCACGACGAGATACAGCGACACCGGATGCACAGCCGAGATCAGGTCCGCGATGCGCCAGTCGCAGCGGGACGTGACCTCGGCCACCGTGGGATCGCGGTACAGGCCCAGGAAACTCATCGCAGTGGACAAAACGCCCGAACGCTCGTTGTCGCTCTTGTTGAGGACTTCGCGTGCGGCCGAAGCGACGACGGGGTGGACCTCGTCTCCAAGATGCTTCGTCGTCATCATCCGATGCAGCGTCACCTCGAAGGGGCATGCGGGGTCCGACAGAAAGTTGGCGACGCCGCGCAGCGTCTTGTCCTCGCTCGCGTAGAGCACGTGGAGGATCGCGCCGACCAACAGAGCGTGACTGGTCTTCTCCCAATGATTGCGGCGCTCCAGCGCACCCTCGGGATCAACCAGGATGTCGGCGATGTTCTGTACGTCGCGGACTTCGTGCATGCCGCGGCGCACTTCCAGCAGCGGGTTGTACGCGGCAGACTTCGCGTCGGTCGGGTTGAACAGAAGGCAATGGCTGAACCGCGAGCGCCAGCCGGCCGTGAGATTCCAGTTCTCGCCCTTGATGTCATGGATCACGGCCGAGCCGGTCCACGACAGCAGCGTTGGGATGACGAGATCCACGCCTTTCCCCGAGCGCGTGGGTGCGAAGACCATCACATGCTCCGGGCCGTCGTGGCGGAGATAGGCCAGGATCTTGCCACCCAGCTTGCCCAGGAACACGCCGGTGGTCCCGATCAAGCCGGCCTGCCGCATCTCGTCGGCTTCTGCCCAACGGGCAGACCCGTAGGTCGTCACGTGCTTGGCCAGGCGTGAGCGCCATACCGCCATGCCGACGGCGGCGCTCGCAGCGAACAGTCCGCTGGATGCCGCGATGGCCCCTCCACGGAGGAACACGTCGGGCGCATAGGCATCGTAGAAGTACCACCACTCGAACAGCTTCCAGGGTTCATAAACTGGCGTGCCGGCGACCTCGGACCAGGCGGCACCGAGTCGCGACTGGTAACCCAGTGCATGGGCCGTCCATTGGGTTGCGGCCCACACGCCGCCGACGGCGACTCCCAAGACGACGGCAATCTGTCCGAACAAGATCCCATTGGCTCCTTGCGGCATGCAGACTCCTTTGATGACTGGTTTCGCGCCGGTGCCGCAACGGCACCGCTCCCTCAAAGTCTGAAATCGGATCGTTGAACCGCACACCCATCGGGGCGTGGCGCGGCGTACGCCAGGAGGCCCGCACAGAACGTCCAGGCAAGCCTCTTGGACTAGAAGGTCGTTGTGGTGGGACTAGTCGTTGCAGCGTGTCGGATGGCCCGAAGCGGCGTTGCTTGCGCATGAAGTCAAAGCCTAGCCACGCGTGCCGTTCAGTTGAACTGCCAACTCTGGTAGTAGGAGTCGGCCTCACGGTGCACTCAAAGGGTGATGGACAACGCCTTCACGATGCTCGGCCTCATCGTTTGGAGAGCAATACAGCAAGCATTGGTAACGACAAGGGCGCAATCGTTGCAAGCCAATTGCAACTGAGATATGTTCGCTTCCATGCGGAATGCAAAAGGCGTAGGGGGCGTGAGCCTGACCTTCGTTTCTCCGCTCCATGAGCCGATGCTGTAAGTCGCAGCAGTCAAGTCGGACACATCAGCATCGATCGACGCGTGTCGCAACGGGGAAGATGCGAGCTCCTCATTGCGTGACAACTGCAGGAGGCTGAGGATGGAAACGTGGACTCGGGAGTTGCTGTCGACATTGGGCGGCAACCGCGACGTCAAGCAGGTCTTCGAGCAGATAGACCGCAGTGCACGTCATTTGGGCTTCGAACAGTGCGCCTACGGGCTGCGATTACCGTTGCCTTTCACCAGGCCGCGGACTCTCATGCTCAACAATTACGACAGCCGCTGGTCCCGACGCTATGAGGATGTGGGCTATCTCGCTGTCGATCCCACCGTCCGGATCGGTGGGCGGTCGAACTTTCCTATTATCTGGTCCGACGAGCTGTTCAGAGAGGTACCCCAGTTCTGGAGCGAGGCGCGCTCATTCGGCCTCAACGTCGGATGGGCACAGTCCTGCTTCGACGGTGATGGGGCTGTCGGCCTGCTCTCGGTATCGCGCTCTCATGAAGCGCTGACCCACGCCGAGTTGATCGCCAAGGAAGCGCATCTGCGCTGTCTCGCCAACATCGGACACAACGCGCTTTCCACTGCCCTCGGGCGGAACGTGGTCAGCCCAAATGGGACGTTGACAACGCGGGAAGTCGAAGTATTGCAATGGACAGCGGATGGAAAGACTTCCAGCGAGATAGGCGACATCCTTTCGGTGACGACAGATACGATCAATTTCCATATCAAGAATGCGATCACGAAGCTCGGCGTTGCCAACAAGGCGGCTGCCGTTGCGAGCGCGGCGGTCCTCGGCCTGCTCAAATGACTGTCCGCAACGGAGTGACTGAGGCCTCTTGCCAATGGATCGGCGCCGCATTGAAAGTCGGCACCGAAGTGCCAGCTCAGAGCATTCTGACCGGCGGCAGCACCTCCTTGTCCACGTCGATCCAGCAAGCAAATACCGGATGGCCGTTTGCCAGCATCGCAGGTCCCGCACGCCGCGCATGGAAGCCGCCGCGACGCAGGATTCGCTCGACCCCGCGCGGCGACACACTGATCAGGCGCCGCACGCCCGAGCGGGCAGCATGAGACAGTGCCGCCCGCAGTAGATCGAATGACACAGGGGACGAGACTTGGCGGAGTGCACCCATGCCGGCAGAGGTCGCGGACTTGCTGAAGTCCACCGCGGCAAAGCGCGAAAGCTCCCAAACCTCGGATGTTTGAGGAGCCTGCTGGTCGCCTAGCAATTGCGGGAAGATGTCCCGCAGTAGATAGGGCTGTTGGGTAGGAAGAAGTCGCGCCACGCCGATCAGCTGACCATCATCCCCTCGTGCGATGACGTAGACCGTATCCGGCCGATCGAACTGATCGAGCTCCATGCCGTCCGTCACTGCAAGGTCCCAACCCAGCATTTCGACGAATACCCGATGTCGGTACAGCGCCATTCCACGCAGCAGTTCGACCGGCAAGCTCTCGGGCACGCCCACAATGAATTCCATGCTGGATTCCTCCGAAGAACGATAGAGGTATTCCAGCCGAGGCCTTCGGTGCACAAAACTACCAAGGTTGGTAGCTTGATTTATCGAGATCGCATCAAGATGCGCCCGAGCTGTGACACCGTACCGCGCCGGCGTGCCGGCCGCCCTGCGAGCACTTGGCATTGCACCGTCACGATCTCAGGAGGCAGACATCCAGCGGCGAGGGAGCGCGGTGCCCTCAGCCGCGGCTCGCACGCACCGACGCAATGCCGCTGGCTGCGATGAGGCCGATACCTGCAAGGGCCAGCGCGCTCGGCACTTCATTCCACACGAGGTAGCCAAGCAGGAGCGCCCACAGGATGTTCGTGTACCGGAAGGGTGTCACTACCGACAGGTCGACGCCTCGGCAGGCTGCGATCAGCGCATAGTTGCCAAGCGCTGTGCACACGGCCGCGCCAAGGAGCAGGCCCAACTCGCGGCCACGCAGCGGTTGCCAAACCTCGATGATGACAAGGGTGAAGCCGGCCAACGTCACCGACGCGGTGGTGAGCAAGGCGATGGCCGCTGAGGGAATTTCCGGTGGCAGGCGGCGGGTCACGAGGTCCCGGGCGGCAAGCGACGCGGCGCACAACATGGAAAGTAAAGCACCCCACCCCGCTCCGCCGCTTGCGGCCGGACCGACCACAAGCAGCGCGCCCGCGAATCCGACCAGCAGCGCAGCGACTCGCCGGCCGCGCAACGGCTCCCATCCCATGGCTACCGCGCTCAGGCCCACCATGAAGGGCGCCGCCATCGTGACAGCCGTGACCAAGCCCAACGGGGCAAACGACAGCGCGGCCACCGAGAAAATGGCCGTCGTGATCTCCAGGCCGCAGCGCAGCGCCACGATCGGTCGCACCAGAAATGGCCAGTCCTCGCGCCGGACCGAGCGCAGCGCGATCGCGGAGATGATCAGAGTCGCACCCATGCCGCGCAGCGCCAACACCTGGCCTGCAGCGAACGAATGCGTACTCAGCTTGACGAATGTGTCGTTCACAACGTAGCAGGCCATCGCCGCGGTCATCAATGCCATGCCGCGGTAGCTCGCCAATACATCAGGCCTGTACATCTGGCTTTCCGCCTTCGGCCAGCAGACCGAGCGGAGCGCCGGCGGCGCGAAGCGCATCCCATTGCGCACGCGCCTTCAACACGATTTCGCTCACCTCCTCGTCAGGGTCCGACATCGCGACGATCGCACCGCCGGAGCCGATGGACACGCCATCGTTCGCGCACACGATGGTGCGGATAACGATGTTGAGCTTGGCGCTGCCGCTGAAAGAAAGGTAGCCGATGCTGCCCGAGTAGATGCCACGCGCCGAACGCTCCAGATCGTCCAGGATCTTCATCGTCCTGATCTTCGGGGCGCCAGTCATGGAGCCACCCGGAAACACCGAGCGGATGCAATCCACGGCGGTCAGATCGTCGCGAAGCTTGCCTCTGATGGTGCTCACCATCTGGTGCACGGTGGCGTACGACTCGATTTCGAACAGGCCGGGCACATGGACGCTACCAAGTTCACAGACGCGGTTCAGGTCGTTGCGCAGCAGGTCGACGATCATGAGATTTTCGGCGCGGGTCTTTTCATCGGCCTGCAGGCGTTGCGCGATCTCGACGTCTTCGTCGGTGGTGGCACCGCGCCGCGCCGTGCCCTTGATCGGGCGTGAGTCCACTGTCCGGTCTGGGTCGATCTGAACAAACAGCTCCGGCGATGCGCACAGCACCGTGACGTCGGGCGTCTTCAGGTAGGCGGCATAGGGCGCTGGATTGCGCGCGCGCAGGATGCGATAGACATCCAGTCCGGCGATGCCGCCGCTGCCGCAGAGCTGATTCGTCAGACACACCTCATAGGTTTCTCCTTGCAAGATCTCTTCCTGACAACGAAGCACTAGGGCCCGGTAAGCGTTCAGGTCCAGACGCCAATCCAGCGCGCCGAGAGCCGCGGCCGCATCGCCTCCGGGAGGTGGAGAACCGGAAGCCAGGCGGGACAGCAGATGCTGCGCACCATCGATCCAGGCTCGGTTAATGTCCGACAGCGGTGGATGGTCGAGGCAAACGATCCAGGTGCGCTGCTCGAGGTGATCGAACGCGATGAACCGGTCTGCGAGGATCCACTGCGCATCGGGGGTCGACGCGTCCGCTCCATGCTCGCCTTCCAGTTCACCCTTGAGTTCATAGCCAAAGTACCCGACGTAGCCTCCCCTGAAATCGAAGGGGAGCGCCGGACCGCCCGGAGTCAGGCGCGGCATTTCCTCTCGCAGGAAGTCGAAGACGCTCTGCTCGCGCGTTCCGGTCTTGCTGCCCTGCCGGACCTCCAGTTGCCGTGACCGCGACCGGTAGCTGATGATTTGGGCGTGTGGCCCCGCATCGTCCCCCATGAAGGAGAAGCGAGCGCGCTGCGGGTCGGGCTGGCTGCTGTCGAGCCAGAACGAGGCGTTGCTGCGCGAGAACATCTGGATGAAGGCGTCCTGCGGATCGGGGTAGCTGTCCAGACAGCGTGCGTGGACCGTCAGCGCAGCGTTGGCGCCGGGGGCGGCCTTCACGCCGTCCGAAGCCGCACGATCGCGACGCAACTGCCATTCGCGCGTCAGGTCACGGAAGTTGCGAAGCAGCCGCGCACCATGCTCCGTGCAGATCGACTCCGGGTGAAATTGAACGCCCCACCACGGCCTGGATGTGTGGCGCAATGCCATCAGCGTTCCGTCCGATGTCCAGGCACAGGGCTGTAACTCCGGCGGGAGATCGGTGACTGCCAAGGAGGGCGGATTCAACCGGTCGATGCAACACACTAACCACTGCTTAGGCAGAAGGAGTGTTGCAGATGAAATACCGGACAC
>NZ_JBWKNQ010000016.1:0-169863 GCF_059415645.1 Variovorax sp. GW821-FHT10B04
GCGCTCCAAGTCGAATCCAGCCTGGGCTAGACGTTTCTCAAGATCTGCTTTCGCGTCTGCAGGTGTCATGATGGAAAAGCTTAGGAGATGCGTAGAAGGCGAAATTCTGAGCCGGCCTTGACCGTCCGATTCTGGCCGGTTGCCGTCATCGTAGCGCAGACCTCAGCTGCTCCAGACTACCTGCTGGCATACTGCGAGCTATCGCAGTGACCGGTCTTCACGGCCGCCCCGCTGGAGCCGCAATGCCCGAAGACCTAGTTACCACCCAAGCGATCTTGCTGCTGATAGACGGTGGCGACACGCTGCCTGGCACAGAGTTCGATTGGGCATTTGACCGAGGTTTCGCCATTTCGGTGCATCACCTCACCGGCGATGCTGTCGAGCGGACGCACCCGCAAGCAAAAGGCGTCCTGACAGATTCCGGTCGCCAAGTACTCTGGCCAACTCGCAGCCATTAGCGACCACCTCACGATCGTCAGTCGTCGAGTTGCGGGAGTTTTATCGGCCAATCGCCTGCGGCCAGGATCGAGCGTCGAGTGTCGGCACCCCACGCCGGCTCAATCACACGACGCGCCTCCTTGCTAAGCACGGCATGCTGGTCGAACAGGCTGTGGCACCCCATCACGCCCGGCCGGTCGCAGCAGAGTGGGAAGCACAGCCGATCGTCGGTCTTCGTCCCCTGCCCCTTCCCAGTGTTCGGATGCGCAGCCTGGCTGTAGCCGGCGATGCCACATAGCTTGCAAGGGCGAGCAGCCACCAAGCGGCGATAGGCCTCGGACACAACCGGTACCACCTTCGGGACTGCGGCAACCGTCGCGGACGACGCATAGGTGCCTCGTCTCAGCGGCTTCAGGGTCGTGGTCGCAGGTTCACCGGATCCAGTTGTCAACGAATTCTTGACAACTGGATCCGCAGGGAAGTCGCCCTCGTCCAGCACGGGCGCAGCGGCGCGCTGTTTGAAGCCTTTCCCACGCGACATCGGCGTGCGGCGCATCATCGAGCGGGCTCCGATGGCGCGGCCGCGCGACGCGTCTCCATGTGCGCCTTCAGCCACTGCCATGCGTCCGCCGGCGGGCCGAGCTCACCGGTGACGCGGCGCCGCGTGTTCATCGCACCAGCCTGCCGATAGGTGATCTCTACGGCGCCAGCCTTGATCGCCTCGGCGCGCTTGATCAGCGCGATGTCGTAGTGGCTGCCACTGGTGCGCGCGGGGCTCTGCCACCACTTCCGGGCCACGCCGATGCGCCTGGCCATCGCGTGCAGCTCCTCATCGGAGTCGGCCAGCATGTGGCACATCACCATCCGCCCGTACTTGGCGCGCATGTCATCCACGTAGACTGTCATTCGAAGGCCTCGGTTGCCCATCCGCCGCCGGCCTTCTTCGGGACCGCCTTGACCGCGATGAAGCGGAACGGATACATGTCCGCAGCCACCTTGATCTTGACCCGCGCGTCATCGGCCCAGAAGCCCTTGACCTCGTGGCATTCGATCTGGCCGGTGGAGCGCATGACGGCGAAGTCCGGCGTGTAGAAGGTGTTGTCGGCCAGGCGAAGCTTCAGCCCTTCGAAGCGATACCAGAGCACGTCGCCGGCAGCCTTGCGCAGCTCGAGTTCGTTGCCATACGCGGTTTCGGTCTTGTTCTTCGCGCCAACCTTCAGGCGACCGAGGGCGAGTATTTCCGGGTTCATCACATCAACCCCGTGAACATGCCCGCGCCGGCGAATACCTTCACCTGACCGCGACGTGCTCGGCTGACCAGGGTCTCCTGCATGTTCAGTCGCTTCGCGATAGCGCGGCCGGTCTCAGTGCTGGTCTGGATCTCGGTGATGAGCTCAGGCGTCAGCTTCGAGCGCGCCCGGCTTGACGCACGGTTTGCGAGGATGCGTTTCGTCTTGCCCTTGAACAGACCGGTGCGCGCTACCCACTTCCCATAGTCGACCTCCGACGTGCAGGTCATGTGCGCCGGGTTGCAGCAGGCCCGCTCTTCGCAGGTGCCGTACACGCGCCAGCCTTTGGGGATAGGCCTGCCCGTGCTTGAGTGCCAGACAGCGCGCGGCCCGGACTGAGTCGTCATGCCGCCACGCGTGTGGTCCGGCCCCCAGATGTTCGCGCGGCCATCAGCACGGAGCGATCCGCCCCAGAGCCAGTGCCCGTCGTCGGTGATGACGCAGCGGCCACGGATTTCCTCGAGGTCCTTCATGCGTGCACCCCGTTGCCGCGCAGGGTCGCCAGCTTCTCGCGGATGTTCTTGGGCGGAGGAGCGCAGAGCAGCCGATCGGCGGCGAGCTTCTGCAGCGTGGGGTCGGGACCACGCAACGGCTGCACGTCCGGCGGCGGCGCAGCACCGTTCGGCGCCCGGCCGCGCAGCTTCGCCCAATCCTCCCGCACCGCCTCCATGAACGCGTCGTCCCAGTCGACGTAGGTGTAGCCGTTCATGTTGACCTTGCGGCGGAAGGCCTCCATGTGGTCGGGCAGGCGGTCGAAGCCCTTCTTCACGGCCCAGGCGGTAACGCGCGGCGACACGTCGAAGCCTTCTGGCATCGGGACCTTCTTCCCCCGACTGACTGGCGCGGGCTTCGGGGCCGGTGGCGGCGGCTTCGGTGCAGGCGTCGGTGCCGCAGGCGGAGGTAGTGGTGCTGGCGGAGGTGCGGGTGGCGGAGCGACAGCGCCGCGGCTCTCCTCTCCCTTTGTCTCTGCCTCTGCCTCTCCCTCTGTCTCTGGTACAGCAACCTGCGAGCGAGTTGCAGGCACGCTGCTAGCAGGTTGCGCCGGCGCGAAGAATCCCGCTAGCAGAAGCGGCTCCAAACCCGAAGTGACATCGGCTTCGCTGACCCGCAGGCGGAACGCGAGTTCGGCCACGTCGCCATCGAACGACCCATCCTTGGACTCGCTCGCGAGAAGCCAGAGCATTGGTGCAAGCGCCTTGCTAGCAAGTGGCAAGCGCTGATAGGTGCGGTCGTCGAGCAAGCCCTTGTGAAGCTTGATCCACGGCGGCGCGCGGTCCTTGTAGTGCTGGAATGACGCCCAGTTGCGGGGGACGAGCATCATGATCAGGCGGCCATAGCTCCCGCGAACGTGGCAACCCACACGACGGCTTCGTCGCCGCCCTGCGTTGTGCGCATGCGGCCGCTGTCGCCAACCTCCTTCGACTGCACGAGCTCGACGCGGAGCGGGCGCTGGGTGTTGGCGCCCATCGGAATGCGGGCCTGGATCTCTTCGTCCGTGGCGCCGCGCTCGCCGCGAGCGCGCAGGAACGCCAGCACCTGGCCGCGCTTCGACGGCGTCTTCGGCGCGACCGACATCGCGGCCATGATGCTGGTCGGTGAGTGGCGCCGGGCCGGGAGCGGCTTTTTCATGCTGCCTCCTTCTGGGGTTCGTTCTGAGCTCGGATGAAGGCCTCTTCGAAGACCTCGGCGTGCGGGGTGCCGGCCGGGTACGGCTGGCTCTCTTCGAGGCTGACGCCAGCCTCCGCCATTGCGCGCGCGTGGCGCTCGATCGATGACTTGGAAACGATCGTCATAGCTACCGCCCTCCCCGCCGCGTGCGATCACGCTTCAGCGCATCGGCCTGGCCCTGCAGGCTGTTCGACAGCGTGATGGCGCCAGCACGAGGTTTCAGCATCTCCTCCGCCCGGCGGGCCGCGCTGTACGACACCGAACGCTTCGAGAGGCCCACGATGGTCGAGCGGTCGGTGCCATCCGCGACGCGCTGAGCACGCGTCCGGCTGCTGGTCGAGCGTGCGCGAGCGTGGCGCTCCAGCTCGGCGACGTAGTTGTGCGGCGTGCTGCCGAAGCCCAGCGTGAACGCGTTGTCCGGGCTCACGCGGATGCCGTTATCCCAAAGCTTGATGCCGGCCGCGGATGTCGTGATGACTTCTCTCATTGGTGCACCTTCTGGCCGTGCTGGATCAGCATGCTCATCGGGAGGTCCACTTCTTTCGTGGTCAGCGCGCCGGTCTCGTCGACATAGCGGGCGATCACGCGCGGACGTTCACTGCCCACCACGCGGCGGACTTCAGCGACGCGGAGGCTCGGCAAGCGCCAGTGCTCGCCAATGTGCGGACGCGTCGGGAGGCGCCACAGGGGAAGGGGCGCCGGCGCCGGCGTCGGGGAAAGGTTCAGCATGTTGTTTCCGGGTTGCAGGACAAGGGAGTGCGATCGGCTCTTCGGCCTATGCGCAGGAAAGGGTTTGGGGGGCGGGCTCGGGGTCCGCGTAGATCTGGTCGAGCGTCACGACGTGGCCAAGCGAGGCGGCGTACGTGATCAGGCGTTTGGCGCGCGGCACAGTGAGGCCCTGCGCGCCGCGTTCGACGTGCACGAGATTCGAGTGGGTGCAGCCGACTGCGGCGGCCAGCGCCTTCTGAGTCACACCCAGACGGTGGCGGATCTGCCGCACGGGATGGGCGGCGCTAGACATGTCGCCCTCCTTCCAGCGGGGGCACGACGGAACTGGCCTCGCGCTCCCGACGTACGATTGGCACTTCCGAATGACCATCGCCGGAAAGGGCGAACATGAGCGACGCCACATTGGAGCTGCTGCTTGCATCGAACATCCTGAATCTCGCAGCCAGCCTCCGGCAGGACTCGTGGAACAAGTTCGCGGCGGAACGCAGCCACGACTTGATCACCGACAGCGAGGCGATGCGCGAGTGGAGACAGGCGCACCCGGTCGCCCAGTTCGTCCCGGAAGCCTTGGCAGCGCTGGAGATGGTCGCGAAGCAGGTACGGGACATCAGAGGCGCCAATCCCTGATTTGCGCCGGTGCGGCGATTGGGTTTTGCCCCAGCGGTGCACGTGAAGAGCTCACGCATGCGATGACGATGGGAAGTGCGAGCACCTGCCGGCGAAGCGCCTCGACTTCACGCAAGCGCTGAAGGCCCCGGGTGCGCGGGCCGCGCTTGATGCCGCTCTTCATGCCGCACCTCCACCGGCCCCGGAACGCCCGCCGTTCGGGAACATTCCGACCACCTGCCGCATGCGCTCCCGCTCGACACTCTCTACATGGTCCAAGCCGTACAAGCTCACGTCGATGATCCGGCACACGTAGTCGCTCTCGGTCACGCCAAGCTCGTGGCAGCGCTGCTGCAGCTTCATCTTGGATTCGTCGGTGATGCGGGCCTTGACCTCGCTGTTCTTCTTTCCGCCCAGAAGGGAGCGGGCGAACATGGGGAGGTCGTCTTCGGGCGCCGGGGCGGCTTTGGTTTTGGACATGGAGCGTTTTGGGAGAGTGAGACTGGTCAGCCGGGTGCGGCGGCCGCGTGCTGCACAACGACCCGCATGGGCTCACGCGGAGCGCCAGGCGTACCAATGAGTTCGGGCCAGTTCCGGTGCCAATCGGCAGGTCGGAGATCCCACCGACGCACCAATCCGCCGGTAGCGGCCTCAATGGCAACGCAATCAGCTGCATCGATCGTCGAGCGGCGCTTCTTCCAGTTGCTCACGACCGACTGGCCGACGCCGATGGCTTCGGCCAGCTTCGTCACCCCTCCGCAATATTCGACGGCTCTATCAAGTGCATCCATCACCCAATTATCACCATAGTGATATCAAAGTCAACACCGCAGTGATTCACAGAAGTGATGGAATCAAACGAATGGAAACCGAGACGATTGCCGCCCGCTTGTTGCGCCTGCGAAAGGCTGCGGGGCTCACCCAAGCGCAGCTCGCCACGCAGGCCGGAGTGAGCCAAGGGACGATCGGCAATCTCGAGTCCGGCGTGCGCGGCTACGGCGAAAGCATCGTGGACATCGCTACGGCGCTCGGCGTAAGTCCTGACTACCTACGCATGGAAACTGACCAGTGGCTTCCACAGTCGGTCAGTCAGCGCCCGTCGGCAGAAATCGATCTGAATAACAACCCCGACTATCCAGCGATTCGCTACGTGAGCTTCAAACTTTCAGCTGGAGCGAGTGGCTTCGGCATTGACTATGTTGACGAGAGAAAGCGGCCCTTGGTATTCGGTCGCGAATGGTATGCAGACCATGGTTATCAGCCAACGAAGCTGTTCGCAATTCGGGTGGCCAACGGCAGCATGGAGCCGGGCTTGCATCACGGCGACACCGTAGTCGTGAACACCGGCGACACGAACTTGAAGGACGGCGAGGTTTTCGCGATGAATTTCGAAGGCGAACTCGTTGTGAAGCGGATGGTCAGGGACGGTGGGCAATGGTGGCTCTCATCCGACAATCCCGATCAGCGCCGCTACCCGCGCAAAATCTGCGACGAGCATGTTTTCTGCCTCGGACGCGTTGTCCACAAGCAGAGCGAGCGAATCTGAGGACCATTGGGACTGTAGGCCACCATCATGAGCGAAGCGACTCTGCAAGAGTGCCCCCTGTGCGCCGGCGCCGCAACCTTCAAGCTTGTTGATTACGGTGCAGCAAAGCATTTCACCTGCGGCAGCTGTACTGAATTTCGGATTTACTTGACGGCGGAGAGCATCCTCAAGAAGTCGTCAGGGCAATGGCAAAAAGCAGCGGCGGAAGGCGCGCCAATCAAACGCCGAAAAGTTACTCGTGATCTCAAGACCGACCGGTCCAATCCTCCACGCACCCACAACTACACAGCTGGTAGCGGAATTTGTGCCCCGCGCGGCCCCGTCGAGATAGCAACCAAACGAGTACCAGCGTCACTCGTGAAGGTGTTGATCCCTGAGCGCGCCGCGCGGCCGTCCAAAAGCATCACTGCATAGTCCTGCAGCACCTTCGCAACATCGGTGGCGAAGAGACTGCACTCAAGGTGCCGATTCTCCAGCTGAAGCACCAACATCTGAGCTTCGGGGCGGTCGGGGTCGCCTCTGAAGAAAAGCAGCCTTTGACCGTGCTCCACGAAGTACTCAGGACCGGCGTGAGCCTTGCAGCTCCCGCCCTCTATCTCACCGTTCATTCCGTCTCCATGTGATCTCTTCAGTCCACCCGAACTGAAGCTGCGCAAACACCGTCAACTTGGACGGGTGATTATTTAATCACTTTAGTGTTGACATCGCAAATCACTTAAGTGATTATTCGTCTCAGGCCGAGCACCCGTTCGGTACTTTCTGGAGAGACGATGAAGATCGAGAAGGATGTCCTCGCGGTGCTGAGCGCGGCACCCGTGAATGGCAACGCTGCCGTTGCGGTTGTCGTCCTGGGAGCCGCACTGTGATCGCCGCGGCTATTTGGGGCGCCCTCGCCCTTTCCCTCACCGGCGTGCTCGGGTGGTGTCTCGCGCGCATGGCAACGCTGGCGGAAGAGGGAGAAGAATCGTGAGCGCCGCGCAGCACACGCCCGGCGGCCAGTGCGACGAGTGCGAGGGCTTTTGCCTGCAGTCTGCCGAACGTGTAATTGACGCCAGCGCCGTGATGTCCCTTCACATCGGCCAGCAAGTCCGCCATCGCGACTACAAGGGAACGCGGGTGACCGGAGTGGTCTATGGTTTGCATCTCGATGACCAGGGCCAGCTGACCGCAGACGTGGTGCTCGACGCCCCGATCGTCATCCCGGCCCGCGGAGAGTTCAGCGAGACCCACATCCACCGCCAGCGCCTACCAGCCCATGAGCTGGCGCCGTTTGACGTTCGCGACGAGTTCATCTCAGAGATGTTGGCGGCACTGGTCGGCGTGGTGCGCGTTGCCGATCGAGCGACTGCGGAATTCGATGCCGCGCGTGCCGCCATTGCCAAGGCTACGGGGCGCACGTCGTGATCGTGCTCTCCCGCAAGGCCATGGTCTGGCTTGCCGCATTCGCCATCGCGCTTGGGCTCGGCTCGAGCTACCTGCTTGACGCCGGCGACGACGGCGCCGAAGCCACCGCTCAGCACGTCGACGACGCCGAGCGCGACGACGCCCGCTTCGCCCGGGCGCAGCGCCGCGTCGCGATCGAGCGCCAGCAGAAGCACGCCGCACTGTGAGCAAGCCCATGGACGCCGATTTCCTCGACATAGCAGCGCCAGCGCGGCCGGCAGTACCAATGCTGCAGCTCGGACAGCTGAGCACCACGCTCGCGCCGGTGCGCGTGAATGAAGCCGGCCTGGCCTCGCTCGGCATCCACCCGGCCGGCCGCGACAGCAGCGCCCGCCTCTACCGCGAATGCGATGTCCCGGACATCTGCGCCGCCCTCGCGCTGCACCTCATGCAGGTCCGCGCCCAACTCCTCACCCCCCGCTCACCAGAGGCCGAATCACGGCCCGCCGGCGGCTGAGTTTCCGAAGCCCTTTTGCTGTCACGCATCCCATCCCCTCAACCAACCAAGGACCCTATGAAAGCTTTCGCTCTTCAACTGCAGGAGCTCAACGACGGTACCAGCCACGCGGCGGCCACCGCTGCCTTCGCCGAGCTGCTGCGCTCCGTGCAGCACAGCGGCAAGGCCGGCGACCTGACCCTCAAGATCAAGGTGGCACCCGCCACCAAGAGCGGGTCAGGCTACGTCGACAAGGTGACCATCACCGTCGAGCAGAAGCTCAACCTGCCCAAGGCCGAGCAGCCCACCGACTTCTACTGGCTCACCGACGAAGGTGAGACCTCCCGCAACCACCCGCGCCAGCAAAGCCTCGAGCTGCGCGACGTGGCATCGCAACCCCCTGTTTCCTTCAAAACCGTCGCAGCATCATGACCGAAGCCATCAACGCTGAATCCGCCAAGTTCGTCGCAGCCCTCTCCACCGCCGGCCTCGAGCCGAAGGTGCTGGGCGACAGCACGCACATCCTCGTGCCGCCAAACTACACCCACAAGGACCTCACCGACCTAATCGAGAAGGCTCAGGCCGGCCCCAGCCGCAAGAAGGGCACGTTCCGCGTGTTCGACGTGGCGAGCCTGCTGGCGTATTGCGCCGACCAGGCCGCAGCCGATTACGCCTATGTCTATGCGGACCCCGACGCCCGGACCATCAGTGCCGTGTTCAACGACATGAAGCACCCTGCCGCATCTGGATGGCGGGACCACCGCGCGGTGTTCGCCGCGGTCTACACGCCCGAGTTCGAGAAGTGGCTGCGCAACGACAAGGAAGCGATGACGCAGACCGATTTCGCCGAGTTCATCGAAGACAACATCGGTGACCTGCAGGGCGAGGAAGCAACCAATCTGCTGACGGTCGCCACCACCATCGCAGCGACGACGGGCATCAACTTCAGCAGCGCGAAACGGCTGCAGGATGGCCAGACCCAGCTGGTCTACAACGAGACCATCAACGCGACGGCCGGCGCGAACGGTGAGCTGAAGATCCCCAAGGTCTTCAGCCTCGGCCTGCGCATCTTCAAGAACGGCGGGGGCTACATGCTGACGGCCCGGCTGAAGTATCGGATCCACAGCGGCAACGTGAAGTTCTGGTACGAGCTGGAGCGCCCTGAGCGCATCGTCGAAGACGCGTTCAAGGGCTACGTTTCCGAGGTCGCGGAGAAGAGCGGCTACACGGTCCTGCTGGGCCAAGCCTGACGCCACTGCACGCCGCCACGCGCGGCGTGCGTCTTCCACTCCATCCAGATCCGTCGATGCACAAACGCACTCGCGACATGACCACGATGGTCGAGGTCGCCGGCCTCACGCTGATCCGCACCTACCAGGCCAAGACACGGCTATGCGCCGATACGCGAGCGCCGAACGGCGTGGAAATGACGTTCTCTCTGTCGGTCGGGTCGCGATCTGATGTGCGCGGCGACCTGAATGAGCAGGCAAAGATGAAACGCTTCGCGCGCCTCAACCCCGCGGCGGCGCTGTCGCCCGAACAGATGGCACAGCGCGAAGCCGACCTCGTTGCCCTCCCCGCGCCTGCGGTCGTCCACAAGCCACGTCGGCGGTTCGCAGCTGTCACGACGCCAGTCCCCCGCGCCAGCACGTCGCCCGTGCCGCCCACCATCACGTCCCCGATCACCATGAGCAAAGCTCCAACCCCGCACGTCGTCGAAGACTTCACGCCCCGACAGTTCTATCTGCTCTGCGAGTGGCTCAAAGGCCAGAAACTGCCGCTGATCCCGTCGTTCGATGCGCTGGCCATGCTGGCATCGCAGCACTTCGGCATGCCGGCATCAGAAGCCACGATCAAGGAAGCGATCGCGCTGACAGAGCTCGTCGAGCCCGAGCACTGGGCACCGCCGACCGAGCCGCACCAGATCCTCGCGCAGGAGATGGTCACGTTCATGCGGTCGCTTGGCGCCGAGCCGTCGGCCGCGGTGATTTCGCTGTTGAAGCCAGTGGCGGTGCTCACATGACGAATGGACTACGGTCGCTCGTGCCACCGGTAACCGTCGACCATCGTGAGCCCGTAGTCGACGGCAACCTCAATCGCCAGCGCTTCGGTGCTGCAGCTTTTCAACCCGAGGCAGGCAGTGAGCCCTATCTCCGTTCGCACCAGCTCACCTCCGTCGGGGTGCAGGTCAATGCGATAACACGGCATGAAGCGGCCGTCGCTCGCGATAACCCCCAGGCCGTAGACCAAGAAATCGCCCGAGCGCGCGGGATTTTTGAAAGACGTATCGGTCATGATTGCCCAGTCCTCGAGGTCGCAGCGCATCTGAGTCTCGCGAAAGATGCGTGCGATGTCGGAGCGATGCATATCGCGATCCGTTTGTGCGCGGTCGGCCCAGGTTGGTCCGCCCTCGCTGTCACTTCCAGCCCTCGTCACACCGCCACGGTGCACATCGTTCACTCGGACACGAAGGTCAGGGATAGCTTCGATGCGCTCAAGCAAGCGCTGTTGCAGCTGCGCTGCAGTACAGGTCGGTTTTGCCATGGATCAGCGCGTATATCGGTGCCAGCTCAGAACACCACCGTAACTCTCAATGCGGGTCCATTTCGTCCCGCGCGTATTGCATATCCATGCCGTGTAACTGTTGCCGGCAGGACCAGGTATCGCTTCTCCTCCGGTAAGGGCAAAGCGCCAGTCTGCCGTCATGTGTTGATCGACCACTTGGCATCGCTCGCAGTCGTTCATGTAAATGTTTCCAATTGTTCGACAGAGATTATGAGAGGACCGCCAGTGCCCTCCATGTCAGACAAATGCTCCGGTTGGGAGAACCCCGTTGCTGGCGCGCGTGGCACGGGACAAGCGCACGAAGGAGTCGCACCGTGAACCCCGAGACCTCTGCGAACTCAGCGCTGGTTGATACCTTCAGCGGCGACAACGCGGCGCTGACCCGCTGCATAGAGGCGCTGCTGCTCCTCGACGCACAGAATGCCTTGGTGCCGCACGGCGTCGGAGGTCACGCACGCGCGCTCCTGTCGGCTGCTGCCGTTCGCCTGGCTGCACCCGCTCCGGCCCCCAGCCTCGACTTCACCATCAGCTCGGACCATCCCCGCATCCTGACGTACCACCAAGGGGGATGTCGCCCAGCGAATGTCAATGAGTGCGCCCTTTGGGATGCGCTGACCGATGCTTTCACCGCTGCGCCGCTCGCAAAGCCTCTCGAGGCGGTGCACGGCGACATCCTTCCGGCGATCGACACGCAGGTGCTGATCCATCTCGCGCGAGCTGATGCGTGGGAGGCTCACACTGTCACCGGCTACTACGTGTGGCCTGATCTCAAGGGCAATGCCTCCCTGCAGCGTGTGTTCGTTCAGGTGCGCGATGGCCTGGGGTACCCCAACGCCCGACTGCTCCGCGATGTGCGCCGCCTCGATGGCTCTGCATTCGTCGTGGACCGCGTCCCGAAGAACGCCGCTGCGAGCTGCAACAAGGCGCCCGAGGGCTGGCAGTGCACTCGCGAGGCCGAACATGACGGCCCCTGTGCTGCGCATCCGGTGGTGGACGACTCGCCGCTGGAGACCGGCGAAGGGGATGCACGATGAGCGCCCCAGCTACCTCTTGGCTGATCCTGATCGCCGGCGCCATCGGCTTCCTGGCTGTCGAGCGGCAGACTGCTCCAACGACCGACGCACGAAGCGCATGCCTCGAGTACGTCGAAGAAACCCTTGGCCGCAGCGTGCAGGCCCAACGCATGCCGACCTGGCCGGCCGCTGCCGACTCGGGCACCTGGCTCATCGAGGCCACCTACACCGATCGGGGCACCCGTGGGACGCTGTGGTGCCAGCTCCGTGAGACCTCCTCAGGCTTCAAGCGGCTCGCCATCCACAACCGCTCTATGGACGCGCATCGCGCCGCCGGGAAGGACGGCTTCTGATGGCGCGCTATTTCCGGACAAACCGTCCCCGGTTCCCCAAGCGCCCTCCCGCGCAAGACCTCATCTGTTCCGCCTGCGGCCAGGGGAAGAGCCTCCACGGCGAGATCAGCGGGCAGTGCCCGTACGGCAGCGCTCGCTCGGGCACCACCGGAGCCTCCTTCTATTGCCCGCCACTCGGCACGCCGCTGATGACGATTCAGCAGAAGACGCTCGCGCGCGCTTTGGTGGCCGTCGACATGCCGCCGGGCAACGCGACGAAGCGCTTCGCCATGTCGATGCAGCTGCGCGCCTTTCGCCTCAACCCACCACCGCTGACAGAGCGGCAGGCGGAATACCTCCGGACCGCCGTGATCCGGTACCGCCGGCAGATCCCTGCCGACGTGGTCGCGCTTGCCGAGTCGATGGCCCCAACTTCCACCATTCAGAAAGGCAGCGACGCATGATGGCCCTGTCTCCACCACTCGCACGGGCCTATCTCTCCGGCTGCCTGAACGGCGACGCCTGGCACCACGTTCCGGCAAACCCTCGCCACGCTAACTACATCGGCTTGCGGTGCGCGGACAAAGACTTCGCGGAATTCTTCGCCACAGCCATCACTGCAGCCTACGGCGTACCTGCGAAGGTCACCATCGATGAACGCGGCTATTTTCTTGTTCGCAAGACCAACGGGGCGGGGCGCTTCAACGGGCTACGTACCGCCGTCGTGAAAACAGAGGACGAGATGGGCATGTGGCTGCGCGGCTTGTTCGACAGCGAGGGTAACGTGGTCTGCGTCCCAAAGCCGCGTTGCGGCCCGAATTCCTGGGATCGGCGCGTCGCGATGTTCGTAACCGATCGCGCCATTCTTGAGCGCGCTAATGATATGTTGTCGGCGCTCGGAATCTCTGCGCGGATCACTGGTTGGGCGAACAGCAAGAGTCATATCGGCACAAAGCCGATGTTCGCGCTGGTTCTCAACTCATCGAAAGCAGGCTTTGAGCGCTTCGCTCAGCTTGTTGGCTCATCAATCGAACGCAAACAGCAAGCACTCCAAAAGCTTCCGACCACCTACCACCCTAACTTGCGCCTCGCACAGCAACAGGCTCAACTCAAAGGTGCCGCTGTTCGCGCGGCGCGCCGTCTCGCTGCAAAGAATGCGCAATCGGAGCCGATGTCTGCTCCCATCCCGTTCAGGGGTGCGCTAGGCTTCTTCGAAACCGGATTGGGAGAGCCCTCATGACCCTTGCAGTCGGAGTTGTCCTCGTCGCGCTGTCGCTGCTTGTCGATATGGCGCTGCGGCCGGCTCAGCCGCCGGTATGGTCGATGCTCATGGGGCTCGTCGGCTTGGTCGTGGTCCTCGTCGGTCTCGGCATCGTCGGATGGAGGCTGCTGTCGTCATGACGCTACAGCCCACCATCCCGGTCATGCCGCCGCGTCTCGCGGGCCATGCCAGCCCTCGTCCCTACTTCTTGCAGCAGGCCCGCGCGAACGGCCAAGTGAAGGCGTCGTTTGTCGCTCCCCGTCTCGGCCGAACCACTGGCGACGGTGCATCGACCACCGGAACGATGACGTGCCGCGGCGCCGTATCCACTCCGCCGAAGGTCGAGCTTTTCTGCCACCGGCCGCGCCGCGGAGGCTCTGGCTCTGGGGTTCGCCTCTTCCCGAGCGATCGGAAGGTTGCGTCGATCAATTCGTCGAGTGTGTGGTCGGCTGGCAGTTGTTCCATCTGTGCCCACGCCTGCCTCTGTGTGCAGCCGCACCGCCACTGCAGCCATTCGGCGAGCAACCGGAAGGCGAAGCCCTCTCTGCGTTGGTCCGCCAACCAACCCTCGAACCGTTGGTTACCCAGTTTGTTTGTCATCGTGCTCTGTGTGCTACGCACGCCTCTTGTCGAAGCGCCCGCGGAGGTTGCAGGGTCGCGAATGATTCGCAATTTCCGGATGATAACCAGACGGTTGAATGACATGCAACCGTCGGCAGTGGTGCGAATTGATGTGCTCGAACCACCGGCTCGTGCTCGCGCAGTAGGCATTGCAGACCAAGTGCCGATGCGGTACATTGCACTCGCCCTGGCATCGTCCGGGGTCGGATGTGGAAGTCCGGTTGAGCACTGCGACGAAAGCCGCAGCACCGCAAGGTATTGCGGCTTTTTTGTTCGCGCCCCAGTTTTGGCGGCTCGGATGGGGGGGCGCGAGCCCCGCCGGTTCACTCCAGTGCTCACCGGTCTTCCACACCCATTCGGGCTGCCGCCTTATGTGGAAGTTTGTGCGGCAGTTGTATTGACAGAGCAACTGGAGGCCATCATGGCTCAATCCGCACTCGTGGGCGCGTACGTGCCCACCCTGGCCGTCATCGACGGCATCCCCACGACCACAAGCATCGACGTGGCTCGAGCGTTCGGCAAGCCCCATGCAGACGTGCTGCGGACTGTCCGCAACCTGCTACCGCAGTTGAGCTCCGAACATGCCCGCAATTTTGCGGAGATGTTCGTCGAGACTGATATCGGTCAAGGTGGAGTGCGTAAAGACCCGGCCTACCGCCTGACCCGCGACGGCTTCACCCTCCTCGCCATGGGTTTCACCGGAAAGAAGGCGCTGCAGTTCAAGCTGGCCTACATCGATGCGTTCAACCGCATGGAGGCGCAACTTTCGACCGGCGCGGACCCGGAGCGCGTCAAGCGCGCCTATGCCCTCGCGTCGGAAGTTGCCAGCCAGGCAGCGCGCACCGTGTTTCAGGCCGTGATGGCCGGAGACGACGGGTGGAAGAACGAGCGATGGATGTTTGCGTTGAACTACGGCCGTGACAGCGTGGCGCCGTGGGCCGGCGTCATCGACCGCGATGCCATGGTGGCTTCGCTGAAACAGCTGGCAGCCCAGATCGTGGAGCCGAACGAAATGCTCCCGAGCAACACCGACCTCGCCAACCTGGCTGCAGCTTGCAACCAACGTCTAGCGCAGCGCATGGAATACGCAGCGAATCAACAGAACGGACGCCGGGAGGCATTTCCCAAATGAGCAATGCACTACTCGAGCGGAAGGTCGAGTTTCAGTCGGTCCCCGCCGTCGAACTCACGGACCAACAGCACCGGGCGCTGGAATTTCTTCGCAGCTACGTCGCCATGAACGACAACATGCCGACCGCAAAGACAGTCAGCGAGCATTTCGGCTGGACCAGCGCCAATGCGGGTTACGACGTTCTGGTGCGCCTCGCGAAGAAGGGGTACATCGAGCGCTTGGCCGGACAGGTGGGATGGCGATTCGTGCGAACGACGATCAGAGCAGCGCAGCAGGGAGGAACAGCATGCCAATGATGTCTGTGCAACAAGTCGCTGAGTACCTCGACTGCGAACCGAAGACTGTCGAAGAGGCTCTGCGCATCAAGCGGCTACCTGGGGTGAAGTACGGCCGCTCATGGCGCATTCCGGTGAGCGCGCTCGACGAAGCGCTGCACGCCGAGGCGATGGCAGCGCGGCGCAACGCGCCTGCAGCTGTCGCATCGATCGGTGCGGCAGGCACCAAACGCTCCAAGCGAAGCGTGCTGCCAACGCTACCATCCCTGTGCCGGTAGTAAAAGGTCCTTCCGCGGGGGAGCCTAGGCCGTCATTAAAGCGAGCGCCGGGCAGATCGACCGTAAAGACGCGCCCACTCCCAGCACGCCACACACGGACAAGGGCCTAAACCGGCCCCAAACAATTTGACCCGCAATCGACAACCCAGCTCATATCCCGAACACTCGGCTACTGTTGACTCAAACGTGATGAACACCTTCGCTGGCCACCCGGCGGCACGCAGCGGGCAAATCGGTCGCGCGGAAGGGCCGCCGTGGCAGGCTTTCAGCCGTTGCCTTCATTTGACTCTCAACATTGCGCCGATGGCAACACAAGGAACGTTACATTGTCTCTGTGTGCAAACGGGCGACCAACCAAAGCCGAGGTGCAATTTGAAAGACAAACTCGTCGTTTTTCCAGACACTAACTTATTTGAGCAGTGCAAGCCCCTAGAACAGCTTATTTGGAAAGATCTTGGCAATTACAAGAATATCGACATATTGGTCTGTCGACCTGTGCAACAAGAAATCGACCGGCACAAAAATAAAGGATCGGGTCGACAGTCTACACGCGCGCGCACTGCGAGTTCTACTTTTAAAAAAATCATAGAGAGCCCCAATAATTCTATTTCTCTTTGCGAAGACGGGACCCTAGTCACGCTTCGACTCGCTATAGAGTTAAAAGCAGACTTAAACCTTTGCGAGGAGTTAGATCTCAATCACCCCGACGATCAACTGGTAGGGATATCATTAAGTTTCGCAAAGTCGAATCCAAGCGTCGATGTAATCCTACTTACGCATGACACCGGCCCGATGTTCAGTGCAAAAAGACTTGGGCTTGCCTATAAAGACATTCCTGAATCGTGGCAGTTAAAGCCAGAAACCGATGAAATCGAAAAAGCTGCAGCAGCAGCAAAAAGGGAAATAGAGCGATACAAGAATCAAGAGCCAGTTTTTTCAATTCAAATAGATGAGTCGAAAGATCTTAAAATCTTTTCAAATCAAAATAACGTCTTTTCCCCTTTAACTGAAGATGAGCTTACGCTGCTTATCGGACGACTCACCGCTCTACACCCGAGGAGCGAAGACTTTGGACCACGAACTGCTCCTCCGAAAAAGAGTCTCGATACTCTGGGCTTGTATCAACGATATCGCCCAGCATCAGAGAATGAGATTTCGCTATATGTAGAAGCTTATGACGTTTGGATTCAAACCTGCCGCGCAAAGTTTCAACAACTAGCGGCAGCTCTCACATCGCAGCATCGGCCGACCATCCAAATAAGAATGAAAAATAGCGGCTCGCGGCCCGCGAACAATGTGCTACTGACCTTTAAGGCAAAAGGTTCATTTCTTTTAGGAATGCCCGCGCAGAAAACAGATGATAGTGTTGCTGACCTTCGCTTGTGTGCCCCACCAAGTCCGCCCAAAGGGAAGTGGCGCGATGCAATAACTGAGTTGGCTATAGCTGGAGGGTGGAGCAACAATGACCACTTCGCTCCAGGTCGCCTACTGAGCGCTCTCAATCAGCGAAGCATAACCGTAACAGATCCAGATGCGTTTTATTGGAAATCAGATCCAAAAACACCTACGGCAATAGTTACAATTGAGCGCGAACGCTGGCGGCACGAAATTGATGAAGTTAATCTCCCAATCGTCCTACATACGATGGAAGATATACGACTTTGCGAAGGCGCGATTGAGATTTCAGCGCACGCCTCGAATTTGACCAACCCGCTTTATCTAGTTGTACCGATCAAAATACCCTTAATTGTTTGTAGCACCTACCCATACGCGCTCGAGCTAATCGAAAACATAGAATGTCTTTAATATGAGCGAAAATTAGTCTCGCTTGCTCTTACTTACCCGCGCGTGAAATCTCGCATGACTTCTAAGGCGTCACCCCAAACCTTTATCTGTAAATGCGCTTCATGACGCGATGGATTCAATGAAATTCCGTTAACCCTCGATGGTCGACTGCCTGGAAAATCTCCTGCCGCCCAGCGTATGCGCAGCCGGTCAAATTCCATCTGCAGCAAAATACCCGAACTTAATATAAAAATGTGAGCACACAGCCTACTCTTTTATTTGCATCAACTTATAAAGAGTAGCGCCGATTTCTGGGTGTGAAAGCATTTCAGCAAGCGTACTCCGGAGCGCCTCTGCATCCAAGCAGTCAACGACCAAATCTTTATAGTCCAAACGACAAGGATATCCTTTTTCGCCCATTTCAGTAATTACAAGCAAGGTTGGCCTTGCCACATCAGCTGAATAGCTACTTTTTACGGCGATGCAGTCCCTATTCAGCTCAGACTCCGAGTACTTAAAAATAGCAAGGGCATGCACGAGGTCGCGAAACTTATAAACCCCAAGAAGCAAGACTCCGCCGGACGCTTCCTGAATCTCTTGAATAAAAGAAGAAAAAATCCCATTTATTTCTTCTTTTTGCTCTTGAGCAAAACGCGCCAATGAAATAGCATGATTGAAAGCGGATTTATAATCCATTCAGCGCTCCTATATCAATATTCACAAAAATTGGCAGATGATCGAATATTTCATTACCACCCGTCACTGCCAAAAGCAGATCATTCTGGCTAATGATCTCGATTGTTGCCTCATCTAGCATCAATGGTCCCATCTGCAGGAATCGAGGAGAGAACAACATCTGATCGAATACCCTCCACCGACTCTCGTTGTCTGAAAAGCGAAAATATGTCCCACAGTGGGCAAACTCTGCAGAACCGTTTTTGAGCGGTCTTCGCTCTCCGAGAAGACGCCAAAAGGGGTTATATAAGTGGGCTTTTGTCTTAAGAGCTAGGCCTCGATCTTGAGTCGCGAGAAGTTGGCCACTCAGCCCTTTCGAGAAAGGCTCGTCATTAAAATCTCCTATGCCAATCACATAGCCTTCCCCCCGCGCCAACCAGTCCGCAATTTTATCTTTCAATTGAAAGCCAAGCACATCGCGCAACGTCGAGTACTCAGGAACTCGCAGCCTACTGTTCCAATGGCAGATGACCAAATCCAGAGATACGCTAGAAGATGCCACGTCCAACTTAACATACTCACCCATCTTCAGATTGACTGAGCCGTGCTTAGCTATCAACGTCTGGTGATCACTAATAAAAAATCGCCCGCGCCTGTAAATCAATGCCGTATCGAATTTCAATTGGCCGACTGATTCTCGTCCTATATGAAAAGCAAAATCGGTCGAAGATAATTTTCGAACAATTTCATGCACATCATCTTCGGAAACTTCTCCAAGAGCAAGTATATCAAGAGATCGCTCACGATTTAGACGATCAATAACTTCCAAAGCAAAATTCTTTTCCTTGCCCGTTGCTCTAGGTTTCGCAAGCGGGGACAGGCTAGTGTTCCACCAGCATATTGAGATTATTTTCGTATCAAACATTTACCTCAATGCGCTCCGCTCAGGGTGTTGACCATTTATCAATTCATTGATTCTGAAAACCTATTTGCAAGATCCTCACCTCGCAAGGACAAGTAACGAAGCATCATAGCCATGCTGGACCATCCCATAATTTTGGCAATTTCGGTCTCGGTGAACGCCCAGTGGCCGTCTTTGGACCTCAGTGATACCCAACGACAGGTTGCCTCGTGGCGAAGGTCGTGCTCGTGGAAGTCGGGCACGTCGGCGTACTCGAACATCGTGGCGAAGCGCTTCGACAGGTAGCTCGAGGTCTTCTTCACCGTCGGCCACTTTTCCTGACCGAGCCACGGGAAAAGCTGCCCGCCCTTCACTTCTGCCACTCGTTCCCGCAGCCGGACGACCAGCGCCGGCCGTAGAGGCACAGTCCGGTGTTTGATCTTTCCGCGGGCGCCCTTGCTGCCTTCGATTCGCGCATAGCCCTTGTCGAGTTCGAGCTGGTCGACCCTGAGCATGAAGGCCTCCTGCAGCCGCAAACCGGTGTCGAGGATCACGTGGAAGAGCAGCTCGAATTCCGGCTCGCGTTTCAGACCCTTCCGCTTGCCTGGCATCTTCCCGCCGGCAAGAACAAACCGGACGCGCTCCTCCTCCGCGCCGAGCAGACGCCGATCGCGCTCCACATCGGTCTTGACCTGCTGGTCCTTGTTTAGGCGGGCGGCCTCCTCCACGCTGTATGCGCTGTACCCCGTCGGCAGACCGCGGAGCGGGTTCGCGGGCCTTGGCTGGCCATCAGGGGTTGATCGGCGCAGGTGCCAGTCCAGAACGCGCGCGAGCACGCCGATGCGCTTCCGGATCGTGCCAGGCGCCAGGTTGTGCTCGAGCTTCAGCCGCGCCACGTAACCCTCGACCCATGACACAGAAAGGGTAGCAAGCCGCAACCCTGCTACCTCTGTCACCACCACATCCAGCAGGTCGTCGTCGCTGCGGGTGATCGGTGCGGCCTTCGTGTACGCCCGGATGATCTCGATCAGCAGCGGGTTGTTGGTCTTGGCGTCGGCGGCGCTCTTCGAGGCCTGCGTCACCTCAAGCATCTCGCGCGGCACGATGCCGTTCTTCAGCAGTGTTGCGACCTGCTCTCCGTACCGCTCCGCCTCCTCGTACGAGTCGAAGGTGTGGAAGTACGGCTTGGGCAGCAGCTTGCTCTTGACCCTGAGTTGGAACGTGTTCCCGCGTTGCTGGATGGTCGGCATGATGCCGACCACTGTACCCCGAGGGGCCCGGGTAGCAGGGTAGCGCTGCTACCTTTTTAGGGTAGCAGCCGGCCGATTTGAGCCGATTTTCACTGTATGCATGATCAGGTTAGCTATGCTTTTCGTAGCAAGAAACCTATAACTGGTGGTGCCCGGAACGGGGGTCGAACCCGTATGCCATTTTATAGGCGGCGGATTTTAAGTCCGATGTGTCTACCAATTTCACCATCCGGGCTGAAAGCCGCGACAAGCGCGCAACAGGGACAAGCGACCGGCAAATGGGCGATCGCAAAGGCATCGCATCCGGGGGAAATGCGGCTGTGTTCAGCAATGAGAACGGAGGCGCCATAAGGATGCGAAGCGTTTGACCAAGCGCCATCTGCGTGAATGGAAGCTCATCTGGATTGCTGCAGCTCGTTAGCGGTTGAGGATACCACCGTGCGCAACGCGGTCAGGCTTCTTCGCGCTCCAAAGCGTGGCAGTTGGACAAGATTGAAGCGGACGACTTGTGCCGCAGTGGCTCGCCTGTATCGCCACGACATCCCGAACACAACGATACAAGACGACACAGAATGTATTTGACCAAGAAAAAATATCGATTTTTTGTGAAGGTGACATGTAGCACTATCGCCTGACACTCTCTCAAAATGGGAGAAATCTGGGAGTTCAGGTCAAGACCTTCCAACGCGCTTTTGTCGTAAGAATGAAAAAAACTATCGAATAAAGGCTCAAAAGAGGGTAGCAGCAGGCCAGACCGGTGTTCATCCATCGAATCTGTCGGCACTTTATTCCTCTCATTTTGAAACAAAATGTATTTTTGATTAGCGTTTCAAGGTAGTTGTGAAAAATGTCACGCTAGAGCCTGCTCCCACAGGTGCCATGCAACGACGCTGAGCCCCGTCTCACAGACCAAGTCACTATGTTTTCTCGCGCCTGCGGTTGTGGACTGGAACATTTAGTGCGCATCCCTCGCCGCCCGTGGATGCGTGTACTCCCTCGTCTGGCCTTCTACAGATGCAGTGTCTGCGGCAAAGAACAGCTGGCCTCCGAGAAGGAGGTCGACGCAGCCGTTCTTCCACACGTGCGCGAGAAGTTTCAACAAGCCTGGATTCATTCCGAGAAGGCGCCGATCAGCGACGAATGAGTCGCGCGGCACCCGATCATTCCCCGCACCGAACGATCGGAGACCGTGATGTCACTGCCGGAAAACGTCTGCTCGTGTGCTCAATGTGACATGGAACGAGTCCCGCGAACCGGATGGGTGCGCCTGGTGCCGCTCATGGGCATGTATGAGTGCGGAGAGTGCGGCATCCGTGAACTGGCACTGCGAGCCAGGATAAACCGCAATCGTCGGCATGCCGAGGATGCGCCATTGCACGAGTCGTCGGCAGCCGCTCCCTTGGGCAGGGCAGCGACGACTACCGCAAATGCGGTAATTGAAACAAGAATACAACTTAAGTAACATGACGTGTCCTTTCGAGGAGACATCATGAACACCAACGACATCACTCCCAAGGTCAAATTCACCGCGTTGCTGAGCGGTGCACTTGTCCTTCTGTTCCTGCTTCTAAGGTTCGTACCCACCGAAGAGGAACTGGCACTGACGTTGGGATTCTCTTTCCTGGGCCTGCTCTTCCTGACCTTTGCGGTGATCTGCTCGCTGCTTTTCGACTCTTTCGCCGAAGTCGACGGCTGATCGCATTCTTCTCCCGCGAGCAGTGGCGACTCGATTCTTGAGTCAGCGCCACAAGGAGAGACAACACCGATCGCGCCCTGCGGGCACGACCGATATTCGTGCCTGCAACTCGGGAAGATTCAAATCCGAGTGAATACCGGATGCAGAACGCTTGCTGGCCATGTTTATCTGGCAGCGATCACAAACGCAAACCCAACAGTTGGCTTCAGGGCACAGATAGCAGGGCAAGATTTGCCGTGCCTCGCCGAGATCCGATCCGACGATAGTCCCAGTCCATGGGGAGCAGCTCAGCCCGAGAAGCCGACCACCACTCTGCGGTAGTCAGTTCTTAAATTGAACGGGGGGAAAAGATAGATTGCTATCTTCTTGATAGCAGCACCGCGAGCGTATATGCGGTGTTTAGGTGGAGGCGCGACCCGGAGTCGAACCGGGCTAGACGGATTTGCAATCCGTTGCATAACCGCTTTGCTATCGCGCCACGCTTTTGACTGACTTCTTCGCCGGCGAAGGCCTGCGAAAAAAAGGGAAGCCACAGCTTCCCTTTTTCAAAACTGGAGCGGGAAAAGAGTCTCGAACTCTCGACCTCAACCTTGGCAAGGTTGCGCTCTACCAACTGAGCTATTCCCGCGTTTCGAGCCTCAAATTATAGAACAATTTTCGAGGGCTTCGCAAGCTTCGCGCATCAACGAATCAATGTTTGATCGATCCTTCGGATGACGGGGCTGCCCGCTGCTTCGACAGCTCGGCAACTGCGGCGGCGGAAGCGGCAACCTCTTCGTCCGACAGCGGCGTAGGCATCTTCTCGAGCGCGATCTCCAGAACCTTGTCGATCCACTTGACCGGCACGATCTCCAGGCCGTTCTTCACGTTCTCGGGGATGTCCTGAAGATCCTTGGCATTCTCTTCGGGAATCAGCACCGTCTTGATGCCGCCCCGCAATGCCGCGAGCAGCTTTTCCTTCAGGCCGCCGATCGCCGTGACTTCGCCACGGAGCGTGATCTCGCCCGTCATGGCCACATCCGCGCGCACCGGAATACCCGTCAGGGCCGAAACGAACGCCGTCGTCATCGCGGCGCCCGCGCTTGGACCGTCTTTCGGCGTGGCGCCGTCCGGCACGTGAATGTGAATGTCGCGCTTCTCGAAGGTCTCGTCCTTGATGCCGAGACGGCGTGCGCGGCTGCGCACCACCGTACGTGCGGCCTCGACCGATTCCTTCATCACATCGCCGAGCGAACCCGTGCGGCTGATCACGCCCTTGCCAGGCATCGTGACCGCCTCGATCGTCAGCAGGTCGCCGCCGACTTCGGTCCAGGCCAGACCAACCACCTGGCCGACCTGGTTCTGCTTCTCGGCCAAGCCGAAGGTGTACTTGCGCACACCCAGGAAGTCGTTGAGATTCGCGCCGTCCACCGTGACCTTGGGCGTCAGCTTCTTCAGCAACAAGCCCTTGACCACCTTGCGGCAGATCTTCGACAGCTCGCGCTCGAGCGAGCGCACGCCGGCTTCCCGGGTGTAGTAGCGCACGATGTCGCGCACGGCTTCTTCCGTGACGAGCAATTCGTCATCCTTCACGCCGTTGTTCTTCATCTGCTTGGGCAGCAGGTACTTCAGCGCGATGTTCGTCTTCTCGTCTTCGGTGTAGCCCGACAGGCGGATGACTTCCATCCGGTCCAGCAACGCTGGCGGGATGTTCATCGAGTTCGACGTAGCGACAAACATCACGTCGCTCAAGTCGAAATCGACCTCCACGTAGTGGTCACCGAAGGTGTGGTTCTGCTCAGGATCGAGCACCTCGAGCAATGCGCTCGACGGATCACCACGGAAATCGGTGCCCAGCTTGTCGATCTCGTCGAGCAGGAACAGCGGATTGCGCGTCCCGATCTTCGTCAAACCCTGCAGCACCTTGCCCGGCAGCGCGCCGATATAGGTGCGACGGTGGCCGCGGATCTCAGCTTCGTCGCGCATGCCACCCAGCGCCATGCGGGTGTACTTGCGGCCGGTCGCCTTGGCGATCGACTGCCCGAGCGAGGTCTTGCCAACACCCGGCGGGCCGACGAGACACAGGATCGGCGCCTTGACCTTGTCGACGCGCTGCTGCACCGCGAGATATTCCAGGATGCGGTCCTTGACCTTGTCGAGGCCGTAATGGTCTTCGTTGAGCACCGCCTCGGCGTTCGCAAGATCGTGCTTGATCTTGGTCTTCTTGCTCCAGGGCAAGCCGATGAGCACGTCGATGTAGTTGCGCACGACCGTCGCTTCTGCCGACATCGGCGACATCAGCTTGAGCTTCTTCAGTTCGCCTTCGGCCTTCTTCAGCGCGTCCTTCGGCATCTTGGCGAGCTTGATCTTCTTTTCGATCTCCTCGATGTCGGCACCGTCCTCACCCTCGCCCAGCTCCTTCTGGATCGCCTTGACCTGCTCGTTCAGATAGAAATCGCGCTGGTTCTTCTCCATCTGCCGCTTCACGCGGCCGCGGATCTTCTTGTCGACATTCAGGATGTCGACTTCGCGCTCGAGCTGCCCATAGAGGTTTTCCAGGCGCAACTTGACGTCGTCCAGGTCGAGCACGGCCTGCTTGTTGTCGAGTTTCAGCGGCAGGTGCGCTGCAATGGTGTCGGCCAGCCGGCCGGCGTCATCGATGCTTGAAATCGACGTCAGGATCTCGGGTGGGATCTTCTTGTTCAGCTTGACGTACTGGTCGAACTGCTGCATCACCGCGCGGCGCAGCGCCTCGATCTCGGTGCCCTTCGGCACGGTACCTTCTGCCACTTCGACCGGCGTCACATTCGCTGTGAAATGGCTCTCGCCATCTTCGATGCTGTTGACGCGTGCACGCTGCTGGCCTTCGACCAGAACCTTCACGGTGCCGTCAGGCAGCTTGAGCATCTGGAGGATGGTCGAGACGCAGCCGACCTCGAACATGTCCTCGACCGAGGGTTCGTCCTTGGCCGCCGCTTTCTGGGCGACCAACATGATGCGACGCTCCGCTTCCATGGCGAGCTCGAGCGCCTTGATGCTCTTCGGGCGACCCACGAACAACGGGATCACCATATGAGGAAACACCACCACGTCACGCAGCGGCAGCAGCGGCAGATCGATTGCGGTGGGAGGCAGGGGAATATGACCGGACATGGAAATCCTTTGTGTGATCACGGAAAGATGGTCGGCGTCGCGCAATTTTCAAGGTTGCGCGTTGCGCTTTCAGACGGACGCATAAGAAGCGCACCGCCAGAAAGGTCAAAAAGAATAGCGACAGCCCGTGGGGCCATTGGCGCCTTACGCCTTCTTGGCCGCCTCGCGATAGACCAGCAGCGGCGGCTTGTTCTCGTCGATGGTCGACTCTTCCACCACGACCTTGTCGACGTTTGCCGCATTCGGCAGCTCGAACATCGTGTCGATCAGCGATTGCTCCAGGATCGACCGCAAGCCGCGCGCACCCGTCTTGCGAGCCAGCGCCTTGCGCGCGATGGCCTTGAGCGCCGCCGGGCGGATTTCGAGATCGACGCCTTCCATCTGCAGCAGCTTGGTGAACTGCTTCACGACCGCGTTCTTCGGCTCGGTCAGGATGCGCACCAGCGCGTCTTCGCTGAGCTCGGCCAGCGAGGCGACCACCGGCATGCGGCCAACCAGTTCAGGGATCAGGCCGAACTTGATCAGGTCTTCGGGCTCCACGTCGCGGAACACCTCGGTGATGCTGCGCTGCTGCTTGCTCTTGACCGATGCGCCGAAACCGATGCCGGAGGCTTCGGTGCGGTTCTCGATGACCTTCTCGAGCCCCGCGAATGCGCCACCGCAGATGAACAGGATATTGGTCGTGTCGATCTGCAGGAAGTCCTGGTTCGGGTGCTTGCGGCCGCCCTGCGGCGGTACGCTGGCCATCGTGCCTTCGATCAGCTTCAGCAATGCCTGCTGCACGCCCTCGCCGGACACGTCGCGCGTGATCGACGGGTTGTCGGACTTGCGCGAGATCTTGTCGATCTCGTCGATGTAGACGATGCCGCGCTGAGCGCGCTCCACCTCGTAGTTGCAGCTCTGCAGCAGCTTCTGGATGATGTTCTCGACGTCTTCACCGACATAGCCGGCCTCGGTCAACGTCGTCGCATCGGCCATCACGAAAGGAACGTCCAGCATGCGCGCGAGCGTCTGGGCCAGCAGCGTCTTGCCCGAGCCGGTCGGGCCGATCAACAGGATGTTGCTCTTGCTGAGCTCGACATCGTCGCCCTTGGCCTTTTCCTTGTGGCGGAGGCGCTTGTAATGGTTGTAGACCGCGACCGACAGCATGCGCTTCGCCGGCTCCTGGCCGATCACGTAGTTGTCGAGGTTGGTCTTGATTTCAAGCGGCGTCGGCAGGTCGCTGCGGGCCTCGCGCACCTCGTCGCCCACGGGCAGTTCGTCACGGATGATTTCGTTGCAGAGGTCGATGCACTCGTCGCAGATGAACACCGACGGGCCGGCGATCAGCTTCTTGACCTCATGCTGGCTCTTCCCGCAGAACGAGCAGTAAAGCGTTTTTTCGCTGGAAGAGCCTTTTTTCTCGGCCATGGGCAGGTGCCTTGTAACTGGGATTCAACAATGATAGCGAAACAAAAACGGCGTTCTCCGTGTGGAAAACGCCGCTCTTTTTTGACACACCCGGCGCCGAGCGCCAGGAAGCCATCAACCGCGCTTAGAAATGACCTGATCGATCAGACCGTAGTCCTTGGCTTCATCGGCCGTCAGGAAGTAATCGCGCTCGGTGTCGCGCTGAACCTTTTCCAGCGGCTGCCCCGTGCGCTCGGCCAGGATGCGGTTCATCTGGTCCTTCGTGCGCAGGATGTCGCGCGCATGGATTTCGATATCCGTCGCCTGGCCACGTGCGCCACCGAGCACTTGATGGATCATGACCTTCGAGTTCGGCAGAGAGAAGCGCTTGCCCTTCTCACCGGCCGCCAGCAGGAATGCGCCCATGCTGGCGGCGAAGCCGATGCACAGCGTCGACACGGCCGGCTTGATGAACTGCATCGTGTCGTAGATCGCCATGCCGGCGCTCACGCTGCCGCCTGGGGAATTGATATAGAACGAGATGTCCTTGTCCGGGTTCTCGCTCTCGAGGAACAACAGCTGTGCCACCACCAGGTTGGCTGTTTGATCGTTGACCTCGCCCACCAGAAAAATCACGCGCTCCTTGAGCAGACGCGAATAGATGTCATACGACCGCTCGCCGCGGCCGGATTGCTCGATCACCATCGGCACCATGCCGAGACCCTGGATGTCCTGTGCGCTCATGAATAGCTCCGTTCAGTGCTTGACCTTCGCCGGGACGTCCCGACGAAGAATCAGATGGGGATGGTGCCAGTGGCTGCAAGCCCCACCGGCGCGACGGGCCATCAGTTCTGCTGAGCCATCAACTCGTCGAAGGTCACCGACTTGTCATTGACCTTGGCCTTCGCCAGCACGAAGTCGGTCACGTTGTTCTCGATGACGACGGCTTCGACTTCGGCCAGGCGGTTGTTGTCGCTGAAGTACCAACGAACCACGTCAGCCGGCTTTTCGTAGCTGGCGGCAAGTTCGTCCACGTGGGCCTTGATCTGTTCCGGCTTGGCTTGCAGGTCGTTGGCGCGGACCAGTTCGGCCACGACGAGACCCAGGCGCACGCGGCGCTCGGCTTGCGGACGGAACACTTCCTCGGGGATCGGTGCCTTGTCGGCGTCCTTGATGCCGCGCTGCTTGAGCTCGGCGCGCGCGCCTTCGACCATGCGGGCGACTTCGGATTGCACGCTGGCGTTCGGCAGATCGAGTTCGGCGTTGGCGATCAGGGCATCCATCACGGCGTTCTTGTTGCGCGCCAGCAGGCGGAACTTGACTTCGCGCTCGAGGTTGCGCTTGATGTCGGCACGCAGGCCTTCAACCGTGCCTTCGGCGATGCCGAGCGACTTGGCCAGTTGCTCGTTGACTTCAGGCAGATTGGACGACTCGATCTTCTTCACGGTGACCATGAAGTCGGCCTGCTTGCCGGCCACGTCCTTGCCGTGGTAGTCCTCGGGGAACGACAACGGGAAGGTGCGGCTGTCGCCGGACTTCAGGCCGCGCACGGCGTCTTCGAATTCCTTGAGCATCTGGCCTTCGCCGACGATGAACTGGAAGTCCTCGGCCTTGCCGCCCTGGAAGGTTTCGCCATCGATCTTGCCTTCGAAGTCGACCGTCACGCGGTCATCGTCGGCCACTTGCGATTCCAGCGAGCGTTGTGCAAAGGTGCGGCGTTGCTTGCGCAGGATGTCGAGCGTCTTCTCGATCGCGTCATCGCCGACTTCGGCGCTGAGCTTGTCGACTTCCGCGGCGGACAGGTCGTTGATCTTGACTTCGGGGAACACTTCGAAGACCGCGTCGAAAGCGAGCGTGCCTTCGGCAGACTCTTCCTTCTCGGTGATGCGGGGCTGGCCGGCCACACGCAGCTTGGCTTCATTGGCGGCTTGCGAGAAGGCTTCGCCGACCTTGTCGTTCATGACTTCGAACTGGACCGAGTAGCCATAGCGCTGGGCCACCACGTTCATCGGCACCTTGCCAGGACGGAAACCGTCCATCTTCACGGTACGCGCCAGTTTCTTGAGGCGCGACTCCACTTCGGACTGGATGGTGCCGACCGGAAGGGTCAGCGTGATCTTGCGTTCGAGCTTCTCGAGAGTTTCAACGTTCACGGTCATATCTGTCTTCCTAGAGGGATTCTGGTGCGCGGGGCCGGACTCGAACCGGCACGTTCTTGCGAACGTCAGGACCTAAACCTGGTGCGTCTACCAATTTCGCCACCCGCGCTTCAGGTGAATAAGATGCAAAAACGGGCGGCCCCTGAATGCAGACCACCCGCTTGAAATCGGCAACCGGGCATTTTAGCTCAGTCTAGGCCGCCTTCTCGTCGCGCCGAACCCTGAAAGCTGCGGCATACATCGCCGGCAGCGCCAGCAAGGTCAGCACCGTGGCCACGATCAGGCCACCCATGATGGCGACCGCCATCGGCCCCCAGAAGACGCTGCGCGACAGCGGAATCATCGCGAGCACCGCGGCAGCCGCCGTCAGCACGATCGGCCGCAGCCGGCGCACGGCCGACTCGACGATCGCGTCCCAGGCCGGCACGCCAGCCGCGCGGTCTGTCTCGATCTGGTCGATCAGGATCACGGAGTTGCGCTGGATCATCCCCATCAAGGCGATCACGCCGAGCAGCGCGACGAAGCCGAAGGGCCGGTCGAGGACCAGCAATGCCGCGGCGACGCCCGCAATCCCCAACGGACCGGTGATGAACACCAGCAGCGCACGGCTGAAGCTGTGCAGTTGCAGCATGAGCAGCGTGAACACCACGAACAGCATGATCGGCACGCCGGCCACGATCGAATCCGATCCCTTGCTGCTTTCCTCGACCGCACCGGCGACCTCGATCCGATAGGCGTTCTGGCCGTCGGCATGCCACTTGGCTTCGATCGCGCGCAGCTTGGGCTCCAGCTCCTGCGTCACCGTCGCACCTTGCAGGCCTTCGACGATGTCGCCCTGCACGGTGATCGTGTATTCGCGGTTCTGCCGCCACATCACGCCTGGCTCCCAGGTGAAGACCGGCTTGGCGATTTGCGACAGCGGGATCGAACGCCCGGAGCTGGTCTGCAGATAGGCGTTGCCGAGATCGGAGATCGCCGTCCGCTCATCGGGCGACTGGCGCAGCACGATGTCGATCAGCCGATCGTTCTCGCGGTACTGGCCGACCGTCGTGCCGCTGAACATCGTCTTCGATGCCTGCGCGATCGCCTGGCTGGTCACGCCCAGCGCACGCGCCTTGGCCTGGTCGACTTCCAGGCGGATCACCTTGACCGACTCGTTCCAGTTGTCGTTCACGCCGCGCATGTTGGCGTTGTCGCGCATCACCGCCTTGATCTCGTCGGCGCGCTGGCGCAGTTGCGCCGGGTCGGTGCCGATCACGCGGAACTGCACCGGATAGGCGACCGGCGGGCCGTTCGGCAGCAGCTTCACGCGGCCACGCATTTCCGGGAACTCCTGCGCGAGGATGGCCGGAAAGCGCATCCGCAGAAGCTCGCGCTGGTGCAGATCCTTGGCAAGCACGATCATCTGCGACACGTTGCTCTGCGGAAACACCTGATCGAGCGGCAGATAGAAGCGCGGCACGCCGGAACCGATCCAGCTCGTGACCGAATCGACGCCCGACTCCTTCATGAAGCGCTGCTCGACACGCTTGCTGATCTCTTCGTTGGCCGCAAAGGACGTGCCTTCAGGCAGCCAGAGCTCGACCAGGATCTCGGGCCGGCTCGAATCGGGGAAGAACTGCTGCTGCACCTTGCCCATGCCCACGATGCCGAGCGCGAAGATCGCGATGGTGGCGCCGATGGTCAACCAGCGGAAACGCACGCACCAGTTCACCACACGGCGAAAGCCGTTGTAGAACGCCGAGTCGAAAAGCTCGTGCGGCGGCGCATCAGGGTCGTGTGCCTTCACCTTCAACAGCAGCGTGCCGAGGTAGGGCACGAAGTAGACCGAAACGATCCAGCTCAGCAGCAGCGCGATGCCCGTCACCGCGAAGATCGCGAAGGTGTACTCGCCGGTCACCGACTTCGCGATGCCGATCGGCAGGAAGCCGGCGGCCGTGATCAGCGTGCCGGTCAGCATCGGCTTGGCCGTGACGTCGTAGGCATAGGTCGCGGCGCTGACCTTGTCGTAGCCCTCCTCCATCTTCCGCACCATCATCTCGACCGCGATGATCGCGTCGTCGACCAGCAGCCCCAGCGCGATGATCAGCGAGCCGAGCGACACCTTGTGCAGCCCGATGCCGAAGTAGTTCATCGCCAGGAAGGTCACGGCCAGCACCAGCGGGATCGTGATCGCGACCACCAGCCCCGGCCGGATGTCGATGTGCCATCCCAGCCGACCGCCCTTGTGCAGCCCGAGCGCGATGAAGCTCACCGCCAGCACGATCGCCACCGCCTCGATCAGCACGTGCACGAACTCGTTCACCGACGTGGCCACGGACACCGGCTGGTCCTGCACCTGCGCCAGCTTCACGCCCGCGGGCAATTGCTTGTCGATCTCGGCGGTCGCCGCCTTGAGCGCCTTGCCGAGCGCAATGATGTCGCCGCCCTTGGCCATCGAGATGCCCAGCGCAACCACCTCGTGGCCCTGGAAGTGCACCTTGACCGACGGCGGGTCGATGTAGCCCCGGTGGATGTCCGCGATGTCGCCCAGCCGCAACTGGTTGCCCGAACTGCCGCGGATCGGCATCTCGCGCAGTTGGTCGACGTTGGTGAACTGACCCGCGACGCGCACCTGCACGACGTCGAGAGGCGACTGGATCGTGCCCGCGCTTTCGATCGCGTTCTGCGCGCCGATCTGCTGCAGCACCGCGTTGAAGTCGAGGCCGAGCTGCGCCACCCGCTTCTGCGACACCTCGATGTAGACCTTCTCGTCCTGCACGCCGAACTGCTCGACCTTGGCCACGTCCTTCACGCGCAACAGGCGCTGGCGCACGTCGTCCGCAAAAGTCTTGAGCTCGGCCTGGCTGAAGCCTTCGCTCTCGAGCGCATAGATCACGCCATAGACGTCGCCGAACTCGTCGTTGAAGAACGGTCCCTGGACGCCGGTCGGCAGCGTGTTGCGCATGTCGCCGATCTTCTTGCGCACCGTGTACCAGACGTTCGGCACTTCGGAAGCCTTCGACGAGTCCTTGATCTCGAAGATGATCTGCGACTCGCCGGGCTTCGAGTAGCTGCGGATCCGGTAAGCGTACGGCGCCTCCTGCAGCGTGCGTTCGAGCTTGTCGGTGACCTGCTCGGCCACCTGCTGCGCGGTCGCGCCGGGCCAGTAGGTGCGCACCACCATGACGCGGAAGGTGAAGGGCGGATCCTCGTCCTGGCCCAATTGGAAGTAGGCCGCGAAGCCCAGCACCATCAGGACCAGCATCAGGTAGCGCGTGAGCGCCGCGTGGTCGAGCGCCCACTTGGACAGGTTGAAGCCGGCCTTGCCGGTCGCTTCTTTCGGGGTCGTCATCGGTGCGACCTCAGCGGCTGGCAGCGGAAGCCGCGGGGGCCGCCGGCGCGGCAGCGGCAGCAGGCGCGGCAGATGCGGCCGGCGCATTGCGGTCCTGGTAGATCGTGACCTTCTGGCCCGGCGACAACACGTGCACGCCCGCCGTCACCACCAGCATGCCGGGCGAAATTCCGCCGGCAATCACCGCATCGTTGCCGTCCGCCGTCGCGACCTGTACCGGCTGCGAACGGACGGTCATCGTTGCCTTGTCGAGCACCCAGACCGCACTGCCCTGTCCTTCCTGGCGCAACGCGCTGGTCGGCAGCTTGAGCACCGGCGCGCCGCCGCGCGAGAGCGCCTGTGGCCGCGCATAGACCGTGGAGCCGAGCGACGGCGCGGTGGCCGCGTCGATGGCGACCTTGACCGTGAAGGTGCGCGTCACCGCGTCCGCGCTGGCCGCGACCTCTCGCACCTTGCCCTCGAGTTCGGCGCCGCCAGACCAACCCCGCACCGTCACCGGCGAACCCACCGTGATCAGCGCAGCGCGGTCCTCCGGCACGGCGAACACGACGTCGCGCGAGCCGTCCTGCGCGATCCGCACGACCGGCGTACCCGCCGACACGAACTGGCCGGGTTCGGCCTCGATCGCCGTGATGACGCCGGGCGCATCCGCCATCAGCGTGGTGTAGCTCGTCTGGTTGCCCTGCGACGCCAATTGCGCCTGCGCCTGTTCGAACTGCGCCTGCGCAGCCTTGAAAGTACTTTCGCGTCGCTCCAGCTCGGCGCCGCTGATGAAGTTCTGGTCGCGCAGCTCGCGATAGCGCTTCAGATCGGCCGAGGCGAGGTCGCGGTTGGTCTGCGCCGAGGCCTGTTGCGCGCGGGCAGCGTCGGCAGCCAGTCGATAGTCCTGCGGATCGATCTGCGCCAGCACCTGGCCGGCCTGCACATGCTGACCGAGTTCGGCCTGGCGGCGCGTGATCTTGCCGGCCACGCGGAAGCCGACGCGCGACTCCACGCGAGCCCGCACTTCGGCCGAAAACTCGGGCTCGGTATTGAAACTGCCGTTGCCGACCGTCACCACCTTGACCGACCGCAGCGGCTCTTCAGGCGGCGCGGGGCGCGAACAGCCTGCGAGCGCAACGGCAGCGGCCACCAGCAGAAAAGCGCTGCGATGGGATGAAAAGCGGGGAGGCGGAAGAGACACGGTCATGAATCACCTTGAACGGAACAGACGGGCCACTAATGACCGGACGGTTAGTAATCTAGGGTAAACGCCAAAAACTGTCAACGCCGCGCAGCGCGCCGACGCACGAAGGTGGTCTGCGCCGACAGACGGCGCGTCCGCCCACGTGCGGGACAATCCGCGGCGTGCCAACCCCCTCTCCCTCCTCCTCGGTTCCCACGCCCATCGCAGCGCCGTCGCCGACGCACTACGAAAACTTCCCTGTCGCGTCCTGGCTCTGCCCCCCACGCCTCCGGCCGCCGATCGCGGCGATCTACCACTTCGCCCGCACGGCCGACGACCTGGCCGACGAAGGCGACGCCACGCCCGAAGCACGGCTCGCCGATCTGCACGCCTACCGCCGTGACCTGTCGGCCGTGCTCGGCGGTCAGCAGCCTTCGCTGCGCTGGGCCGCCGTGTTTCTGCCGCTGCGCGCCGCGATCGAGCTATTCCATTTACCGGGCGGCGAGCTGTCCGCACTGCTGGACGCCTTCACGGAAGACGTTGCGCGCGACGCGGCCTTCCAGTCAGGCGACGTCGATGCCGCGACCTGGCGCGATCGCGACGCCTTGCTGAGCTACTGCCGCCGATCGGCCAACCCGGTCGGCCGGCTGCTGCTGCACCTGTACGGCGTGACCGATGCGCAGTCGCTCGCCCAGAGCGACGCGATCTGCAGCGCGCTGCAACTGATCAACTTCTGGCAGGACCCGAGCGTCGACCTGCCACGCGGGCGCTTCTACTTTGCGCTGTCGGATTGCCTTCGACATGGCTTGTCGCGGCAGGACTTCGCCACTTTCCGTCCGCTGGCATCGCCTGCGCCCGCCGCCGCTGCGACGGCGCTGATCGCCGAATCGACCGCATGGGCACGCCAGTTGATGAACGAAGGTGCACCGCTCGTGCGCCGGCTCCCCGGCCGGGCCGGCTGGGAACTGCGGCTGGTCGTCCAGGGCGGACTGCGCATCCTCGACAAGATCGAGGCGCTCGGTTTCGACACCTTCTCGCAGCGGCCGACCATCGGCAAATCCGA
Organism: Variovorax sp. GW821-FHT10B04; assembly: GCF_059415645.1. NCBI lineage: Bacteria > Pseudomonadati > Pseudomonadota > Betaproteobacteria > Burkholderiales > Comamonadaceae > Variovorax > Variovorax sp. GW821-FHT10B04. Next base: position 34,182 of record NZ_JBWKNQ010000016.1, read on the forward strand.
CGTCCCCGTGCTCGCCTGGCGGGCACTGCGGATGCGGAGACAATCGCCCGCATGAAGAAGAAGCGAAACAGACTCCCGCAATGAACCCTGAGCAATACGTGCAGGAGAAGGCCGCTGCCTCGGGCAGCAGTTTCTATTACGCCTTTCTGTTTCTCCCCAAGCCGCGCCGTGCCGCGATCACCGCCTTCTACGCGTTCTGCCGCGAGATCGACGATGTGGTCGACGAGGTGCGCGATCCCGGCGTCGCAGCCACCAAGCTCGCCTGGTGGCGCACCGAGGTCGCCCAGGCTTTCGCCGGGCAACCACGCCACCCGGTCATGCAGGCGCTGATGCCCTGCGCGGCCGAATTCGGGATCGAAGCCACTCAATTGCTGCAGGTGATCGATGGCTGCCAGATGGACCTCGACCAGACGCGCTACCTCGACTTCCATGCGCTGCAGCGCTACTGCCATCTGGTGGCCGGCGTGGTCGGCGAAGTCGCCGCGCGCATCTTCGGCCAGACCGAGCCGCAGACCACGGCCTATGCGCACAAGCTCGGCCTGGCGCTGCAGCTGACCAACATCATCCGTGACGTCGGCGAAGACGCGCTGCGCGGGCGCATCTACCTGCCGGTCAACGAACTCCAGCAGTTCGACGTCAAGGCCCACGAACTGCTGAACCGTGTGAGCTCCGACCGCTTCCTCGCGCTGATGAAGTTCCAGGCGGCACGCGCCCACGCGGCCTACGACGAGGCGCTGGCGCTGCTGCCCGACGCCGACCGGCGCAGCCAGAAGCCGGGCCTGATGATGGCCAGCATCTACCGCACGCTGCTGCGCGAGATCGAGCGCGACGGCTTCCAGGTGCTGAACCAGCGCGTGAGCCTGACGCCGGTGCGCAAGTTCTGGCTCGCCTGGCGCGTTCAGGCCCTGGGCCGGCTGTGACGTCGTCGAGCGCGATGCGCCGCCGCCCGTCACGGCCACCGGCCGCCGCATCCCCGGCCGAATGAAGCTCGCGATCGTCGGCGCCGGCTGGGCCGGGCTTGCATGCGCGATCGAGGCCACGCGTGCCGGCCACGCGGTCACCTTGTTCGACGCGGCGCGCACGGCCGGCGGTCGCGCACGGCGGATCGACGCAACAGGCGGCCTCGACGGCACGCCGCTCGACAACGGGCAGCACATCCTGATCGGCGCCTACACCGCTACCCTGGGACTGATGCGCGACATCGGCGTCGATCCTGCGCAGGTGCTGCACCGCATGCCACTCTCGCTGCGCTTCGCGGATGGCGGCGGGCTGCAGGTGCCCGCGCATTGGCCGGCGCCCCTGGATCTGCTCGCAGGCATCGTGGGTGCCCACGGCTGGTCGTGGCGCGACAAGATCCGCCTGATCCTGGCGGCGCTGCGCTGGCGAAGACAAGGCTTCAGCTGCGCGCCGGCGTTGAGTGTCGAAGCGCTGTGCCGCACGCTCACACCGCGCGTGCGGCACGAGTTGATCGAACCCCTGTGCGTTTCGGCGTTGAACACGCCGGCCGAGGCGGCCAGCGCGCAAGTCTTCCTGCGCGTGCTGCACGACGCTCTTTTCGCCGGACGCGGCAGCGCGGACCTCTTGCTGCCGCGGGTCGACCTGGGCGCGTTGCTGCCCGATCCGGCGCTGCGGTGGCTGGCCGATCACGGCGCCACGGTACGGCTCGGCCACCGGGTTCAGTCGCTCGCCGCCTCGGCGGGCGGCTGGCAGCTCGACGGCATCGAGGCCGATCGCGTCGTGCTGGCCGTCGCGCCCTGGGACGCTGCGCGGCTGGTCCGCGGCGCCGGTCTCCCGCAGGCCGAAGACTGGCTGCGGACGGCCGAAGCGCTGCGGCATGAAAGCATCGCGACGGTGTATGTCTCCGCTGGCGCTCGCCGGCTTGCGGCGCCGATGCTCGCGCTGCGCAGCGATGCCACGGCACCCGCGCAGTTCGTGCTCGACCGGGGTCAGCTCGGCGCCACACGCGGCCTGCTCGCCTTCGTGGTCAGCGCGAGCACGCTGCCGCGCGAAGCACTGGAAAACGGCGTGGTACGGCAGGCGCGCATGCAGCTGGGCCTCGAACACATCGAAGTGCTGCAGACCGTCGTCGAAAAGCGCGCGACCTTTGCCTGCACGCCCGGGCTGCAACGCCCCGCCATGCAGGTCGCCGAGGGCCTGATCGCCTGCGGCGACTATGTCGACGGGCCCTACCCCGCCACGCTCGAAGGCGCGGTGCGCAGCGGACTTGCCGCTGCACGCAGCGTCCCGCCGAGCCGCCACTGACACCCCGCACGACCATGACACTGAACTACCTGGATTTCGACTACAGCGAGAACGGCGAGGACGACACGGCCTTCGGCACCTTCGATGCGCTCGCATCCGTCGGGCCGGCGCAGGTCGATGCGGTCCATGCGGAGATCTCGGACGTGCTGGGCTGGGCGCACGCCACGTTCGGCGACGCCGGGCCGGTGGCCGACGGCTTCGCCTGGGATTGCGATCTGCAATCGCTGCGCGAATACAGCGTGGCCGACGTGCTGCGCTACGACACAGGCCGGCGGTCGCTCGTCGTCGAGCCGGGCGCCGCAGGTGTGCCGCGCCACACCATCGGCCTGTCCCTCAGCGGTTCGAACGACTTCTGCGAGGCCCTGCGCCAACGCTTCGGGATCGACTGAATCAGGCGGCGCCCAGCGCCCGGCACAGCGCCTGCAGGTCAGGCACGATCAGTTGCGGCGGTCGTCCGCCGTGGGACCATGGCGTGCGCTCGTCCTCCGGCATGCGAACGACCCAGGCCGCCTGCATGCCGACGCCCAGCGCGCCCACCACGTCGAGCGCCGGGTCGTCGCCCACATGCAGTACCTGCTCCGGCGCAACGCCGATCGATGCCGCGGCGGCGTGGAAGATCGGCGCATGCGGCTTGCCGCTGCCGAAGCTGTAGGCGCTGAAGGCGGTGCGGAAGAAGCGGTCGATGCCGGTGAGCTTCAGGTCGGCATTGCCATTGGAGATCGCGATCAGCGGGTAGCGCGCACTGAGCCATTCGAGTGCCGGCAACGCATCGTCGTACAGCACCACACGCTGCCGCTCCGCGAAGAACACGTCGAAAGCCGGGTCGGCCAGCGCCGGGTCTTCGCCCGTGCGCCTCAGCGCGGCGCGGATCGACTCGCGGCGCAGTGCGCTCAGGTCGTGCGCGAGGTCGGAGCGCTCGCGTTCGGTGGCCTCGCGGAGTTCGCGCAGCACGCCGGGCGTGACGAGCAGTTCGGACGTCTTCGGCGCCTCGCGCAGCAGCCAGTCGTGCAGCACGCGCTCGGCACGCGCGATGGTCGGCCAGATCGGCCACAGGGTGTCGTCGAGGTCCAGCGAAATCGCCGCAATGCGGCCGAGGTCGAGGGGTTCGCCGTGGGCGGCGGCCGGTGTCTCCAGGGTCATGCCCGAGAATATCGCATGCCTCTGCAAGACCTTCACGCAGGCGGGTCGCCTGCGGCTCCGGCCACCAGCACCTCCCCGACCGCCAACCCGCCCCGCACCGCCGTGCTCTGGTGCAACCTGGGCTCGCCCGATGCGCCGACCGCCGATGCCGTTCGCACCTACCTGGCCGATTTCCTGGGCGACCCGCGCGTGGTCGAGATCCCGCGCGCCATCTGGCTCCTGATCCTCCACGGCATCATCCTGCGCGTGAGGCCCGCCAAGTCCGCGGCCAAGTACGCCAGCATCTGGTTGAAGGAAGGGTCACCGCTCAAGGTCTGGAGCGCACGCCAGGCGCAGTTGTTGAGCGACCGGCTGCACGCGGCGGGACACACGGTCGCGGTGCGCGACGCGATGCGCTATGCCAACCCGTCGATCGCCGCACGGCTCGATGCGCTGCAGGCCGAAGGCATCGAACGCGTGCTGGTGCTGCAGGCCTACCCGCAGTATTCGGCAACCACCACGGCCAGCGTGATCGACGAGGTGGGCACCTGGACCCGGCGCCAGCGCCGGCTGCCCGAGCTGCGCTTCGTCAACCAGCACCACGACGACGCGGCGTACATCGAGGCGCTCGCGCAAAGCGCAGAGACGTACTGGCAGCAGCACGGCAAGCCCGACCAACTGGTGATGAGCTTCCACGGCATTCCCGAACGCAACATCCGGCTCGGTGATCCGTACCAGTCGCAGTGCCTGGCCACCGCACGGCTGCTGGCCACGCGGCTCGGGCTGTCGGAGGCACAGCACCGCGTGACCTTCCAGTCGCGCTTCGGCCGCGCCAAATGGCTGGAGCCCTACACCGAACCGACGCTGCGTGCCCTGGGGGCCGCAGGCACGGGCCGGGTCGACGTGATGTGCCCGGGCTTCCCTGCCGACTGCCTCGAGACGCTGGAAGAGATCGCGATGGAAGGCCGCGAGGCCTTCCTGCACGCGGGCGGCAAGGACTTCCGCTACATCCCCTGCCTGAACGACAGCCCTGCGTGGATCGATGCATTGGCCCAACTCGCCGAGCGCCATCTCGCCGGATGGAACACGCGGCTTCTGGCCTAGAACCGGCCGAGATAGTCCAGTTTGCCGACCGGCACACCGGCGTTGCGCAGCACGTCGTAGGCGGTCGTCACATGGAAGAAGAAGTTCGGCAGCGCGAACTGCAGCAGGTAGCGCTGCGCGTCAAGGGTGAGTTCGTGGCCGCCGACCTTCAGCTGGATGCTGCGGTCCTCATGGCCGTCGATCGCGCCACGGTCGACACCGTTCAGGAACTCCACCGTCCTGGCGATGCGTGCCTGCAGTTCCTCGAAGCTCGCTTCGGTATCGGCAAAGGATGGTGCGGTAACGCCCGCGATGCGCGCCACGCCGAACTTCGACGCATCGCTCGCGCGCTGCACCTGGCCCGCGAGCGTCAACATGTCGGGCGCCAGCCGCGCCTGGACCAGGGTCGACGGTTCGGCTTCCGATGCCTTCACATGGGCCAGGCCCTTGTCGAGCACATGCGAGAGCTGGGCCAGTCCGCGGGTGAACACGGACACGGAAACGTCGTACATCGAAATCGTCATGGAAAGCCTCCTGGTGATGGGGCGGCCATTCTCACGACTTGCGCGCAATCGTGCTGGCGCAGCGCCGATGCGCGCCACCGCTCAGGGCCGCTCAGGGCCAGGCGAGCGACATCACCAGCGCAGCAGCCGCGGCCCGAGGCAGGCACCCAGCGCCATCGTCACGGCGATGCCGCCCACGTACCAGACCGCGAGGAAGGGTGCGGCCAGCTCCATGCAATGCAGCGCGTACACCGACGCGCCCAGGCCGCCGGCGACGGCACCGGCCGCGGCACCGGCCCACGATGGCCGCGTCGGTGCCAGCCCCTTCAGTGCGCCGAACACCGCGACGAACATCGGCGCCGACAGCAGCACGATGTTGAAGATGCAGCCGCGCCAACTTTGCCCCCACAGCAGCGCCGGACGTGCCGTATCGGGTGCGCCTGCCCATGCGGACAGCGCAAGCAGCCAGACCACCAGCACCGGCACCAGCAGCCCGGCCCACGCGGCACCGGCGCGCACGCCGGGCCGCGCCAGCCGCTGCACCGCGAGGAAGCCCATCGCGGCGATGCACAGCGGAAACACCAGCTTGACCCAGAACATCGGCAATCCCGCGGCCACGGAAATGTCTCGCCGCAAGCCGTAGGCGACCAGCATCAGCACGAGCGACAACGGCAGCGCGGCCGTCGCGGCCCAACCGAGCCGGCGCGCAGCCGAAGCACGCGGCACCGGGCCGGCATCCGCCGACAACAGAGAGATCAGCTCCTCGGTCTTCATGCGGCGCCCCGCATCTTCAGCGCAAGTGCCTTCAGCCCGCGGTGGATGCCGACCTTCACGGCCGACTCCGACATGCCCGTGCGGCGCGCCGCCTCGGCCACCGACAGGCCTTCCAGCTTGACCTGCTCGATCGGCAGGCGGTGGCGGTCGGGCAATGTCTTGAGCAAGGTGCCGATGTCGCGGCGCGCATCGCTCGCTTCTTCGGCCGACTCGGCGAAGACCGCCAGTTCGTCATCCAGCGGCACATGCAGCGCCTCGCGTCCCTGCTTGGCGCGCAGCAGATCGATCATCTTGTAGCGCGCAATCGCATGCACCCAGGCCGTCAGCGGCTGGTCGCTTTGATAGGTATGGCGCTGGTTGTGCATGGCGAGCAGGCATTCCTGGACGAGGTCTTCCACTTCATCGGGCCAGCCGTAGAGACGGCGACCCAGAAAGGCCCGAAGGTGCACGCTGAGCTTCTGCAGGAACGTGCGGTACGCCACGGCGTCGCCGTCCAGGCCACGCAGCAGCAGGCTGCGCAGCGCCGTTTCGGCGTCGTTCGCGGGCGTCGGGCTTACCTTGTCTATTCGTGGCATGGCCCGCGAAGGTTACAGCCCGGCGAAAAACATCGGCGGCGCAAGGTGGCCGGGCTGACCGACGGCGCCGTTCGCGTCAGAGGCGGACCGTCCAGCCCACCAGCCGGACGACGACCGGGCGAACCGCCAGCACGCAGATGAACGCGATCGGCATCGCCAGCGCATAGGCATGCAAGACGCGCCCGATGAAGCCGGGGCCGAAGTCGCCGCTCGACGCGACGATCACCGCGCTCATCAGCAGCGCCATGATGCCGGCCATGTAGAACGCAAAGGCGATCGGTGCGAAGCGTGTCGGAAGGCGCCGGTCGCGGGTGCGGGACGTGTCGTTGACGGACGAAGGTGGCGACGGAGGCTGGGACAAGAGAAGGATCCGCAAAGAAAAAGCACAGAAGACAAACGTCGGAAGGCATGCAAGACGCATGCGCGACAGGTCGCCGCATGTGATGCAAGGAGCGCGCCAATGCGGTCAAAACGGTACGGCACAAGGCGTACATCGCGGCTTGCCAGCCCCGGCGACCATCGCTACATTGCTGTTTTTGAGGGCTCGCAATGTCTGTAGACACCGCATCGATTTCGCCGACTCCTTCGACTCCGTCCGCCCCCGTCATCCCATCGCTCCCGGGCATCACCGGCACGACCGCAACGCCGGCCGCCACCAGTTCCGGCGCAGCACCCTCTCCTCGCCACATCCGGCTGACCTCGCATGCCAGCGGCTTCGGTGCCCTGCCGATCCATTGGGGCGCGGCCACGGCACAGGAACGCGGGCCGGTGGTCGGCACCACGACCAGCCGCGCGCACCGCAACGTGATCGGCACCCACAGCGGCTCGTACAGCGTCTACCGTGCGCTGGCCGTCGCGGCCGGCGCACTCAAGCGCGAGCACAAGGCCGACCTCACCAACACCACGCCGACGGACGTCATCGGCCCCTATCCGCAATGGAGCGAACCCGGGCGCATCGTGTCGCTCGACCCCTGGGGCGCGATGATCGCGAGCGAGTTCGCCACCGAGCTGGCAGCCGGCTACGACATCCGCCCGACCATCGCCGTCACGCAGGCCCACGTGATCCTCCCCGAGGTGATCGACGCGCTGCAGCGCGGCCGCCTCAAGGCCGACGGCAGGTTCCTCACCGCCGGCGGCGCCGCGATGGTGACCAAGGCCGCGATCGAACCGGTCTGGTACCTGCCCGAGGTGGCTCGCCGCTTCGGCTGCAGCGAGAGCGACCTGCGGCGCGTGCTCTTCGAAGAAACCGGCGGCATGTACCCCGAGCTCGTCACGCGCTCCGACCTCGAGGTGTTCCTGCCGCCGATCGGCGGACAGACGCTCTACATCTTCGGCAACCCGCGCGACCTGGCCAATCCCGAGGTCGAGCTCACCGCCCGCATCCACGACGAATGCAACGGCTCCGATGTGTTCGGCTCCGACATCTGCACCTGCCGCCCCTACCTCACGCATGCGATCGAGGAATGCATCCAGGGCGCGCAGCGCGGCGGTGTCGGCCTGATCGCCTATTCGCGCAAGGAAGGCCGCGCACTCGGCGAGGTGACGAAATTCCTGGTCTACAACGCGCGCAAGCGGCAGGTCGGCGGCGACACGGCCGACCAGTACTTCGCGCGCACCGAATGCGTGGCCGGCGTGCAGGACATGCGCTTCCAGGAGCTCATGCCCGACGTGTTCCACTGGCTCGGCATCCGCAAGATCCACCGGCTCGTGTCGATGAGCAACCTGAAGTTCGACGCCATCACCGGCTCGGGCATCGAGATCGGCGAACGGGTGAACATCCCCGACGAGCTGATCCCGGCCGACGCCCGCGTCGAGATGGACGCGAAGATGGCGGCCGGCTACTTCACGCCCGGCCCGGTGCCGGACGCCGACGAACTCAAGAAGGCCAAGGGCCGAGGACTGAACGAATGAGCAAGGACAACTACGGCATCGACCCCGAGCGCCCCACCGCCAACACCGCGGTGCGCCACGCCGGCGCCGACGGCCATGTCGACCCCGCACTCGAACTCACCGGCGACCTGAACCAGCCGGCCGCCGCAGCCGCCTTCCTGCGCAACACGGCCGCGATCCGCGAGCGCGCCGCCGCGCTGCTGGCCCGTGCGCGGCGCGGCGAGTCGCGCTGGTTCACCATCGGCGGCGACAGCGCGTTCGACGACACGGCGCGCACCGTGGCCGAGATCACGCGGGAGCGCTACGCCTCGGGGCACATCCCCTTCCACAGCCGCTGGCGCCATTTCGAGGCCGGCCATGTCGACCGCCTGGCGCAGCTGGACGAACTGCTCGGCGACAAGGTGACGCACCGCGAACGCGCCCGCGTGCAGATCGACCTGGCGCTGGTGAGCGTGCTGCTCGATGCCGGCGCCGGCCCCGACTGGCGCTATGTCGAGCCGGCCACCGGCCAGACCTTCACCCGCTCCGAAGGCCTGGGCATTGCCAGCTTCCATGCCTTCACGGCCGGCCTGTTCTCGTCCGACCCGGACCATCCGCTGCGCGCCGATGCCGCAGGCCTGCGTGCCCTGGTCACCGATCGGCTGGCCGAAGCCTTCCAGGTCAGCGAGGTGAATCCGCTGGTCGGCCTGACCGGCCGCGCCACGCTGCTGCGCCGGCTCGGCGAGGCGCTGCACGAGCAGCCTGAGATCTTTGCACTCAACGGTGGCGAGCCGCGCCCGGGCAGCCTGTTCGACGCGCTGGTCGGCCCTTACGGACCGGCCATTCCGCCCACCGCCGAGATCACGGCGCACGACCTGTTGTCGCTGGTGCTGACCTCGCTGTCGCGCATCTGGCCCGCGGCCAACGCGATCGACAGCATCGCGGCCGACGGCAGCGACCGGCCCGGCGGCATCGGCAGCGGCGACCCGGCGTTCGCGCTCGGCGACTGCTGGCGCCACAGCGCCGTGCATGGCCCGGGCCTGACCAATGGCTGGATGCCCTTCCACAAGCTGTCGCAGTGGCTGACCTATTCGCTGCTCGAACCCTTCGAGTGGGCCGGTGTCAAGGTGCGCGGGCTCGATGCACTCACGGGCCTGCCCGAGTACCGCAACGGCGGCCTGTTCATCGACACCGGGATGATCGTGTTGCGCGACCGCAGCTGCGCCGAGCGCAAGTGGAAGGCCGGCGACGAGTTCATCGTCGAATGGCGTGCCCTCACGGTCGCGCTGCTCGACGAACTCGCGCCGCGCGTGCGCAAGACGCTCGGCAAGAGCGCCGACGAACTGCCGCTGGCCTGCATCCTCGAAGGCGGCACCTGGGCCGCGGGCCGGGCACTGGCACAACGCTTGCGTGACGGAAAGCCGCCGCTGCACATCGAAAGCGATGGCACTGTCTTCTAGACTCTCCCCTTTCGGACCACAACAAACAGCGCATCGCCGCCAAGCACTTCCAACATGAGCAACGTTCACGTCATCGACCATCCCCTCGTCCAGCACAAGCTCACGCTGATGCGCCGCAAGGACGCGTCCACCAACAGCTTCCGCCGCCTGCTCAACGAGCTCAGCTCCCTGATGGCCTATGAAGTGACGCGCGACATGCCGATGCAGGAGATCGAGGTCGAGACGCCGCTCGAGACCATGACATCCAAGGTCATCGACGGCAAGAAGCTGGTGCTGGTGTCGATCCTGCGCGCCGGCAACGGCATCCTCGAAGGCATGCTGTCGGTGGTGCCGGGCGCGCGCGTCGGCCACATCGGCCTGTACCGCGACCCGAAGACGCTGACCGCGGTCGAGTACTACTTCAAGATGCCCAGCGAGATGCAGGACCGCGACATCGTCGTGGTCGACCCGATGCTCGCCACCGGCAACTCCGCCATCGCGGCGGTCGAGCGGCTGAAGGAACTGAGCCCGAAGTCGATCAAGTTCGTCTGCCTGCTGGCCTGCCCGGAAGGCGTGAAGGCGCTGCAGACGGCGCATCCGGACGTGCCGATCTACACCGCGGCCATCGACCGCGAGCTGAACAGCCACGGCTACATCCTGCCGGGCCTGGGTGACGCGGGCGACCGGATCTTCGGGACGAAGTAGGGCTCGCCCCCAGGATCCGCGCACTTCGTGTCGCTCCTCCAACCCCCTACCGGGGGCAACACCGGTGGCCCGGCGAAGCCGGTTCCACGGTGTTTCTGGCAATTCGATGCGCTGGCACGGGCGTTGCTCGGGCGTAGTGATCAACAATTTTTAAACGCAGGAGAAGAACCATGACCGTACGCCGACAGTTGATCATTCGTTCCATCGCCGTGGCTGCCGCGCTGGCCGCGGGGGTGCCGGGGCTGGCGCTCGCGCAGGCCAAGCTCAAGGTGGCGGGGGTGTACACCTCGCCGTTCGAGCAGCAGTGGGTCGGCCGGTTGCACCAGGCGCTGAAGGCGGCCGAGGCGCGCGGGGACATCGAGTACAAGGCGACGGAAAACGTCAGCAATGCGGACTTCGAGCGCGTGATGCGCGAGTACGCGACGGGTGGCAACCAGCTGATCATCGGCGACGTGTTCGGCGTCGAAGCCGCGGCGCGCAAGGTGGCCAAGGACTTCCCGAAGACGGCCTTCCTGGTCGGCTCGTCGGGCAAGCCGGCGGCGCCCAACCTCAGCGTGTTCGACAACTTCATCCAGGAACCGGCCTACCTGTCGGGTATGGTCGCCGGCGGCATGACCAAGACGAACAAGATCGGCATGGTCGGCGGCTTCCCGATCCCCGAGGTCAACCGCCTGATGAACGCCTTCATGGCCGGCGCGAAGGAAGTGAACCCGAAGGTCGAGTTCAGCGTGAGCTTCATCAACAGCTGGTTCGATCCGCCGAAGGCCAAGGAAGCCGCCTTCGCGATGATCGACAAGGGCGCTGACGTGATGTATGCCGAGCGCTTCGGCGTGAGCGACGCGGCCAAGGAAAAGGGCAAGCTCGCGATCGGCAACGTGATCAACACGCAGGCGCAGTACCCGGACACCGTGGTCGCCTCCGCACTCTGGGACTTCGGCCCGACCGCCGATCGCGCGATCAAGCTCGTGAAGGAAGGCAAGTTCGCCGCCGAGGACTACGGCCAGTACTCGATGATGAAGCACAAGGGCTCGACGCTCGCGCCGCTCGGCACCTTCGAGAAGAAGGTGCCGGCCGAGGTGGTCGCCAAGGTGAAGGCCAAGGAAGCGGACATCGTGTCGGGCAAGTTCACCGTGAAGGTGGACGACGGCGCTCCCAAGCCAACGGCGAAGTGATGCGCAGCACCGGACGACTGGCCGGTGCCGCGTCGGCATGGGTGCTGGCCGCCGCGCTCGCCGGATGCGCAGGCATGCCCGATGCGCGTTCGGTGCGGCTCGACGGCACGCCGCGCATGGCGGTCGTCTCGGCGTTCGCGCCCGAGATCGTGCTGCTGAGCAAGCAGCTGCGCGATCCGAAGACCTACACGGTCAACGGCACCGACTTCACGACCGGCACGCTCGAAGGCAAGCCGGTCGTGCTGTTCATGTCGGGCATCAGCATGACCAACGCGACGATGAACACGCAGGTGGCGCTCGACCGCTTCCAGGTCAGCCACATCGTGTTCAGCGGTATCGCGGGCGGCGTGAACCCGGCCCTGCACATCGGCGACGTGACGGTGCCGGTGCAGTGGGGCCAGTACCTCGAAGTGCTGATGGCGCGCGAGACCGCACCGGGCAAGTTCACCTCGCCGCCGTGGATGAAGGACGTGACGATGCCGGCCTTCGGCATGATGCATCCGCGCCCGGTCGAAGTGCGCTCCGCGGCGCAGCCGGCCATCCAGCACAAGTTCTGGTTCGAGGTCGATCCGAAGATGCTGGCCGTGGCGCGCAGCATCGGCAACGTCGAACTGGCGAACTGCGCCGTTGCCGGCAATGGCCCGGCCCAGTGCCTCACGACCCGGCCCAAGCTGGTGGTCGGTGGCAACGGCGTGTCGGGCCAGGCCTTCATGGACAACAAGGCCTACCGCGAATACGTGTTCCAGAACTTCCAGGCCAACACGCTCGACATGGAAACGGCAGCGGTCGGCATGGTCGCGTACAGCAACGGCGTGCCCTACATCGCGTTCCGCTCGCTGAGCGACCTGGCCGGCGGCGGCGATGGCGAGAACGAGATGGGCACCTTCATGGGCGTTGCGGCCGACAACTCGGCCAAGGTGCTGCTGGCCTTTCTGGCGGCCTGGCAATGAGGGCTCCCTTGCTCCCTCCCCCGTCGGGGGAAGGAGAAACACCATGAGCGCTCAGGTGCTGCAGCTGGACGGCATCACCAAGCGCTTCGGCGCACTGGTCGCCAACGACGGCATCTCGCTGACGCTGCATGCCGGCGAAGTGCTCGCACTGCTCGGCGAGAACGGCGCCGGCAAATCCACGCTGATGTCGATCCTGTTCGGCCACTACACCGCCGACGAAGGCCGCATCGAGGTTTTCGGCAAGCCGCTGCCGCCGGGCAACCCGAAGGCCGCGCTGGCAGCCGGCGTCGGCATGGTGCACCAACACTTCACCCTGGCCGACAACCTCAGCGTGCTCGACAACGTGCTGATGGGCACCGAATCGCTCTGGCGTCCGTTCTCGCGCCGCCGCGCCGCGCGCGCTCGGCTGCTCGAGGTGTCGCAGCGCTTCGGCCTGCCGGTACGGCCCGAAGCGAAGATCGGCGACCTGTCGGTGGGCGAGCGCCAGCGCGTGGAGATCCTCAAGGCGCTGTACCGCGGCGCCCGCATCCTGATCCTCGACGAGCCGACCGCCGTGCTCACGCCGCAGGAAAGCGAAGCGCTGTTCGCCACGCTCGCTCAGATGGTGGCGCAGGGCCTGTCGGTCATCTTCATCAGCCACAAGCTGCCGGAAGTGCTGCGCGTGTCGCACCGCATCGCGGTGCTGCGCGGCGGCAAGCTGGTGGCCGAGGCGCCCGCCGCCGGCACCACGCAGGCGCAGCTCGCACTGTGGATGGTCGGCCATGCGGTCGAGACCACGCAGCGCCGGCCCGCCCGGCGCATCGGCGACGCGGTCTGCGTGCTCGACCACGTGAGCACCGCGGGCAGCGGCCACGACCGGCTCGACGACGTGTCGCTCACCTTGCGCGCGGGCGAGATCGTCGCCATCGCCGGCGTGTCGGGCAACGGCCAGGTCGCGCTGGCCGACCTGTTGAGCGGCACGCGCCGCACGGTCGCCGGCACGGTGCAGCTGATGGGCCGCGCGCTGCCGCCCTCGCCCGCGAAGCTGGTGCCGCGCGGCGTCGCGCGCATCCCCGAAGACCGGCATGCGGTCGGCGTGATCGGCGACCTGCCGGTGTGGGAGAACGCGGTGTCCGAGCGGCTGCGCAGCCGTGCGTTCTCGCGCTGGCTCTGGATCCGTCGCGGTGCGGCGCGCGCGCATGCGCAGCGCGTCGAGAAGGCCTACGACGTGCGCGGCGCCGGCCTGATGGCGCCGGCACGCGCCCTGTCGGGCGGCAACATGCAGAAGCTGATCCTCGGCCGAGCACTGCTCGCGCCCGGTGCGGCGGACGGCACGTCGAAGCCGCCGCGCCTCATCGTCGCGCACCAGCCGACCTGGGGCCTGGACATCGGCGCCGTCGCGTACGTGCAGCAGCAACTGATCGCGGCGCGCGACGCCGGTGCCGCGGTGCTGATGATTTCCGACGACCTCGACGAAGTGCTGGCGCTGGGCGACCGCGTCGCCGTGATGCACGGCGGCCACCTGGGCGAACCGCGCCCCGCCGACCACTGGACCCGCGAAGCCATCGGCTTGGCAATGGCTGGATCATGAGACTCGAACGCCGCTCCGAAACCTCGCACGCCGCGCTCGTGCTCGCACCCGTCGGCGCCGTGCTGTTCACGCTCGCGATCAGCGCGCTGCTGGTGCTGTGGGCCGGCGCACCGGTCAGCCGCACCTATGCGCTGCTGCTCGAGGGCGGCTTCGGCTCGGTGTTCGCGTGGAGCGAGACCCTCACCCGCGCGATCCCGCTGATCCTGACCGGGCTCGCGGCCACCGTGGCCTTCAAGGCACGGCTCTTCAACATCGGCGCCGAGGGCCAGCTGTATGCGGGCGCGCTCGCGGCGGTGGCGGTCGGCGGCATGCATGGCGGCACCGGCTTCGAGCTGCCGATCTGGCTGCTCTTCCCGCTGATGATGCTGGCCGCCGCGATCGCCGGCGCGCTGCTGCTGCTCGGGCCGGCGCTGATGAAGAACAAGCTCGGCGTCGACGAGGTCGTGACCACGCTGCTGATCAACTTCATCGTGCTGCTCGGCGTGTCGGCCATGCTCGACGGCCCCATGAAAGACCCGACGGCCATGGGCTGGCCGCAGAGCGTGGCGCTGCAGGGCGACCTGGAACTCGGCAAGCTGATCGCGCAGACGCGGGTGCACACCGGGCTGATCTGGGCGGTGGCGCTGGCCGCCATCGTCTGGGCGCTGTTCAAGTACACGGTGATCGGCTTCGACATCCGCGCCGTCGGCGCCAACGCGCGTGCCGCGGCTTTCGCGGGCGTGCCGGTGACGCGCACGGTGGTCACGGTGGCGCTCCTGTCGGGCGCGCTGGCCGGGCTGGCCGGCGCGATCGAGGTCGCGGGCCGCACCAGCTACGTGACGCTCGACATGTCGCCGGGCTACGGCTACACGGGCATCGTGATCGCGATGCTCGCGGGCCTGCATCCGCTGGGCGTGGTGGCGGCCGGCGTGTTCGTCGCCGGCGTGCTGGTCGGCGCCGACAGCATGAGCCGCGCGGTCGGCGTGCCGACGTACATCGCCGACGTGATCGTCGCCGCGTCGCTGATCGCGGTGCTGGTGGCCACGCTGCTGACGCAATACCGGGTGAAGCGATGAGCGACCTTCTCGACATCCTCGCCAACGCGTCGTTCTGGGTCGCCACGCTGCGCATCGCGACACCGCTGATCCTCGGCACGCTGGGCGTGCTGCTGTGCGAGCGCGCGGGCGTGCTCAACCTCGGCATCGAAGGGATCATGGTGGCCGGCGCTTTCACCGGCTGGCTCGCGGTGTACGCGGGCGCGCCACTGTGGGTCGGCGTCGGCGTGGCCGCGCTCACCGGCGCGGTGTTCGGCCTGCTGCACGCCTTCCTGACCGTCGGGCTCGCGCTGTCGCAGCACGTGTCCGGGCTCGGCATCACGCTGCTCGCCACGGCGCTCAGCTACTACGGCTACCGCGTGAGCTTTCCGAAGGTCAACACGCCGCCCACCGTCACGCCCTTCGCGCCGATGGACTGGCTTCACATTCCGGTGCTGGACGCGCAGACGCCGCTGACGCTGTTCGCGCTGCTGCTGGTGCCGCTCATCGGCTGGGTGCTGTACCGCACGCCGGTCGGGCTGGCGGTGCGCATGGTCGGCGAGAACCCGCAGGCGGCCGAAGGCCAGGGCGTGTCGGTCGCGGCCACCCGCACCGGCGCGATCGTCGCCGGCTCGGCGCTGATGGGCATTGCCGGCTCCTTCCTCACGCTGTCGGCCTTCAACGCCTTCTTCTTCAACATGATCAACGGCCGCGGCTGGATCTGCGTCGCGCTGGTGGTGTTCGCATCGTGGCGGCCCGGCAAGGCCTTGCTCGGTGCGCTGCTGTTCGCGTTCTTCGACGCCCTGCAGCTGCGGTTGCAGCAGTCGGGCGACGCCGTGCTGCCCTACCAGCTGTACCTGATGCTGCCGTACCTGTTGTCGATCCTGGCGCTGGTGCTGGTGGCCCGCAAGGCGAGCTATCCGCAGGCGCTGATGAAGCCGTACCGCAAGGGCGAGCGCTGAGCGGAGCGTGACGGCGCTCGACGCCGTATCCTCGGTGGCTCTGCGGCAGCCGCGCCGCGCCATCGTTCTCCATGCAGCAGTCCACAGATCCCTCGCGCGGTGTCCGCGCACTCACCCTCGCCTTCGTTCTCAGCCAGTTCTTCCGCACCTGCCTCGCGGTGATCGCGCCGGAGCTGCAGCACGACCTGGACCTGTCGCCGGCCGGCTTCGGCACGCTGTCGTCCTGCTTCTTCATGGCCTTCGCGGTGGCGCAGATCCCCGTCGGCATCGCCTTCGACCGCTACGGCGTCGGCGCGCCGACCCGGCTGCTGAGCGCGGTGGGTGTCGTGGCGTCGGTGCTCTTCGTCGTGGCGCCCGGCGGCGCGACCGCGATGGTGGCGCAGGCCGGCCTGGGGCTCGCCTGCGCGCCGGTCTTCATGGGGCTGATGCACTTCGCGTCGGAACAGCTGCCGGCGCAACGCTACGCCAGCGTCATCGGGCGCGCCAACGCGGTCTCGATGCTCGGCGCACTGTGTGCGACCGCGCCGCTCGGATGGGCCGCGCACCACATCGGCTGGCGGCCGGCACTCGGCGTGGCGGCGGTCTGCATGCTGCTGGCCTGCATCGCCGTGTGGCGCGACGTGCGCGACACCGGCCATGCCGACGCGCGCAGCGAGAGCCCGTCCGTGCTGCTGATGGGCAGCCTGCGCCTGCTCGCGCTACCGCCGCTGTGGACGCTGATACCGCTGTGCGTGGCGCTCGCGGCCGGCACCACCTTCCGCAACGCCTGGGGCGGGCCGTACCTGGCCGACGTGTTCGGGCTCGACGCCGGGGCACGCGGCCTGTCGCTCGCGCTGGTGAGCATGGGCGGCTTCGTCACTGCGCTGCTGCTGCCTCTGCTGGTGCGGCGCTTCTCGATCAAGGCCACGATCCTGGGCTGGTCGGTGCTCTCGATGGCCTGCGGCGCGCTGCTGTCGGCCTGGCCCGCGGCCGGCCTGCTGCCGGGCGTTCTGCTGCTCACGCTGCTCGCCACCATCGGCATGGTGCATCCGATGGTGATGGCGCACGGCCGCGGCCTGGTGCCGCAGGCGCTGCGCGGCCGTGGCCTGGGCGTGCTGAACACCTTCGTCTTCCTCGGGTCGGCCCTGACTTCGTGGACCTTCGGCCTGATCGCGGACGCGAGCCTGCGCAACGGCTGGGACACGGCACAGACCTATTCGGGGATCTTCCTGTGCGCGACGCTCGTGGTGCTGGTGGGGGTGCTCGTGTATGCGCTCAGCCCGAAGGCGGCGCCGCTCTGAGTCCGCGGATCAACCGGGCCTTCGCCCGGACATTCGGGCGACTACGTCACGGCTCATTACAATGCGAGTAATTCTCATTTGAGTCGCGACGGATCCGATGCCATGCACGGGCCGCGCATCGACTCCGATCCGCCCGGAAGCCCATCGCCGTGTCCGTCCACCTGCCTCTGCCCTCGCCCGCTCCGAACGTCGAAACGCTCTACGTCGAACACCATGGCTGGCTGCAGATGTGGCTGCGCAAGAAGCTGTCGAGCGCCGCGGACGCGGCCGACATCGCGCACGACACCTTCGTGCGGGTGCTCGCCTCGCGCACGCGTTCGCGCATCGCCGAGCCGCGGGCCTTTCTCACGACCATCGCCAAGGGCCTGGTGATCGACCAGTGGCGCCGCCAGGAACTGGAGCGCGCCTACAAGGAAGCCCTGGCGCTGCAGCCGGAGCAGCTCGCGCCCTCGCCGGAAGCGCAGTTGCTGATCATCGAGGCGCTCGCGCGCATCGACCGCCTGCTCGACGGCCTGAAGCCGCGGGTGCGCACCGCCTTCCTGCTGGCGCAGCTCGAGGACATGCCCTATGCCGACATCGCCGGTCGCATGGGCGTGACGACGCGCTCGGTCGAACGCTATGTGGCCGAGGCGCTCTACCACTGCCACCTCGCGCTGGCCGAGTCCTGAGATGCCGGCATCCTCCACCGCCGGCGACGACGCAGCCGTCCGCCAGGCCTTCGGCTGGATGACGCGGCTGCAGTCGGGCGCACCCGATGCGCGCACGCTGCGCGCCTTCGACCAGTGGCGCCGCGCACACCCGGCGCACGAGCGCGCCTGGCTGCGCGCCCAGCAGGTCGGCCAGGCGATGCGCGCGGACTTCCAGATGCTGCCGGCCACCCCCACGGGCACGGGTGCCGGCGCGGCCTTCGACGCGCTGCAGGCCGGCGCCCAGCGCCTGGGCCGCCGCCGCGCGATGGCCAAGCTGGCGATCGGTGCGGCGACCATCGCGCCCGTCGCCTGGCTGGTCGGCGAGCTCGCGCCGTGGCAACGCGTGCTGGCCGACCTGAGCACGGCCAAAGGCGAACGGCGCAGCCTCGTGCTGGACGACGGCACCGCACTGGCGCTCAACACCGACAGCGCGGTCCAGCTCCGGTTCGACGGCGTGCAGCGGCTGCTTGTGCTGACGCGTGGCGAGATCTCGCTCGTGTCCGGCGCGGACGATGCCTCGCCGCAAAGGCAGAAGCGGCCGCTGCGCGTGCAGACGCGCGACGGCCTGTTCGAGGCGATCGGCACCCGCTTCATCGTGCGGCTGCTGCCATCCGCCAGCCTGCTGTCGGTGGAAGAAGGCGCGGTGGCGATGCAGCCCGCGCAGGCTGCGTTCGGTGCCGAGCGGACCATCGCGCGGGCCGGCAGCAGCTACCTGCTCGACCCGCAGGACGCGACGCCGGCCGACAACCGCGGCCTCGACCCGACCGGCTGGACCGACGGCGCGCTGGTCACGCGCGACATGCGGCTCGGCGACTTCCTGGCCGAACTCGGCCGCTACCGCACCGGCCACGTGGGCTGCGACCCGCGCGCGGCCGACCTGCGGCTGTCGGGCGTCTACCGCCTCGACGACACGGAGCGCGTGCTGGCGGTCCTGCCCAGCGTGCTGCCCGTGCGCATCGACTACCGCACCCGCTTCTGGGTGCAGGTCTCGATGCGCTGAAAAACTTTTCTCGTTTTTCCGCGTTTTTCCTGTCGGGTTTCCCCGTCTCGTCCGGCATGGACGGGACACATCGCTTTTTTCCTTCCCATGCCACTGCACCACCTGCCCGTCCGTTTCCGGCCTTCCACGCTGGCGGCCTGCCTGCGCGGCGCGCTCTGCCTGCATGCCCTCGGCGCCACGCTGACGCTGCTGACATCGCCGGCGCATGCCCAGATCCAGGCCCAGGCCCAGCCCCGGGCCGCCACGCCGGAGGTTCGCGCCTACCGCATCGGTGCCGGCGCGCTGGACGACACGCTCAACCGCTTCGCGCGCCAGGCCGGCATCACGCTGTCGTTCACGCCGCAGCAGGTGGCCGGCCTGCGCAGCCGCGGGCTCGACGGCAGCTTCTCGGTCGAGGCCGGCCTCGCTGCGCTGCTGAGCGGCACCGGCCGCGTGGCACGCGCGCAGGCGCCGGGCCACTATGTGCTGCAGGCACCCGAGCCCGCGACGCGCGACGTGTTCGCACCGACGCAGACACCCGGCGCCGGCGGTGCCCAGGCCGAAGCGACGCTGCCGGTCACCACCGTCACCGCGGCGCACGACCGCCGCCAGGAGGTCTACGACACGCCCGGCTCGGTGGCGGTCATCACGCGCGAGGACATCGACCGGCTGCCGCCGCGCAACACCAGCGACGTGCTGGCCGACGTGCCGGGCGTCTACACCTCGCAGAGCCGCCAGAACCCGGGCGTGTCGGTCAACATGCGCGGCCTGCAGGACTTCGGCCGGGTCAACGTGATGATCGACGGCACGCGGCAGAACTACCAGCAGAGCGGCCACGGCTCCAATGGCGCGGTCTACATCGACCCCGAGCTGCTGAGCGGCGTCGACATCTCCAAGGGCCCGACGTCGACTTCGGGCGGCGCGGCCATGATCGCCGGCATGGTCAACTTCCGGACGCTGGAGACGGACGACCTGCTGAAGGAAGACCAGCGCTTCGGCGGCCGCGTCAATGCCACGCGCGGCAGCAACGCCTACGACTTCGCGGGCAGCGCCGCGCTGGGCCTGCGACCGAACGACGACCTCGACCTGGTGATGGCGCTCGGCCGCAAGAACGTCGGCGAATTCGAGAAGGGCCGGCGCGGCACGATCGCCGACGACATGGAGGTGCTCACGCACGGCACCAGCCGCCTGTCGTCGCAGGACCAGTCGTCGGCCCTGTTCAAGGCCAACTGGCGCTTCCTGCCGGACCACGAGCTGAAGCTGAGCTACATCGGCATGGACGCGCGCTTCGACGAGGGCAGCGCGACGGACGTGTCCGGCGGCGACGTGACGTCGCACAACCACATCCGCAACGACACGCTGGTCGCCAACCACCGCTGGCGGCCATCGGACATGCGCTGGGTCGACCTGCAATCGAGCCTCTACGCCACGCGCACCAGCAACAGCGTGATGCGCGAGGCCGGCACGCTCGACGCCAACGAATACCGGCTGCGCTACGAGACCCGCACCATCGGCGGCAGCGTGCAGAACACGGCGCGGCTCCCGGGCCAGACCTTCGACACGATCCTGAAGACCGGCACCGAGTTCTTCCAGGACCGGACCGACCCCGAGGCGCAGGCGCTGACGGCCGGCGCCGATGCCGGCACGACGGCGCTCTACACCGGCTCGACGCCCGCGGGCAAGCGCACGGTGATGAGCCTGTTCGGCGAGAGCACGTTCCTGTACCGGGACTGGCTGGAGCTGGCGGCCGGCCTGCGCTACGACTGGTACGGGCTGCAGGGCGACGGCCTGATGCGCGTGGGCTCGATCACCAACCCGGCGGGCGTGCGCCCGTCGACCACATCGATCTACACCGGCTATGCGGTCGACCGCCACGACGGTGCCTGGGCGCCGCGCGTCTCGGCCGCGGTCAAGCCGACCTCGTACCTGCAGCTGTTCACGAGCTACGGCCAGGGCCTGCGGCCACCGGCGCTGACCGAGTCGCTGCTGTGGGGTTCGCACACCGGCTCGCTGTTTCCGTACTACCCCAACCCCGCGCTGCGTGCCGAACGCTCGCGCAACCTCGAGCTCGGCGCCAACCTCAACTTCGACAACGTGCTGAGCGCGTCGGACAAGCTGCGCATGAAGGCCGCGCTGTTCCAGAACAAGGTCGACAACTACATCACGCTGGCCCGCGTGATGTCGCCGATCAGCACGACCGGCGGCGGCGTGGTCGGCCCTTATGCGTACATGAACATGGACGATCCATTCAAGTCCAGGGGCTTCGAGCTGCAGGCCGACTACGACGCCGGCGTGGTGTTCGGCGCGTTCAACTTCACGCGGATGATCATCGACACGGGCACCGGCGGCTACGACCCGTTTCCGCTCGGCAGCCTCACCGGCTTTCCGGCCACCACGCTCGGCCAGCCGGGCAACGCCAACATCTGGTACGTGCTGCCGCCACGCAGGAACCTGAGCCTGAGCGGCGGCGTACGCCTGTTCGACCGCAAGCTCACGCTGGGCCTGCGCATGCGCATGCAGTCACCGGCCACCAACACCAGCATCTGGTTGAGCGATCTGTACAACGGCAAGAGC
The DNA here is from genome assembly GCF_059415645.1 of Variovorax sp. GW821-FHT10B04. Classification (NCBI taxonomy): domain Bacteria; kingdom Pseudomonadati; phylum Pseudomonadota; class Betaproteobacteria; order Burkholderiales; family Comamonadaceae; genus Variovorax; species Variovorax sp. GW821-FHT10B04. Next base: position 55,700 of record NZ_JBWKNQ010000016.1, read on the forward strand.
TGGCGCGTCCACGACTTCTGGGCCAGCTACGACGTCAGCCCCAACGTCACCCTGCGCCTGGCCATCAACAACCTGCGCGACGTCAACTACAGCGAGATGAACGGCAACACCTACTGGGTCGCGCCGGGCCGCACCACGCTCGCCACCCTGTCGGTCAAGTTCTGAGCCGCCGGCCCATCCCTTTCGAGACCCGTTCCATGACCCAACTTCCATCGCGCACCACCGTGCCGTTCACGTCGTTCGCGCCGTTCAGCCTCTTCGCGCGCCTGCCCGCCCTCGCCCTGCTGGCCGTGCTGGTGTCGTCGCCGGCCGGTGCGCAGGCTGCGTCGTCCGGCGTCACGGTCAACCACCTGACGTCCTTCCACCAGTACTCGGAGGCCGTCAGCACGTCCACCAGCCCGGAAGGCTGGCAGGGTGCGCAGAACCCGACCGCGCCGCCGCTCTACGTCACCCATCCGACGCTGCAGCGCGGCTACCTGTACGGCGGCTTCTCGGGCAACAACGCCAACATCGCGCGTGGCATCGCCAGCCTGCGCAGCGGCGCGGGCCTCTACTGGCTGCCCACCGTTCCCGGCGTGTACGAAAGGCTCGGCGTGGAAGGCCTGACCGTGGACACCGACACCGAGCTGTATGGCCGCATCAACGGCACGCCGCTGCAGGGCACCGACGGCGGGCTCTACGGCGTGATGACCAGTGTCTACGGCGAGGCCACGGCCAACTACGGAGCCGACGGCAAGGTCCTGAGCGGCCGGCGCTATCTCTTCACGTCCACCGTGGGCGCGGGCGTGATCTTCCGCACCGACTCGGACGGAACGCACATGACCGCCGTGACCACGCCCGGCGATCTCTACAGCCCGAACGGCGCGTTGGCGAAGGACGCCGACGGCAACTTCTACGGCGCCGACAAGGGCCCGCAGGGCCAGGGCCGCATCTACAAGGTCACGCTGTCGGGCAAGCGGGGCACGGTCAGCACGGTGCATGAATTCACCGCCGGCCCCAACGGCATGCCGCAGGTGGCCAACGGCCTGATCCGGGGCAGCGACGGCTGGCTCTACGGCGTCACCGGCTACAACCGCGGCGTGCCCTTCAAGCCCGGCACGCCCAGCGACCCGGGCACGCCGGTCGGCACGCTCTACCGCATCCAGCCCGGCACGCCGTCGACCTTCGTCGTGCTGCACACCTTCACGCTGGCCGAGGGCGAGATCAACGTGCTGGACAACACCAGCCATGCCCACGGCCCCTCGCGCGGCATCTCCTGGGTGCAGGAAGGCGCGGACGGCTGGCTCTACGGCGCGACATCGGCCACCTGCCAGGGCGTGTACGACGCCAACGCCACCTGGAGCACCGCCGGCACCTACACCGCCGCCTCGCCGCAATGCGGCACGCACATGCGGGCGCGCACCTACGGCGGCAAGGCCTACCCGTACTACGACGGCCCCAAGCCGTATGGCGCGATCTACCGCATTCCCATGAACGGCAGCGGCACCTTCCAGCTGCTGCACACCTTCAGCGAAACCGATGGCAGCACGCCGCGCGGCCCGCTGGCGGTGGGCGCGGACGGCAGCATCTACGGCACCACGCTCACCGGCGGCGCCAACCGGCACTGGCCGCTGTCTTCCTCCACCTACAAGGACAGCCCGAACACCTGCGCCGACCTGGCCTTCGTGTCGTGGGTCACCGCCTGCAACGCGGCCGGCGCGGAGAACTACGACACGCTGCTGAACTACGGCCAGTCGGTCACCGACGGTGTGCTGTATCGCATCGTGCCCTCGCGCATTGCTGCGGACGGCAGCGGCGGTTTCGAGCTGCTGCACTCCTTCAAGTTCGACGTGGACGGCATGCATCCGCTGGGCGTGGCCACCGGTGCCGACGGCCGGCTGTACGGCGTGTCGGCCAACGGCGGCACGGCCTACAAGAACGCGAACGGCGTCGCGGTGTCGCAGGACGACCAGGGCGCGGTGTTCCAGGTCGACCTGGCCGGCGACACGCCATCGGCCGGCGTCACGCTGAACGTCGCCCCCGCGGAGATCAAGGTCGGCGAAACCGCCACGCTCACCTGGACCTCGTTCCAGACGGCCAACTGCCGCTCCGAATCGTCGGCGCAGGACTGGACCGGCCCGGTCGCCACCGAAGGCAGCGTGCAGCTGACCAAGGCCGGCGGCACCTACCGCTACAGCGTGATCTGCACCGACACCGTCAAGGGCGGCGAGGTGAGTTCCGCGCTGGTCACGCTGTACGTGGGCGCAGCAGCCACCACCCAGGACGGCAACCAGGTGCAGTACGGCAACGGCGGCGGCGGACCGCTCGCACCCGCCCTGCTGTTCCCGCTCGCCGCACTGGCCGGGCTCGGCGTGCTGCGCCGCCGGGCGGTCCGCTGAAGCCGCGGCCGACATCCCCTTCTTCATTTTTTCTCCAACCCCTGGACACACCATGACGCCCTTCCGCATGCCGATCCGAAACATTCCACTCGCCGTCCTGGCCGTTGCCGCGCTGGCCGCCGCATCCGGCGGTGCACTGCGCGCGCAGACCGCCGGCAGCAGCTTCGTGCCGACCGTGCTGCTGCGCTTCACCGGCGACACCGGCGCGGCCATCGGCGGCCTCGCCTATGCGCCGCCGCTGCTGTCGCGCGACGGACTGTCGCTGCGCGGGACCACGATGGCGGGCGGCCCGACCTATGGCGCACTCATCAGCTACACGCAGAGCGCCGTGTACCAGTTCACGCTCGCCGGCGGCAGTTACCGCTCATCGGTGCTCGGCATGGCGTACGGCCACCAGCTCACGAATTCCGTGCAGGACAGCAACGACATCCTGCGTGCCGGCGCCGGACAGGCTGGCAACGCCAGCTCCACAACCGGCCTGACCTTCGGCATCGCCACGGACGGCAGCACCATGCTCGACGCCCTGCCGGACAGCACGCTCGTCAGCGCCGCCAACTTCTCGCCCAAGGGCCAGATCGCGATCGACGCACAGGACAACGTCTACTTCGGCAGCGGCGCGCTCAGCGCCACCTGCCCGACCGGCAATCCGGCTTCGGTCAACAGCCTGTGGCGCCGCAACGCCGCGGGCACCGTGAGCCGGGTGGTGAACTTCTGTGACTTCCTCGTGCAGTCCGGCGTGGACACGCGCAACAACCCGCTGTACCTGCATGCCAAGGGCGGCTCGCCGGCAGCCCTGACCTGGAGCGAGGCCGACCAGGCGCTCTACGGGCTGACGCAGGTCGCATCGATCGCCGTCGACCCGTCGCTGCCGTCCACCGACAACAGCGGCCGGGCCGTCGGCACGCTGTTCAAAATCAGCAAGGCCGCGCTCGACGCCGGCGTGGACGCCACCCAGGCCGCGGCGGTCGAGGTGCTCCACACCTTTGCGCAGGCGCGCGACGGCGTGCCTGTCGTGCTGACCACCGCCGTCGCCGGCGACAGCCGCGCCAGCGGCCTGGTCGAAGACGGCGAATGGCTCTACGGCACCACCTACTACAACGGAAGCAGCGCGACCGCCGCGGGCGGCACGGTGTGGCGCGTGCACAAGACGCGCGCGGGCTCCTTCGAGGTCGTGCACTACTTCCATGGCGACACGAGCAAGGACGGCACGGCGGAAGCCGACGCGTCGAACCCCATGGGACCGCTGGTGCGTGCCGCGGACGGCAACATCTACGGCACCACCGCACGCGATGGCAGCACGATGAGCAGCACGACCGCCATCGGCGCGGGCGCGCTGTTCCGCATCGTCGTCGGCCAGGCGGCCGATCGTTCGGACGACCGCTTCGAGGTGCTGCACCGCTTCGACGCCACGACCGAAGGCATGCGCCCCGTGGGCCTGTCGCTCGGCGCCACGGCAGGCGGCGTGCAGAAGCTCTACGGCGCAACCCGCCAAGGCGGCGCGTCGGACGCGGTGCTGGGCACCGTTTCGTCGAGCACGACCGGCTACGGCGCGATGTTCTCCATCGACGTGCCGCTGCCCACCGTGAGCTTCACGGCTGTGCTGAGCGCATCCGCGAGCACCGCACGCGCAGGCGACACGCTGACCCTGAGCTGGGCCACCCAGAACGCCGCGAGCTGCACCGCGGGCGGCGACAACGGCAGCACCTGGAGCGGCGCGCAGCAGACCGCCGGCAGCCAGGTGCCGCTGTCGGGCGCGCTGAGCAAGCTGGGGACCAACACCTTCACGCTGCGCTGCGAAAGCGTCAACGGCGGACCTGCGGTGACCGAGACGGTGTCGGTCACCGTCGAGGCCGAAGCCACGGCGCCGACCACACCGACCACCCCCACCACACCGACGACGCCCGAAACGAGCACCGGCGGCGGCGGCGGCGGTGGCGGCGGCCCGCTGAGCCTGTGGCTGCTGGCACCGCTGGCCGCATTCGGCCTGATGCGCCGCACCGCGCGCCGCGATTGATTCACCTCCATCCACATCACGAGGACTTCCACGATGACCACTCCCTCCCTGTCGCAGCGCCTGCGCGACGAGACCGCCGCGCAGCACGAGCGCATGCACGCGCTCATGGCGCAGGGCGATCCGTTCGCCAGCCGCGAGCGCTACGCCAGCTTCGTCGCCGCGCAGTACGTGTTCCAGCGCGACGTCGAGCACTTCTTCGCCGACCCGCAGGTACAGGCCGCCGTGCCCGACCTCGCCGTGCGGGGCCGCGCCGCGGCATCGCTCACCGACCTGGCCGACCTCGATGCCATGGACAAGGTCGCGCCGGCCCAGGACGTCGCGACCCGCGCGGTCAAGATGCCCGAAGCGCTGGGCTGGCTCTACGTGTCCGAAGGCTCGACGCTGGGCGCGGCCTTCCTGTTCAAGGAAGCCGGCGAGAAGCTCGGGCTCGGCGCGACCTTCGGGGCACGCAATCTGGCGGCCTATCCGGAAGGCCGGGCCCGCGTGTGGAAGCGCTTCGTGGAAGCGCTGGACGCACCCGCGCTGGTGCCGGCGCAGGACCAGGTGATCGCCGGCGCGCAAGCCGCCTACGCGCGCTTCGGCCAGTTGCTGGAACAGCAGTTCGCCCTGCACACGGACGCGGCTGCGTGAGCCTGACGGCCGGCTTGCCGAGGCTGGCTGCGCTGCCGCCGACGACGCCGGCCCGCGCGCCGGCGCAGGCACGGACGCGGCGCATGTGGCCGTGGGCCGCGGCGGGCGCGCTGGCCGGCCTGCTGGCGACCCTGGTGCTGCACTGGCCGGCGCACTGGATCGCACCCGCGCTGGAGCGCGCCACCGGCGAACGCATCCAGCTGAGCGACGTGCGCGGCACGCTGTGGAACGGCTCGGCCGTGCTGAGCCTGACGGCCGGGCCGGGCAGCCGGGACATGCGCACGCTGCCCGGACGCACGCGCTGGCGCCTGCGACCGGACGTCGTTGCGGCCTCGGATGCATCGCCTGCATCGTCCTTTGTGCCCGGCCTGACGTTGCAGCTCGACCAGACCTGCTGCCTGCGCGAACCGCTGACGGTCCGGTTGGCCATCGCGCCGGACGGCGTCGGCGTTCGCGTCGGCATGCTCGACTGGCAAGGGCCGGCCGGTCTCGTGCAAGGCCTCGGCGCGCCCTGGAACACGCTGGGCTTCGAAGGCCGGTTGCGGCTGTCGACATCGGGCTTCGCGCTGCATCGAACCGGCGGACGACTGCAGATGGACGGCCGCCTGTCGCTGGCGATGGAATCGGTGTCGTCGCGCATCGCGCCGATCGATTCTCTGGGCAGCTACCGCTTCGACATCGACGGTCAGGACACCGCACGCGACGCACCGTTGCGCTTCACGCTGACGACGCTCCAGGGCCCGCTGCGCCTGACCGGGCAAGGCGTCTGGGTCGCGGGCCAACTGCGCTTCAATGCGGACGCGCAGGCCGAGAATGGGCATGAAGCCGCACTCGCCCACGTGCTGCGCCTGATCGGCAACCGCAACGGCGCGGTCACGATCAGGGCGCTGCGATGAACGAGGCCGCGCGGACGAACCACAATCGCAGCCTGATGACGCCTCCATCCGACGATCCGAACCCATCCGCCGCGCCGAACGCCACGGCAGCGACGACACCCTTGCCGCCCGCCCCGCTGCCCTGGCTGGCGCGCTGGCTGCTGCTGGCCTTCGCGGTGCTGTGCCTGGTGATGGGCGTGATCGGCGTGATCGTGCCGGGGATGCCGACCACGGTCTTCATCCTGCTGGCGGCCTGGGCAGCGGCGCGCAGCTCGCCGCGCCTGCATGGCTGGCTGATGAACCACAAGCTGTTCGGCCCGATGCTGCGCAACTGGCAGAACGGCCGCACCGTGAGCCGGCGCGCCAAGTGGAGCGCCACCATCGCGATGGCCTTCTGCGCCGTCGTCATCGCGCTGACGGCGCACCGCGCGTGGCTCGGCGCCCTGGGCATCGGCAGCATGGCCGCCGTGCTCGCCTGGCTGTGGCGGCGGCCCGAGCCCGATGCCTGAACGCACCGCTGCGTCCGCCGCACCCGCCGTGCACGACCGGGCTGTGCCATGGCGCTGCGCCGTGGTGGGCGTGCTGTTGATCCTCGCGCTGCAAGCGGGTGGCGACGCATGGCAGTCGGCACTGCGCTTCGAGCGCACACCGCTGCTGCATGGTGAGCAGCTGTGGCGCGCCGTCACCGGCCACCTGGTGCATCTGGGCTGGGCCCATGCGCTTCTGAATGCGTGCGGGCTGTTGCTGTGCTGCGCCCTGGCGCCCGCGCGCTTCACGCCGCGCCGGCTGGTGCTCGACGTGCTGTGGCTGGCCATGGCCATCTCGTTGCTGCTGCTCGCCTTGTCGCCTGAGGTGACGTACTACATGGGACTGTCGGGCGTCCTGTACGGGCTGTTCGTCTGCGGGCTGACGCCGTCGGCGCTGCGCGGCGACCGCATCTCGGGCGCCGCCCTGTTCACGGTGCTGGGCTGGATGGCGTGGCAATCGATCGCCGGCCCTTCCGCCACCGAAGAGCAGCAGATCGGCGGACGCATCGTGGCGGTCGCGCATGTCTATGGCGCGGCGGCGGCGGCACTGCTGCTGATGGCCGAAGTCGCCTGGGGTCGATGCTCGCGCGGGCGGCTCGCATGACATCGACCGCGTGCAAACGCCATGGAGCAGGTCACCGCGAGGACCGCTATGGATGGCAGCCCTCCGCCTCCCCACCCCACGCGCCGGCGACCTCGCGCAACCGCTGGTGCGCATCGCCGTCCCACGCGATCGGCTGCTGGTTCTTCGCCTGCAGATAGTGGTGGGTGAAGACCGCCAGGTAGGCGTCGAGCGTCTGCTCGGCGACGTGCTCGCCGGCCAGGCTCATGCACAGCGCGGCGACTTCGCTGGTGCACAAGTGATCGCTGCGGCCGGAGCGGCGCAGCTTGTACTGCGACATCCGGTCCGGCTGCAGGCTCAGCACCGGCAGCGCGTCCAGGTAAGGGCTTCTGCCGAACATCTTGCGTGCCTCGGACCACGTGCCGTCGAGCAGGATGAAGAGCGGGCGCTTCGCCGGCTCGCCATCCAGAGAAACGCACGGCTCGACGCTTTCCACCACCCGCTCGGGCGCCGCGTACTGCCCCGGAAACACCACGTAAGGTTGCCACTGCGGATCGCCCAGCAGCGCCAGCAGCGCGGGGTCGGTCTCGGTGCGCGCCCAGCCGAAGGCGAAGGTGTCGGGCACCACGTCGGCGATCAGCCAGCCGGTGTTGGTGGGCTTCAGCGTCTCGATGTCGGCCATCAGCAGGCACACGCCGGCGCGCGTCGCCATCGACGGTCGCAAGGCGCACATGCAGTGACTGGGAACGAGCCGGCAGCCTTCGCAACGCTCACGCTTGAAGCCGCCACGGGCCAGGAAAGGCTTTGAACTGCGGGCCAGGCGAGCGGCGCGCAGGAGAGAAACGGCGTGGGGCATGCGGGGATTCTCGGGCCTGATCCAGCACGGCCCGCGGGTGCCACGCTCACTCGCTGCCGATGCCCATCTCCAGGAAGCGCAGCGACGGTTCGAGCGACAGCGCCCGCCGCGCGGCCTGCGCATCGGCGTCGTCCAGCGGCACCAGCAACGTGATGTCGCCGGCCACGCTGGTCGCGATCGGCACACCGTCGCGGTACAGCACGCGCGCCCCGCCGACCCGCGGCACCTTCGTGCCCTGGATCAGCGTGCCCAGCAGGTTGGCCGGATCGCTGGCCGACAGCGCGATGAAGGCGCCATCGGGCGGCTCGCGACGCACCTGCCGCATCGCGGCCACGGCTTCGGGCAGCGCGAACTGCTCGCCCGACACGCCCGCGATGAAGCGCCCGCCCCGGATTTCGCCCCGCGCCTCCAGCCGGCGGCAGATGCGCACCAGTTCGCGCCACGGCGGCAGCCATGCGGCCTCGCGCTCGAGCAGGCGCCAGCAGATCACGCCATAGCGGCGCAGCAGCACCTGCACGACCTGTTCATTGGCCCACCCCCGATGCGGCTCACTGCCTGTAGCCGCCTCCCCCTCGAGGGGGCGACACCAGCGGCCCGGCGAAGCCGGTTCCGCGGTGTCTCTGGAATGGTCTTGCGCTGGCATTGCTTGACGCACCAGCGTCCAGCGCCCCGCATCCTCGATGCCGAACAGCGGCACGCGTCGGCGCCGGCGCGTGTCGGCCGACGCGCGCTTCGACGCCGGCACCAGCAGCGCGCGCAGGCCCGCGAAGCTGTCGCACCGCACGCGGCCACGCGCCACCAGCTCGGTCAGCGCCTCTTCGATCTCGACCGGCAGCAGCCGCGTGCCGGCGGCGATCTCGTCGAAGAAGCAGGCGCCGTGCTGCGCCAGGTGCGCCGCGACGCGCGACGCACGCGAACCGAGCGCATCGTCTTCCGTCGGCGGCGGGACCAGGCCGGTCCAGAGCGCGGCACTGCGACGCGGCAACAGCACCACCGGCGTGGCGCGCAGCGACTGGCCCGCGCCGTGGCTGCGGCCATCGCCGGGCGCGGGCCGCAGGCGCGTCCAGAACACGCGGCCGGCGGTGCACAGGTCGTCGAGCCACGCGCCCGCGTAGTCGGCCACGCGGGGGGGCAGCAGCTCGGCCTCCCAGAGCGGCGCGGGCGCCTCGTAGCCTTCGAGTTGCGACAGCACGCCCGACAGCGCCTCGGGCCCGCGCACGCGCGACGCCGCGCCGACGCGCTGCCAGCCGAACAGGAAGCGCACGAAGTCGCGCGGCTCGACCGGCTCGATCTCGCGCCGCAGGCGCTTGAGCGTGTAGCGATGGATGCGCGCCAGCAGATGCCGCTCGCACCACTCGACCGCCGTGGTGCCGGGCGTGAAGCGGCCCTGCAGCACGGTGCCCTCGGCCTGCAGCGCGAACAACGCGGCGTCGACATCGGCTGCATCCAGATGCAGCGGCTTCGCGAGCGCATCGACCGTGACCGGCCCGAGCCCGCCGAGCCGCGAACGCAACAGCTCGCGCACGGCCGACTCACGGTCGGCAGGGCGCTCGGCATCGGACGGGGCGTCGATCGCGGGCTGCATCGGCGCATCGGGATGCACCGCCTGCAACATCGGCAGACGCTCGGCCGCGACCCACAGGCCGGCGCCGGAACGTCCCGCACCGGAGACGCGCAGCCGCGTCGCACGGCCGGCCTTCGCCAGCGCCGTCAGCCGCTTCTTCCAGTCGACGCCCTGCGCCGCCTCGTCATCGCCGATCGCGCCGAGCGCCGTGAGCGCCTCGTGCATCTCGTCGGTGTTGCGCGGCTGCGGCCAGGCTTCTTCGCGCACGCCGGCGATCGCGTCGGCATCGAGCTGGCCCACGTCGTCGGCGCTTTCGGGGTCGGTGTAGCGCCGGTTCTGCACGGCCAGCGTGCGGCGCTCCTCCAGCGGCGCGTCGTCGAGAAAGGCGTAGGGCCGCGCGTTCAGCACCTCCATCGCGAGCGGCGACGGCGCGGGCAGGTCGCAGGCGACGACCTCGACCTCGCCGGCCTCCATGCGGCGCAGCAGCTGCAGCCAGCCGTCGGCGTCCATCGCCTCGTGCAGGCAGTCGTCCAGCGTCTGCGCGACCAGCGGATGGTCGGGCACCTCGCGCTCGCCGACCAGGTTCTCGGCACACGCGACCTGGTCCGGGAAGACCGCGGCCAGCAGGTCCTCGGACTTCATGCGCTGCAATTGCGGCGGCACCTTGCGCCCGCCGGTGAAGCGCGGCAGCGCGAGCGCGGTGGTGGCGTTCCAGCGCCAGCGCACGCCGAACAGCGGCGCGTCGAGCAGCGCCTGCACCAGCACGTGCAGCGCCGAGTTCGAATGCAGGTAGCGCGCGACCTCGGCCAGTTCGAAGCTGTGGCTGGTCGACAGCGACAGCACGATCGCGTCTTCGGTCGCCGCGGCCTGCAGCTCGAAGTTGAAGGTGCGGCAGAAACGCTTGCGCAGCGCCAGCCCCCAGGCGCGGTTGAGCCGGCTGCCGAAGGGCGAATGGATCACCAGTTGCATGCCGCCGGACGCATCGAAGAAGCGCTCCAGCACGATGCGCCGCTGCGTCGGCAGCGCGCCGAGCACCGCCACGCTGCGCGCCAGGTGCTCGACGATCTGACGCGCGGACTCGGCATCGAGCCCGACCGTGCCTGTGAGCCAGCCGATGGCCGCTTCGGCGCCGCCATCGGCCAGCGCTTGCTGAACGGCCTCGCGCAGGCGCGACACGCCGAAGGACAGCTCGTCGCTGCGGCCCGGCGCCTCGCCGAGCCAGAACGGGATGTTGGGCGGCGCGCCCTGCGCGTCTTCGACCCGCACCTTGCCGGACTCGATGCGCAGGATGCGGTAGCTGGTGTTGCCGAGCTGGAACACGTCGCCCGCCAGGCTCTCGACCGCGAAGTCCTCGTGCACCGTGCCGATCTTGTCGGCCTGCGGCTCCAGCACCACCGCGTAGTCGCCGGTCTCGGGGATCGTGCCGCCCGAGGTCAGCGCGGTCATGCGCGCACCCTTGCGCTCGCGCAGCAGGTGGTTGACGGCGTCGCGGTGCACGTAGCCGGCGCGCTGGCCCTGCCGCGTGCTGAAGCCGTCGGACACCATGCGCACGACCTCCATGAAGCGCTCGCGCGTGAGCTGCCCGTAGGGCCAGGCGCGGCGCACCAGCGCGAAGAGAGCGTCCTCGTCCCATTCCTGGCAGGCGGTCTCGGCCACGATCTGCTGTGCCAGCACGTCGAGCGGCGCCGGCAGGATGTGCAGCGCGTCGAGCTCGCCGCGCCGCACGCAGTCGAGCAGCGCCGCACACTCGACCAGTTCGTCGCGCGACTGCGGAAAGAGCCGCGCCTTCGGCACGCCGCCGACCGCGTGGCCGGCACGGCCGGCGCGCTGCAGGAAGCTCGCGATTGAGCGCGGCGATCCGAGCTGGCAGACCAGATCGACATCGCCGATGTCCAGCCCCAATTCGAGCGATGCGGTCGCGACCAGCACCTTGAGATCGCCGCGCTTCAGGCGCTGCTCGGCGTCGAGCCGCGTCTCTTTCGACAGGCTGCCGTGGTGCGCGGCCACCGCGTCCTTGCCGAGGATGTCGCCCAGGTGCCGCGCGGTGCGCTCGGCCATGCGGCGCGTGTTGACGAAGACCAGCGTCGTCGTGTGCAGCCACACCATCTCGGCCACGCGCGCGTAGACCTGCGTCCACTGGTCGTTCGACATCACCACGTCGAGCGGCGTCGGCGGCAGCTCCAGCGCCAGGTCGCGCTGCTTGGTGTAGCCGATGTCGACGATCGCGCAGTCCGCCACGCCATCGTGCGTCGCGCCCGCGCCGACCAGGAAGCGCGCGACTTCGTCGATCGGCTTCTGCGTGGCCGACAGGCCGATGCGCACCGGCCGCACGCCGCCCTCCTCGGCCAGGCACAGCGCCTGCAGCCGCTCCAGCGACAGCGCCAGGTGGCTTCCGCGCTTGCTGGTCGCCACCGCATGGATTTCGTCCACGATCACGCTGCGCACGGTCGCGAGCATCTTGCGGCCCGACGCCGAGCCGAGCAGCACGTAGAGCGATTCGGGCGTCGTCACCAGGATGTGCGGCGGGCGGCGCAGGCTCTGCTGGCGCTCCTTCTGCGGCGTGTCGCCGGTGCGGACGGCGGTGCGGATGTCGACGTCGGGCAGGCCGAGCGCCGACAGTTCGGCGCGGATCCCGGCCAGCGGCGCGTCGAGGTTCAGGCGGATGTCGTTGGACAGCGCCTTGAGCGGCGAGATGTAGAGGACCGCGGTTTCATCGGGCAGGCCGTTGGGTTCGAGGCCACGCACCACGAGATCGTCGAGCGCGGCGAGGAAGGCGGTCAGCGTCTTGCCGGAACCGGTCGGCGCGGCGACGAGGGTGTCGCGGCGCGCACGGATGGACGGCCACGCGGCGAGCTGGGCCGGGGTGGCTGAGGGGAAGGTTCGGGTGAACCAACGGGTGACGGCGGGGTGGAAGAATTCGTGGAACACGGGTTCATCAGATCAAGGCACACGATGGAATGTCAAGGCGGCATTCAGCCGGACTCCGACAACTTCAAAACAACCCGTGCCAAGCCGCCTTCCATGCAGGCTACTGAACCATAGGCCAACCCCGCAATCAGTGCCAGGCATGCAGCCATGCCTATACTTCCTTACTCGCCGTAAGGAGGAAAAATGACAGTTGCCACATTGACCAGCAAAGGGCAAATCACCATACCAGCGTCCGTACGCAAAGCCTTGGGCCTTCGCCCAGGCGCCAAGGTGGACTTCATTGTCCAGGAGGATGGCTTCAAGGTGGTCGCGCTCGACACCCATGTCTCCACGCTCAAGGGCCGCTTTGCCGGGCATGCGGCCAAGCCGGTCAGCCTCGAAGCGATGAATCAGGCCATTGCCGATGCGGCTTCGTCTGGGCATCGCAAGCCGTAGCACCGAGCGCGCTCATGATCGGTCTCGATACCAACGTGCTGGTGCGCTATCTGGCGCAGGACGACGCGAAGCAGTCCGCAATCGCCACGCGCGTCATTGAAACCCAGCTCAACGAACGCTCGCAAGGCTTCATCAGCCTGGTCGTATTGGTGGAACTTTGCTGGGTGCTGGAACGGCTCTACGGCGCGTCTACGAAAGAGATCGGCGCGCTGGTGAACGACTTGCTCAGCACGCCGAGCTTTCATCTGCAGCAACGCGGGGCGGTGCAGGAAGCGGTGCAGTTGCTGCTCACGCAAAAGCCCAAGGGAACGGGCTTTGCCGAATTGCTGATCGCGCAGACTGCGTTGAACGAAGGCTGCACATCGATCGTGAGCTTCGACCGAGGGGCCGTGCGGAGCGCCGGCATGACGCTGCTGAGCTGAGGCGCCGTTCTTCCGCGGCGTATGAGATGACGGCTGTGCCGAGTGCTCTAACCCTGAATAAGTTCTGACAGCAGACGCCAGTTGCTCTCCACGGTTTGCCGTATCAAGGCACGTCCAAGCAAGAAACGCTGCCTGACACTATTTTTTTCAACGCCGTGTCGTATTCAAAATCGAGTATTCGACCCCACGCCTCATTCGGAGAATCGCGTCCAAAGCGCCAGCTGCATTGAAGCAATGGAGTCCCATTGCATGCAAGGCTTCGATAACTGGAATTCTCTATAAAGAATGATCGATCAAGATAGGAGGAAACAAAGTCATTCACCTCCAAGACCTCGTTTTCGCAATTATTTTTGGATATCTTTCCATCGTATTTCAACAACGCACGAAAGATCTCCGCAGCGTCTCTGTTGGAAAATCGACCTTCGATTGAATTTTCACCCCATATGTAACCCGCGACCAGAGCGACAAGACAGGCCGAGAAAATGCCGGCCCAGTAAAAAATGGATCTCCGGTATTTCATTGAACTTCCCAAAACAGAATCATTTTCGACTTGCGAAGATATGAATTCCGCCATCAGTGAAATTCGCGAGTCCCTCAGCAATTTCAAACAGGTGCGGTGGACATCGCGGGCACCACACCACATCCTTCATGCGAGCAACGGCAACGCCATGCCATGTATTGGTCGGACTGCCGGACACCACAACGCCACCGTGGGAGGTCATGTCACCCAAAAGGATCTGAGATTTACCAAAAAGATTCAATCTAGCCATTACATTCCCCCTGATTTATTGAATAGCAACCAAATGGCTGCTCCGCATGCTACCGCGTCGGTAAATTTCGTTGAATCAGTACGGCGGCCATTGCCGAATTCACGTTTCGCTGCAATTGATGATTAATGATGAAAACCCAATTCCACAAATGAAAAATCCGCCCGCTGCACACGGCAACGGGCGGATGAACAGGTAGAGCGCTCGGTCAGCGCGCGCTCATCGGATCAGGTCGTTCAGGCGATATCGAACCGATCCAGCTCCATCACCTTCGTCCAGGCCGTCACGAAGTCGGCGACGAACTTGTCTGCGCCATCCGCACTGCCGTACACCTCCGCCACAGCCCGCAGCTGCGAGTTCGACCCGAAGACCAGATCCGCGCGCGTCGCCGTCCACTTCAGCTCGCCGGTCTTCCGGTCGCGCCCTTCGAACTGCTCGCCCGCGCCGGCGACCGACTTCCATTCCGTTCCCATGTCGAGCAGGTTCACGAAGAAGTCGTTGGTCAACGCGCCCGGCGTCTGCGTGAAGACGCCGTCCTGGCTGCCTCCGGCATTCGCGCCGAGCACGCGCAAGCCGCCGACCAGCACGGCCAGCTCGGGCGCGGTCAGCGTCAGCAGTTGCGCCTTGTCGACCAGCAGCACCTCGGCCGGCACGCTGAAGCGCGCCTTCGTGTAGTTGCGGAAGCCGTCCGCCGCCGGCTCCAGCGGCGCGAAGGACGGCACGTCGGTCTGCGCCTGCGACGCGTCCGTGCGGCCCGGCGTGAAGGGCACCTTCAGCTCACGACCGGCAGCGCGAGCCGCCTGTTCCACGCCGGCCCCGCCGGCCAGCACGATCAGGTCGGCCAGCGAGATCTTCTTGCCGCCGGCCTGCGTCGCGTTGAATTCGCCCTGGATGCCTTCGAGCACCTGCAGCACCTTGGCGAGCTGTTCCGGCTGGTTGACCGCCCAGTCCTTCTGCGGCGCCAGGCGGATGCGTGCGCCGTTCGCGCCGCCGCGCTTGTCGGAGCCGCGGAAGGTCGACGCCGAGGCCCAGGCCGTCGCCACGAGCTGCGACGGCGTGAGGCCCGAGGCCAGCACCTTGGCCGCCAGCGACGCGACGTCCTGCGCGTCGACCAGCGCATGGTCGACGGCGGGAATCGGGTCCTGCCAGATCAGTTCTTCCGCCGGCACCTCGGGACCGAGGTAGCGAACGCGCGGGCCCATGTCGCGGTGCGTGAGCTTGAACCAGGCGCGCGCGAACGCATCGGCGAACTGGTCGGGGTTCTCCATGAAGCGGCGCGAGATCTTTTCGTACGCCGGGTCGAAGCGCAGCGCCAGGTCGGTGGTCAGCATGGTGGGCAGCAGCTTCTTCGACGCGTCGAAGGCATGCGGGATGGTGGCGCCCGCCCCCTTGGCCACCCACTGGTGAGCGCCAGCCGGGCTCTTGGTCAGTTCCCACTCGTAGCCGAACAGGTTCCAGAAGAAGTTGGTGCTCCACTTGGTGGGCGTGCTGGTCCAGGTGACTTCGAGGCCGCTGGTGATGGTGTCGCCGCCCTTGCCGCTGCCGAAGCCGTTCTTCCAGCCGAGGCCCTGGTCCTCGATGCCGGCCGCTTCGGGTTCGTGCGCCACGTTGTCCGCAGGGCCCGCACCGTGCGTCTTGCCGAAGGTGTGACCGCCCGCGATCAGCGCGACGGTTTCTTCGTCGTCCATCGCCATGCGCGCGAAGGTGTCGCGGATGTCGCGTGCCGACGCGATCGGGTCGGGCTTGCCGTCCGGGCCTTCGGGGTTCACATAGATCAGGCCCATCTGCACGGCGGCCAGCGGGTTCTCGAGGTCGCGCGACTCGGGCACCTTGCTGTCGTCGTCCTTCACGAGCACGGCATGGTCCTTGTCGACGCCTGGCGAGCCCTGCGAATAGCGCACGTCGCCGCCGAGCCACTTGGTCTCGCGGCCCCAGTACACGTCCTGGTCCGGCTCCCACACGTCGGCACGGCCGCCGGCAAAGCCGAAGGTCTTGAAGCCCATGGTTTCGAGCGCGACGTTGCCGGTGAGGATCATCAGGTCGGCCCACGAAATCTTCTGTCCGTACTTCTGCTTGATCGGCCAGAGCAGCCGGCGCGCCTTGTCCAGGCTCACGTTGTCGGGCCAGCTGTTCAACGGCGCAAAGCGCTGCTGGCCGCGGCCCGCACCGCCACGGCCATCGCCGATGCGGTAGGTGCCTGCGCTGTGCCAGGCCATGCGGACGAAGAGCGGGCCGTAGTGGCCGAAGTCGGCCGGCCACCAGTCCTGCGAATCGGTCATGAGCGCGGCGAGGTCGGCCTTCACCGCAGCGAGATCGAGGCTCTTGAAGGCTTCGGCGTAGTCGAAGCCGGCGGCCATGGGGTCGGACTTGGACGAGTGCTGATGCAGCAGGTCGATGCGCAATTGCTTGGGCCACCAGTCGCTGTTCTTGGTGCCGGCGCCTGCGGCCTGGCTGAACGGGCACTTCGCTTCGGTCTTCTGTTTGTCCATGTGGGAGCTCCTACGTACTGCATTGAGAGGGAGCGGCAATTCTGTGGCAGACCGTGCGCCAAGGCGAATTGAAGCTTCTTATGCAGGCGATAGGAACACAGCCGTCATGCCGTCACGCAACTGAGGCAAGGATTGCGACGACTACCCGTTCGATCGCGGATGCGCCTTGCGCCCCTTGGCCTCCGCACTGCTCAGCTCCTTGGCGGTCAGCACATAGGCGGGGTTGTCGGTCAGCCGCTCCACGGCCAGGTCGATGAAGGCGCGCACCCGCGCAGGCTGCGCGGGCCGGCTGCCGTAGTACACGAAGGTGCTCGACTGGTCGGACAGGTGCTGCGTGAGCAAGGGCACCAGCCGGCCGGCACGGATGTGCCGCGCAGCGATCACGCCGCTGAGCAGCCCGATCACATGGCCGGCCATAACGGCGTCGGTCTCGATGGTCTCGTCGTTGAGGCACAGCGCCGGCACCACCGCATGCTCGACCCGGCTGTCGGCCACCGTGACATACCAGGGCAACACCTTGCCGGTGCCCGGATGGCGGAACACGCTGCAGCGGTGCGCAGTGAGCGCGCCAAGGCTGTCGGGCGCGCCGTGGCGGGCCAGGTACGCGGGCGCCGCACAGATGATGAGCTGCAGCGGAAACAGCCGGCGCGCGACGACGCCCTCGGCCGGCGACATGCCGACGCGGAAGCCGACATCGACCCGGTCTTCCACCCAGTTGCCGATGCGGTCGTCCAGTTGCACGTCGGGCTGCACCTCCGGGTAGAGGCGGCAGAACTCATCGAGCAGCGGCCACAGCACCGGCGCGAAGGTCGAGCGCGGCCCGACGATGCGCAGCGGCCCCGCGATCTCGTCCTTCGCCTGGCGCGCCATCGCCAGTGCGCGCTGCATGCCCACCAGCGCGGGCTGGGCCGCCTCCAGGAACTGCCGGCCTTCGTCGGTCAGCGAGATGCTGCGCGTGGTGCGATGGAACAGGCGCACGCCGAGGTGCTTCTCCAGTTGCGCCACAGCCTGGCTGGCGGCCTGCGGCGTCAGGCCCTGGGCGGCAGCGGCCTGTCGCAGGCTGCCGAGCTCGGCGGTCTTGGCGAAGGTGGCGATGGAACGAAGCTCGTTGATTGGCATGGACGGCCCTTTCTGCGCGGATTATCAACAGCAGCTTGTCAGTTCTTCAAGATTCCGGGGTCTATTCGTGGGGGTCATGCCGCCCTAAAGTCCGCTCCTTTGAGCCTGCACAAGGAGCGGATGCCATGAACACGCGCGATGAATTCACGATCTCCCGGCGTGGCCTGCTGAAGGCCGGGGCTGCGACGGCATCGGTGCCGGCAATGGCGGCCACGGCCACGGCAACTGCCGCGGTGCCCGAACCGAACCGCGACCCCGACGCGCTGTTGCCGGTCACCCTGACCGTCAACGGCAGGCAACAGCGCCTGATGCTCGACACCCGCACGACCCTGCTCGACGCGCTGCGCGAACACCTGCACCTGACCGGCACGAAGAAGGGCTGCGACCACGGCCAGTGCGGCGCCTGCACGGTGATGCTCGACGGCCGGCGGATCAACGCCTGCCTGACGCTGGCCGTCATGCACGAAGGCGCCCAGGTCACGACGATCGAAGGGCTCGGCGCGGTCGGCCGCCTGCACCCGATGCAGGCCGCCTTCGTCAAGCACGACGGCTACCAGTGCGGCTACTGCACGCCGGGGCAGATCTGCTCGGCCGTGGGCATGCTGCGCGAAATCGCCGAAGGCATACCCAGCCACGTCACTGCCGACCTCGGCGCCGCGCCACAGCTCGCCACCGTCGAGTTCCGCGAGCGCATGAGCGGCAACCTCTGCCGCTGCGGCGCCTACAGCAACATCGTCGAGGCGATCGCCGATGTCGCGGGGGTGCAGGCATGAAGCGCTTCACCTACGAGCGCGCCAGCTCCCCGGCGCAGGCCGTGGCGGCCGCCGCCCGCACGCCCGGCGCACGCTTCATTGCCGGCGGCACCAACCTGCTCGACCTGATGAAGCTCGAGATCGAGACACCCGCACACCTGATCGACGTCAACGGCCTCGGCTTCGACCGCATCGACGCCACCGCCGACGGTGGCCTGCGCATCGGCGCGCTGGTGCGCAACACCGATCTGGCGGCCGATGCGCACGTCCGCCGCGACCACCCGCTGCTCGCGCGCGCCCTGCTGGCCGGTGCATCCGGCCAACTGCGAAACAAGGCGACCACCGCGGGCAACCTGCTGCAACGCACCCGCTGCCCGTACTTCTACGACACCTACCAGGCCTGCAACAAGCGACAGCCGGGCAGCGGCTGTGCCGCGATCGGCGGCGTCAGCCGCCAGCATGCGGTCATCGGCAGCAGCGACGCCTGCATCGCGACGCACCCGAGCGACATGGCGGTCGCGATGCGCGCGCTCGACGCCCGCGTGGAAACGCTGCGGCCCGACGGGTCGCGGCGCACGATCCCGATCGCGGATTTCCACACCCTGCCCGGCGCAACGCCGCAGGTCGAGACGGCGCTGCAGCCGGGTGAACTGGTCACCGCCGTCACGCTGCCCGCACCGGTCGGCGGCAAGCAGGTCTACCGCAAGGTGCGCGACCGCGCGTCCTATGCGTTCGCGCTGATCTCGGTGGCCGCCATCGTCCAGCGCGACGGCTCCGGCCGCGTGGCGCTCGGCGGCGTCGCACCCAAGCCATGGCGCGTCGAGGCCGCCGAACAGGCGCTGCCACGTGGCGCCGAGGCCGTGGCAGCCGAACTGCTGGCCGGCGCCCGGCCGACCGAACACAACGCGTTCAAGGTCACGCTGGTCGAGCGCACGCTCGCGGCCGTGCTGGCCGACACCAGGAGCTGACCCATGAAGTTCGATCAACCCGCCACCACCAACCCGATCGATCAGCTCAAGGTGATCGGCCAGCCGGTCGACCGCATCGACGGACCGCTCAAGACCACGGGCACCGCACCCTATGCCTACGAGCGGCACGACGTGGCGCCGAACGCGGCCTACGGCTACATCGTCGGCGCCGCCATCGCCAAGGGCCGCATCACGTCCATCGACCCGCAGCTCGCACGGGCGGCACCCGGCGTGATCGCCGTCGTCACCGCGGAGAACGCGGGCAAGCTCGGCAAGGGGCAATGGAACACCGCCAGGCTGCTCGGCGGCCCGCTGGTCGACCACTACCACCAGGCGATCGCCCTGGTCGTCGCCGAGACCTTCGAGCAGGCGCGCGCGGCGGCCCAGTTGCTGCAGGTGCGCTATGCCCGCGAGCCCGGCGCCTTCAGCCTGGCGGCGACGAAGGCATCGACGACCCTGCGCAGCGCCGACCGCAACAGCACCGTCGGCGACTTCGCGGGCGCCTTCGCCGACGCGGAAGTCCAGCTCGACCAGACCTACACCACGCCGGACCATTCGCACGCGATGATGGAACCGCACGCCACCACCGCGGTCTGGCACGGCGACCGGCTCACGGTCTGGACGTCGAACCAGATGATCGACTGGACCACGACCGACCTCGCGGCCACGCTGGGCACGACCAAGGACAAGATCCACCTGATGTCGCCCTACGTCGGCGGCGGCTTCGGTGCCAAGCTGTTCCTGCGCGCCGACACCGTCCTCGCCGCGGTCGGCGCCCGCGTGGCGGGCCGCGCCGTGAAGGTGGCGATGCAGCGCCCGCTGGTCGCCAACAACACCACGCACCGGCCGGCGACCATCCAGCGCCTGCGCCTCGGCGCCACCCGGCAGGGGCGCATCACGGCGATCGGGCACGAGAGCTGGTCCGGCAACCTGGTCGGCGGCAAGCCTGAAAACGCCGTGCAGCAGACCCAGTTGCTCTATGCCGGTGCGAACCGGCTGACCGGCACCCGCCTGACGCTGCTCGACCTGCCCGAAGGCAACGCGATGCGTGCGCCGGGCGAAGCGCCGGGCCTGATGGCGCTGGAGATCGCGATCGACGAGATGGCGGAACGGCTCGCGATGGACCCGATCGAGTTCCGCGTGCTGAACGACACCCAGGTCGACCCAGCCAACCCGGCGCGGCGCTTCTCGGAGCGCCGGCTGATCGAATGCATGCGCACCGGCGCCGAGCGTTTCGGTTGGGCGCAGCGCAGCGTCAAACCGGCGATGCGCCATGAAGGCCGGTCCTGGATCGGTATCGGCATGGCGGCGGGCTTCCGCAACAACCAGGTCACGAAATCGGCCGCGCGCGTGCGGCTCGATGCCCGCGGCATGGTCACGGTGGAAACCGACATGACGGACATCGGCACCGGCAGCTACACCATCCTGGCGCAGACCGCGGCCGAGATGATGGGCGTGCCGATGGAGCGCGTGATCGTGCGTCTCGGCGACTCGACCTTCCCGGTGTCGGCCGGCTCGGGCGGGCAATGGGGCGCGAACTGCTCGACCGCGGGTCTCTACGCCGCCTGCATGAAGCTGCGTGCGGCCGTGCTGCAGCGCCTGGCGCTGCCGCTGGAAGGCGCTTCGTTCGCCGACGGCCTGGTGCATGCGGGCGGGCGCAGCCTGCCGCTCGCCCAGGCCGCCGGTGCGGACGGCCTGGTAGCCGAGGACGCGATCGAATTCGACGAGCTCGCCAAGCGCTATCAGCAATCCACCTTCAGCGCGCATTTCGTCGAGGTCGCGGTCGACGCGTTCACCGCCGAAGTCCGCGTGCGCCGGATGCTCGCGGTGTGTGCGGCAGGGCGCATCCTCAACCCCAAGTCGGCGCGCAGCCAGGTGATCGGCGCGATGACGATGGGCGTCGGCGCGGCGCTGATGGAGGAGCTCGCGGTCGACGAACGGCTCGGCTTCTTCGTCAACCACGACCTCGCCGGCTACGAGGTGCCGGTGCATGCGGACATCCCGCACCAGGACGTCGTGTTCCTCGACGAGGCCGACGCGATCTCGTCGCCCATGAAGGCCAAGGGCGTCGGCGAACTCGGCCTCTGCGGCGTCGGAGCCGCCGTGGCCAACGCCATCTACAACGCCACCGGCGTGCGGCTGCGCGACTACCCGATGACGCTGGACAAGCTGATCGATCGCATGCCGCCGCTCGCGGCTTGAGGCATCGAGAAATCATGACGAAGCCCAGCCGCCGCGCCATCGCAGGGACGGCTGGGCACACCCGCAACCCACACACAGGGAAACAGATCCAATGCAATACGTCACTTTGAACAATGGGCTCCAGATGCCGATCCTCGGCTTCGGCGTGTTCCAGATACCCGACCCGAAAGAGTGCCAGCGCAGCGTCGTCGACGCGATCGAATCGGGCTACCGCCTGATCGACACGGCGACCTCGTACATGAACGAGGCGGCCGTGGGCCGGGGCCTGCGCGAGAGCGGCGTGGCCCGCGAAGAACTGTTCGTCACGAGCAAGCTCTGGGTGCAGGACACCGGCTACGAACGCACCCGCGACGCGATCGACAAGTCGCTGCAGCGCCTGCAGCTGGACTACCTCAACCTCTACCTCATCCACCAGCCCTATGCCGACGTGCACGGCTCGTGGCGGGCCATGGAAGAAGCCTGCAAGGCCGGCAAATTGCGCGCGATCGGCTTGAGCAACTTCGAGCCCGATCGCCTGATGGACATCATGGCCTTCAACGAGATCAAGCCGGCGGTGAACCAGGTCGAGGTCAACCCTTTCCACCAGCAGATCGACAGCGCCAACTTCATGCGCGACAACGCCGTTCAGGCCGAGGCCTGGGCACCCTTCGCCGAAGGCCGCAACAACCTGTTCCAGAACGAAAAACTGATCGGCATCGGCGCGCGGTACGGCAAGTCGGTCGGGCAGGTCGTCTTGCGATGGCTCGTCCAGCGCGGCGTCGTGGCACTGGCCAAGTCGGTGCGCAAGGAGCGGATGCAGGAAAACCTGGACGTCTTCGATTTCACCTTGTCGGACACCGACATGGCGGAGATCGCAACGCTCGACAACGCGACCAGCAGCTTCTTCTCGCACCGCGATCCGGCCATCGTCAAGTGGATGAGCGAGCGAAAGCTCGACCTGTGACGGGTACGGAACGCGGGCTCGCAGGAACGACATGACAGCCGCCACGTCCTCTCCATCGATGGCCGCTCGTTCCGTCGCCCGGCCGGGCTCCGCGCCGCTGCTCGCCCTGGTGCTCGCGAGCTACCTGATGATCGTGCTCGACATCTCGATCGTGATCACCGGCCTGCCGAAGATCCAGGCCGGCCTGGGCTTCAGCGACGAGGGCCTGTCGTGGGTCCAGAACGCCTACACGCTGGCCTTCGGCGGGCTGCTGCTGCTCGGTGCGCGCGCGGGCGACCTGCTCGGCCGGCGGCGCATGTTCATGGCCGGGCTCGGGCTGTTCACGCTCGCGTCGCTGGCGATCGGGCTGGCACGGTCGCCGGCCTGGATGGTCTGCGCCCGGGCGGTCCAGGGCGTTGGCGCCGCAGTCCTCGCGCCGTCGACGCTGGCCTTGCTGTCGACCCACTTCCCCGAAGGGCCGGCGCGCACGCGCGCACTCGGCTACTACGGCGCCACCGCGGGCATCGGTGCCAGCGTCGGGCTGGTGCTCGGCGGTGTGCTGGCCGACCTGCTGTCGTGGCGCGTCGGCTTCTTCATCAACCTGCCGATCGGGCTCGTGCTGATGCTGGGCGCGCGGCGCTTCATCACCGAGTCCGAACGCCGCACGGGGCGGCTCGACCTGCCCGGCGCGGTCAGTTCGACGCTGGGCATGACGGCGCTGGTGTACGGCATCGTGCGCGCGTCGGCGACCGGCTGGTCCGACGCCTTCACGCTGGCCTCGCTGGTGGCGGCGGTCGTGCTGCTGGCCGCGTTCATGCGCCACGAGGCAGGCGCGGCGCAGCCGATCCTGCCGCTGCGGCTGTTCGCCGATCGCGGGCGCTCGGGTGCCTATCTGGCGCGGCTCTTCTTCCTGGGCGGAATGATCGGTTTCTGGTTCTTCACGACCCAGTTCCTGCAGGGCGTTCTCGGCTTCAGCCCGATGCAGGCCGGACTGGCCTTCCTGCCGGCCACGCTGGTCAACTTCGCCGCGGCGCTGGCCGTGCCGCGCCTGAGCCGCAAGCTCGGCGGCAACACGCAACTGCTGATCGTCGGCCTGACGGCGGCGATGCTGGGCATGGCGTGGCTCAGCCGCGCATCGGCGGATTCCGGCTACCTCGCGGGCGTCGCGCTGCCGATGATGCTGATCGGCCTGGGCCAGGGCTGCGCCCTGAGCCCGCTCACGATCGCCGGCGTGGCGGGCGTGCCGCCGGAAGACGCGGGCGCCGCGTCGGGGCTGGTCAATGTGGCGCACCAGATCGGCGGCTCGCTCGGCCTTGCATGGCTGGTGGTCGTGTCCGCCGCAGCCGGCGCCCATGCGTCCGCCGGCCCGACACCGCTGCACGCGCAGGCCTTGCTGGCGCATCGCGTATCGGCTTCCCTGACCGCCGGCACGGCCCTGCTCGGGCTCGCGTTGCTGTCGGTTCTCGTCCTCCTCCACAAAAAGAAAGCTTCTTCATGGTCATGAACGTCCGCGGCTATGCCGCCCACTCCACCGACACCCCGCTCGGCCTCCCATGAAACACATCGCATCCATGATCACCGCCGTGGCGCTGTCCACCTCCGCCGGCGCGCAGGAGCAACCCGGCGCGCGCGCCCTGCCGTCGTCGACCGAGGTGAACATCACGCACCGCGAGGAGCGCGCGTCCCTCGACGGCTCGGCCGACAACTTCACCGGCCGCGTGCACGTGGACATGCTGCTGGAAGCCCATGCGCCAGCGCGTGCGTCCGGCGGTTCGGTGCGCTTCCAGCCCGGTGCACGCACCGCCTGGCACACCCATCCGCTCGGCCAGACACTGGTCGTCACGTCGGGTGTCGGACGCGTGCAGTTCTGGGGCGGCGCCGTGCGCGACATGCGTCCGGGCGACGTCGTGTGGATTCCGCCCGGCGTGAAGCACTGGCATGGCGCCGCCCCGACGACCTCGATGACCCACATCGCGATCGCCGAGGTGCTCGATGGCAGTTCCGTGACGTGGCTGGAGAAGGTCAGCGACGCGCAGTACGGCACAGCCGCCACCGCGTCGGCGACAACGACGACGACGGCAGTGGCCGAGCCTTCGACGGCGCAGAAGCTCATGGGCGACATCGCGCCGGGGCTGGCGCAACTGACCGACGACGTGCTGTTCGGCGACGTCTGGCGGCGTCCGGGCCTGTCGCGGCGCGACCGCAGCCTGGCCACGGTGAGCGCGCTGATCGCGATGAACCGGCCCGATCAACTGCGCTCGCACCTCGCGCTGGCGAAGCAGAACGGCGTGACGCAGGAGGAACTGGTGGAAGCCATCACGCACCTCGCCTTCTACGCCGGCTGGCCCAGCGCCGTGACGGCGGCGACCGTGGCGAAGGAAGTGTTCGGCACGCCTTGAGCGGATCGCGCTGCAGGCGCCTACATCACCTTGACGGCCCGGCCGATGAACTGGATCGGGCCGGTCGGCCGGTCGATCGGCGAACCGTTGGCGGGCTCCAGCGTCAGCTCGAACAGCTGGTTGGCCTCGAGCGGCGGCAGCTTCTCGATCGGCACGCGCAGCGCCCGGCCCGGTTGCACCAGGCCCAGCGACACCGGGCCGCGCCACGCGTCGGCCTTGGTCCAGAACTGCAGCGACTTGTCGCTCGGCACGGCCACGGTGCCCAGCGGGATCAGGCTCAGCGGCTCCTGCCTGCCGCTGCCGGTCTGCACCACCCAGCCGGGCGCCTTGTCCTGCGGCGCGACCAGCACGACCATGTACTGCGGCGTGGCCGGCGCCTGGACGCGCACGACCAGCACGGCCGCCAGGATCGCAGCCGCGGCGAAGCCGGTGCCGGCCAGCCCGCGCCACAGGTTCAGGTTGTTCCACCAGGTCTGCACGCCGGTCGCAGCACGCTTCACGTTTGCGGTGGCGGCGTTGAACGGCGGCGCCACGCTCTGCTCGATGCGCGCCCACAGCGCGGGCGACGGCTCGACCGGCTCGGCCAGTGCGGTCAGCGGATGCAGCCGCGCGTCCCAGGCGTCGACGGCGTCGCGCAGCGCGGGCTCGTGCGGCATGCGCGACTCGACCTCGCGGCGCCGCGCCGCCGACAGCGTGCCCAGCACGTATTCGCCCGCGAGTGCATCGATGCCGTCGCGGCGGTCCCTGTCGTTCGGCGGGGTGGTTGGATTCGGGTTCATGTCATGCACTCGCGCAGGGCCCGCATGCCGCGCTGGATCCAGGCCTTGACGGTGCCGAGCGGCGTCTGCGTGCGCTCGGCGATCTCGCCGTGCGAGCAGCCGTCGACATAGGCCAGCACGATGCATTCGCGCCGTGCGGGTTCGAGCCGGTCGAGGCAGCCGTCGAGACGGCCGAGGTCGACGCGGGTTTCGGCGGCATCGCGTGTCGTCGCATGGTGTTGCACCGCCACTTCGTCCTCGAGCGCGGCGCCGGTTTCTTCATCGACCGGCACGTCGCGCGCGTTGTTGCGAACCCAGTTCAGCGCGGTGTTGCGCACCACGGTGTAGATCCAGCCGCGGCCGGCGCCGCGTGCGGCGTCGAAGGTCGTGGCCCGCTGCCAGATGGCAACGAAGGCGTCGTGCAGCACGTCTTCGGCGTACTGCCGCTGGCGCACGATGCGCAACGCCACGCCGAGCAGGTAACGGCTTTCGCGCGTGTAGATCTGCGCCAGCGCCTGCCGCTGGCCCTGGGCGCAGGCGGCGAGTGCGGCTTCGTAGTCGAATTCGTCTGGAGCGGCCAACGGGGGACCCGGGTGGAGCGGTGGGAGCCAGGATGTTAGTCGAGGCCTCCGCCATTTCGTCCAGGAAACCGCCAGCCCGCCGGGGCGCAGGGCGTTTGCTTTACGCGGCCTTCCAGAAGATGTAGTCGGCCTGGTACTTGACGGTCGTCTTCTGGCCCTTGGTCATCGGCGTGCAGGGCATGGCCGCGGGCGCGATGCCGCCGGTCAGTGCGACACGCTGGATGTAGGTCACGCCGGTCATGGCGCCGGTGCCCATCGCGGGATTGGCCTTGACCAATTGGTACGGCAGCGCGGTCGGGCTCGACGGCGCGACGGCGAGCTGCGTGGCGGTGAGCTTCGAACCGTCCATCGCTTCCCAGGTGGCCGGCGGGCCGTAGTACTTGCCGACCTGCTTGCCCATGCGATCGTTCAGCACCGCGTTCGGGCCGACGAAGACCCATTCGGTCTGGCCGGGTGCGTTGGCCTTGTCGCGGCATTCATAGGTGATGTCGCCCACGCCGACGGTTTCCCAGGCCACCTTGTTGCCGGCCGGCACCTGGATGGTGGGCGGCAGGCTGGCTTGCGAGAACGAGGTCATCGGCATGCTGCTGCCCGTCGTGCCGCAGGCGGCAAGGACGGCGGCCGAAGCGACGATCGCGGACACGCCCAGGGTGCGGGAAGAGACCAGTTGTTGCATGTGAAGCTCCTTCGAAGTGGTTGCTGTTGCGGTGAGCAGCGGCTTGCTGCTGGTGGTACTACCCGCGAGATCGCCATCTGGATGCAGCAGTCTGAAAAAAATTTCCCTGTACTGAAGCGCGGCCGGCCGATGCGCACGCTGAGGGCGTGGACCGGCGCCCTCAGCCTGGAAGAGCCACGACTTCGCACCATCCCCCCGCGCCGCGCTCAGTATTTCCAACCGTCATTTCGGGCCTTCGGGTGGCCTGCATAGACGGTTCGCGCTGTCACACGCATCGATGAAGCGATAGCCCTCAGATTCCGCCCCGCGCCGCCGTCCTGGCGACCGCTGCGGCCGCCCCGGCCTTCTCTTTCTTCGAGGGCCTGTCTCCACATGAATCGCAATCTGTACCGCGTGGTCTTCAACGTCGCGCGAGGTCTTCGCATGGCGGTGCAGGAGACGGCCCGCAGCGCATGCAAGGCGTGCGGCGGGGAGACTTCGGCACACGGCGCGGCGCGTTCGATTCTTGCTTTGGTTGCTTCGCTGACAGCCCTCGCTGCAGCAGCACAGATCGTTGCCGACCCCAATGCACCGGGCCGACAGCGCCCCACCGTCCTGGCAGCCCCCAACGGCGTACCCCTCATCAACATCCAGACGCCCTCCGCCGCGGGCGTCTCGCGCAACACGTACCGCCAGTTCGACGTCGGCGCCCAGGGGGCGATCCTCAACAACAGCCGCACGAACGTCCAGACCCAGCTCGGCGGCTACGTCACCGGCAACCCGTGGCTGGCCACCGGCCCGGCGCGCGTCATCCTCAACGAGGTCAACAGCAGCAGCCCCAGCTACCTGCGCGGCTTCGTCGAAGTCGCAGGTCCACGCTCCGAAGTCGTCATCGCCAACCCGTCGGGCATCTCGGTCGATGGCGGTGGGTTCATCAATGTGGGTCGGGCCACGCTGACGACCGGCACGCCGCAGTTCGGGTCATCCGGGAACCTGGAGAGCTATGTGGTGCGCGGCGGCGCTGTCGGCATCTCGGGTTCCGGACTGGATGCGAGCACCACAGACTCACTCGCGATCCTGTCGCGCGCGTTCGAACTGAGCGGCGCGCTGCATGCGAAGGACCTGAAGGTCGTTGCGGGCGCGAATCAGATTTCTGCGGATCTGTCCGCCATCACCGACATGACGGGCATCACCACCCTCCCCGGCAATGGCGGCAGTGACGGCGCGCCGGTCTACGCGATCGACATCGCGCAACTCGGCGGCATGTACAGCAACCACATTTTTCTGGTCGTGAACGAGCTGGGCGTCGGGGCGCGCAATGCAGGCGTGATCCAGACCTCATCGGGCCCGATGCTGCTCACGGGCGAGGTCGGCAAGCTGACGCTCTCGGCGGACGGCAGGCTGGAGAACTCGGGGTTGATCCAGCTGAACTCGGACGGCTCGATCAAGGCGAAGAGCCTTGCCAACAGCGGCACGGTGCGCAGCGCGGGCAACCTTCAGATCGCGACGCAAGGCGATCTGGCCAATCACATTGGGGATGCGAGCGGCACGCTGGAAGGCAAGCGCGTCGAACTGGCGAGTGCCGCGGGCGACATCGACAACCGGGGCGGGACGGTTCGCCAGACCAGTGCGGCGGGGCTGACCATCGGGGCGCCGAGGCTGAGCAACACGGGCGGTGGCGTGATCGGGGCGGAGCCTGTGCTTGCTTCGGCTGCATCAGGCGCAGGTGGAACAGGCGCAACGGGCGCTAGCGGTAACGCGGGCTCAGCCACAACGAGCGACACAGCAAGCGCAACGGACACCGCGACGAACGCTCCGGCCGGCACGACAGCTGGCGTCGGAACCTCCGCAACGACTGCCGCAGCACCAGGCTCACTCACCGCCGCAGGCAGCATCCTCAACGACGGCGGCAAGGTCTACACGGGCGGTCCGATCACGCTGCAGACGGCCGATGTGAACAACACAGGCGGCAGCCTGAGCGTGTCCGACATGGCGCTCACCGGCCCGACCTTCAGCAATGCCGGCGGCACGCTGAACGTGACCCACACGTTCTCCGCCAACGTCGGCACGCTGAACAACGCAGGCGGCACCCTGCACGCGAATCGGATCGACATCACCACCAGCGGCGATCTGAACAACCAGGGCGGCGTGCTGGCGAGCGACGGTACGGCGGACCTGGCCGTCGGCGGCGCCCTCGACAACAGCCATGGAACGGTCTCTGCCATCGGTGCGCTGCATGCCACCGTCGCCGGCGCGCTGGACAACACCTCGGGCAAGCTGCTCACCGGCGATGATCTCTCCGTTCGGGCCGACAGCCTTGCGAACAGCAGCAGCGCAACGATCCGCTCCGGGAACGACAGCACGATTGCAGTCAATGGTGCATTCGCCAATGACGGAAGCTTCACAGCGGGACGCCACATCACCGTCACCGCTGGCAGCTTCGACGGCAGTTCGACCGGCGTGCTCGGCGCTGGCATCCGCGCCGATGGCAGCCTCGGACCGGCGGGCAACCTTGACGTCACGACAACCGGTGCCCTGCGGATCGCGGGCCTGGCGCTGGCTGCTGGCGATGTCTCGTTTCGTGGCGCCAGCACGGACCTCACCGGCAGCGAGATCGGCGGCGCGAACATCGCGCTCTCGGCCACTACTGGCGATGTGACGACGAGCCAGGCCACGGTGATCACGCCAGGCACCCTGAAGGTGACGGCGAACACATCAGCCGACCAGTCGCTGGTCAACGATGCCGGCACGTTGAGCGCTGGCCGGTTGGACCTGCATGCATCCAACCTCAGCAACACGAACCAAGGCCAGATCCTGCAGGCCGGTACGGCCGCCAGCGACATCTCAGTCACCGGAGCATTGAACAACAACGGCGGCACCATCGCGAGCAATGGCGACACCACGGTCCACGCCGGCACGCTCTCCAACGATGCCGGTTCCATCACCGCAGTGGGCCACCTCGACGTGACCATCTCCGGCGCGGCGAGCAACGTGGGCGGCACCCTCGCGGCCAAGGGCAACACGAGCGTTGCCGCAGCCGCGCTCACCGGCGCGGGGGTCATCACATCCGGGCAGGACCTGTCGATCGCGCTCAGCCAGAGTGCCGTCAACGACGGCGAACTCAGCGCCAATGGCAACCTCAGCTACACCACCACCGGGACGCTGACCAATCGCGGCAAGCTGCTGGCCGGAGCTTCCGATACCGGAGGTACGGGCAATGCAGCAGGCGTGCTGACGGTCAATGCCTCGGCCATCGACAACACCGCCACCGGCGAGATGACGGGCGGCACGACCATCGTCAACGCGACCGGCAAGCTCACCAACCGCGGCCTGATCGACGGGCGCGATACCCGGATCAACGCGGCCACGGTAACCAACATCGGCACGGGGCGCATCTATGGCGACCATCTGTCGATCGCCGCGCAGACGGTGAACAACCTGGCCGAGACGCTTGCGAGCGATGGCTCCAGCGGCGGCGTGAGCCACGCAGCCACCATCGCCGCCCGTGAGCGCCTGGACATCGGCGCGGCCAGCCTCCTCAACCAGGACGGCGCGCTGATCTTCAGCCTCGGTGACCTGGCCATCGGCGGCAGCCTCGACGCGGAGCGCCATGCCACCGGACAGATCGGCGTGCTCACCAACAAGGCCGCCACCATCCAGGCCATGGGCAGCGTCGCCATCGACGCGGCCACGCTCGCCAACCTCAACGGCGGCGTGACCTGGGCGCCAGGTCCGGTCACCACCGAGCACGTGGTCCAGTACACCGTGCCCACCAGCGGCGAGGTCGTCGATGCGGCCAACGCCTTCTTCTCGGTGGGCAACGCGACCGACGGCTGGCACAGCTGGACAGCCGTCTCCGCCACCAGCCCCTACGTGCCAGGCGACAACGGCGACTACAAGCTGCTGCTGGCCTCGCCCCGGTACCCGGTGGCGCGCTTCGGGGCGTACTACCTCCACAGCCCGGCCAACAGCGTGGACACCAGCACTCTGGTCTGCGGCGGAGGCGATGCCGAGGTCTGCAACACCGTACCGATACCCGGCGCCTGGTACGGCATCGCCGACCCGATCTGGGCCACCTTCGGCGTGACGCCGCCCGCAGCCGAACTCGGTGCGTCGAACCCCGCGCGCAACAGCGGCGGCACCGGAAGCACAGGCTTCACGGCCATCACCGTCGGCCAGGTCGGCCGCACCGTCATCGTGGAACTGGAGACCGGCGGCGTCGAGATGCTCGTGCCCTTCGCCCATCCGGTCACCCAGGCCGAGTACGACGAGTGGCAGGCGTATTCGCAGGCCCACCAGAAGCTGGACCTCGCCACCTCGGCGTTCATCGGCACCATCCTGGGCAACACGGCGAACGCGCCGCGCCTGTACGCGATCTACGACGCGTTCGACTACACGGCCACCACGCCCACGGCGGTGATGACGGGCTCCGCGCCGGGGCGGATCGTCTCGGGCGCAGCCATGACCATCCATGTCGGCCAGGGCACCAACGACGCGAGCCAGATCGTCGCCGGTGGTGCGCTCACGGTGACCGGCGGCACGCTTGTCAACGCGGGCACGCAGGTCGACACGACCGTCAGCCAGTCCGGCAGCGTGGTCCACAGCTACACCAAGTCGCACACCTTCAGCAGCACCGAGCGGGTGTACGACACGGCGCCCTATGACCTGAGCGTGCCGGGGACCACGACGGTGGCGATGGGGGTGCAGAAGCAGTACCAGGCCGTTGGTGCTGGCACATCGATCGAGGGGCTCGCGAACGGCAGTGGCAGTGGCACTGGCGGTGGCAACGTGAACCCTGTCGTCGAAGTGCACGCGACTGGTGGTGTCGGCGGCGTGGCCACCGTGATCCGCACCAGCACCCCGAACGCCAGCGTCCCCACCGCCAGCCTGTTCCGCACCCTGCCTGCCAGCACCAGCCATTACCTGGTGGAGACCGATCCGCGCTTCACGAACCAGCGCAGCTGGCTCAGCAGCGACTACCTGCTGGCCAACCTCGGGCTGGACCCTGACGCGACGCTCAAACGCCTGGGCGACGGCTTCTACGAGCAACGACTGATCGACCAGCAGGTCGCACAACTCACCGGCTCGCGCTACCTCGAAGGCTTCGGCAGCGACGAGGCGCAGTACCTGTCGCTGATGAATGCGGGCGTCACCTTCGCGCAGGCGTACGGTCTGACGCCGGGCATCGCGCTCAGTGCGGCGCAGATGGCGCAACTCACGAGCGACATAGTCTGGCTGGTGCGCCAGCGCGTCACGCTGGCCGACGGCAGCACGCAGGAGGTGCTGGTGCCGCAGGTGTACGTGAGGGTGAGGACGGGCGACATCGATGGCAGCGGTGCGTTGCTCTCGGGCGGCAGCGTGAGCCTGAACCTCGATGGCGACCTGAACAACGACGCGGGCACCGTCGCTGGACGCAAGGTCGTCTCGATCACCGCGCAGAACGTCAACGACCTGGCCGGACGCATCACCGGGCAGGACGTGAGCGTGTTTGCGCGCAACGATCTGAATGTGATCGGCGGTGTCATCGATGCGCAGCGCAGCCTGAGCGCGGTGGCCGGGCATGACGTGAACATCGTGACGACCACGCGCAGTGGGCGCAGCGATTCGGGGACGCTGGCCGATCCGGATGGCACCAGTGGCGTGGGGCGTGTGCAGCGCAGTGCGACGGTGATCGACCGGGTGGCGGGGTTGTATGTGACTGGTGGAAGCGGTGGTGGCGATCCCGGCGGCACGCTCACGGTCGTGGCCGGCAATGACATCACGCTCGCGGGCGCCACCGTGTCCAGCAGCGGCAGCGCCACCCTGGCCGCCGGCGGCAACGTGAACCTCGCCAGCGCGACCACCGCAGCTCGGACGACATCCGCTGGACGAGTCGCAGTGCACGCGCCGATCTGCACACGCAGCAGAACGGCAGCACCGTCACGGGCGGTACCGACGTGACGATCCGCGCGCTCGGCGATGTCACGGGCACGGCGGCCACCGTGAATGCGGGCCGTGCACTCGACATCGACGCCAAGGGACAAGTCCTCCTGGACGCGGGCGAGAACCAGGACGCCAGCCAGACCGAGCACTCCCAGCGCAGCGGCATGGCGCGCTTCAGCCTGGACACGTCGCACAGCGACACCACGCTGGAGCGCACGACGCTTGGCGGACAGACGGTGCGCATCCACAGCGGCGGCGACATGACACTGTCGGCGGTGGATGTGAATGCGGACAGCCTGGAGATCAAAGCCGGCGGCAAGCTCATCCTGGGCACGCAGGCCACGAGCAGTGCTTCGAGCCTAGTGAAGAGCGACAGCGACGCGACCTTCGTCGGCTCGGCCAACGTCGGGCATGTGGACGAGACGGCGCAGTACACGCGTTTCAACGTGGGGAGCGCGTCTATCAAGGCCGCGGGCGGTGTCACGGTGCAGGTGGCGTCGGGTGCCGATCTGGCCGCCCTCGCGCAGCAGCCGGGGATGGCTTGGGTGAACCAGCTCCTGTTGGATCCGAAGATCGCCAACGCCACGACCTGGCAGCGGGTCAGCGAAGCCCACCAGCAATGGAGCGAGCATCAGAACGGCCTCGGACCTGTGAGCTCGGCCATCGTGATGCTGGCAGTCGGCGTCGCGACGGCCGGTGCGGGGACTGCGGCAGCGGGCACTGCGGGCACGGCAGCGACCTCGACCGCAGCCGTGACAGCGGGCACGGGTCTGGCCGGTGCGATGGGCCTGTCGGCGGCGGGAACCACCATGCTGGCCGGCGCACTGCAGGCGGGCATCGCCACCATTGCCGGGCAGGCGGCGATCTCGTTCCACGACAACGGCGGCGACCTGGGCAAGGTGTTCGATGAACTCGGCAGCAGCCAGAGCATTCGGAACATCGCGACCGCGATGGCCACTGCAGGTGCACTGGCCGGGATGGGCCTCAATCCGACCGGCCAGGCCACCGCGAACTCGGGGCAGCAGCAGTTCATCGACCAACTGACCCAGAACGTGAAGGCCGGCGCCGCAACGGCGCTGATCAAGACCGCCATCAACGGCGGCAGCCTGGCGGACAACCTGAGCGACAGCCTGAAGCTCGCGTTCCTGAATACGCTGGCCGCGCAGACGGCCGAAGCGATCGGCGACGCGGCGCTCGATGCGTTCCTCAACAAGGTGGCGCATGCCATCGCGGGCTGCGCGGTCGGGGCTGCGAATGCAGGCAATTCGGGCGGGTGCGCGGCCGGTGCCATCGGCGCCGTGATCGGGGAAATGACGGCGGAGTCGATCGGCCGGCGCGACGACACGGTGGCCGTGGCCTCGCTGATGGCGGGGGTTGCCGCAGCGCTGGCCGGTGGCGATGCGGCGCAAGTCAATCTGGCTGCGAGTGCGGGTGGGAATGCGGCAGCGAATAACTACCTGAGCCATGACGAGGCTGCCGCGCGCGAGCGTCTCAAGGACAAGCAGCGTCAAAACCTGCCGCTCACAGAGGCTGAGCAGACCACGCTCGACACCCTGGAGATCACGGACATCGCGCGCGATCTGGCCTTGCGCGACGCGTGCAAAGCGCCGGGTAACGCCTGCGACACGGCACGTCGTGGACTGAATGCAGCGCTGAACTCGTACGCGTCTGGCGCGGCTCCCATGACCGATGCACGGCTGAGCGCAGTCGGAAACGCGGCTGTTGTCGCCGAGCGTAATCAGGACATCGCGTTGGGCAATGATTCGAGCTTGGCGGCACAGAGCCTGCTCGATAGCTTCAAGGAGTTCGCGGTGCCGCAACTCACTGGCTATGTGTTGGGAGCGGCACTTGGGGCTTATGTCAATGAAGCGAGGGCGATATATGCGGCAATAAAGGCGGAGAGCACCATTGCTGCGCCCGTGACTTCGGAAGGCGCGGCTAATATAGCTAGCGGGGTGAAGTTAACAAAAACATTGTCCAGCGAAGAACAATTGAACACAGTCCTTGCCGGCAAGGGTATGCCGATTGCTGGAAATGGTTCGACGATACCATTGCGTGACTCCCCACGATTGGCCTCTGCATATGGCGGGAGCGCCTCCGATTGGAGCAAAGTTAGCAGTGGAAGCTATATCGCCGCAGACGGAACGATGACGGAAATTCATGCCTATCAGAATTCCATTATTGGAAAAATAGTAGAGCCCAAAACAATCGTGATAAGAGGTATCAAATGACCTATATCGAAAAAAAAAGAAAATCGGATTTTCAGGCGCGAATCGATTTGGTGAGATTAGCCAAAAAAATGATCAGCGGCGAACTTTCTTTTTTTGAGGGATCCTTGCTGGTCATGGATCTTCGGATTGAAATATCGGGAATCCCATTGCGCGATGAAGATTTTGATGCATTTTTTCTCATTTACTCCGAAACAGATCATCTTCCTCGTCTGGGGAGGCGCGAATTCCTATCAGGGACGGCTTTGGAAAAATTAAACGTAGAGTTGGTTGCAACTGAAAATTGGGCGCGATCTTTCGCGGAGCCTGCGTGCAATAACTTAATTACTAGATTCCAGATTGACGGCGAAAAATGATTAAACGCCAAACTATTAAAAGTCACATCGCTCGCATTGGCAACCGGAAGATACGATAAAGCGCTCCACTCCTAGCTTCTTCGCTGCGGACATGCTGATTCGCGTCTGAGCGCCGTCGGAAATCAGCTGTTGTCGCTAAGCAAATCACGACATGCGCCGGACAGTGATGCTGGCATTGCGGCGCGGACCGCCACGAGATCAGCGATCTGAAGCTCGATACGTTCATCAACAAGGTGGCGCATGCCATCGCGGGCTGCGCGGTCGGGGCTGCGAATGCGGGCAATTCGGGCGGGTGCGCGGCCGGTGCCATCGGTGCCGTGATCGGGGAGATGACGGCGGAGTCGATCGGCCGGCGCGACGACACGGTGGCCGTGGCCTCGCTGATGGCGGGGGTTGCCGCAGCGCTGGCCGGTGGGGATGCGGCGCAAGTCAATCTGGCTGCGAGTGCGGGTGGGAATGCGGCAGCGAATAACTACCTGAGCCACGATCAATGGTCGAAATTTGCCGACGACATTGCCGGCTGCAAGGCCAAACCTGCGGGTTGTTCGTCCAACGAAGAGCAGTCCATTCGTAACGCCTACCAAAGCCTGAGCAATCAGCAGAATATTGCGTTGGCTAACTGCAAGCCCACGAACAACTGCGCAGCCTTGGTGGCACAAGTCGCTCCCGGCACGCAGACCATGCTGGATCTGGTGGGCAGCGGGCAACTTCCGATAGGTGGAGCGCTGGGCAGCGACCTGGGCCAGTATGGCGGTGAGCGCCTGGCAAACGATCCAGTCTATCGGGCGCAAGTCACCCAATCGATCGCTGTGCTCAATGCCTGCAATGCCAACCCGGCTTCCTGTACCCAACAAGCTATCAAGGCTGCGGCATTGGTGGTGTTTCCGTTGATGGGCGCGGCGGGCGTGGCGATCACGGTGGAGGGGGCGGCAGTGGGCGGAACGATTGGCGCTGTCGCGAATGCAGGTGGACAGGTATACGCCAATCACGGGAACGTCAGCCAGGTCAATCCAATCGACGTGGGCATGGCAACCCTCACTGGCGTCGTGACCTACGGGGCCACGCTCTGGCCATCTTTATTTATCAATACGGGAGGTGCGGTGGTGACTTCGGCTTTCAATAACGCTAGCCCTTTGGCCGCGGCTGGAGGCATTGCAGGGGCAGCCGTTGGGACTGCGATTGGGTATCCAGTCGGGGCAGTCATTCAAAGCGGTGCAAATGGAATAATAAATCCTTGGTATCGACCTCTTTGGCAGGACATGGGGCTGACCATAACAAAGTGGATGACGCCAAGCCCAATACCTAGCGTC
Organism: Variovorax sp. GW821-FHT10B04; assembly: GCF_059415645.1. Lineage (NCBI taxonomy): Bacteria > Pseudomonadati > Pseudomonadota > Betaproteobacteria > Burkholderiales > Comamonadaceae > Variovorax > Variovorax sp. GW821-FHT10B04. The sequence goes on from NZ_JBWKNQ010000016.1 coordinate 92,319, forward strand.
TTTGGCACTATTGGCAGCGGCGCTGCGCAAGAGGTTAGCAATGCAGCCGTTAACGGACAAAGTCCTGCTGCGAGCTCTATATTGCCGACGCGGGGTGGTCAGTGAAATTGCATGTTCGATATCAGTTAAGGATATTTGCAGTCATTTTTGGACTGTGTTTTATTGGGTGCGCAATAACCATAGGTTTATGTATTCTTCTTGCTGCACCACTCATTCGTTGGGCAATTCACGGAGTCCTTCATTTTCCTGTGAGCGCCTCAGAACTTTCTCTGCTCGCATGTTTCGTCCTTGGCACGACCGTAATCACGACCTTTGTAATTTGGATGGCTGGCAAGTGCAAAGGCCGCTGGTGACAAGTGTTAGTTGGCGTGCAGTGCTTGCACGTACGCAAGACTGGTGCCGTAGATGCATCACGTCAAATTTGGCCTTCAGGTTTGCAGGAGTCATGTGCGCAGCGGCATGGCGCGCTTCAGCCTGGACACGTCGCACAGCGACACCACGCTGGAGCGCACGACGCTCGGCGGGCAGACGGTGCGCATCCACAGCGGCGGCGACATGACGCTGTCGGCGGTGGACGTGAATGCCGATGCCTTGGATCTGTACGCCGGCGGCAAGCTCATCCTGGGCACGCAAAGCACGACCAGCACCTCCAGCCTGAGCAAGAGCGACAGCGACGCGACCTTCGTCGGCTCGGCCAACGTGGGGCATGTGGACGAGACGACGCAGTACACGCGCTTCAATGTCGGGAGCGCGTCGATCAAGGCCGATGGCGGCACGGTGGTGCAGGTGGCATCGGGTACCGATCTGGCAACCCTGGCGCAGCAGCCGGGAATGACATGGGTGAATCAGCTCCTGTCGGACCCGAAGCTCGCCAATGCCACAAGCTGGCAGCGGGTCAGCGAAGCCCATCAGCAGTGGAGCGAGCACCAGAACGGCCTCGGCCCGGTGAGCTCGGCCATCGTGATGCTGGCAATCGGTGTCGCGACGGCCGGTGCGGGGACTGCGGCAGCCGGCACTGCAGGCACGGCAGCGACCTCGACCGCCGCCGCGACAGCGGGGACGGGGCTGGCCGGTGCGATGGGCCTGTCGGCGGCGGGAACCACCATATTGGCCGGTGCGCTGCAGGCGGGCATCGCCACCATCGCCGGGCAGGCGGCGATCTCGTTCCATGACAACGGCGGCGACCTGGGCAAGGTGTTCGATGAGCTGGGCAGCAGCCAGAGCATTCGGAACATCGCGACCGCAATGGCGACGGCCGGCATGCTGCAGGGCCTGAGCGTCGCCGACCTGCTGCCGGCGAACCTGGCTTATGCGAATGCCAGTTCACCGCTCATCGACCAACTCCAGCGGCAATTGATCGATGGCGCCGGCAGTGCGCTCATACGCAGTGCCATCAACGGGACGAGCCTGGAGGAAGAACTCCGCTTCGGACTGACGACTGCCTTGGTGAACACGGTCGCTGCGCAGGGGGCTGACTGGATCGGCCAGAACGGCCCGCAAGGCAACCAGACGCTCAACGGCTTTGCAGCAGAACTGGCGCACGCGATGGTCGGCTGTGTTGCCGGCTCTGTGAAGGCTGGCAGCGGCGATGGCTGTGCAGCCGGCGCCGTGGGCGCAGTCGTCGGCCATCTGACCGCGCAATTCGTCAACCCGACGGGCGACGTGTCCAGAAGCACGGAGACGCTGGCTGTGGCGCAGTTGCTCGCGGGTGTCGCCACTGCGCTGGCGGGAGGCGATGCAAAAGACGTCTACACCGCCGCCAATGCGGGCGCCAACGCAGCGGAGAACAACTGGTTGAGCCAGAAGCGGCCTGCATTGATGACGCTGTCGGAGCAGGAACGCTATGACAACGCGGTGAAGGCGTGTGGCACGGGAGATCGGTCGGCCTGCACGGTTCGCAACGACCTCGCTGCGCTTTCGGCGGGTAGGGATACGGAACTGCGCACCGCCTGTGGGGGAAGCACAGCAGCGCCGAATTGCGTGGCCGCAATTGCGACGGCTCGGGCGAATGGGAATTCGGTGTATGTGGATGGCGCTGGGGGCATCACGATCAATGGGGTGCGGTTCGCTGCTGCGGGCGCTGTGAGCTCACCTTATTCGAATTCGACTGCGGGGCAATTGGCGCAAAGTACGGTTGAGGGACTTATTTTGGAAACGGGTAGTCAGGTCATCGGCTTGGGTGCGTCGTTTGTTCGATGGCAGACGGGAATTGCACCAGCTCAGACCTTGACATCAGCGCAAGTATTGGGTGGAGCAGTTGCGAGCGGCCTTGTTTCGGATGGTGTGTATTACGTTTCAAACATTAACAACGTGACGCCGGCAGGGCTTGCAACTGCATTCGCATCCGGATATGTCGGCGGCGGAATTACTAGGCGGCTATTGAATTACGGGGCAGGCGTTCCTCATACGATGATCCCTATCAGCATTGATACCGCCGCAACACAAATCGTCGGCGGAATAACCGGCTACGGCACATTCAACTGGATGAATCAGACAGGGATCACCAGGTCTGGGAATTCATGGTGGACAAGCCCCTTTCAGGCGCCCGACGACATCGGCACCAAATAATCATGCGAAACAGAAAAAGAGCGCCCGCATTGGCTCACTTGGCCGCCAGCTTTATGGGCATGGGCCTTGACCCAGAACTCGCCAAAGACTACTGGCTGGGAAAGGATGAGCCTTGGAACGCAACGCACGACGTAACCAACAGGTTTGCAAAATTGGCGTATATGTATTCAGCTTCTGCGGTGGTTCAAATAGGTGTCCCTATTTTTCTTCTAATCGCCATTTCGTCATTAATTCGCACTCCACGGGGCGCACCTTTGCAAATACCCAGCATGGCTTGGCGCATCAACGCTGTTCTTATGCTCTGCGGAATTGCGACTGGTCTTCTTATGGCCTTCTTCGCGTGGAGAAGGATCAAGAAACAACGAAGAGCGACGGAAAGCTGAGTTGAGCTCCGCCAGCTGGTCAGGCCTCAGCAAGCATCGAGCGGCCGCGCACTGTGCTCGACCACGTGGCCGGGCTCTACGTAGCGTAACGACGCTGCCTATGGACCGCTCACGATGGTGGCGAACAACGCCCCCCTTGCAGGTGCGACGGTGTTCAGAAGCGGCAGCGCCACCCCGGCCGGGCGGGCAGCGATCGCGTTCCATGACAACGGCGGCAACCTGGGCAAGGTGTTCGATGAGTTGGGCAGCAGCCAGAGCATTCGGAGCATCGCGACCGCGATGGCCACTGCAGGTGCGCTGGCCGGCATGGGCCTCAATTCGACCGGGCAGGCCACCGCGAACTCGGGACAGCAGCAGTTCATCGACCAACTCACGCAGAACGTGAAGGCCGGCGCGGCGACGGCGCTGATCAAGACCGCCATCAACGGGGGCAGCCTGGCGGACAACCTGACCGACAGCCTGAAGCTCGCGTTCCTGAACACGCTGGCCGCGCAGACCGCCGACGCGATCGGTGACGCAGCACTCGATGCGTTCATCAACAAGGTGGCGCATGCCATCGCAGGCTGCGCGGTCGGGGCTGCGAATGCGGGCAATTCGGGCGGGTGCGCGGCCGGTGCCATCGGTGCCGCGATCGGGGAGATGACGGCGGAGTCGATCGGCCGGCGCGATGACACGGTGGCCGTGGCCTCGCTGATGGCGGGGGTTGCCGCAGCGCTGGCCGGTGGCGATGCGGCGCAAGTCAATCTGGCTGCGGGTGCGGGTGGCAATGCGGCAGCGAATAACTACCTGAGCCATGACGAGGCTGCCGCGCGCGAGCGTCTCAAGGACAAGCAGCGCCAAGGCTTGACACTCACGGCGTCGGAGCAGACCACGCTCGACACCCTGGAGATCACGGACATCGCGCGCGATCTGGCCTTGCGCGACGCGTGCAAGGCGCCGGGTGACGCCTGCGACACGGCACGTCGTGGACTGAATGCAGCGCTGAACTCGTACGCGTCTGGCGCGGCTCCCATGACCGATGCACGGCTGAGTGCCATCGGAAACGCGGCTGTCGTGGCCGAGCGCAATCAGGACATTGCGTTGGGCAATGATCCGAGCTTGGCGGCACAGAGCCTGCTCGATAGCTTCAAGGAGTTCGCGGTGCCGCAACTCACTGGCTATGTGTTGGGAGCGGCACTTGGGGCTTATGTCAATGAAGCGAGGGCGATATATGCGGCAATAAAGGCGGAGAGCACCATTGCTGCGCCCGTTACTTCGGAAGGGGCGGCGAGTCCGGCGACGCTACCTAGTCTAAGAACACAACTGGATGTAGAGAACCTGGCCAATATTGCGAAGCTGGACCCAAGGCTCGCTGCCGCTATTAACGGAAGTGGGAAAAGCAATCCAAACTTCGCTATAGGTAGCGCAACCGAAACAGAAGCAGAACAATTGGGGAAAATCTGGGTGGGTGACGGAGCACGCCTCACAGCAAATCAAAATGCCTGCCCAGGATGTCTAATTAGCGCGGATGGCACAAGAATTTATCGCCCGCCGCAGGCAAAATCATTTCCTCAGGCGATCACGGGCGTGCAAGCAAATTTTGTCAAACAAACGACCACAGGAGTTCTGACCAGCAACGGTCATTTGAACATAAATAGATGAATGCAGTTCTTAAAGGATTATGGACGGACAGCCCGGATTTCACTTTGGAGAACTACCTTCCAGGCGACCCGGGCTATTTTGGATTGTGGGTCGAAATGAAGATAGGTCCAAGCGACTCGGATGCCGCAGACGGTTTTCGATTATTGGTCTGCTCAATGGAATGGCTCAAAAATAATCATGACTGGAAATCTGCTTTTTGGGGACGACATGTTCTATTTCTTTCGAGCTATGACGTTGCCAGAATGAAATCAGAAATTCACAAAATGATTGAAGCTTGCGAGGAGAGCAGTTGGAGCAAGGCCGCAAGAAAAATATCAAGATTTGCGGCTTGGGAATTTGAGGACTATCAAACGTAATCCATGGCCGTTGCCCGCATCCTGCAGCGTCTGAGTGTGGCTGCCCGACGCTGGCGATCGGGCCTATGCCAACGCCATCTCGCCGTTCGTCGAACAACTGCAGAGACAGCTGATGGACGGTGCGGGCAGTGCGCTCGTCCGCAATGCCATCAGCGGCACCAGCCTGGAGGATAAGCTCGCTTCGATAGGAGTCATCATCTTTAAAACAGGAATTAACTTAATGGGCAACGATGAAATTAATCTCATCGAAATCAACAACCCGGCTACACCGGTTTTTTTAATTGAGGAGCAGATCACCAATGGGAATGAATTTTACAATGCAATTCGCACTCGATTGCCGCTGGACCCGCCATTGATTGGCGTCACTTTAAACTGGGACGCATTAACCGACTCCTTATGGGGCGGTATTTTTAATTTAAAAGCCTCTGATGCATTGATAATCTGGAAGGGGTACATGACGACGGAGAAAAATGATCCGAGCAATTATTTAACTGCTTTAACGGTCCTCGAAACGATCGCTCACACACTAAGCAACCCCGAATATGGGGCAGGAAGAACGACGAGACTTTCGATCCTGATGAGTCGCTGATTGGCAAACGAGGCGCGAGGATGCAACTGGGGGGTAGGCGACCTCACCAACCGTGGCCCCAATGCCTCGGCCCCCATAACGCTGGCATTGAGACAGGGAATTTACAGTCGAGCCAAGGCTTAAGACTGCCTCGCGTTGCCGAATACCGCGCCTGACCGACACCAACAGTTATCAAGACTTCGAAGAAGCCATGCCCGCAAGACAACGATCAGGGTAATTTGGTGTCCGGCAAGAAAGGCTAAGCAGCAACAGTCAGCTTGGTCACTTCCCTTCGCTGGGAACTATTCATGCCCCACCCCGACCCCGCCATTAACGTCCGGTCCGTCGAAGGCCCTTTCCTGCATCTGACCTAAACCCCAAGGGCGCTATAGAAGGCGCGATGATCGCGACCGACGGCGTCCGGACGCAGTTCGTCACCGATCCGCAAGACCCGACAGGGATCGAACGCTTCGCCGGCCTCCGCCAAGGCCAGGCACTGACCATCGAGGATACGGAAGCGCCTCCCTCACCCAAGGGCGAGTCGGACCACACCGTGTACCGCTTCAAGCGGCTCTGCAACGTCCGACGGCCGCGAAACCGACCGCTGCGTGCCAACAACGGCATCCGCGGCACCACGGTGCGCTTCAATCACGCCTAGCACGGGGAGCCCAACGGCGTCGTACTGGACAACGGCGACTTCGCACCTACCCGCCCGGACGGCCTGAAACGGCTCCGTCTGCAGATCGGCGTGCGGTGCGTGCCGACGGCCCAGCGCGACCACTGGTGGACGGCGCCGGCCGGGGTGATCGATGCCGTGAGCGTCAACGGACAACCCGTCGGCCCGGCGCACTGAGACGGATCGCGCCATCGCAAGCGTCCGGCGATGGCGGGCGGTATCCTGGCCGGCCATGCATGACCCATCGCCTCTGATCCGACGCTTTCAGCCGGGCGACGAGCCCGCCCTCTTCCGCGTTTTCTTCAGCGCCATCCACCAGGTGGCATCGCGCGACTACACCCAGCAGCAGATCGATGCCTGGGCACCACCCGACATGGACACGACCCAGTGGACCGCACGCATGCGAGGCATCCAGCCTTTCGTCGCGCTGCTCGGCGACGAAATCGTGGGCTACGCGGACCTGCAGCCGAGCGGCTACATCGACCAGTTTTTCGTATCAGGCGCACATCCGCGCCAGGGCATCGGGCGGCTGCTGATGGCACGCATCCACGAAGAAGCAGCGCATCTCAGCATCGCGGTGCTGACGTCGGATGTGAGCCTCACGGCCGAACCCTTCTTCGCGCGCCACGGCTTCGAGGTGGTGCAACGCCAGCAGCCGGTGCGGCGCGGCGTGGCGCTGGCCAATGCGCGGATGCGCAAGGCGCTCGCGCCCCCGATCAGCCCTTCAGCGCCTGCACCAGCTTGATGACGCTGGAGAAATCCAGCGCGCCGTGCCCGGCCAGGCTGTGCGCGGCATACAGGTTGCGCGCCAGGCCACCGAGCGGCGTCGACGCGCGCACCGCGGCGGCGTTTTCCTGCGCGAGGCCCAGGTCCTTCAGCATCAGGTCGGTGCCGAAACCGCCCGCATAGTTCTTCGAGGCCGGCGAGGTTTCCATCACGCCCGGCAGAGGGTTGTACTTCTCGAGCGCCCAGTTGCCGCCGGAGCTGCGCCGCATGATCTCCGAGAGCACCTTCGGGTCCAGCCCATTCGCCACGCCCAGCGCGATCGCCTCGGACGTGCCGATCATCAGCACGCCGAGCAGCATGTTGTTGCAGATCTTGGCGGTCTGGCCTGCGCCCGCTTCACCGGCGTGGAAGATGTTCGTGCCCATCTTCTCGAGCACCGGCCGCGCGCGCTCCAGGTCGGCTGCGCTGCCGCCGACCATGAAGGTCAGCGTGCCCGCGATGGCGCCGCCGGTGCCGCCCGACACCGGCGCGTCGATCATCGCGACGCCGCGCCTGGCCGCTGCTTCCGCGACCTTGCGCGACGTGGCGGCGGCGATCGTGCTGCTGTCGATCACCAGCGTGCCGGGCGCGATGTTCTCGAGGATGCCGGGCTGTCCGTTGCTGCCCAGGTAGAGGCCCTCGACATGCGCGCTCGCCGGCAGCATGCTGACCACCACCTCGGCGTCGGCCAGGGTGGCGGCGGCGGACGCGGCGATCGGCAGGCCGTCGGCCGCGAACTTGTCGCAGGCGGCCTTCGACAGGTCGAAGGCGCTGAGCGTATGGCCGGCCTTCAACAGGTTCAGGGCCATCGGGCCGCCCATGTTGCCGAGGCCGATGAATGCGATCTTCATGTGTCTTGTCTCCGAGTGGTTATGGGATGAAGGTGCGGTGCCGCCGCGGCGTCAGACCAGCGACGCGAGCTCGCCCGGCATGTCGCTGCGCGCGCGCAAGTGGTCTTCGACGAACGCGGGCGTGATCTCTTCCAGCGTGGCCGGCAGCCACTTCGGGTTGCGGTCCTTGTCGACCAGCACCGCGCGGATGCCTTCCGCAAAGTCCTTGTGTGCGCAGAAGCCCAGCGACGCCCAGTATTCGAGACGGAACACCTCGGCCAGCGACATGCGCGGCACGCGCTGCCAGAGCGCCCACGACAACGCGACCGAACTCGGCGCGCCCTTGGCGAAGGTCTTCACGGCCGTCTGCAGCCACGGGTCTTCGCTCTGCAGCGAGCGCAGGCGCTGCGCGATGTCGAGCAGATCGTCGCCCGCCAGCAGGTCGTTGATCAGGTCGAAGTGCTCGCGCAACTTCGAGGCCGGCTTGACCGCGCCTTCGGCGGCGTGCGCCAGCAGCTTCGACAGCAGCGCGCGGTCGGCATCGGCCTCGCCCTTCCAGGGCGCGGTGCCGATCGCCTCGACGACCGCCGCCTTCGCCGCATGCGGCACCTGCACGTCGGCCAGGCCCGCGAAGATGGCGTCGCTGGCGTTGATCTGCGCGGCCGTGAACGCGAGGAACAGGCCGGTGCGGCCGGGCGCACGGCGCAGGAACCAGCTGCCGCCGACGTCGGGATACAGGCCGATGTTGACCTCGGGCATCGCGACGCGGCTGCCTTCGGTGACCACGCGATGCGAGCAGCCTGCCAGCAGGCCGACGCCGCCGCCCATCACGATGCCGTGGCCCCAGCACAGGAAGGGCTTCGGAAAGGTGTGGATCAGGTGGTCGAGCTCGTATTCCTCGCGGAAGAAATCTTCCGCATAGGTGTTGCGCTCGGCGCCGCAGTCGAGCAGCGTCTGGTAGAGCTGGCGCAGGTCGCCGCCGGCGCAGAAGGCCTTCTCGCCGGCCGCGTCCATCAGCACGCCGACGACGCCTGTGTCGGCGGCCCAAGCGCGCAGTTGCGGCGTCAGCAGCCGGACCATGTCGACCGACAGCGCATTGAGCGACGCCGGCGCGTTCAGCGTGGCGACGCCGAAGCGCTGGCCGTTGGCGGTGGGGATTTCCTTGAAGAGAACGACGGGTTCGGTCATCTGTGATTCTTTGAGAGTGAAAGACGAGGGCAGACCCGATTCTTACCGGATGTCAGCATCGCCTTCGAGCAGCTTGCGGGCGATGATGACCCGCATGATTTCGTTGGTGCCTTCGAGGATCTGGTGCACGCGCGTGTCGCGCACCAGCCGCTCCAGCGGGAACTCCGCGAGGTAGCCGTAGCCGCCGTGCAACTGGAGCGCGTCGTTGCACACGTTGAAGCCCGCATCGGTCGCGAAGCGCTTGGCCATCGCGCAGTAGGTGCTGGCGTCGGCATGGCCGGCATCGAGCTTGCTGGCGGCCATGCGCACCATCTGGCGCGCGGCGACCAGCTCGGTCGCCATGTCGGCCAGCTTGAACTGCAGCGCTTGGAAGCTCGCGAGCGGCTTGCCGAACTGCTGGCGGTCGTGCAGGTAGCCGCGCGCCGCATTCAGCGCGCCCTGCGCTGCGCCGACCGAGCAGGTCGCGATGTTGATGCGCCCGCCGTCCAGCCCCTTCATCGCGATGCGGAAGCCCTCGCCTTCGCCGCCCAGCAGATGGTCGGCCGGCACGCGCACGTTGTCGAAGGCGATGGTGCGGGTGGGCTGGCTGTTCCAGCCCATCTTGTGCTCCTTCTTGCCATAGCTGACGCCGGGCGCATCGGCCGGCACCGCGAAGGCCGAGATGCCGCCCGCGCCGCCACCGCCAGTGCGCGCCATCAGCACCAGCACGTCGGTCGAACCCGCGCCGCTGATGAAGGCCTTGCCGCCGTTGATGACGTACTCGCCGCCCTGCAGCTCGGCGCGCGTCTTGAGCGAGCCCGCATCGGACCCGGCGCCGGGTTCGGTCAGGCAGTACGACGCGAGCTTGCGTCCGCTCGTCAGCTCGTCGCCCCAGGTCTTGCAGACGGCCTCGGTGCCCCAGGTGCCGAGCATCCAGGTCGCCATGTTGTGGATCGTGATGAAGGCCGTGGTCGACGGATCGACCGCGGCCATCTCCTCGAACACCAGCGTGGCGTCGAGCCGCGGCAGCGCGAGGCCGCCGATGCGCTCGGGCGCATAGAGCCCGCAGAAGCCGAGCTCGCCGGCCTTGGCGATCGCGTCCTTCGGGAAGAAGGCCTCGGCGTCCCAGCGCGCGGCGTTCGGCGCGAATTCGCTGGCGGCGAACTCGCGCGCCGTATCGGCAAAGGCGCGCTGTTCTTCGGAAAGTTCGAAGTCCATGCAGCCGAACTTACTTCAGCGAAATGGTCGTGTTGACGCCCTGGCTCACCGTGCTGTCGTCGAACCAGCGCGCCGTGACGGTCTTGGTCTGCGTGTAGAACATGATGACCTGCTTGCCGTACGGGCCAAGGTCGCCGAGCTTCGACGCGCGCGAACCCGTGAACGAGAACATCGGCACCGGCACCGGGATCGGCACGTTGATGCCGATCTGGCCGACGTCGATCTCCTCCTGGAACTTGCGCGCCGCCGCGCCCGACTGCGTGAAGATCGCGGTGCCGTTGCCGTTCGGGTTGGCGTTGATGAGCTCGATCGCCTCGTCCATGGTGGCGGCATTGGCCAGGCACAGCACGGGGCCGAAGATCTCCTGGTCATAGATGGTCATGCCGGGCTTCACGTCGGCAAAGATCGTCGGGCCGACGAAGTTGCCGTTCTCGTAGCCGGGCACGGTGGGCTTGCGGCCGTCGAGCGCCAGCGTCGCGCCGTCGGCCACGCCGCGTTCGATCAGGCCATTGACGCGGTCGTGTGCAGCGCACGACACCAGCGGTCCGACGTCGACGCCCTTCTCGGTGCCCGCGCCGATCTTCAGCGTCTTCGCCTTGGCGACGAGTTCGGGCACCCACTTCTGCGCATCGCCCACCAGCACCGCGACCGACACCGCCATGCAGCGCTGGCCCGCAGCGCCGAAGCCGGCACCGGCCAGTGCATTGAGCGTCTGCTCCTTGTTGGCGTCGGGCATGACGATGGCGTGGTTCTTCGCGCCCATCATGCATTGCACGCGCTTGCCGGTCGGGATCGCGCGGTTGTAGACATGGGTGCCGACCTTGGTCGAGCCGACGAAGCTGATCGCCTTGATGTCCTTGTGGTCGCAGATCGCGTTGACGACCGATTCGCCGCCATGGATCACGTTGAGCACACCCGGCGGAATGCCGGCTTCGAGCGCGAGCTCGCACAGGCGCATGGTGACCATCGGGTCCTGCTCGGACGGCTTGAGCACGAAGGTGTTGCCGGTGGCGATGGCCATCGGGAACATCCACAGCGGAATCATCGCGGGGAAGTTGAACGGCGTGATGCCGGCGCACACGCCCAGCGGCTGCAGCAGCGTGTACGTGTCGACGCCGTTGGCCACGTTGTTGGCCAGCTCGCCGAGCTGCAGGTTGCCGATGCCCGAAGCGTGCTCGACCACCTCGAGGCCGCGGAACACGTCGCCCTCGGCGTCCGGCAGCGTCTTGCCCTGTTCGGCCGTGAGGATCGCGGCCAGCTCGGCCATGTTCTCGCGGATCAGTTGCTGGTACTTCAGGAAGATGCGCGAACGCGCGCCGATGGGCGTCTTCTTCCAGGTCTTGAACGCTTCCTTGGCGGACGCCACCGCGGCATCGACCTCGGCCTGCGTCGCGAAGGGCACGCGGGCCAGCACTTCCTGCGTGGCCGGATTGACGACGTCGCGCCATTCGGTGGTCGTCGATTCGACGAACTTGCCGCCGATCAGCAGCTTGACGGTGGCGACCTGGGTGGTCGGCTTGACTTTGGCGTCCATGGGTTTTGTCTCCTGTGTCTGGAAAGCGGTACAGCCGGTGATCCTAGCTTTGCACTTTTGCGATAGCAATAGACAAATGTGCGCGTATGGTTTGCGAAAATGCAAAGCTTGACCGAGCACACGCCACTGGAGATTGCCGATGGACTGGGACAACCTGCGCTTCTTCCTGGAGCTCGCGCGCGCCGGCACGCTGCAAGGCGCCGCGCGGCGGCTGGAAGTCGACCACACCACGGTCGCGCGCCGCATCCAGGCGCTCGAAAAACAGGTCGGCTCCGCGCTGTTCTCGCGCGAAGCCGGCGGACATCGGCTGACCGAGGCGGGACGCCGCCTGCAACCGCAGGTCGAGGCCATGGAGAGCGCCTTCCGCACGGTCGAACGCACCGCGCCCGCCGCGCAGGAAGGCCTTTCGGGCGTGGTGCGCATCGGCGTGACCGAAGGCTTCGGCACGGTGGTGCTCGCGCCGCAACTGGCGCGCTTCGCGCAGCAGCATCCCCGGCTCACGATCGACCTGCTGGCGATGCCGCGGCTCGTGCACCTGTCGCGGCGCGAGGCGGACATCGTGATCTCGCTGGCGCGGCCGGCGCGCGGGCCGGTGGTGGTGAGCAAGCTGGCCGACTACGTGCTGCGCCTGTACGCCTCGGTCGACTACCTGGACGCGCACCCACCGATCCGCACGCCGGACGACCTGCGCGGGCACAGCTTCATCAGCTACGTGGACGACCTGCTGTTCAGCAAGGAGCTGCAGTTCCTCGATGGCCTGTACAAGCCCGATGCCTTCGCGCTGCGCAGCACGAGCATCCTGGCGCAGCACCGCGCGGTGGCCGCGGGCGCGGGCATCGCGGTGCTGCCGGCCTTCATCGGCGAGGCCGATGCGCGGCTGCAGCGCGTGCTGCCCGCCCTGGCCAATTTCACCCGGACGTTCTGGATGTCGATGCCGGCCGAAACCAAGCACCTTGCACGCATGCAGACGGTCTGGAATTTCCTGAAGGAAACGGCCGAGGCGCGAAAGGCCTTGCTCGACGGCGCCACGGCCTGATCACCGCCCGATCACGGCGCGCCAGACGCCGGCCGGCGAATCAGCTGCTGCGCAAACGGCAGGCCGCACGGATGATCCGGCTCGTCGGGTTCGGCGACATGTCGCGGAACAGCATCGGCTTCGGGTCCTTCGCGTAGTCCGTCGTGAGATGCGGCGTGCCCTGCCAGAGCGGCGCCATGTAGAAGGTCGCCATCCGGTAGTCCGCGCGCCGGGCGCGGCAATCGAAGGCGACTTCGGATTCATACGACCTGTAGGGCACGCCTTCCCAGTTGGCGCGCAGCGTCGAACGGCTCACGCGCACGTTCATCGTCTTCAGCGGGCCGTCGACGCCCAGCGCGACCGGATCGACCTGCACGGTGTCCACCGAGGCATCCGCCGGATTGCCCGCGACCGTGAACCATGTGGTCTGCGCAGGGGCCTGCGCCTGCGCCAGCACACTGACCATTGCTGTTCCTACTGCGACCCAAAGCTTCACGCCCGATTCCCCCGTCTGTATGAAATTTTCATTACAGATTTTAGAAACCGTATCGGGCCCCGCACCACGACTTCCATGCCAATGGATGCGTAGGAAGCCGCCTCAGGGCCAGGACGGCGCGTGCCGGCCGGGCGGCTCCGACGGACGAGGCCAATGGGCGGGCGTGCGGCCGAGGATGGCGCTGTGCCGCACCGCGCACAGCGTGCCGAAGCCCGAAGCCGATGTCTCGACCCAGGGCGACGGGTCGGCCTTCGGCGCGTCGAAACCATGGGCCACGCGGCCGAGCGACCGCAGCCAGTGCCCCGTCTGCGCCAGCGACACCTGGACATGCCAGCTGCCGCCTTCGCGCTGTTGCCGGTGCAGCGCGGCGGCCGCACCGAAGGCGATCAGGTAGCCGGTCGCCTCGTCGAGGATCTGCATCGGCAGCGGGCGCGGCCTGGCCTCTCCGCCGGCCGCGGCGGCCTCGCCCTCCGCCTGGTTGAAACCCATCGCGGTCTGCACCAGCGAGTCGAAACCGCGGCGACCGGCCCACGGCCCTCGCGTGCCGTAGGCGGTGAGCGACACGCAGACGATGCCCGGACGCTGCTGCGCCAGCGCTTCCGGCCCGAAACCCAGCGCGGCCAGCCCGCCGGGACGGTAGCCCTGCACGAAGACATGCGCGTCACCCACGAGCGCGCGCAGCGTGGCCTTCCCCTCGGGCGAGCGAAGGTCGACGTGCGCCGACAGCTTGCCGCGGCTGGTGTCGGCGATCGCATCGATGTTCGGCAGATGGGGCGAATTGACGAGCAGCACGTCCGCACCGTAGGCGGCCAGCGCCTTGCCGCCGACCGGCCCGGCAAGGATGCGCGTCAGGTCGAGCACGCGCAGGCCACTCAACGGGCGCGCGTCGGCGGACAGCGGCGGCAGCGTCCGCGGTGGCGCGTCGCCGATGCGTTCGATCGTGAACAACGGCTGCGCGGCAATCGCCTGCCCTTGCGGCGTGGCGTCCCATTGCGAAAAGCTGCGCAGCGCCGTGACGACCAGCTTGCGCTCCGCCGCAGCGGATTCGAAATCGAGCGCGCGCCAACCAAGCAACGCCTGCTCGGCGTCGCTGCGCCGAGCGGTCGCCGGGTCGAGCCCGAGCAGCCGCAGCGCGCCTTCCCGGTGATGCCTGAAATTGGCGTGGATGCGCACGTAGCCGTCGGCGCAGCGGTAGAGGCCCGAGAACGCATCCCACAGGTCGGGCACCTCGCCATCCAGGCTGAACCATCCGGTGCATTCGACGGCCGCGTGCAGCATGTCGACGCTCACGGCCTGGCGCACGGTGCCGCGCTGGTGGCCCAGCTCGCAGGCGGCCAGCGCCGCCGCGGCAATGGTGCTCTGAGCCGCCGTGCCGACCGCGAAGGACGACGGCACGACGGGTTCGGCGCCATCGAGCCGCGCGAAGCCCAGGGCTGCTTCGGGCAAGCCCGCCTGCAGCCACAGGCTGCGCAGGACCTGCGTTGCATCGGGGAAGTTCACGGCGCTCATCGACCGGCCTTTCATTGAAACCTAGCTACTGCAGGTCGAAGCCCTGCTCGCGCACGGCCTGCGAATCCAGCCCGATCTGCACGTTGAAGCGGCCCGGCTCGGCCACTTGGCGGAGCTGCGCGTTGAAGAACTTCAGCTTGTCCTCGTCGATCGGGAAGCGCAGCACGCGCTCCTCGCCGGGCTGCAGCAGGACCTTGCGGAAATCCTTCAGTTCCTTGACCGGCCGGACCACCGAGGCGGCCACGTCCTGGATGTAGAGCTGCACCACGGTCTCGCCGGCGCGCTGGCCGACGTTCTTCACCGTCACGGCCGCCTCGACGCTGCCGCCGCGCGCCATCGTGCGGCTCGACAGCACCACGTCGGACAGTGCGAAGTCGGTGTAGCTCAGGCCATAGCCGAAGGGGTACAGCGGGCCGGTGACTTCCTCGAAATACTGCGAGGTGTAGTTGCCCGGCTTGCCTTCGGTGAAGGGCCGGCCGAGCCGCGCGTGGTTGTAGTAGGTCGGGATCTGGCCGACCGAGCGCGGGAACGAGATCGGCAGCTTGCCCGAGGGGTTGTAGTCGCCGAAGAGCACGTCGCCGATCGCGTTGCCGCCTTCGGTGCCGGTGTACCAGGTCTCGAGGATCGCGTCGGCCTCCTTCTGCTCGCGCTGCAGCGCGAGCGGCCGGCCGTTCATCAGCACCAGCACCAGCGGCTTGCCGGTGGCCTTCAGCGCGGTGATCAGGTCGCGCTGGCTCTGCGGCAGGTCGAGGCTGGTACGGCTCGACGATTCGTGCGACATGCCGCGCGCCTCGCCCACCGCGGCCACGATCACGTCGGCCCGCTCGGCGGCCTTCACGGCCTCCGCGATCATGTCGGCCGGCGTGCGCTTGTCCTGCGTGACCTCGGGCGCATCCCAGTTCAGGAAGTTCAGGTACTTGACGATGCCTTCGTCGTTGGTGATGTTGGCGCCGCGCGCGTAGATCACGCGGCCGGTCTTGCCGACCGCCGCGTCCAGGCCCGCGCGCAAGGTCACCGAACTCTTGTCGTAGCCGGCCGCCGACCAGCTGCCCAGCATGTCGATCGGCGCATCGGCCAGCGGGCCGACCAACGCGATGGTGGCCGACTTCGACAGCGGCAGCGTGCGGTTGCGGTTCTCCAGCAGCACCATCGACTTGCGTGCGACGTCGCGTGCCGCAGGGCGATCGAGGCGGCTCTGGGCGTTGAGGTCCGGCGGATCGTCCGCCGCCACGCCGATGCGCAGGTACGGGTCCTTGAACAGGCCCATGTCGTACTTGGCGCCGAGCACCTCGCGCACCGCGTTGTCGATGTCCTGCACGCCGACTTCGCCGGACTGCACCAGGCCGGGCAGTTCCTTCAGATAGACCGAGTCGGCCATGCTGAGGTCGATGCCGTTCTTGATGGCGAGCTTGGCGGCCTCGCGCTCGTCCCTGGCAACGCCATGGCGGATCAGCTCGACGATGGCGCCGTGGTCGCTCACGGCCACGCCCTTGAAGCCCCAGTCCCTGCGCAGCAGGTCCTGCATCAGCCAGGTGTTGGAGGTGGCGGGCACGCCGTTGATCGAGTTCAGCGCGACCATCACGCCGCCGGCGCCCGCGTCGAGCGCGGCCTTGTACGGCGGCAGGTAGTCCTGGTACATGCGCATCGGGCTCATGTCGACCGTGTTGTAGTCGCGGCCGCCTTCGACCGCGCCGTACAGCGCGAAGTGCTTCACGGCGGCCATGATGTGGTTGGCCGCCACCGGCACGGTGTTGCCCTGGAAGCCCTTGACGGCCGCCTTGGCGATTTCGGACACCAGGTACGGGTCTTCGCCGAAGCCTTCGGAGGTGCGGCCCCAGCGCGGGTCGCGCGAGATGTCGACCATCGGCGCGAAGGTCATGTCGACCGAGTCGGCCGCGGCCTCGCGGGCGGCGGTGCGCGCCATCACGTCGACCGTGGCCATGTCCCAGCTCGATGCGAGGCCGAGGCCGATCGGGAAGGTCGTGCGGTGGCCGTGGATCACGTCGTAGGCGAAGAACATCGGGATCTTCAGCCGGCCCTTCATGGCCGCGTCCTGCAGCCGGCGGTTGTCGGGCCGGTTCACCGAATTGAAGGTGCCGCCGACACGCCCCGCGGTGATCTCTTCGGCCAGTTGGGCGATCGGCATCTCGGGGCCGATGCTGATGAGCCGGAGCTGGCCGATCTTCTCGTCCAGCGTCATCTTGGCGAGCAGGTCGGCAACGAAAGCCGTCTTGTCGCTCGTCTTGCCGATGCTTGGGGTGGTGGGTGCAGCTGGCTGCGCCTGCACGAAGGCCAGCGGGCTGGCCAGGCCGGCCATGAGGACCAGCAGATACCGCTTTTTCATTCAGTGACTTTCATTCAAGTGGATCGCAGCGTGCGTCGATTCCCCTCGCGCACGCCCTCCGGGGATGGGCTGAATTGTGAGGCTCGGATGCTAAGCTAAGCCCATGTTTGCCCGCCGGTCCTCGTGCTTGCCTGCGACCGCCGTCTCGCCCTCCGCCGCCCCTGCATGCGAGCCTGCGGGCCATCCTCCCCATTGCGTTTCACGGAATCCATCCATGCCCCTCAGCACCGCCCACCGCAAACGAAAGACCCTCGCCCTGCTCGGCATGGCCTCCGCCGTGTCGCTGCTCTGGGCCGGCCAGGCCCAGGCGTTCTCGATCGACGACGTCACCACCCAGGCCCGCGCCCTGATGGAAAAGCCCTACGTCGCGCCGGTGAACAACCTGCCGCCGGTGTTCAGCGGCATGCAGTTCGCCGACTACCAGAAGATGCAGCCGCGCACCGACCGCTTCGAGTGGCGCGACCTGCAGACGCCGTTCCGGCTGAACTTCTATCACCAGGGCATGCAGTTCAATTCGGCGGTGCGCATCAACGAGATCACGGCCGACGGCGTGCAGGAGATCAAGTACGACACCGATCGCTTCGACTTCGGCAACCTGAACTTCGACAAGGGCGCGACCAGCACGCTCGGCTATGCGGGCTTCCGGCTGCTCTACCCCGTGAACCAGCCCGACAAGCTCGACGAGATCGTGAGCTTCCTGGGCGCCAGCTATTTCCGCGTGATCGGCAAGGGCCAGGTCTATGGGCTGTCGAGCCGCGGGCTGGCGATCGACACCGCACCGCCCGGCGGCGAGGAATTCCCGAACTTCCGCGAGTTCTGGATCCAGCAGCCCGGACCGAAGGACCAGCAGGTCGTGATCTACGCGCTGCTCGACTCGCCACGCGCCACCGGCGCCTACCAGTTCATCGTGACGCCTGGCGGCAAGGACGCGGTGGTCGACGTGCAGGCCAACATCTTCGTGCGCGGCGACATCAACACGCTCGGCGTCGCGCCGCTGACCAGCATGTTCCTGTACGGGCCGAACCAGCAGTCCGACCTGAAGCGCAACTTCCGCCCGGCCATCCACGACTCCAACGGCCTGTCGATCCACACCGGCACCGGCGAATGGCTGTGG
Source organism: Variovorax sp. GW821-FHT10B04 (assembly GCF_059415645.1). Taxonomy (NCBI): domain Bacteria; kingdom Pseudomonadati; phylum Pseudomonadota; class Betaproteobacteria; order Burkholderiales; family Comamonadaceae; genus Variovorax; species Variovorax sp. GW821-FHT10B04. The sequence continues at coordinate 110,503 of NZ_JBWKNQ010000016.1, forward strand.
CGCCCGCTGAACAACCCGCGCAACCTCGCGATCAGCTCTTTCGAGGTCGAGAACCCGAAGGGCTTCGGCCTGCTGCAGCGCGGCCGCGAGTTCTCGCGCTATGAAGACCTGAAGGACCGCTACGACCTGCGCCCGAGCGCATGGATCGAACCGCAGGGCAACTGGGGCAAGGGCCACGTCACGCTGATGGAGATCCCGACGCCCGACGAGACCAACGACAACATCGTCGCCTTCTGGACGCCCGAGGCGCCGACCCAGCGCGGCCAGATGCTGCAGTTCGCCTACCGCATGCACTGGACGACCGACGAGCCGGCGCTGCACGACGCCGACAACGCCTGGGTGAAGCAGACCTTCCACACCGACAGCGAGGAACTGCAGGCCAACCTGATCCGCAAGCTGGACGGCAACAGCGCCTTCCTGATCGACTTCGAAGGCCCGGCGCTGGCCAACCTGCCGACCGGCACCGCCGTCACGCCGCAGGTGAGCGTGGGCGACAACGCCGAACTGCTCGACGTCGGCATCCAGCGCAATCCGGCCATCAAGGGCTGGCGCGTGACGCTGCGGGTGAAGGTGAAGAACCCGGCGCTGCCGGTCGAGATGCGCGCCGCGCTGCTCCAGGACAACAAGCCGGTCAGTGAAACCTGGAGCTACCAGCTGCCGGCGAATCCGCAATTGCAGCCGCAGGGGCAGGCGATGCCGGGTGCGGGCGTCGCGACACCGGCCGATGCGCCGCAGGTCGCACCGGCGGCGCCGAAGACCACGCCTTGAGCGTGGCGCGCCGCGAGGCCTCGGCACCGCCGGGGCTCGCGGCGACGGCGATCAGCGGATCAGCGTGACGCCGGTCTTGGCCTGCAGCGTGTCGAAGCTCACGCCATCGGCGATCTCGACCACGCGCAGGCCTTCGGGCGTGACGTCCAGCACGGCCAGGTCGGTGATGATCCGGTCGACCACGCCGACGCCGGTCAGCGGCAGCGTGCACTTCGGCAGGATCTTCAGGTCTTCGGTGCCGTCCTTCTTCTTCGCGACGTGTTCCATCAGCACGATCACGCGCTTCACGCCGGCCACCAGGTCCATGGCGCCGCCCATGCCCTTGACCATCTTGCCGGGGATCATCCAGTTGGCGAGGTCGCCCGTTTCGCTGACCTGCATCGCGCCCAGGATCGACAGGTTGATCTTGCCGCCGCGGATCATGGCGAAGCTGTCATGGCTGCCGAAGATGGCTGAGCCGGGCAGCGTGGTGACGGTCTGCTTGCCGGCGTTGATCAGGTCGGCGTCGACCTCGTCCTCGGTCGGGAACGGGCCGATGCCGAGCATGCCGTTCTCGCTCTGCAGCCAGACTTCCTTGGTGCCGGTGTGGTTGGCCACCAGCGTCGGAATGCCGATGCCGAGGTTCACGTAGAAGCCGTCTTCGAGTTCCTGCGCCGCGCGTGCGGCCATCTGGTCTTGGGTCCAGGGCATGTCAGGCTCCCTCTTTCTTGTTGGCGGGGACGGTGGGGACTGGCACTTCGCTGCCGGCTGCAGCCTGTGCAATGGCGGCTTGCGCCTCGACCTTGGCGGCTGCGGCATCGACCGGCGCCGATGCGCTCACGGTGCGCTTCTCGATGCGCTTCTCGGGCGTCGCGTTGAGCACGATGCGGTGCACGTAGATGCCCGGCAGGTGGATGTCGTCAGGCGCGAGTTCGCCTACTTCGACGATCTTCTCGACCTCCACGATGCAGACCTTGCCGGCCATCGCCGCGGCCGGGTTGAAGTTGCGGGCCGTCAGGCGAAAGCGCAGGTTGCCGGACGTGTCGGCCACGTCGGCCTTGACCAGCGCCACGTCGGGCACCAGAGAGCGCTCCATCACGTAGGTCTCGCCATCGAAATCGCGCAGTTCCTTGCCCTCGGCCACCTGGGTGCCGACACCGGTCTTGGTGAAGAAGGCCGGAATGCCGGCGCCGCCGGCGCGCAGCTTTTCGGCCAGCGTGCCTTGCGGCGTGAATTCGAGCTCGAGTTCGCCGGCCAGGTACTGGCGCTCGAACTCCTTGTTCTCGCCGACGTAGCTGGCGATCATCTTCTTGATCTGCCGCGTCTCGAGCAGCTTGCCGAGACCGAAGCCGTCGACACCCGCGTTGTTCGACACGCAGGTCAGGTCCTTGACGCCGCTGTCCTTCAGCGCCTCGATCAGCGCCTCGGGAATGCCGCACAGGCCGAAGCCGCCGACAGCGAGCATCTGGCCATCGGCCACGACACCCTTGAGCGCCGCAGTGGCGTCGGGATAAATCTTGTTCACCATGGCTTGTGATCCTCGCTCGGTGATGGTTGATGGAAGAGAACAAAAACTGCAACGACGATACTACGTAGCCGTATACGTAGTATTTCGTAATGGCGACACCTGAGACGTCCGCATCACCGCCGCTTCGGACACCCGACGACCTCGACTACCGGCGCGCCTTCGAGCACGCGCCGGTCGGCATGGTGCTGTCGCGCAATCGGACCATGGTCGACTGCAACGCGCAACTGTGCGAGATGTTCGGCGCCACGCGGCAGGCGCTGGTCGGCCAGTCCTTTCGTGTGCTCTACCCAAGCGTCGCCGAATTCGAGCGGATCGGCAAGCGCATGGAGCCGATCCTGAACGCAAGCGGCCGCTACGCCGACAACCGCATGATGCGGCGGCTCGACGGCCCGCTGCGCGGCGAGACCTTCTGGTGCCACGTGACCGGCCATGCGCTGAACCGCGCGCAGCCGCACGAAGCCGGCATCTGGACTTTCGAGGACCTGGGCTCGCGCCGCGCAGGCAAGGCCCAGCTCACGCCGCGCGAGCGCGAGGTCGCCGCGCAGGTGATGCAGGGGCTGACGTCCAAGGAGATCGGCCGCGTGCTCGGCATCAGCCATCGCACGGTCGAACTGCACCGGGCGCGGCTGATGCGCAAGTACGGCGCCGCGACCACGGCCGAACTGGTGCAGAAGCTCATGGCGGGCTGAGGCGCGCCACGCCGCCGGGCGCGTGCGGCCTGCGCCTACACCCCGGACAGGAGCAGCTCGGCACCATCGCATGCCGATCACCACCGACGCTCACCGCGCCTCTGCATGCTCGACCGACGTTCCTTTCTCGCTGCCGGCGGCGCCTCGCTGGCACTCGCATCCCTTGGACTTTCCGCCGAAGCGCTCGCTGCCACCGGCCTCAAGCTGGGCACGCCCAGCCCCTTTTCCTTCGATCGCCTGACGGCACTCGCGAAATCGCTCGCGGCCAAGCCCTACGTCGCCGACAAGCCGCCCGCGCCCGAGGTGGTCGACCGCATCGACTACGAGGCGCACGGCAAGATCCGCTTCGACACCGAGAGCGCCCTGTTCCGCAACGGACCCGGCGCCTTCCCCGTCACCTTCTTCCATCTGGGCCGCTTCTTTCCGGCGCCGGTGCACATGCACGTGCTGGACGCGGCCGGCGAGTCGCAGGCGCGCGAGATCCTCTACGACCCGGCCTACTTCACGATGCCGCCCGACAGCCCGGCGCGGCAGTTGCCTCAGGGCGCGGGCTTTGCGGGCTTCCGCTTCCAGGAGAGCCGGCTCGGTGACCCGCAGAAGCTCGATTGGCAGAAGAACGACTGGGTCGCCTTTCTCGGCGCCTCGTACTTCCGCGCGATCGGCGGGCTCTACCAATACGGACTGTCGGCCCGCGGCATCGCGGTGAACGTGGCCGTGCCGGACGGACCGGAGGAATTCCCCGCCTTCACCCGCTTCTATTTCGAGCCGCCGGCCGATGGCGGCGACAGTGTCACGGTGCATGCCTTGCTCGAAGGGCCGAGCATCACCGGCGCCTACCGCTTCGTCATGCAGCGCACGCAGGCCGTGGTGATGGACATCGAGTGCCGGCTGTTCCTGCGGCGCGACGTGGCCCGGCTCGGCATTGCGCCGTTGACGTCGATGTTCTGGTACGGCGAGACCACCAAGCCGACCGGCATCGACTGGCGGCCGGAGGTGCACGACTCCGATGGTTTGGCGATGTGGACCGGCGGCGGCGAACGCATCTGGCGGCCATTGAACAACCCGGCCCAGCCGCGTGCGTCGGCCTTCGCCGATGCGAAGCCCCACGGCTTCGGCCTGTTGCAGCGCGACCGCAACTTCGACCACTACCAGGACGGCGTGTTCTACGACAGGCGCCCGAGCCTGTGGGTCGAGCCGGTCGGCGACTGGGGCGAAGGTTCGGTCCAGCTGATCGAGATCCAGACCGATGACGAGATCCACGACAACATCGTCGCCTTCTGGGTGCCGAAAGCGCCGGCCACGCAGGGCTCGGCCTACGCGCTGCGCTACCGCCTGCACTGGACCGACCGCGAGCCCTATGCGCCGGCACTGGCCGAATGCGTGGCGACCCGCGTCGGCCGTGGTGGACAGCCGGGCCAGCCCAGGCCAGCGGGCGTGCGCAAGTTCATGGTCGAGTTCCGTGGCGGCACGCTGGCCAACCTGCCCTTCGGAACCAGGCCCGAGCTCATGCTGACGGCATCGCGCGGCACCTTCTCGTACACCTTTTCGGAGCCGGTACCGAACGGCGTGCCCGGCCATTGGCGGGCGCAATTCGATTTCAGCGTCGACGGCACGGAACCGGTCGACCTGCGGCTCTACCTGAAGACCGGCGACCAGGCGTTGACGGAAACCTGGCTGTATCAATACCAGCCCGCTACCTGAGTTTCAAAGGCTTCGTCGACTTCCAGGTGCAGACCACTCCGCCGGGCCGCGTGAGCACGCCCGACGAAATGGCCAAGGCCGTGGTCTTCCTGGCCTCGGACGACAGCAGTGACAACGCCGCGGTGCCTCGTGGACGGCATCGAGTCGTTCGTCGATGGCGGCGTGGTGCAGATCCGATGTCCTGCGGCGCATTGTTGGCCACCAGGAAACACACTACTGGCGCCAGGTGTCTTGGTCGCCGGCGGCGGACCGACCACACTGCGAGGCCGTTCCGCTCTCCCAATTTCCGCCGATGAATCCGCCGTCTTCCTGCTCCACTTGCGATGAACTGATCGCGGCGCCCAGCCCGGTCGCTGCCAGCACGCCGCGCTCCGCCTGGCTGGCCGTCACCTCCATCGCCGTCGGCACCTTCGTGATGGTGACGACCGAGTTCCTGCCGGTCGGCCTTCTCACCGACATCGCGCAAGGACTGAACGTGTCCGCCGGCACGGCCGGGCTGATGGTAACCATGCCCGGCGTGCTGGCCGCCCTGGCGGCGCCCGCTCTCACGGTGGCGGCCGGCCGGCTCGACCGCCGGACCGTGGTGCTGTCGCTCACGGCGCTGCTGCTGGTGTCGAACCTGCTGGCCGCTTTCGCGCCCGGCTTCTCGACGATGCTGGTGGCGCGCATGCTGCTCGGGCTGTGCGTCGGCGGTTTCTGGAGCTTTGCGCCGGCGGTCGGCACGCAACTCGTGCCGGAGGCCGATCGGCCGCGGGCGATGTCGATGATCCTGGCCGGCATCTCGGTCGGCACGGTGCTCGGCGTGCCGGCCGGCGCCCTGCTCGGCAGCCTCGCCGGATGGCGTTCCGCATTCGCCGCGTCGGCGGCACTCACCGTCGTCGTGCTGCTGGTGCAACTCTGGCTGCTGCCTGCCGTTCCGGCGGCGCGCGCCATCCGGGTCACCGACCTGCTGATGCCGCTGACGCGGCGCGTCGCAGCCGTCGGCCTGGCGGCGGTGGTGCTGCTCGTGGCCGGCCACTTCGCCGCCTACACCTATCTCAAGCCGCTGCTGCAGGATGTGTTCGCGCTGTCGCCGACGATGGTCACGGCCCTGCTGCTCGTCTATGGCGCAGCCGGCTTCGCGGGCAACTTCATCGGTGGCCACCTGGTGGCACGCAGCGCGCTGTCGGCCTTGCTGGCGACCGCACTGCTGCTGGCCGCATCGCTGTTGCTGTCGACGATGGTGGGCACCGGCCTGATCGCCGGGATGGCGGTCGTGATCGCCTGGGGCATTGCCTTCGGCATGGTGCCGCCGTCCGCCACCGGCTGGATGCTCCAGGCCTTGCCCGACGCGCCCGAAGCCGGTCAGGCGATGCTGGTGATGGCGTTTCAGGTGGCGATCGCATCCGGCGCGCTGCTGGGCGGCCTGGCAGTGGACGGCAGCGGTATCGCGAGTGCGATGCTGCTCGGCAGCGCGCTGGTGCTGGGCGCGGCGACCGTGGCGATCGCCTTCGGGCGTGCGCGGCGCACGCCGGCGCTCAACGCCCCCTGACCGAGATCAGCTCGACCTCGAAGTTCAGCGTGGCGTTCGGCGGGATCACGCCGCCCGCGCCGCGCGAGCCATAGGCGATGGCCGGCGGGCAGGTCAGCTTGGCCTTGCCGCCCGGCTTCATCATCTGCACGCCTTCGGTCCAGCAGGGGATCACGCCGTTCAGCGGAAACTCGATCGGCTCGCCGCGCTTGTAGGAGCTGTCGAACTCCTTGCCGTCGAGCAGCGTGCCGCGGTAATGGACCTTGACGGTGTCGGACGCCGTCGGCGACGTGCCCGTGCCGTCCTTCAGCGACTGGTAGACCAGGCCGCTCGAGGTGGTGACTGGTGCTTTCTGGGCGAAGGCCGCCGGCACGATGCAGGCGGTGACGAGTGCGGCGCAGGCGATGGAACGAAGCGAATGAAACATGAAGCGGTTTCCTTGAAGGTGTGACAACCGGCCATTATTGCGAAGCCGAAAGACGCCCCGATGCCAGCCCCCGGGCGGACATGGCACCGCTCTTGCAGTGCCGCCAGCGTCTCTTGTCACGAAAGAAGCCGCCATGTCTTCCGGTCTGCAGAAAGTACTCGGCCCCTTCCAGCTCTGGGGCATCGCGGTCGGGCTGGTGATCTCGGGCGAATACTTCGGCTGGAGCTACGGCTGGAACACCGCCGGCACCCTGGGGTTCCTGGTCGCGACGGTGCTGGTGGCGACCATGTACACGACCTTCATCTTCAGCTTCACCGAGCTGTCGACCGCGATCCCGCATGCCGGCGGGCCCTTCGCGTATGCGCGGCGGGCCTTCGGGCCCACCGGCGGATTCATCGCGGGCTTCGCGACGCTGATCGAGTTCGTCTTCGCGCCGCCGGCCATCGCGCTCGCGATCGGCGCCTACCTCAACGTGCAGTTCCCCGGCGTCAACCCGAAATGGTTCGCGCTCGGCGCCTACGTGCTGTTCATCGCGCTCAACTGGATCGGCGTGGGCATCGCCGCCGCCTTCGAGCTGTTCGTGACGGTGCTGGCGATCTTCGAGCTGCTGGTGTTCATGGGCGTGGTGGCACCGGGCTGGTCGATGGCGAACTTCGTTGCGCACGGCTGGGCCGGCGGCGATGCCTTCGGCGGCGCGGCGCTGTCGGGCATCTTCGCGTCGATCCCGTTCGCGATCTGGTTCTTCCTCGCGATCGAGGGCGCGGCCATGGCCGCCGAGGAGGCGCGCGATCCGCATCGCACGATCCCGATCGCCTACACCACCGGCATCGTGACGCTGGTCGTGCTGGCCTTCGGCGTGATGATCTTCGCGGGCGGTGTGGGCGACTGGCGCCAGCTGGCCAACATCAATGACCCGCTGCCGCAGGCGATGAAGGCCGTGGTCGGCGGCAGCAGCGGCTGGCTGCACATGCTGGTGTGGATCGGCCTGTTCGGGCTGGTCGCGTCCTTCCACGGCATCACGATGGGCTATTCGCGCCAGATCTTCGCGCTCGCGCGCGCCGGCTACCTGCCCGGCTATTTCGCGGCGCTGAGCCCGCGCTTCAACACGCCGCATCGCGCACTGCTGGCCGGCGGCGTGGTGGGCGTGATCGCGATCTTCAGCGACGAGTGGGTGTCCTTTGGCGGGCAGACGCTCACCGCCAATATCGTGACGATGGCCGTGCTCGGCGCGATCGTGATGTACCTCGTGTCGATGGCCGCGCTGTTCCGCCTGCGCCGCACCGAGCCTTCATTGCCGCGCAGCTACCGCGCGCCGTTCTATCCGGTGTTCCCGGCCATCGCGCTGGTGCTCGGCGTGGTGTGCCTGGGTGCAATGGTCTGGTTCAACGGCCTGCTGACGCTGCTCTTCCTGCTGCTGATGGCGATGGCGTGGGCGTACTTTCTGGCCACCGGCAAACAGCGCGCGGCGGCGGCGCCCGATGCGATGCTGTCCGTGAAGGACTGAACCGCGCCGGGCGCTGCGCTCAACGCGCGGCCGTGCTCGTCTTCGGGATCGACTCGCGCACCTTCGCCACTTCCGAGGGCGTCACCGCCTCGGCCTGGTTGCCCCAGCTCGACCGCACGAAGCTCAGCAGGTCGGCCACGTTGGCGTCGGTCAGGCGCCAGCCGAAGTCGGGCATGGCGAGGGCCGACGGTGCCTTCTCGGTGTGCGGCATGGCGGAGCCGGCGAGCACGATGCGGATCAGCGAGGTCGGGTCCTTCGCATTCACCACGCTGTTGCCGGCGAGCGACGGAAAGACACCGTCGGCACCGGTACCGCTCGACCGATGGCAGGCGTTGCAGTTGTTGAGATAGACCGTGCCGCCCGCGCCTTCGACCGTGCCCGCGCGCAGCTTCAGCGTGCTGGGGTGCTGGTCGGCCGCGGCCACCACGGCCGCCTGCAAGGGCGCGGGCTTCGCAGGCGGCGTGCCGACCGACTGCAGGTAGGTCGCGATCGCCGCGAGGTCGGCCGGGCTCATGTACTGCGTGCTGTTCTCCACCACCTGGCTCATCGGGCCGAAAGCCGCCGTGTGCGCGGTGCGACCGGTCTGAAGGTAGCTGACCATGTCCTGCGTCGACCACTGGGCGGCGGTCGAGCGGTCCATGTGGCGCAGCGGCTGCGCGAGCCAGCCGTCGATCAGCGCGCCCGCGAGGTAGCTGTCGCCGCTGCGCTCGCTGGCGGCCTTGACGCCGCCCGTCAGGCTGCGGGGCGTGTGGCAGTCGCCGCAATGGCCGAGGCCCTGGACGAGATAGGCGCCCCGGTTCCATTCGGCACTGCGCGCGCTGTCGGGCTGGTACACGCCCTTGTCGAGATACAGCATGTTCCAGCCCATCATCAGGAAGCGCATGCTGAAAGGCCACGGCAACTCGGTCGGCGGCGGCTTGGCCGACGATGGCTGGACGCCCTGGCGGAAGTACGCGAACAGCGCGTGCATGTCCTCGTCGCCGATGCGTGCGAACGAGGTGTAGGGCATCGCCGGATACAGGTGCTTGCCGTCGCGCCGCACGCCCTCGCGCAGCGCACGGGCGAAGTCGGCTTCGGTGTAGTCGCCGATGCCAGCGCTCTTGTCGGGCGTGATGTTGGTCGACACGATGGTGCCGAACGGCGTCTTCATCGGCAGGCCGCCCGCGAACGGCACACCGCTCGGGCCGGTGTGGCAGCTGATGCAGTCGCCGGTGCGGGCCAGGTACAGGCCGCGTGCAACCAGCGGGTCGGTCGTGGCCGGCGTTGCAGCCGCAACGGCCTTGGCCTCGGCCGCCGGCGCGAGCGCCGCACCGGCGGTGGGCTGCGCGTCCTGCCCGAAGGCCCAGTTGGCGATCAGCGCGGCGATCACGATACCGAAGCCGGTCACGCGCAGGCGCGTCTTCATGGCGCCGTTCATGCGAGTGCTCCCGGGTTCTTCAGGTACTTCTCGCGGATCGCGTTGGCCGACCAGTAGGCCAGCGCGCCCACCACCGCGGTCGGGTTGTAGCCGAAGTTCTGCGGGAAGGCGCTGGCGCCCATCACGAACACGTTCGGCACGTCCCACACCTGCAGGTAGCGGTTGATCGCGCTCGTGTTCGGGTCGGTGCCCATGACGGCACCGCCGGTGTTGTGGGTCGACTGGTAGGGCCGCACGTCGTAGTGCTCGCCCTTCTTCTTGAAGCCCATCGCGATGTGCTTCGGGCCCATCGCCTTGGCGATCTGCTCGACCTTGGTGCCGATGAAGGCGGTCATCGCCATGTCGTTGTCCTTCCAGTCGAAGGTCATGCGCAACAGCGGCTGGCCGAACTGGTCCTTGTAGGTCGGGTCGAGGTCGAGGTAGTTGTCGCGGTAGGCCATCACCGAGCCTTGCGCGCCCACCGAGGTCTGGTAGACGTAGTTCTCCTTCGCCGCCTTCTTCCAGGCCGCGCCCCAGGTGGGCGTGCCGGCCGGCAGCGCCAGCTGCTGAATGGGCCGCCCGCCGGTGTTGATGCAGTTGATGCTGGAGCCGCCGATGAAGCCGAGCGGACCATGGTCGAAGTTGTCGCCGTCGAAGTCGTCCATCGCGTGGCCGCTCGCGCCGGCACCGACGAAGGGATTCATCGGCTGGTCCTTGTCGAAGTGCAGCGTCGCGCCGCCGTTGAGCTGGTAGGCATAGCTGCGGCCGACCACGCCCTCGCCGGTCGCCGGGTCGTATTTCTTGCCGATGTTCGACAACAGCAGCAGGCGCACGTTGTGCATCTGGTAGGCGCACAGCACGACCAGGTCGGCCGGTTGCTCGACCTCGTTGCCCTGCGCGTCGATGTAGGTCACGCCGGTGGCACGCTTGCCGTCGGCCGACATGTTGACGCGCTGCACGTGGGAGCGCGTGCGCAGCTCGAAGTTGGGCCGCTTCATCAGCGTCGGCAGCAGCGTGGTCTGCGGCGAAGCCTTCGCGTACATGTAGCAGCCGTAGCGCTCGCAGAAGCCGCAGAAGTTGCAGGGGCCGAGCTGCGCACCGTGCGGATTGGTGTAGGCCCGCGACGCATTGGCCGCGGCTTGCGGAAACGGATGGAAGCCGAGCTCGCGCGCCGCCTTCTCGAACAGCACCGCGCTGTTCGGCGATGCCAGCGGCGGCAGCGGATATTCGTTGGCGCGCCAGCCTTCGAAGGGGTTGCCGCCGGCCTGGATCTGGCCCTTGATGTTGCCGGCCTTGCCCGAGGTACCGCAGATCTTCTCGAACATGTCGAAGTGCGGTTCGAGCTCGTCGTAGGTCACGCCGAAGTCCTGCAGGTACATGCCCTCGGGGATGAACTTCTTGCCGTAGCGCGCTTCGTAGGTGCTGCGCAGCGTGAGGTCGGCCGGCAGCGCGCGCCAGTGATGGCCATTCCAGTGCACACCGGCGCCGCCGACGCCGTCGCCGAGCAGGAAGGAGCCGTGCTGCCGATACGGCACCGCGACTTCGCCCGGCGTATGGCGCACGGTGACCGTCTCTTTCGACAGGTTCTGGAACAGCTTGCCGCGGATGCCGTAGCTCAGTTCGTCGGTGATGCGCGGGTAGGCGAAGTCGGGCACAGTGTCGCGGTTCTCGCCGCGCTCCAGCGCAAGGACCTTGAGGCCCGCGGCGGTGAGTTCCATGCCCATGATCGCGCCGGTCCAGCCGAAGCCGACCAGCACCGCGTCGACGCTGGGTTTCTTGATGCTTGCCATGACGCGCCCCTCAGCCCTGCGGCCCGTTGATGCTGACGGGTGGCAGCGGATAGTGAACGCCGGGCTTGTTCACCCAGTCGAGGAAGTCGGCGCGCGCGCCGGGGAAGCCGATCATCTTCCAGGCCACCGCGTTCTTGTTGCCGCCGTGGATCGGGTCGCTGAAGTAGCCTTCCTTGGTGTTCTGCAGCAGGAAGGTGAAGAAGTCCTTGGCACCGACGTTCTCGAACGTGATGGTGCCGCCGTCGAGGCCCTTGAGCACCTCGTCCTGTTGTGCGGCGTCCAACTCGACGAAGCGTTTGCCGCCTCGCTGCGCCTTGCACCATTCGTCGGTTGCCGCGATGCCGGCACGGTAGACCTCGCGCGGCAGCATCTTGCCCTGGTAGCCGAACAGCGGCGAACTCGGTACGAACGGGCCTTGCATGTACCAGGTCGCGGCCTGACCGAACGCACCTTCCATTTGCCTGTCGATGAACTCGGGCACGCCGGCTTCGATGGCGCCGGGACCGGTGTCGTCCGACGGAATCAGCCGCGCGACCGCGGCCTGGATGAAGGCCCACTCGTCCGCGTGGAAGTAGACCGGCTTGTAAGGCGCACCGGGCGACGGCGTGGGTGGAGGGTCTGCCTGCGCGGCGACGTGGTGGCCAGCGACAAAGCCGGTGGTCGTCAGCGCAGTGGCGGCCGGGACGATGGCGATCGAACGGCGCAGGAAGCCGCGCCGGCCAGGGGAAGAGGCGTCATTCATCGGAGTCTGCGGGCAAGCCCGCTTTGTTGTTTGACCCGAGCATGTCACTCCGGTCCACGCGCCGAAGTCAGCGAACATCCCATCCGACCGGGCAAGTCGGCCAATGTCTTGCGTGAATCGGACAAGCCATCGGCCGGTGCATGATGTGCGCCGCTTCATCGACCCCAAAAAAAGGAGACAGCCCATGACCAAGGCGACGCAGGCCACCCCGACGACGCAGCCCGATGGCGGTATTGCAGCGCGCTATCCGCTGGCCGAACTGAAGGACCTGCCCGAAGACATCCGGACGGCCATCCTGGCGGTCCAGGAAAAATCGGGCTTCGTGCCCAACGTGTTCCTCGGCCTGGCACGCCGGCCGGCCGAATGGCGGGCCTTCTTCGCGTACCACGACGCGCTGATGGTGAAGGACAGCGGCTCGCTCACCAAGGGTGACCGCGAGATGATCGTGACGACCACCAGCGCAGCGAATCGATGCCTCTACTGCGTGGTCGCGCACGGCGCACTGCTGCGCATCTACGAGAAGAAGCCCCTGGTCGCGGACCAGGTGGCGGTGAACTACCGCAAGGCGGACATCACGCCGCGCCAGCGCGCGATGCTCGACTTCGCGATGAAGGTCTGCGAGCGGTCGCACGAGATCGACGACGCGGACTTCGCGCCGCTGCATGCGCACGGCTTCGACGACGAGGACATCTGGGACATCGCATCGATCACCGCCTTCTTCGGCATGTCGAATCGCATCGCGAGCTTCTCGAACATGCAGCCCAACCCCGAGTTCTACCTGCTGGGGCGCGTCCCGCGCGAAAAGCGCTAGCCGCTATCCGCCAGGCCTTCAGCCCTTGCAGTGCGCGAAGGCGTCGAGCGCGGGCTTATAGGTCGGCGTCTGGACGTCCATCACACCCAATATCGTGTGATAGAGGTTGTCGTGCGTGAGCGCCTTGTCGCGATCGCCCTGCAGGCAGGCCGTCGACAGCTTCTCCCGCGCGCTCAGGCCCGGGTCGAACCAGGCGACCATCGGCACGTGCTTCTGTACTTCGGGTGCCATGTTGTAGGGCAGGCCATGCAGGAAGAGACCGAACTCGCCGAGCGACTCGCCATGGTCGCTCATGTACAGCAGGCCGGTGTCGTAATGCGGGCTCTGCGTCTTCAGCCAGTCGATCGTCCGGCCGAGGAACTTGTCGGTCTGCGCGATCGAGTTGTCGTAGGCGTTGATCAGCTCGCCATGGCTGCAATCCGCCAGCACGTTGGTCTTGCATTCGGGCATGAAGCGCTTGGCGTCGCTGGCCGAACGCTTGTAGTACGCGGGGCCATGGCTGCCCATCTGGTGCATCACGAGCAGCACGCCCTTGCTGCGGCGCTCGGCCGGCAATGCGGCGATGCGCTGGTCGAGGTTCTTCAGCATGACGTCGTCCAGGCACTCGTCGCCATCGCAGAGTGCCGACTTCACGGCCGGATCGAGCCCGTCCGACGCGATGACGCTGGGAACGCGCAGGCAGACGCCCTTGCAGCCACCCTGGTTCTCGACCCAGAGAACCGCCAGGCCTGCGGCCTGCGCGACGTCGAGCAGGTTTTCATAGTCGTCCTTGCGGTCCTCGTAGCCTTCCTTGCCCAGGTGCGAGAACATGCAGGGAACCGACGCGAGCGTGTTGGTGCCGCACGAATGCACGTTGGTCCAGCTGAGCACCTTGCGCGCGGCCAGCTCGGGCGAGGTGTCGCGGCCATAGCCGTTGAGCGCGAAATGGTCGGACCGCGCCGTCTCGCCCACGACCATCACGAAGAGCGGCGGACGGGCCTGCGCGGCATAGCTTGCGCCCAGCGCCGCGCCGCCGGAGATCGGGATCAGCTTGCCGCTGCGCTTGAACAGCGGCTTGATGAACACCGCACCCGTCGAATAGACGATCGCCAGCGGATTCATCATGTAGCGCAGCGTGACGTTGTTGCGCATCAGCGGTGCAAGCTCCTTCGACATGGCGGCCGCGCCGCCGGCCACCACCGCCAGTGCCACGACCAGCAGCACGACGTTGCGCCACAGCTGGCTCCACAGCCGCATCGGCAGGATCCGCACGCGCAGCAGCCACCAGGTGGGCAACGCCATCACGAGCAGCACGTTGATGGCCATGCGCCAGCCGATCAGGTCACGCGTCTCGTGCATGTCGGTCTGCATGGCGTTCGCGGCCATCGTCGGGTCCATCACCACGTGGTAGGTCAGCATGAAGTGCTGCGAGACCGCCGCCGCGAGCAGCACCGCGAACCACAGCGGCTTCATCCATCGCGTCCACGCGGTGAGCGTCAGCAGCGCCAGCGTACCGAAGCCGACCAGCACCGCCATCGCGAACACCGAACGCATGTAGACGCTCGGCGCGCCACCCAGGCGGGCCAGGTTGTTCCACAGGGACCAGTTGGCGACCACCAGCAGGTAGAGGCTCAGCATGACGACGGCCATGCGGGCCGTGCGCGGACGCGCCATCCAGGCATCCAGTTCCCTCAACCAGTGAGGAGTGGAGAAACCGAAGCGTGAAGGTGGCGTTGAAAGAGAGGCGGCAGGGCGAGACGCAGGCTGGGCAATTTCTGGAGGCATCCCGGCACTGTGGAAGACGGGACTGAAACTTCCCTGAACCGGTCGCTCAGAAATCGTTCAGGTTGGTATCTCAGCGTCCGAACGAAGCGGCCACGGGCGCCACCGCGGCACGACGCTGGCGCACAGCCTGGCAGACGAGGTCGATGATCAACCCGGCGGACCAGCAGATCCACGCCGTCCAGAGCGTATGGCTCATGTAGTGGGCGCCTCGCCACTGCTGCCCGAGACCGAGCGCCAGGCCCAGAACACCGGCAACGATCAACCAGATGCGCGCCGCCCGCGGTGCGCGACGCCTGAAGACGAACCACCCGCCCAGATACGCGAATGCGGCGGAAGCATGGCCGGCCGGGAAGCAACGGCCCGGTCCGCCGTCGGCAACGCCCCAGGCCCAATGAGACACGTGACGCGCAACACCGCCGAACTCGGCCAGATCCCAGGGGCAGCTGGTGGTGCTGAAGCTTTTCACCACAGACACGGCCGTCACCGAGACCAGGACGGTCACCGCGAGCTGGACCCGCTCGCCGACGTCGAGCCGCCGCAGAACGCCGGCGGGCCACCGGATGGCGACGAACAGACCCGCCACCACGACCCAGCTGAGGAAGCGCGGCCCCTCGTGCATCAGCTGCACGAACACCTCGCGGTCGCGCCACGGAAAGCCCCGGGGCGTGCCCGCGAGTCGGGCGAAAGGCAGATCGAGACCCGAAACGTCCCAGAGCAGCACGAGACAGAGGGCAAGAAAAGTCAGCGCCAAGAGGCGAGATGTCGAAAGGCGGGTCATGCGCAATCAGGAACGGGCAACGCGAGCCGGCTGCCGGGTGAGCGGAAAGTACTCCCGCAGAGCGTAGTGACGCAGCCTTAACGCAGCCTGAAGGCTGCGACTAGACTCATTCTTTTTTCAAAGGACGGACACGTGCGGGTTTTGCTTGTCGAAGACGACGTGGCCCTGTCGGAGGCCGTCTGCAGCTACTTGCGCGCCAAGACCTTCGTGGTCGACGCGGTGCCGAGCCTCGCGCAGGCCGCGGCCGCGCTGCATTCGGCGCAGTACGCCGCCGTGCTGCTCGACCTGCACCTGGGCGACGGCGACGGACTTTCGCTGTTGCCGCAGATCCGGGCGATCAAGGAACGGCCGATCGTCATCGTGCTGACCGCGCGCGACCAGGTGACCGACCGCATCCGAGGGCTCGATGCCGGTGCTGACGACTACCTGATCAAACCCTACGACCCGGGTGAATTGCTGGCGCGGCTGCGCGCGGTCGAACGCCGACGCAGCGCGGACAGCACGCCGGTCATCGATCTCGGGCATCTGCAGATCGACCTCGCGCGCGAACTGGTGCGGCGCCAGGGCGTGCCGGTCACGCTCACCCAGAAGGAATGGGCGCTGCTGCGTGTGATGGCGACGCGGCCCGATCGCATCCACACGCGCGAGAACCTGCAGGACGCGCTCTACGGATTCGATGACGAGGCCGACAGCAACACGCTGGAAGTCTTCATCAGCCGGCTGCGCCGAAAGCTCGGCCGCGACCACATTCAGACACTGCGCGGGCTCGGCTACCGCCTGGTGCCGGCCACAACCGAGGACCACGAATGACACGCACACTGGCGGACCGCCTGACGCGCACGCTGGTCCGCTGGGTCGGCGGCGTCTGGCTGCTGTGCGTCCTGGCGGTGGTCTGGTATGTGGACGGCGAGATCAACTACAACTTCGACAACGAGCTGGTCGAGGTGTCGCACCGGATGTTCGACATCGCGCTCGACGAATTCGACCGGCGCGAGGTGACCGCGCCCGCACCGCTGATCGCGCCGACACCGACCTTCGCCGATGCGGCCGTCTTCTTCCAGGTGGTCGATACCGCCAACAAGGTCGTGATGCGTTCGGCCGAAACGCCCGGCGACACTTTCGACGTGCCGCTGGCGCCCGGCTTCGCCAACGACGCGGCATGGCGCATCTACACCGTCCGCCATCCGACACGCGGCTTCTTCCTGCAGGTCGCGGACCCGCTGTCGGAGCGGCAGAGCGCGCTCAACCGCACCTTGTTCGGTCTCATCATTCCGCTGGGTGCGGTGCTGCCGGCCCTGGCGCTGCTGTTGCGACGCATCGCGCGCAAGGAACTGGAAGTCCTGCAGGAACTGTCGTCCGAGATCGGCGAGCGCAATGGCGCCGACCTGCGGCCGATCGCCCTGCCCGGCCTGCCGCAGGAATTGCAGCTGGTCGGCGATCACGTCAACCGCCTGCTCGAGCGGCTGTCGCAGTCGCTCGACGTCGAACGTGCGCTGGCCGCCAACGCCGCGCATGAACTGCGCACGCCGCTGGCCGCCGCACGCCTGCGGCTGCAGACCGCGCTGGAACACGATCTGCGGCGCGAGGATGTCGAGGCCGCGCTGCACGCGCTGCGGACACTGAGCCATCGGACGGAAAAGCTGCTGCAGCTGTCGCGCGCGGAGTCCGGTGCGTCGCTGTCGCGCGAACCGGTCGACCTGGTGCAGCTCGCAGCCACGGTGGCGCAGGAGTTCTGGCAGGAGTCGCGCGCGCTCGACCGCCTCGACCTCAAGGTGCCCGAAAGCGAGCTGCCGCCGACCGCACCCGGTGACTTCGATGCACTGGCCATCGCGCTGCGCAACCTGATCGAGAACGCGCTGCACTACGCGGCCGGCAGCAGGGTCGAGCTCGAGGTGAGCGCGAACCGGCAGTTGATCGTGCGCGACTTCGGGCCGGGCGTGAACGATGTCGAACTGCGCACGCTGGAGTTGCGCCACGTGCGCCACAGCTCCGAGCGCGCGGGCTATGGTCTGGGGCTGTCGATCGTGTCGACCATCGTCGCCAAGCACCAGGCCCAGCTGTCGCTCTCCTCGCCGCCGGCAGGCGCCCGCACCGGCTTCGAAGCCCGCATCAGCCTGCCGCGAGTTCAGGACGTCGCTGCTGCCTGAGCCGAATGAGGCGCCTGGGGAGCCTCGGGCGACACCAGCCGGCGCAGCCAGTCGGGCAGTTCCATCGCCTTCTGCTTCGGGAAGTCGACCCAGATGGTCGTCGCGCCCCCGGCGGCGCAGATGATGTCCGGCGCATCGGCGCGTGCCATGGTGGCCCAGCTCTCGAATGTGGTGCGGCCCGGATCGCTCACGTACATCTTCAAGAGCACATCGCCTGGGTACTCGATCTGCCGGTAGAAGTTGCAGAACGCGTTGACGATCACCATGCCCTCCCCCTTCGGATCGGGCGTGAAGCCGATGGAGCGCATCCAGTCGATGCGTGCCGTCTCCATGTAGCGGAAATAGCTGCCGTTGTTGAGATGGCCCATCGCATCCATGTCGCCCCAGCGGATGGCGATGCGCATTTCATAGACCAGCGTCTTGTCTTCGGGAATGTCGATTCGCATGATCGTTCTTGTCGTTCGGAAAGATGGGCGCCGGCCGTGCGCGCAGTTGACAGGTGCCGATGGACGCGCCGCATAAAATGCCTCGTAAAACGCGGTGCCACGAGGTGCCGGGCCACTCCCATCATATCGACGAGAACCCCACATGACCCCTGACGAAATCCTTGCCCAGTTCGGTCCACGCGAAGCCATGGAGTACGACGTCGTCGTGGTCGGTGGCGGGCCCGCCGGGCTGTCGACCGCGATCCGGCTCAAGCAGCTCGCGGCAGCCAACGACAAGGAGATCTCGGTCGTCGTGCTCGAGAAGGGCTCCGAACCCGGCGCCCACATCCTGTCGGGCGCCATCATGGACCCGCGCGCACTCAACGAGCTGCTGCCCGACTGGAAGGAACTCGGTGCGCCGCTGAACCAGCCGGTGACCGACGACGCGATGGTCTTCCTCGGCGAAAAGGGCAGCCTGCGCACGCCCAACGCCTTCCTGCCGGCCTGCTTCCAGAACCACGGCAACTACATCATCAGCCTGGGCGCCTTCACCAAATGGCTCGCGCAGCAGGCCGAGAACCTCGGCGTCGAGATCTTCCCCGGCTTCCCGGCCGCCGAAGTTCTCTACAACGACGACGGCTCGGTGAAGGGCGTGGCCACCGGCAACATGGGCGTCGGCAAGGACGGCGAACCGACCGAGAACTTCCAGCTCGGCATGGAGCTGCTGGGCAAGTACACCGTGTTCGCCGAAGGTGCGCGCGGCCACCTGGGCCGCCAGCTGATCGCCAAGTACAAGCTGGCCGAAGGCAAGGACCCGCAGACCTACGGCCTCGGCGTCAAGGAAGTCTGGGAAATCGACCCCAAGCGGCACCAGCCCGGCTTCGTGCTGCACACCGCCGGCTGGCCGATGAAGAGCGACACCTATGGCGGCGCCTTCCTGTATCACATGGAGGACAACAAGGTCACGATGGGCTTCATCACCGGCCTCGACTACAGCAACCCCTACCTGAGCCCGTTCGAGGAAATGCAGCGCTGGAAGCTGCACCCGAACATCCGCTGGTACCTCGAAGGCGACGAATCGAAGGGCATCAAGCCCGCCAAGCGCATCGGCTACGGCGCGCGCGCCATCACCGCGGGCGGGCTGCTCTCGCTGCCCAAGACCGTGTTCCCGGGCGGAGCCCTGGTCGGCTGCGAGGCCGGCTACCTCAACGTGAGCCGCATCAAGGGCAGCCACGCCGCGATCAAGACCGGCATGCTGTGCGCCGAGGCCGCGTTCGATGCGGTCGTGGCCGGCCGCCAGCACGACGAACTCTCGGCCTATCCGGCCGCTTTCGAAAAGAGCTGGCTCTACACCGAACTCAACAAGGCGCGCAACTTCAAGGCCTGGTTCAAGAAGGGCCTGGGCATCGCGACCTTCATGAACGGCATCGAGCAGTGGCTGCTCAAGGGCAACATTCCCTGGACCCTGCACCGCCACAAGCCCGACCACGAATACCTGAAGCCGGCCGCGGCATGCAAGCCGATCGTCTATCCGAAGCCGGACGGCAAGCTCACCTTCGACCGCCTCTCCAGCGTGTTCATCAGCAACACGAACCACGAGGAACAGCAGCCCGCCCACCTGACGCTGAAGGACCCGACGGTTCCGGTGAACATCAATCTCGCGAAGTTCGCGGGCCCCGAGAGCCGCTACTGCCCTGCGGGCGTGTACGAGTTCGTGGGCACCGACGACGGCAAGCAACGCCTGCAGATCAACGCGCAGAACTGCGTGCACTGCAAGACCTGCGACATCAAGGACCCGACGCAGAACATCGTCTGGGTCACCCCCGAAGGCGGCGGCGGCCCGAACTACGTGGGCATGTGAGACGCTGCCTCACGCGATGAAAAGGGCGTCGGCATGGCGCCCTTTTTCATTTGCCGACGAGCTGCGTCAGCCGTTCGGCTTCGAAGCGCTCGTCGAAGGCCGCGTCGCCCGGCACGCAGTCGCCGGCGCGGCCGGCCTGCGACGACAGCGTCTCGATCGCCTGCCAGAGCAGCGCGATCTGGTGCTCCTGCCCCTTGGCGCTGTCGATCAGGCCGCGCATCGCCTGCGACAGCGGATCGTCTTCCAGCGTGATGCCATAGGCGGAGAACTTGCGCTCGGACGACGTGACGTCGGCGCTGGCACCGGTCTTCGACGGGATGATCCGTGCCGGAATGCCCACCGCCGTCGCGCCCGCAGGCACCGGCTTGATGACGACGGCATTGCTGCCGATCTTGGCGCCATCGCCGACCTCGAAACCGCCGAGCACCTTGGCGCCCGCGCTCACCACCACGTCGCGGCCGAGCGTCGGGTGGCGCTTGGCGCCCTTGTAGAGCGAGGTGCCGCCCAGCGTCACGCCCTGGTAGATGGTGCAGCCATCGCCGATCTCGGCCGTCTCGCCGACCACCACGCCCATCGCATGGTCGAAGAACACGCGCTCGCCGACCTTGGCGCCCGGATGGATCTCGATGCCCGTGACCCAGCGCGAGAACTGCGAGACGAAGCGCCCGCACCATTTGAGCCCGTGGGTCCAGCACCAGTGCGCCACCCGGTGCAGCACCACGGCATGGAAGCCGGGGTACAGCGTCATCACTTCCCAGCGCGAGCGTGCGGCCGGGTCGCGATCGAGGATGCACTGGATGTCGGAGCGCAGGCGCGAGAGCATGGATGTTGTCGTTATATGAGCAGCGGGCGCGAAGTCTAAAGGGTCGACTCTTGACCCGATGCGGCCGGGGGCTTCGGGTCGGCCATGGCCTTGGCGATGCCGCGCAGGATGTGGATTTCCTCCGGCGTCGGCTGCGCGCGGTTGAACAGCTGCTGCAGCCGTGGCATCAGTTTCTTCGGCGCCGCCGGGTCGAGAAAGCCGATCTGGACGAGCGAGCGTTCCCAGTGTTCGAGCATGCCGGCCACCGACTTCGCATCGGCCGCGACCACCGGCGCCGTCGCCTCCTGCGTGGTGAAACCGCCCAGCGCCTGCCGCCATTCGTAGGCGATCAACTGGATCGCCGCGCCGAGGTTGAGCGAGCCGAAATCCGGATTGGCGGGGATGCTGAGCGCGACATTGCAGCGGTAGACGTCCTCGTTGCGCATGCCGAAGCGCTCCGACCCGAACAGGAAGGCCACGTGCTGCGGCTCGCCCTGCGCCAGCGGCTCCAGGTGTTCGCGCGGCTGGCGCGTCGGCGGGCCGAAGTCGCGCGGGATCATCGCGGTGGCGCACAGGTGCGTGACGCCATCGAGCGCCTCGTCCAATGTCTCGACGATGCGGGCATTGGCCAGCACGTCGAGCGCACCGCTCGCGCGCTGGATGGTTTCCTCGCGCCGCAGCACGTTGGCCCAGCGCGGCGCGACGAGCACCAGGTCGCCGAAGCCCATGGTCTTCATGGCGCGGGCGGCGGCGCCCACGTTGCCTGCGTGGCTGGTCTGGATCAGGATGAAACGGGTGCGCATGGGAAGGGACGGAGGGAAGAGATGTCGCGGACGACGGCAAGCCGGTAAAATCGCCCGATTCTCGCCGCCCGCATCGCCGTGGCTGCTTTCCGGACGCTCCGGTCCCATCTGCTCTTCCACAATCCATGTCGTCGCCGAACCTCCATCCCATGCTCAACGTGGCCGTCAAGGCCGCCCGCGCCGCCGGCGCCATCATCAACCGCGCGGCACTCGACGTCGAAGCCGTCCGCATCTCGCAGAAGCAGGTGAACGACTTCGTGACGGAGGTGGACCACGCTGCCGAGAAGATCATCATCGAGACCCTTCTCACCGCGTACCCCGGCCACGGCATCCTCGCGGAGGAATCAGGCAGCGAACATGGCGCCAGGGACTCCGAATTCGTCTGGATCATCGATCCGCTCGACGGCACGACCAACTTCATCCACGGCTTCCCGTTCTACTGCGTGTCGATCGCGCTCTCGGTGCGCGGCAAGATCGAACAAGCCGTCGTCTACGACCCGAGCCGCAACGACCTGTTCACCGCCACCAAGGGTCGCGGCACCTTCCTGAACGACCGCCGACTGCGCGTGAGCAAGCGCACCCGGCTGACCGAATGCCTGGTGTCGACGGGCTTCCCGTTCCGCGCCGGCGACAACTTCAAGCAGTACCTGGCCATCATGGCCGACGTGATGCCGCGCCTGGCCGGCCTGCGCCGCCCCGGCGCCGCGGCGCTCGACCTGGCTTACGTGGCAGCTGGCTACACCGACGGCTTCTTCGAAACCGGACTGAGCCCCTGGGACGTGGCCGCGGGCTCGCTGCTGGTGACCGAGGCCGGCGGCCTGATCGGCAACTTCACGGGCGAGCCGGAGTTTCTCGACCAGCGCGAATGCCTGGCCGGACCGCCGCGCATCTACGGCCAGCTGGTGCCGCTGCTCGCCAAGTATTCGAAGTTCGCGGGCCTCGACGACAAGATGCGCGCCAGCGACCGCGCGCGCGCCGTCGCCGCCTCGAACCTGCCCGAAGCCGAAGCCTCGGCCGACATCTACGCACGCAGCACCGTGACCGGCATGGAAGCCGATGCCGACACCTCGGCAGATGAGGCGGCCGCACCCGCCGCGCCTGCGCCGCGCAAGCTCACGCGCATCCGCCGCGACGCGCCGCCGGCCGCACCGAACGGAAACGACACCCCCGCCGAGTGATGCCGGGCGAGCGCGCCGCCGACCGGCTGCGCGCGGCACTGCGTGTCGCGCTCAGCTTCTACATCGCCAACGGCCTGTCCGTGGCCGCCGGGCTGCTGCTGATCTCGGCCGGCGTGCACCTCGCACTCGGCGCGGTCGCAGGTGCCGCGGCCTCGGTCGGCGTGATCGTCGCATCGCCGCCCGACATGGCCGCGCCGCGTCGCGGCAAGTTCCTGCAGATGCTGCCCGCACCCTTGATCGGGTTGCCGCTGTTCTTTGCCGTCCAGATGCTGCATGCGGCGCCGATCCGCCTCGGCCTGCTGCTCGTGCCGGCCACCTTCTTCACCTTCATCCTCATGGCCTGGGGCAAGCGCGGCATTCCCATCGCCATTGCGGTGATGCTCGCGATGATCTTCTCGATGGCCACGCAGAAGCCCACCGGCCTGCACGAGGCGGTCGACCGCACGCTGCTGTTCGGCCTGGGCGCGGGGCTGTACGTGGTCTACGCCACGGTCGCCAACCTGCTGCTCAACGGACGCTACCGCGTGCAGGCCATGGCCGACCTGCTGCTGTCGCTCTCGGCGCTGATGCGCAGCGAGGCGCAACAGTTCACGCCGCGGGACGAGACCCAGGACATCCGCGACGTGCCGACGTCGATGCTCGGCCAGATGCTGCGCCAGCAGGCCGCGCTGGCCGACCAGTTGCAGTCCACACGCGACCTGGTGCTCGAATCGCCCCGCACCGTCAAGCGCCAGCGGCTCGCCGGCATGCTGACGATCGTGCTGGAGATCCGCGACCACCTGCTCGCCAGCGAACTCGATCTCGACGCGCTGCGGCTCGACGTCGCGCACGCGAGCGCCTTGAACGAGATGCGCGAAGTGCTCGAAGCACTGGCCGACGACGCGGCCGCGCTGGCCGATGCGCTGCTGCTGGGCAGGCAGCCGTCGCCCGCGACCGATCGTCGCCCGCGCCTCGCCGGCATCCGCATGGACGACGCCGGCGCACAGCACGTGCCGGCCGGGCCCACCGGCGCCATGCTCGCGCGCGGACTGGCCAGCCGCATCGGCCACATCAACGATGAGATGCTGCGGCTGTCGGCCATGGCGCGTGGCGAGACCGCACCCAATCTCGCGGTGGTCCGCGCCAACTGGCACATGTTCGTGAGCCCGACCGCATGGTCGATCCGCCCGCTGTTCACGCTGTGGCGCTGGGACGCACCACCGTTGCGGCATGCGATCCGCGCCGCATTGGCGATGGCCGTGGGCTACACCATCGCGGTGCTGATGCCATGGGGATCGCACGACTACTGGATCCTGCTGACCATCGTGGTGGTGCTGCGCGGCAGCCTGTCGCAGACGCTGGAACGGCGCAACGCCCGCGTCGCCGGCACGCTGCTGGGCTGCGTGTTCGCGGTCGCGCTGCTGTCGGCACACCTGTCGCCGCTCGCCTTGCTGCTGGCGATGACGCTGGCGCAGGGCGTGGCCCATGGCTTCGCCGTGAAGCGCTACCTGATCACCGCCGTTGCGGCCACGGTGCTCGGGCTGACGCAGGCCCACATGCTGAACACCGGCGTGAGCACGACCTTCGCGCTGTTCGAACGCACGGCCGACACGCTGATCGGCGCCGCCGTCGCCTGGGCCTTCTGCTACGTGCTGCCGTCATGGGAACGCGGCCAGGTGCCCGCGCTTGTCGCGCGCACGCTGAAGGCGCAGGCGCGCCATGCGCGGCTGGCGCTCGGCCTGGGCCAGTTGCGCTCGGTCGACATCAGCCCCGAGCTCGATTGGCGGCTCGCGCGCCGCGAGGCTTTCGACAGCCTGTCGGCACTGGTGCAGGCCACGCAGCGCGCGCTGTCGGAACCACGCGCGGTGCGCCCGCCGATCGAGCCGCTCGAGCACCTGCAGGCACACAGCTACCAGTTGCTCGCCCAACTGAGTGCCGTCAAGTCGATGCTCGTGCTGCGGCGCGACCGGCTCACGCCCGAAGAGATCGAAGGCCCGCTGGCACGCACGGCCGCACGCATCGAAGAAGCGATCGGCACGGCGCCCATCGCCGGCCCCGACATGCCCGCGAGCCCGCCCGCCACCACGCTGGGCGGACCGATTCCGCTGCCCGATCCGTTCGACAACGACATCAGCCCCTGGATGCTGCGGCGCCTCGACCTCGCCACGACGCTGGCAGCCCAGTTGCGCGAAGACGCCGCACGCATCCTACAAAGCATCGAGACCAACGTGCCCACAATGGGCCGATGACCAAGGAAGCCCTTTTCTCCCATCCGTGGTTCGGCCCGCTGCTGGCCGCACTGATCGTCATCCCCCTCGCCCTGCTGGTCCATCGCATCGGCGGCATCGTCCTCAGGCGCGTCACGCGCCGCACACCCGTGGTGCTGAGCGTGATCCAGGCGATCGATGCGCCGACCCGATTCCTGCTTCCGCTGATCGCCCTGCAGGTCGTCTGGCAAGGCGTACCGGACACCGTTCGCTTCATCGACAACGTTCGCCACCTGAACGGCCTGATATTGATCGTGGTGCTGACCTGGCTGGCGATCAAGGCCGTCAACGGACTGGCCGACGGCGTGCTGGCCAAGAACCCCTACGACGTCGACGACAACCTGCACGCGCGCCGCGTGCTCACCCAGACGCGCGTGCTGGCGCGCACCGCCAACTCCATGCTGCTGGTGGCCGGCGCGGCCATGCTGCTCATGACATTCCCCGGCGCGCGCCAGGTCGGCGCCAGCCTGCTGGCATCGGCCGGCGTGATCGGTATCGTGGCCGGCCTGGCGGCCAAGCCGGTGTTCAGCAACCTGATCGCCGGCCTGCAGATCGCGCTGGCGCAGCCGATCCGCATCGACGACGTGCTCGTGGTCGAAGGCGAATGGGGTCGCGTCGAAGAGATCACCGGCACCTTCGTCGTGCTGAAGATCTGGGACGACCGGCGGCTGATCCTGCCGCTGTCGTACTTCATCGAGAAGCCGTTCCAGAACTGGACGCGCAGCTCGTCGCAGTTGCTGGGCGCGGTGATGATCTATGCCGACTACGGCCTGCCGCTGGCGCCGGTGCGCGCCGAGGTCGAGCGTCTCGTCAAGGCGGCGCCGCAATGGGACGGCCGCTTCTTCAACCTGCAGGTGACGGATGCGACGGAACGCACCATGCAGTTGCGCGTGCTGTGCACCGCGGCCTCGTCTTCGCTGGCTTTCGACCTGCGCTGCGCCGTGCGAGAAGGCGTGATCGACTTCATGCAACGCGAGTACCCGCAGTTCCTGCCGAAGATGCGGATCGAGGACACGGCCGGACCGCAACGCGACCCGGCGCCGTCCGCCGCGGGGCCGGTGCCGTTCTCGGGCCAGCCGGTGCCGGCAGCGTCCGCTCAGGCGCCGCAATGACGCTGGCCTTGCAGCTGCCGGATGCCCGGCACGCGTCGTATCCGGCAAATGCGTCTGGCAGCGGCGTCCGCACGGTGGCTGGCTGGCTGCTGTGCGGGATCGTTCAGATGCTGCTGCCGGCACACGCCTCGGCGGCGCCGCTCGCGGAGGTCTTCGTCCGCGTCGACAAGCCCGAAGGCATCGATGCGCAATGGCGGACGCATCTGTGCGCCCTGCTGCCCCAGCCCTGCAAGCCCGACGCGCTGGCGCTCTACACACCGCGCGGCGCGGCAGCGGGCGACTACGTCGTCCTGGGCACCGAACCTCTTGCGATGGCGCGACTACGCCGCGCCGCCGGTGCCTGGCAGCTCGTCTCGACGCATGACTTCACGGGCTATCGGCATTCGATGGCCGATGCACCCAAGGACGCCGATGCCGACACCTTGTCGCCTGCGACCTTGAGCCTGGCGCCCGCGCTCTATCCGCTCGGACCGGGACGCTGGGCTGCAGCGATCCTCTGGACCACGACCGCTTCTTACTCCGGCGGCGGCGCCGGGTACAGCACCGCCGATTTCGTCGCGCTCGACCCGCACGCCGGCGCCGCACGCACCGTGCATGCCGGCATCCCGTTCTCGTGCTCGGTGACGATCCGCGCCTGTTTCAGCGAGAAGGAGTACGCGCAGTCGCCGCACTGCCACGACGAAACGGAGGGAAGCCTTCGCATCGGCTACCAGGAGAGCGCCCAGACCGCCGGCACTGCGGACGACTTCCGCTGGCGCTTCACCTGGGCCGAATCGAGCTGGCTCGCCCACCAACCCGAATCGAGCAAGCGGCGCACGACCCTGCGCTTCTCGGACGCTGGCTCGGACACGGTCAATTTCTGCGAAGGCCCTTGAAGAGCCCGACACACATCGCCTTGCGATGCATCCATCAAGCCGGTCTGGTTCCAGTACCGGCTTTTTTTCGTTTCATCACTTGCTTTAGATCTAATTTAGATATATCGTAATGTCACTCGATACAAACGAAAGACACCCCATGCGAAATTTCAAACACTTTCATCCCCACATGCGACAAGGCCAGGGCCCTGGCGGCGATATCGGCGGCGAACGCAGCCGCGGCGGGCGCGGCGGCAGTGGCCGCATCTTTGGCCACGGCGGCCTGCGCTTCGTGCTGCTGCAACTGATCGCCGACAAGCCGAGCCACGGCTACGAGCTCATTAAGGCGATCGAAGATCGGCTGGGCGGCGCCTACAGCCCGAGCCCCGGCACGGTCTACCCGACGCTGACGCTGCTGGAAGAACTGGGCTACCTCGCCGTCGAGGAAGCCGATGCCGGAGGCCGCAAGCGCTACCGCATCACCGACACGGGCCAGGTCTTCCTGGCCGAGAACCGGGCCACCGCCGACGCCATGCTGGCGCGGATGAACGGTGGCGTCGATGGCGCCGGCCTGCGAGCCGGGCGGCCGCCGCAGGTCATGCGCGCCATCGAGAACCTCAAGCTAGCCATGCGAATGAGGCTGTCGCGCGAAGCGCTGACGCCTGCGCAAGCCAATGCCTTCGCCGCGGTGCTCGACCACGCCGCACAACAACTGGAGCAGATCTGACCATGAACGACACCCTCACCCTCACCCTCCCCGACCGCACACCGCAACGCGTGCGCCACACGCTGCGCTTTCGCACCCTCACGGTCAAGGCCGTGCAGCGCGTGACGCCGCACCTGGTGCGCGTCACGCTCGGCGGCGACGACCTCGCAGGCTTCACCAGCCCGGGCTTCGACGATCACGTGAAGCTCTTTTTTCCCGATCCGGTCACCGGCGTGCTCCCACTGCCGACGGCCGGCCCCGAAGGCCCGATCTGGCCGGCTGGCGGTCGTCCCACGATGCGCGACTACACGCCGCGCCATCACGACGCCGCCGCCGGCACGCTGGACATCGACTTCGCGCTGCACCAGGCCGGCCCGGCGACACGCTGGGCCGAGCAGGCAGCGCCCGGCCAGCGCCTTGGCGTCGGCGGACCGCGCGGCTCCTTCATCGTGCCGACGGCGTTCGACTGGCATCTGTTGATCGGCGACGACACGGCGCTTCCGGCCATCTCGCGCCGGTTGGCCGAACTACCGGCCGGCGCCCGTGCCGTCGTGCTGGCCGAGGTCGACAGCCTGGCCGATCAGATCGCGCTGCCCAGCCAGGCCCATGTCGAGATCACCTGGGTACACCGCGAGAAGGCGACCGGCGCCACGCCACCTCTGCTCGCCGCACTGCACGCCGCCCGGCTGCCGACCGGCGCGTTCCACGCCTGGATCGGCTGCGAATCGGCCCACGCCAAGGCGCTGCGAGCCCACCTGATCGACGAATGCCGCGCCAACCCGAAGTGGATCCGCGCCTCGGGCTATTGGCGCGCAGGCAGCGCCGGGACGCACGATTCGCACGACGAGTGATCGATTCGCTGAAGGGCACCGCACCGCGCGGCGCTCTTCAGCGGGGTGAACACACGGTCAGGACCACCTTGCACGGCTGCGTCGGCAGATGCGCATCGCATTGCGCCGCGGCCTCCTTGCCGGCCGCCGCGGCCGTCGGTCCGAGGCCGGTGGCCCATTCGCCGTAGTTGCCGGTCGCATAGGCGCCGCACGCGCGGTCGAAATACGCCCGGACGGCACAGGTGGCTGCGCGCCCGGCCGCGCGATCGCACTGTGCGCGCGCCGCGATCTCCGCGAGCGCACGCGAGGGCTGATTGAACGAATAGCCGTAGGAGCCGTCCATCGATGCGATGGCGCCCCAGCTCGGCGGCTTCGTCGATGCTGCCGCAGGGGCTGCGCCCACCACGCCGGCGGCCTCCGCGGGCAGTGCACGGATCAGCAGCGGCAGAAGAAGCGGAAGCAGCGCCAGCAGGCGCCACCAGCGGCCGGCGCCGGAAGACGGGCCGATCGCGAACGGATCACGGAAGAACATGGGCTGCGCTGCGGTAGCGGGACGTTGCGTCATTCTGTGTTGATCGAGATCGGACGCCAGCGTTCCAATGGCCGCGGAGGATGCCCGTCAGGCGGCGGGCGTCTCGCCCAGCGCCCAGGCCACATGCTCGCGCACCAGCGCACTCGGGTCTTCGCGGCGCGACGCGAGCGCCGCCCGCGCATCGGTCTCGCCGGCCTGCAGCGCATTGCCCAGCGCCACCGCCACGTTGCGCAGCCAGCGTTCATGGCCGATGCGACGGATCGGGCTGCCTTCGGTGCGGCGCAGGAAATCCTCCTCGGTCCAGGCGAACAGGTCGGCCAGCGCCCGGCCGGCAAGCCCTTCGCGCGCGTCGAAGTCCGGCAGCGCGCTCTTCTTCGCGAACTTGTTCCAGGGGCAGATCAGCTGGCAGTCGTCGCAACCGTAGATGCGGTTGCCGATCAGTGGCCGCAGCGCGACGGGTATGGGCCCGGCATGCTCGATCGTCAGGTAGCTGATGCAGCGGCGCGCGTCGAGCCGCTGCGGCGCCACGATGGCCTGGGTCGGGCAGACGTCGATGCAGGCGCTGCAGCTGCCGCAATGCGGCGTGACCGGATCGCTCGGCGGCAGCGCCATGTCCACATAGATCTCGCCCAGGAAGAACATCGAGCCCGCCTCGCGATCGAGCACCAGCGTGTGCTTGCCGCGCCAGCCCTGGCCGCTGCGCGAGGCCAGTTCGGCTTCCAGCACCGGTGCCGAGTCGGTGAAGGCGCGATGCCCGAAAGGCCCGACCTCCTCCGCGATGCGCTGGGCCAGCTTCGAGAGACGACCGCGCAGCACCTTGTGATAGTCGCGGCCGCGGGCATAGATCGACACGATGCCTTCGCCGGGCCGCTGGAGCCGGTTGAATTCGACGGCCTGCCAGTCGGCCGGCGTGTCGCGCGGCAGGTAGTTCATGCGGGCCGTGATGACCGACACCGTGCCCGGCACCAGCTCGGCCGGCCTGGCCCGGCGGACGCCGTGCGCCTCCATGTAGTTCATCTCGCCATGGAACCCATGGGCCAGCCACTGCATCAGACCGGCCTCGGCGCTCGACAGATCGACGCCGGCGATCCCGATTTGGGAGAATCCGAGTTCCCGGGCCAAGGCCTGAATCCGAATGACGAGTTGATGGCTGCCGTTCACCCGCCGATTGTAGAAACGCAAAGCGCCACGCTGACCTGGCGTGACGAGACCGACACCGCCGCGTTCGCGCAGGCCCTGGCGGCGACGGCCGCCGTGCGCAACGCCTTCATCGCGCTGCACGGCGACCTGGGTGCCGGCAAGACCACCTTCGTGCGGCATCTGCTGCAGGCCCTGGGCATCCGGGGCCGCATCAAGAGCCCGACCTATGCAGTGGTGGAACCGCACGAAGCCCCGGACGGGCTCGCGATCCATCATTTCGACTTCTATCGCTTCAGCGATCCACGCGAGTGGGAAGACGCGGGCTTTCGCGACATCTTCGCGGGCCCGGGCCTCAAGCTGGCCGAATGGCCCGGCAATGCGGCCGGCCAGCTTCCGCCCGCCGACCTCGCCATCCACATCGAGACCATGACAGACGACACCCGCACCGTGACCCTCCACGCGAACACACCGCGCGGCAACGAACTGCTGGGGGCCGTCCGCGCATGAGCATGGATCGCCCACCCTCCCCAGCACTCCCGCGGCGCAGGCTGCTCCAAGCCGGCGGCCTGGTCCTGCTGCTCGGCGTGAACGAGATCGCCAGCGGCGCGACCATCATGGCCGTGCGAGTCTGGCCCGCAGCCGACTACACCCGCATCACCATCGAATCCGACGGCCGGCTGCAGACCCAGCAGCTCGTGGTCGGCAACCCGCCCCGGCTGGCGGTCGACATCGAGGGCATCGAACTCAACCCGGCCCTGCGCGAGCTGGTCGGAAAGATCAAGCCCGACGATCCGTACATCAACGGCCTTCGCGTCGGCCAGTTCGCGCCGAACGTGGTGCGCATCGTGTTCGACCTGAAGCAGGCGGCGCGTCCGCAGGTGTTCTCGCTCGCGCCGATCGCGGCCTACAAGCACCGGCTCGTGCTCGACCTGTATCCCGAGCAGGCGGTCGACCCGATGGAGGCGCTGATCGCCGAACGGCTGCGCGATGCGCCGCGCACCGATGGCAGCACGGTGCCGCTCGCGATCGCGCCGCCACCTTCTCCCGCGCCGGGCGTGCCCGGCCTGCCGCCGTCGGTGTCCGATCCGCTGGGCGATCTGATGGCCAAACAGGCGGCGCGACAGGGCCAGTCGACCCCGGTGGTTCCGCCCACCGGCCGGGCCATCGTGCCGCCGCCGGTGCTGGCACCGCCGCCGCCGCAGATGGCGGCCGTGCCGCCCCCACGCGCGCCGTCGCCCGCCAGTTCGAGCGGCGTCGCCACCGCCAGCCGGACCGACCGCATCATCATCGTGGCGCTGGACCCAGGCCATGGTGGCGAGGACCCCGGCGCGATCGGCCCGAACGGCACGCGCGAAAAGGACATCGTGCTGATGGTCGCCCACCGCCTGCGCGAACGCATCAATGCGAGCAGCGTCAACGGCAACCCGATGCGCGCCTTCCTGACGCGCGATGCAGACTTCTTCGTTCCGCTGGGCACACGCGTGCAGAAGGCGCGGCGGGTGCAGGCCGACCTGTTCGTGAGCATCCATGCCGACGCCTTCACGACACCCGCGGCGCGCGGCGCCAGCGTGTTCGCGCTCAGCCAGTCGGGCGCATCGAGCAGCGCGGCGCGCTGGATGGCCAACAAGGAGAACCAGGCCGACAAGGTCGGCGGCGTGAACGTCGGCGACCATGAAGCGCAGGTGCAGCGCGCGCTGCTCGACATGAGCACGACCGCGCAGATCAACGACAGCCTGCGGCTGGGCAGCGCGATGCTGGGCGAGATCCGCAACATCGGCGCGCGCCTGCACAAGGGCTCGGTCGAACAGGCCGGCTTCGCGGTGCTGAAGGCGCCGGACATCCCGAGCGTGCTGGTCGAGACGGCCTTCATCAGCAACCCCGAAGAAGAGACCAAGCTGCGCAGCACGGAGTACCAGGAAGACCTCGCGAATGCACTGATGCGCGGCATCCAGCGCTACTTCGCGCAGAACCCGCCGCTGGCACGCAGCCGCCAGCTGTAAACACCCTGCAGGCGCCACGAACCCCACGCCGGCGCGCCTGCACGGCCTGCAAGCGCCAGTCGCGCTCTCGTGCAGACGTGCGCGGCACGTTCCTACAGGCTGCGCGCGGTCGCTGGCCAGAATGACTTCATTCCAACCCGAAAGGTGCACATCATGAAGTTACGTCTCTGGATCTCTGCTGCTGCAGCAGCTTCCGTCATGACCCTGGTCGGCTGCGCCGGCACGGGCCCGAATCAACAACTCGGCGTGGCCGGCGGTGCCGTCGGCGGCGCGCTGATCGGCAATGCCATTGGCGGCAGCACCGCGGCAACCGTGGGTGGCGCTGCCATCGGCGGCCTGATCGGCAACGAGGTCGGCAAGAACTCCGACCGCCGCAACTACGACAACTACGACAACCGTCCGCGCTATTGATCAGACTATTGATCAGACGGGCATGCCGCAACAGCGGCAGCAAAGAAAAAGGCGTGTCGACGACACGCCTTTTTTCTTGTGCGGCATCCGGTCGGTGCGGCCAGACTCAGTTGACGCCGGAAGCCGCAGCGGCCTTCTCGGCGCGACCGGCGCGCCATGCGCCGAAGATCGCGATCAGGCCCGGTATCAGGATCAGGCCCCAGATGATCTTCTCGAGATGCTGCTTCACCAGCGGCAGGTTGCCGAAGAAATAACCGGCGGTCGCGATGCCCAGCACCCAGATCAGCGCGCCGACCACGTTGTACGCCGTGAAGCGCGTGCGGCTCATGTCCGCCACGCCGCCCACGAAGGGCGCGAAGGTGCGGATGAACGGCATGAAGCGCGCCAGGATGATCGTGACGCCGCCATAGCGCTCGTAGAACGCATGCGCCTGGTTGAAGGCCTTCTTGTTGAAGAAGCGCGAGTCCTCCCACTGGAAGACCTTCGGCCCGAGATAGCGGCCGATCGTGAAGTTGCACTGGTCGCCGAGGATGGCGGCGACGATCAGCACCGCGCAGGCAATCGGGTAGCTCATCAGCCCCGCGCCGCACAGGGCACCCACGATGAACAGCAGCGAATCGCCGGGCAGGAAAGGCATCACGACGACGCCTGTCTCCACGAAGATGATCAGGAAGAGCAGCCCGTAGACCCAAGGGCCGTAGGCGATGACGAAGGCTTCGAGATGCTTGTCGACATGCAGGATGAAGTCGATGAGAAAGCTGATGATTTCCATGCGGCGAATTATCCCTGCGGCAGATGACGAAGCCCCGTGATCACCTCAACCCGGCAGGTACTTCGCCAGCTCGCGCTCGATGCTTTTCGGGTCGCTGGCCAGGGCGCCGTTGACCCAGGCCGGCATGTCGCCGACATAGACCTCCTCGTCGCCGGCCTGGAGCCCGGCCAGCGTGGCACCGACGACCTCGGCGGGCGAGGATTTCGGCCCCTGGAAGTCGCGGCTCATGTCGGTGTCGATCGCGCCGGTCATCACCGCCAGCACCAGCGTGCCCTGCGCAACCAGCTCGGCACGCACGCCTTCGGTCATGCGCAGCGATGCCGCCTTGGATGCGCACAGCGAGCCCATGGCCGGCAGCGTGACCTTGGCCAGGATCGACAGCACGTTCACGATCGCCCCACCGGCCAGTTGCGGTGCGAAGGCGCGGCACATCGCGAGCGTGCCGAGGTAGTTGGTCGTGACCTCGGCGAGCGCGTCGTCGAGCCCCGGCGCGGCGATGAAGCCCTGGCCGCGGTTGACGCCCGCGTTGTTGATCAGCAGCGTCACGTCGGTGCAGGCGGCGACCGCCGCGGCAACCTGTGCAGGCTGCGTGATGTCGAGCGCCAGCACCACCACACGGCCCGGGTTCGCGGCGGCCAGGTCGTCCAGCGCCGCCGTGTCGCGCGCCGCGGCGTAGACCTTGGCTGCGCCGGCAGTCAGCAGCTGCTGCACGAATTCGCGCCCCAGGCCGCGGTTGGCGCCGGTGACGAGTGCGGTGACGTTGTTCAGGTCCATGGGAGTTCTCCGGAAGTGTTCGGTGTCGTTGGGAATCAGGTGGCGATGGCCGGCTCCGGCTTGCGCAGGAGCCAGTCGTCGTCGATTTCGGGCAGCGGAATGGCGTCGAGCAAGGCTTGCGTGTAGGGGTGCTGCGGCCGGGCGAACACGTCCTGCGTCGGACCCTGCTCGACCACGCGGCCGTCGCGCATCACGACCACGCGATCGCACAGCACCCGCACCACCGACAGGTCGTGCGTCACGAAGATCATGCCCATGCCGAGCCGCTCGCGCAATTCGCGCAGCAGCAGCAGGATGCGTGCCTGGGTCGACACGTCCAGCCCCGAGACGATCTCGTCGGCCACGATCAGGTCGGGTTCCAGTGCGATGGCACGCGCGATGCCCACGCGCTGGCGCTGGCCGCCGGACAGTTCGTGCGGATAGCGCAGCGCGAAATCGGCCGGCAGGCTCACCTGGTCGAGCAACGCACGCGCCCGCTCGGCCAGCGCGGCCCGGCTCGGCGACGCACCCAGGCGCCCATAGCTCAGCAGCGGCTGCACGACGATCTCGCCGACCCGGCGCCGCGGGTTCAGCGCCGACAGCGGGTCCTGGAAGATCATCTGCATGCGCGCGCGCAGCGGCAGCAGCTCCAGCTCGCTCATGTGGGTGATCTCGCGACCGGCGAACACGACGTCGCCCTGCTGCGGCTCGTACAGCCGCATCGCGGTTCGCGCCAGCGTCGTCTTGCCGGAGCCCGATTCGCCGACCAGCGCCACGCATTCGCCCGGCGCCACGCGCAGGTCGATGCCATGCAGGATCTCGCGCATCGGCGGCTTGCCGAACATCGGACGGCGCGACTGGTCGGGCAGCGACAGGCTCAGGCCGCGGATGTCGAGCAGTGCCTCAGCCATGGGCGGCCACCTTCTTCATGGACTTCGGGTCATGCGATGCCCACCAGCCATCGTCATAGGTGCGTGCCTCGGCCCACAGCGCGTCCGTCACGTCGGCCTCGATCGGCAGCAGCGCATCGGCCGGCCGGTCGTAGCGCGGCGTGGCGGCGAACAGCGCGCGCGTGTAGTCGGTACGCGGCGTCTCGATGATCTGGCGCACGTCGCCGTGCTCCACGATGCGGCCCGAATGGATCACGCTGACGCGGTCGGCCAGCTTGGCAACGATGCCCAGGTTGTGCGTGATGAAGAGCACGGCCGCGCCCTCGTCGCGCTGCAGGTCGCGCAGCAGGCGCAGCACCTCGCGCTGCACCGTCACGTCGAGCGCGGTCGTCGGTTCGTCCGCGATGATCAGCTTGGGCTTGCAGGCGAACGCCATCGCGATCAGCACGCGCTGGCGCATGCCGCCCGACAGCTCGTGCGGGTACTGGCGGATCACGGTGGCCGGCGCGCGGATCTGCACCGCTTCCAGCAGTTCGAGCGTGCGCGTGCGGGCCTGCTCGGCACCGTGGCCCAGATGCAGCCGCAGCACGTCGGCGATTTGCGCGCCGATGGTGTGGACCGGGTTCAGCGCGGTCAGCGGATCCTGCGGAATCAAGGCGATGTCGCGGCCCAGGTGCGCACGCCGATCGGCCGCACGCAGCGCCAGCCAGTCGACGCCCTGGAACGCGACGGAACCCGCGGCGATCTCGATGCCCGGCGCGGTGATGCCCAGCACGGTGCGCGCGACCATGCTCTTGCCGGCACCGGACTCGCCGACGAGCGCATGCACTTCGCCGGCATCGATGCGCAGGTCGATGCCACGCAGGATCAGCTTCGCGGGGCGCCGATGGCCGGCCCGCAAGGCCACGTGGAGATGGTCGATGGCGAGACAGGTGGCCATCGTCATTTCACCAGCAGCGGGTCGAGCGACTCGCGCAGTCCGTCGCCCAGCGCATTGCAGGCCAGCACGGTGACGGCGATGGCGGCGACCGGCAGTCCCAGCAGCCACGGCGTCTGGTTGACGTAGAGCCGCCCTTCCTGCACCAGGCCGCCCCAGGTCGGCATGTCGCTCGACACCGAGAGGCCGACGAAGGACAGGATCGCTTCGACCACCACCGCAATGCCCATCTCCAGCGTGAACAGCGTCAGCAGCAGCGGCAGCACGTTGGGCAGCACCTCGCGCCACAGCGTCGAGCTGCGCGACTGGCCGATGGTGCGCGCCGAGGTCACGTAGTCGAGCCGCGCCTGCGCCTGCGTCTCGGCGCGGACCACGCGGCAGAAGCGCGTCCAGTCGATGATCGCGATCGCCAGCACGACCGACGTGAGGCCGGTGCCGATCACCGCCACCAGCACGATCGACAGCAGCACGGCCGGGAAGGACATCCAGATGTCGACCAGCCGCGACACGCAGGTGTCGACGATGCCGCCATGGAAGCCGGCCCACAGGCCCAGCGCGGTACCGATGAGCGCCGCCAGCGTGGCGCCGGCCAGCGCGACGATCATCGCGGGCCGGGCGCCGTAGATGAGGCGCGACAGGATGTCGCGCCCGAGCGTGTCGGTGCCGAAGAGATGCGCGGCTTCGCCGTCGGCGCTCCAGGCGGGCGGCAGGCTGGCCGCCATCAGGTCCTGCTCGAGCGGATCGTGCGGCGCGATCCAGCGCGCGAACACGGCGCACGCCAGCACCAGGCCGAGCACCGCCAGGCCGAACCACACGCGTTTCTGAAGATGCGGAATCATGTGCGCAGTCTAGGATTCAGGCGGGCGTTCAGCAGGTCGACCGCGAGGTTGACGGCGATGAACAGCACGGCAAAGGTCAGGACGATGCCCTGGATCAGCGGCAGGTCGCGGTTGATCACGGCGTCGATGGCGGTCGAACCGAGGCCCGGCAGGCCGAACAGGCGCTCGATCAGCACGGTGCCACCGATCAGGAAGGTGAACTGCACGCCGGTCAGCGTAAGCGCCGGGCCGGTCGCGTTGCGCAACGCCTCGCGCCACAGCACCTGCCAGGGGCTGAAGCCCTTGACCTGCGCGATCAGGATGTAGTCCTGCGACAGCACCTCGAGCAGCGACGCCTTGAGCACGCGCGCGATCATCGCGGCCAGCGGCAAGGCGAGCGACAGCGCCGGCCACGCCAGGTGGTAGAGCGCCGAGGCGAACACGTCGAAGCGACCGCGCAGCAGGCTCTCGAACAGCACGAAGCCCGAGCTCGAATCGAAGCTCAGCTGCGAATCGAGCAGACCGAAGACGGGCACGATCGGCAGCAGCACGCCAAGGAACAGGATGCCCGCGAGCCCCCAGAGGAAGTCCGGAATCGCGGTGACGAAGCCGGCCACCAGGTCGATGCCGCGCTCGGCCGGACCACCGCGCCACGACACCGCCGCCAGCGCCGCGCCGCCGCCGAGCAGCACCGCGATCACCAGCGCCATCAGCGACAGCTCGATGGTCAGCGGCAGGTGTTCGCGCACGATGTCCAGCACGTCGCGCTTGAGCGTGATCGAGTTGCCGAAATGGCCACTCGCCGCCTGC
The DNA here is from genome assembly GCF_059415645.1 of Variovorax sp. GW821-FHT10B04. NCBI lineage: Bacteria > Pseudomonadati > Pseudomonadota > Betaproteobacteria > Burkholderiales > Comamonadaceae > Variovorax > Variovorax sp. GW821-FHT10B04. The sequence continues at coordinate 147,917 of NZ_JBWKNQ010000016.1, forward strand.
CCGAGGTACAGCACGAACTGCTCCGGCAGACTGCGGTCGAAACCGTAGAGCGTGCGCAGGGCACGGATGTCTTCCGGCGTCGCGCCGGGCCCGATCATCATCGCGATCGGGTCGCCCGGCGTCACGCGCAGCAGCACGAACACCACGACCAGCACGCCGAACAAGGTGGGCACGGCCCACAGCAGTCGCCTCAACGCCATCGGTTCATTCCAGCCGTGCCGTTCAGGCTGCGCCCGCCGTCGGGACGGCCGCACCCATGGCCGCGGTGGCGGCCCGCCTCCCTTGCCACGCCGCTCAGGCCTTGCCAGCCTTGCCGACCGACTGCGCGAGCAGGTAGCCCGCGAGGTGCGGCTTCACGGCGACGGTCTTCTTGAACAGGATGGTCTGCACCTGCTGGTAGAGCGGCAGCACCAGCGCGTTGTCGGCGATGTACCTGTCGACCTTCTTCCAGCCGGCGATGCGCTTCGCCTCGTCCTTCTCGGCCCACAGCGGCCCGATCATGGCGTCGAGCTCCTTCGACTTCCAGCCCGAATGCGGGCTCGGGCCGAACATGGCGAAACCGGTCGAATCGTTGGGGTCGCCGATCGCGTTGCCCCAGTTGTAGAAGGCCATCGGCGCCAGCTTGTGGCCGAGGCGCAGCTCGAAGTGCTTGGCGATCTCGTAGACCTCGATCTCGGCCTCGATGCCGACCTTGCGCCACATGCCGACGATGGCCTGCACCGTCTCGTAGTCCTTCGGCAGGTAGCCGCGGGTGGTCTGGACCTTGAACTTGACCGGCTTCTCGACGCTGTAGCCCGACTTGGCCAGCAGCGACTTGGCGAGTTCGGGGTCGTACTTGACCTTGATGCTCGGGTCGTAGGCCGCGTACTGCGACACCTGCATCGTGTCGATGACGGCGCCATAGCCGCGCAGCAGCCGCTTGACGATGGCCTGCTTGTCGATCGCGTGCACGGCGGCCTTGCGGACGTTGTCGTCCAGCATCGGCGCCACGTCGGTGATGAACATCATGGCCGTATCGGTGATCGGCGAGCTCACGCCGCTCAGGCCCGGCAGCGCCTTCAGGCGATCGAATTCCTCGAACGGGACGCCGAGCGTGACGTCGGACTTGCCGCTCTCGATCTCGGCGACGCGTGCGCTCGGGTCGGTGACGAACTTGATCGTCACGTTCTTGAAGGCCGGCTTCGGGCCCCAGTACTTGTCGAAGGCCTTGAGCTTGACGTAGGAGCCCTGGACGAACTCCTCGATCAGGTACGGACCCGAGCCGATCGGCTGCTTCTCGAAGCCCGCCGCACCGACCTTTTCGTAGTGCTTCTGCGGGATCATGAAGCCGGTGAGGAAGGCCATCCACTTGAAGTAGTCGGCCACGTACGACTTGACGTCGCCGGTGATCTTGTTGCCCGACACCTGGAAATTGCCCACGCTCGACCAGATGATGCCGGCCACCGGGTTGCCCGACTTCGGGTCGCCGGCGCGCTGCAGGTTCCAGACCACGTCGGCCGGCGTGATGGGCGTGCCGTCGTGCCAGAACGCGTCCGGGCGCAGTTCGATCTCGACCTTGGTCTTGTCGGCGTTCCAGCCCCACTTGCTGATCAGGCCCGGCTTGAAGCTCAGGTCGGGCGCCTGTTCGATGTACTGGTCGAACACCGACTTCCAGATGCCCTGGATCGACGGATTGACCGCCGACGGGCCGGTGGTCGGGTCCCAGCTGGGCAGGCCGACGTTGTAGGCGATGGTCAGCGTGTCGCTCTGCTGCGCATGCGCCGAGGACATCAGCAGCGACGTGAGCGGCGCGGCGGCCAGCGCGGCACTGCTGCCGGCCTTCAGGAAATGGCGGCGGTCGAAATCGGACATGGAGACTCCTGGATTGAGTGAGGTTGGCCGGAAAAAGAAAAAGAAGGCGGAAGACGGACGTGCCGCCCTCAAAGGCTCGGCGCCTTGGGCGACCAGAGCACGGTGGCGGCACCGTTCTCGTAGGCCATGCCGCGGGGGTAGCTGATCAGTTCGAGCTGCAGGCCCCAGGGCGCGAGGAAATAGTTGATGACCTGCCCGGCGGCGGGCCCTTCGGTCACGGGCAGCGGGCCGGCGAGCACGGTGACGCCGTGCGCCTTCAGGTGCGCGACCGCCGCATCGATGTCGTCGACATAGAACGCCAGGTGATGCCCGCCGATGTCGCTGTTCTTCGGGATGGCGTGCTGCTGGTCGGGTGCGCTGTACTGGAAGAGCTCGATGTTCGACCCCATGCGGCAGCGCAGCAACGCGATCTGCTCGACCACCGCGCGCGGATGCACGTTCAGCGTATCGGCCATGAAGCTGCCGCTGTCGTCGCGAAACGGGCCGAAGGTGGTGGCGAGTTCGCAGCCGACGACATCGACGAAGAAACGGATCGCAGCCTGCAGGTCCGGCACCGTGACGCCGACGTGATCCTGCCCGCGAAGCCCCGGAATGCCGCGGGGCGCCGACGGCGTGCCGGTGCCCGACATGTCGGTAATGTCAGCCTGGGGCGCCTGCGCGCGCTGTGCTGGTCGTTTCATCTGTGTGCGTTCATCCCGTTGTTCGATAGGACAATGACAAGCATCTTTCGCGCCAGCGAGAGGGCCAAACTACTTTACGCCTAAACAATCAGAGCGTAAAGTTTCAATGGCAGCCGTGCAAACGGCATGGCTGCGCCCCACACCCACGGAAACACGGAGAAATCGGATGGCAGCTCACTACATCGACATCAAGGCCGCTGACGGCAGCGGCAGTTTCCGCGGTTACCTGGCGCTGCCGGCCGCGGGCACCGGCCCGGGGCTGGTGCTCGCGCAGGAGATCTTCGGCGTCAACAAGACGATGCGCGACGTGGCCGACTACTACGCCGAAGAAGGCTATGTGGTGCTGGTGCCCGACATCTTCTGGCGCCAGAAGCCCGACGTCGAACTGGGCTACACCGAAGCAGACTGGCAGGCCGCCTTCGGCTACTTCCAGGGTTTCGACGAAGCCAAGGGCATGGAAGACATCCAGACCGCCATCAGCACGCTGCGCGCGCGGCCCGAGGTCAACGGCAAGGTCGGCGTGCTCGGCTTCTGCCTCGGCGGCAAGCTGGCCTACCTGGCGGCCTGCCGCACCGACGCCGACGTGTCGGTCGGCTACTACGGCGTGGGCATCGACGCCGCGCTGGAAGAAGCCGACAAGATCAAGTCGCCACTGGTGCTGCACATCGCCGAGCTGGACAAGTTCTGCCCGCCCGAGGCGCGCGACAAGATCCTGCAGACGCTGAAGGGCCGCCCGAACATCACGACCTATGTCTACGGCGGGCAGGACCATGCCTTCGCCCGTGCGGGCGGCGAGCATTACCACCGCCCTTCGGCGCTGATGGCGCACGAGCGCACCATCGCCGCACTCAAGGGCGCGATCGGCCCGCACTACGACCTGTCGGCGCTGTGGGACAAGCACTGCGAGTACGAGTTCGGCACGCGCAACGTCGACGACACCATGTCGACCATGGTGGCCGAGCCCTACGTCAACCACATCCCGACCATGACCGGCGGCGTGGGCTACAAGAACCTGCACGCGTTCTATACGAACCACTTCGTCAACAGCAATCCGCCCGACACCGCGCTCACCCCGATCTCGCGCACCGTCGGCGCCACGCAGGTGGTCGACGAGATGCTGTTCAGCTTCACCCACACGACCGAGATCCCGTGGATGCTGCCCGGCGTGGCGCCCACGGGAAAACGAGTGGAAGTGCCGCTGCTTGCGGTGATCAATTTCCGCGGCGACAAGCTCTACCACGAGCACATCTACTGGGACCAGGCCAGCGTGCTGGTGCAGGTGGGCCTGCTCGACCCGAAGCTGCTGCCGGTGGCCGGCGTCGAAACCGCGCGCAAGCTGCTCGACGAGACACTGCCGTCGAACACGCTCCTGACGGGCTGATGCCGGCGTAGCAAGGCATCCGCTGCCACCGGACGAGGCCCGCCGACGCGGGCCTTTTCATGCGGCCGCATGGCGCGCCAGCAAGCGACGCGTCACCACCTGGTAGTCGCGCGGATCGATCGGCCCGAGCCATTGCTTGAAGCGCGTCAGCGTGCCCAGCTGCAGGCCCATGTCCTGCAGCAGCTCGTCGATGTGATGCACCGAGAAAGGGATGATGTTGGTGCCCTTCGAGTGCTTGCCTTCGGTGCGTTCCTCCATCCATGCCAGGCGCTGGTCGATCAGCGCGACCTGCTGCTCGCGCGCCGGCAGCGCCAGCCCGCCCTTCAGCAGATCGCCCAGCCACAGCGCACCGATCTCGCAGTTGAGCTGGCTGAAGAAGGACGAGTTGTAGCCGTTGAAAGCCAGCCGCGGCACGTCGACCGGAATCATCGAACGGTAGAGCCGGAAGTTGCCCTGGGCATCGGTCACGCGCGCCGTCAATGCGCCGTCGAGGAAGGGCACGCGCTGCTGCCAGCCGGTGCCGCACACGACGATGTCCGCGGGCACCGTGCTGCCGTCCGACAGCCGCGCCTGGCCCGGCAGCAATCGTTCGATGCGCGCCTGCTTGACCGCGAGCTGTCCGGCCGCCACCTTTTCGTAGAAGCCGTCGCTCACCAGGCTCACGGTGCTGCGCGCGATGGTCTCCAGCGGCGTGCCTGGATGCAGCCCGATCTCGCGCAGCTTGAGCTGTCGCGTCACGACCGACTGCACGCTGCCGAGCATCGAGTCGCGGATCGGCTTGCCTCGACCGTGCAGGAATTTCTCGAAGCCCTTCGGCTCGATGTACTTGAACAGGGCCTCGCCCATGCGCGTGAGCAGCAGGAACTTGTAGTTCAGCACGTTCATGAACTTCTTCGGGATCTTCCAGATCAGCGTGCGGGCCAGCACCGTGGTGCTCGCGCTGGTTGCCGCAATGGCGTTCGCCACGTCGCACGACGACTTGCCGTAACCCACCACCAGCACGTGCTTGCCTTGTGCATTGCGCGCGTCGTTGAACTGGCTGGTGTGGCAGATGCGGCCGCCGCTCGCGACGAAGGCATCGACGCCGTCGAAGGCCGGCACGGAGGGCTCGCTGAAGATGCCGTTGCAGACGATCAGGTAGTCGAAGCGGTACTGCCGCGGCTTGGGCTCGCCAGCGGTCCGGGTGCCGACGGTCCAGACGCCGGCGGCCTCGTCGAGCGTCGCGCTCAGCACTTCGGTGTTCAGCAGGATCTGCGGGCCGAGCTGGAAGTGATCGACATAGCCCTGCATGTACGCCTGCACCTGCTCGCCCGACGGCCATTCGGGGTAGCTCGACGGCATCGGGTAGTCCGACAGCGCGTAGGTGCTGCGCACGTTCTGCGTGGTGAGCCCGGGGTAGCGGCGCGAAGCGGCCCAGACGCCACCGACGTCGGGCTCCTTCTCGAACACCTGCACCTGGTAGCCCAGCGCCTTCAGTACCTTGGCGGTGCTCAGTCCGGCAAAGCCGGCACCGACGATTCCAACGGTTCGGATCATGTCGTACCCCTTCATGCCATGAGCTTGGGAATGGCCGGCTCGTGCGACTCCGGCCCCATGGCCGAGTAGCCGCCGTCGCAGGCGTAGTCGGCACCGGTCACGAAGCTGGCGAGGTCGGAGCACAGGAAGAGCACGACGTTCGCCACCTCGTCCGGGTCGCCGACGCGGCGCAGCATGTGGAAGGGCGCGGCCACGCGATCGGTCTTGGCGCGGTCGCCTTCGGTGAGCTGGTTCATGATGGCCGACCAGGTCCAGCCGGGCGACACGCTGTTGACGCGCACGCCTTCGGTGGCGAGGTCCATCGCCATGCAGCGCGTGAGCTGCACCATCGCGGCCTTGCTCACCGGGTAGAGCCAGCGGCCGGTCTGCGCCACGCCCGACGAGATGCTGGTGAAGTTCACGACCGCACCGCCGCCGGCCTTCTGGAAGTGCGGCCGCACGGCCTGCAGCATCGCCACTGCGCCGATCACGTTGACGTCGAGCGCCGCCTGCCAGTCGGCGCGCGGCGAATCGATGCCCTGGTCGAGATAGGAGCAAGCCAGGTTGACGAGGCAGTCGATGCCGCCGTGCCGCTCGGCCGCCTCGGCCACGCAAGCCGCGATCTGTGCGTCGTCGGTGATGTCGGTGGCCTTGAACAGCACGCCCTCGCCGAGGCTGTCGGCCAGCGCCTGGCCGCCCGCGGCATCGATGTCCGCCACCATCACCTTCACGCCGGCGCGGTGCAGCGCACGGACCACGCCCTGGCCGATCAGCGTCGCGCCGCCGGTGACGATGGCGCTTCGCCCCCGCATGCCTTCGAATCCATTGAACACGGTCTGCTCCTTCTGCTGGATGAATGAATCGGTGCAGGCCTGAATTGCCAGGCACCGGGGAAAAGAATAGAAGTCGCAACACCCCGACGCTGTCCGTGAAACGCAGCCGCTGTCCGCGCCGCGCATGTTTGCGTGGCCGGTCGCGCCAGGGCCCCGGCGGGCGTGCTCTTTGCTTGTCTTCCGGGCAGGTCTCCCGTGCTCTTTTCGTTTATCAGCAACAAGGTTGAACGCCATGGACATCGCTCTCAGCGCCCCGGCCCGTCTGCCTCTCGAACGCTTTCGCCTGTTCGACAGCCACGACCTGGACGAGGCGCGGGACTTCGTCGGCCGCGTGTTCTGCCCGCATGAGCTGTCGACCTCGCAGCCGCGCCGCCGGCTCGACGCGCGGCACCACAGCGCGCGGCTGAACGACGGCGCCAGCCTCAACTACGTGCAGTACGGGCCGGCAGTGGACATTCGGCCGGGCTATCTCAAGGACTTCTTCCTGCTGCAGATTCCGCTGCGTGGCGGTGCCGAGGTGCGCTGCGGCACGCAACAGATGCGCGCCGACGTGCGCACCGCGTCGCTGCCCTCGCCGACCGAGCCGCTTTCGATGCACTGGGCCGACGACAGCCCACACTTGATCCTCAAGCTCTCGCGCACCGTGATGCAGACCCAGCTGGAGCAGCTCGCGCAGCGCACCATCGGCCAGCCGCTGGTGTTCGACCTGGCGGTGCGGCTCGACACACCCGCGCTCGCGCCGCTGCTGAGCTTCATCCAGTGCCTGCGCGAGTCGATGGAACAGGGCGACGGCTTCTGCGGCAGCCTGCTGGCCGACCAGGCCGAGAGCTACCTGATGTCCAGCCTGCTGCTGTGCACGCCGCACAACCATGCAGCCGCGCTCCAGGACAACCCGCGCCGGGCGCTGCTGCCGCGTGCGGTGCGGCGTGCGCAGGAGTACATGGCGGCACGGCTCGATTCGGTCGTGACGCTGGCCGACCTCTGCAGCCACGTCGGCGTGAGCGCGCGTGCGCTGCAGGCGGCCTTCCGCGCGCACGGCGGGCAGAGTCCGATGGAGTTCCTGCGCAACGCGCGCCTCGACCGCATCCGCGCCGAACTGCGCGCAGCGTCGGAAGGCGACGCACTGCAGGTCGCCCAGGTGGCCGCGCGCTACGGCTTCCTGCATGCGGGCCGGTTCTCGACCGATTACCGGCGGCGCTTCGGCGAATCGCCTTCGCACACCCTGCGAGCGCGGTAGGGTGACAGGCCGAGCGCCTCGGCACGAGCGACATCCGCGCTCCTAAAATGGCTCGGTGAGCGCACTCCCCTCCTCCCCGTCCCTGGCGCCTGCTGCGCGCCGCCCGATCCGCGAACTCCCCGACGAACTGATCAGCCAGATCGCGGCCGGCGAAGTCGTCGAGCGGCCCGCGTCGGTGGTGCGCGAACTGCTCGACAACGCGCTCGACGCCGGCGCGCGGCAAGTCACCGTTCGGCTGTCGGCCGGCGGCGTGCGCCTGATCTCGGTGGAAGACGATGGCGCGGGCATTCCGCGCGACGAACTCACGGTGGCGCTCCGGCGCCACGCGACCAGCAAGATCGCGAGCCTGAACGAACTCGAAACCGTCGGCACCATGGGCTTCCGCGGCGAAGCGCTGGCCGCCGTCAACTCGATCGCCGAGCTGTCGCTGCAGTCGCGCGCCGGTGGCGCCGACGCCGCTTATGCGCTGGACGGCCGCACCGGCGAACTGCGGCAGATCGCGCGCGCGACCGGCACCACGGTCGAGGTGCGAGAGCTCTTCTTCGCGACGCCGGCACGCCGCAAGTTCCTGAAGACCGACGCCACCGAACTCGCGCACTGCGTCGAGGCGGTGCGCCGCCACGCGCTCGCGCGGCCCGACGTCGGCTTTGCCGTGTGGCACGACGGCCGGCTGGTCGAGCAATGGCGCGCCGCCGCCGACCGCGACCAGCGGCTGGCGGATGCGCTCAGCGACGATTTCGTGACACAGAGCGTCGCTGTCGAGCGCCTCGAAGGCCCGGTTCGGGTGGTCGGCCGCGCCGGCATCCCGGATGCGGCGCGCTCGCGGGCCGACCAGCAGTTCTTCTACGTGAATGGCCGCTTCGTGCGCGACAAGGTGCTCGCGCACGCGGTGCGCAGCGCTTACGAAGACGTGCTTCACGGCCAGCGCCAGCCGGTGTATGCGCTGTACCTGGACATCGATCCGGCACGGGTCGACGTCAACGTGCATCCGACCAAGATCGAAGTGCGCTTCCGCGATGGCCGCGAGGTCCACCAGGCCGTCCGCCACGCGGTGGAGGATGCGCTGGCCGCACCGCGCGCAGGCGATGCCGTGGCCGCGCCCGGCACGCCGTTCTTCAAGCCGATCGCGCCGCCGCCCGCCGCCATGCCGCGCTGGGCCCAGCCGTCGATGAATTTCGCGTCGGAGCGTGGACCGGGCGATCAGGCCGCGATGTGGCCGTCGGCCAGCGCCGTTCGGCCAGCTCCCGCCGAAAGCGCGTGGATTGCACCGGCGCCGGCCGACGCCAGCCGACCTGCCCCGGAAAGCGGTTCTGCATCACCCGCATCCGAGGCAGCGCAGGCGGATGCAACGGAAGCGAGCACGCCACAGGATGCGGCGATCTGGCCGCTCGGCCGCGCGCTCGCGCAACTGCAGGGCATCTACATCCTGGCCGAGAACGCCCAGGGGCTGATCGTCGTCGACATGCATGCCGCGCATGAGCGCATCGTCTACGAGCGGCTCAAGACGCAACTCGAAGGCGCCTCGATCACCAGCCAGCCCTTGCTGATTCCGGCCACGTTCGCCGCAACGCCGCAGGAAGTCGCGACGGCCGAGGCCTGCGTCGACGTGTTGCCGGCACTGGGTCTCGAAATCAGCCCCTTTTCGCCGCGCACCCTTGCGGTGCGCGCGGTGCCCGGCACGTTGGCCGATGGCGACCCGGTCGAACTCGCGCGCAGCGTGCTCGCGGAGCTGGCCCAGCACGACGCCAGCACCGTGGTGCAGCGCGCGCAGAACGAGCTGCTGTCGACCATGGCCTGCCATGGCGCCGTGCGCGCCAACCGCAAGCTCACGGTCGACGAGATGAATGCGCTGCTGCGCCAGATGGAGGCCACGGAGCGCTCCGACCAGTGCAACCACGGCCGGCCGACCTGGCGCCAGCTGTCGATCCGCGAGCTCGACGCGCTGTTCCTGCGGGGCCGCTAACCGGTTTCAGGCGCCCTCTGAATCAGGGTTTCCGATGGTCATCGGAAGAACAGGCACGCACGTTGCATGTACCTCACGATTGAACTTTCGCCTCAGGCGGCTGTCTGTCCTCCACATGAAACGCTGGTCCATCATCGCTTCTGTCGCCATGCTCGCGGCCCTGCTGGCGGGCGGTTGCTCCACCCTCGACGAGCGGCAACGCGAATGGATCTTCCAGCCCAGTGACGTGAGCTGGGGCAATTCCGCCGCCATGACCGAAGGAATGGAACACGTCTGGATCAATTTCCAGTCTTCCGTGAGCGGCCAGCCGGCGCGCCTGCATGGCCTCTGGCTGGGTGGCGCACCCGATTCGCCCGACACCCCTGTCATGCTCTTCCTGCATGGCGCCCGCTACAACGTGGCCGGTTCGGCGCCACGCATCCGGCGCATGCATGAACTTGGCTTTTCCGTGCTGGCGATCGATTACCGCGGTTTCGGCAAGAGCACCAAGGCGCTGCCGTCCGAAGACACGGCACGCGAAGATGCTCGCGCAGCCTGGAGCTGGCTCGCGGCCCACCATCCGAATCAACCTCGTTACATCTTCGGCCATTCGCTCGGCGGCGCGATCGGCATCGACCTCGCAGCGCACGTCAACGACGAGAGCGGCACGATCGTCGAAAGCACCTTCACCTCGATCGCCGACGTGGCCAACAGCTTCAAATGGGGCTGGCTGCCGTTCAACGCGCTGATCACGCAGCGCTTCGAGGCGATCCGCAAGGTCAAGGACATCGGCTCGCCGCTGCTGGTGGTGCATGGAACGGCCGACAGCCTGATCAACCCGACGCTCGGCCGCAAGCTGTACGACGCAGCCACCGTGCCGAAGATGTTCGTGCTGGTCGAAGGCGGCTCGCACCACAACACGAACTCGATCGGCGAGGCGCAGTACCGCGCGGCGCTCTCGCAGCTCTTCCGCATGCAGCCGACGCAGCCCACGAACGCGGCAGTCGCGGCACCGCAGCACGCCAGCTGACACGCCGGCGAATCCGCACGGCGGCGCTTGCCGCACACACATTTGTTAACCTCGGGCGCTTATGTCGCCCTCGTCCGCTCCGGCCGTTGTCTCCTCCGTGCCGCTGTCTTCGCGGATGTCGCCCGCCCTCGTGGTGGTCACGCTGGCGCTGCTGCTCGGCATCCAGCCCATCACCACCGATCTCTATCTCCCGGCGCTGCCTGCGCTGACAACCGGATTCGGCGCACGCGTGGCGGACGCGCAGCTCACGCTGTCCGCGCTGCTGCTCGCTTTCGGCTGCGCGCAACTGGTGCTCGGGCCGCTGTCGGACCGCTTCGGCCGTCGACCCGTATTGCTCTGGGGACTCTCGGCCTACGTCATCGCGGCCATCGGCGGTGCGACGGCGCCGTCGATGGGGCTGCTGATCGTCTGGCGCACGTTGCAGGGAGCCGCGATGGGCGCCGCAGTGATGGCCGCGCGCGCGGTCGTGCGCGACCTCTACCAGCCGGTGGAAGGTGCACGGGTCATGTCGCGGGCGCTCACCGGGCTGGGCGCCATCGCCTGCGTCTGTGCACCGCTGGGCGGGCTGGTGTCGGACCTGTTCAACTGGCGCATCGCGCTGCTGGTGCCCGCGCTCTTCGGCGCCGTCACGCTCGGGCTGATCGCGCTCCGTTTCGACGAGACACTGGCGAGCCGCAACCCGCAGGCGCTGCGCGCCGGCACGTTGTTGCGTACCTGGGCGCTGGTGCTGCGCAACCCGACCTTTCTCGCGTTCTGCGCGCTCACCACGGCGTCGTACAGCGTGCTGTTCACCTTCCTGGCGGCCTCGTCCTTCGTCTTCATCCAGGTGCTGGGCCTGAGCAAGACACAGTACGGCCTGGTGATGCTCTGGAATTCGATGGCCTATGTGGCCGGCACCATGCTCTGCCGGCGCTGGCTGCCGCGCTACGGCGTGCGGCGCAGCGTGGCACGCGCCGCCGTGCTCTCGTTGACCGGCGGCTCCGTGATGGGCGGCCTGGCGCTCGCCGGCGTGCAGTCCGTCGCGGCCATCCTCGTGCCGCTCACGCTGGTGATGCTGGCGCACGGCGTGCATCAACCGTGCGGCCAGAGCGGCGCGGTGGGCCCGTTTCCGAGAGCCGCTGGCGCCGCGTCGGCGCTCAATGGTTTCGTGATGATGCTGGCCGCCTTCGGTGTCGGTGGCTGGCTGGGTACGCACATCGACGGCACGGTGCTGCCCCTGACGATGGGCATGTGGTTCTGGTGCATCTGCATCGCGCTGATCGCCTGGACGCTGGTCTGGAAATATGGAGAACCGCGTGGCGGCTGAGCTCAGGTATGTGGCGCTGGCCGGGCCGACCGCCTCGGGCAAGACGGCCGCCGCGCTGGCATTGGCACGGCGCAGGCCGGTCGAGATCGTGAGCGTCGATTCGGCGCTCGTCTACCGCGGCATGGACATCGGCACCGCCAAGCCCACGGCGGCCGAACAGGCCGAGGTGCCGCACCACCTGATCGACATCCGCGACCCGCTCGACAACTACAGCGCCGCCGCCTTCGTGGCGGACGCGACCCGGCTGATCGGCGAGATCGCCGCGCGCGGGCGCCTGCCGCTGCTGGTCGGCGGCACGATGCTGTACTTCAAGGCGCTGTTCGATGGCATCGACGCGATGCCGCCCGCCGATCCGGCGGTGCGCGCCTTGATCGAAGCCGAAGCAGCCGCACAGGGCTGGCCGGCCATGCACGCACGGCTGGCCGAGGTCGATCCGGTGACCGCGGCCCGGCTCGCACCCAACGACAGCCAGCGCCTGCAACGCGCGCTGGAGGTCTGGCACACCAGCGGCCGGCCACTGTCGAGCTTCCATGCCGACGATGCGACACGCAGCGGACGCGGCCTGCTGCCCGCAGCCTTCGTATCGCTGGAGCCGACCGAGCGAAGCTGGCTGCATGCGCGCATCGCGCAGCGCTTCGACGACATGCTCGCCGCCGGACTGATCGCGGAAGTCGAGGCATTGCGTGCACGCGGCGACCTGGCGCCCGACCTCCCATCGATGCGCTGCGTCGGCTACCGCCAGACCTGGGAGGCACTCGACACCGGCGAGCCCTTGCCTTCGTTGCGTGAACGCGGCATCGCGGCCACGCGCCAGCTCGCCAAGCGGCAGATCACCTGGCTGCGCAGCATGCCGCAACGCCAGGTCGTCGCGGCGGAAGCGCCCGATGCCACGGCGCAGGTGGTGGAACGGCTGATGGCGGTCGCATGACGCTGGCGTTGCGCGATCTCGGCAAGCGATACGGCGACAGCACCGTGTTCTCGCAGGTCACGCTGGACGTCGCGGACGGCGAGTTCGTCGCGATCGTCGGTGAATCGGGGGTCGGCAAGTCGACGCTGCTCAACTGCATGGCCGGGCTCGACAGTTGGGACAGTGGCAGCGTGATGCATGACGGCGTCGACATCGGTGCACTGGACGCCGAGGCGCGTGCGCTGTGGCGTCGGCGGCAGGTCGGCTTCGTGTTTCAGGCCTTCCACGTGCTGCCGCATCTGGATGTGGCGCAGAACGTCGCGTTGCCGCTGATGTTGCTGGGGCAACGCGATCCTGCCCGCGTGGCGCAGATGCTGGAGGTGGTCGGCCTTTCGGGGCTCGGTGCCCGGCTGCCGCAGCAGCTGAGCGGCGGACAGTTGCAGCGCGTGGCGATCGCGCGTGCATTGGTGCATCGGCCGGCATTGCTGCTGGCCGACGAACCGACCGGCAATCTCGATCCCACGACTGCAGCGAAGGTGATGGACGTGCTGCTCGCGCAGACGCGCGAGCACGGGGCGTCGCTCGTGCTGGTCACGCACTCGGAAGCCGCAGCCGCGCGCGCGGACCGCGTGCTGCATCTCACGGTGACCGGCATTCGCCATGCGTGAGCTCGCGAACAGCGTGCTGCGAGAGATCGCCACGCTGCTCCGGCATGGCCTTCCGACCACCACGCTGCACTCGCCGCGCCAGCTCTGGAGCCGGTGGGCCATGGTGGTGCTGCTGATGATGGCGAGCGCGCTCACGGTGAATGTCGTGACCGAGCGGCTGGGCTTTGCAAGGCAGATGATCTACATGGGTGTGGCGTCGCACGGCGTGGGCTGGCGCGACTGGGTCATTGCGGGCCTGCTGTCGCCGGTGATCGAGGAGATCGTCTTCCGCAGCGGGCTGCGCCATGCGCTCATGGCGCTCCTCGTCGTGTGGGGGCTGGCACTGTGGTTGGCCTCACGCAGCGCATGGCCCTGGTCGCTTGCAGGCCTGTGGATCGTGCTGAGCGCCGTCACGCTGCTGTCGCTGCTGCAGCGCCGTCGTCGCAAGAAGCTGCTGCCTCGCGTCGGCCGCGTCCTGGTGCGGCATCGCGCACTGTGGGTGCACCTGTCCACCGTTGCATTCGCGGCCGTCCACCTGCTCAACTGGCGGGGCATGACCGGCTTGCCAGTCGGTGCCCTGGCGCTGGTACTGCCCCAACTCCTCGTGGGGTATGGGCTGGCTTATCTCTGCATCCGCATGGGCCTCAGGTGGTCGATGCTCGCGCATGCGGCATTCAACGGCCTGGCCTTGGGACTGGCCTCGCTGCTGAGCTGAAGCAGGTGCGGTCGCGCGCCGTGGTCACTCGCCGCGCAGCAGATCCGCGTAGCGCGCCAGGTCGACGTTGCCGCCGCTGACGATCACGCCGACACGTGCCCCGTGCAACCCGCCCGCAGTGGCCGCGGCACACGCGCCCGCGAAGGCCAGGCAGCCGGTCGGCTCGACCACCATCTTCATGCGTTCGGCGAAGAAGCGCATGCCATCGACCAGTTGCGCATCGGTCACCGTGACGATGTCGTCGACGTCGCGCTGGATGATGCCGAAGGTGTACTGACCCAGATGCTGCGTCTGCGCACCATCGGCGATGGTCTTGGGTGTCTCGATGTGCACGATGCGGCCCGCGCGCAGCGACTGCTGGCCGTCGTTGCCGGCCTCGGGTTCGACACCGAAGACCTTGCACTGCGGCGACAGCGCACGTGCAGCCAGCGCCGAGCCGCCGGTCAATCCACCGCCGCCGAGGCAGACGAACAACGCATCGAGTGCGCCGACCTCCTCGAAAAGCTCTTTCGCCGCGGTACCCTGCCCGGCAATCACATCCGGATGGTCGTACGGCGGTATCAGCGTCATGCCACGCTCCGTCGCGAGCCGTTGCGTGAGTGCCTCGCGGTCTTCGGTGAAGCGGTCGTACAGCACGACCTCGGCGCCGTAGCCTCGGGTCGCGGCCAGCTTGGCGGCGGGAGCGTCCTTCGGCATCACGATCACGGCGGGCATGCCCAGCAGGCGCGCGGACAGCGCCACGGCCTGCGCATGGTTGCCGGATGAAAACGCGATGGCGCCGGCGCTGCGCTGCGCCGCATCGAACTTCGACAGTGCATTGAACGCGCCGCGAAACTTGAAGGCGCCCATGCGCTGGAAGTTTTCGCATTTGAAGAAGAACTGCGCGCCCCAGCGCGTGTCGGCCGTGCTGGATCGCAGCACCGGCGTGCGGTGGGCCTGGCCCTGGAGCCGCGCGGCCGCGGCGATGACGTCGTCGTAGGTAGGAAGTGCCTGCATGCGCAAAGCTTAGCGCGAGGCACCGGCACAATCGAGACATGCGCGCCCTGCTCACCACTTTTTCCTGGCAGGAGCTGCGGCACCATCCCTGGCGCAATGCGGCCGCGGTCATCGCTGTGATGCTGGGCGTTGCGCTGGCCTTCTCGGTCCACCTGATCAACGCATCGGCACTCGACGAGTTTTCGAGCGCCGTGCGTGCCGTGAACGGGCAGCCGGATCTTGAATTGCGCGCAGCGCAAGGCGGCTTCGACGAAGCGCTGTTCGCGCGGGTCGCCCGGCACCCGCAGGCGGCGCTGGCGAGCCCGGTGGTGGAAACGCAAGCGGCAATCCTCGTCGACGGTAGCCGAGTCGCGTTGCGCGTGATCGGCGTGGACGCGCTGGTGCTGCCGACCATCGCGCCGGCGCTGATGCCGGTGCCCGAAAAGGGCGCCGCGCGCTTCGCGCTGTTCGCGCCGCGCCAACTCTTCGTCAACGCGGCAGCCCGATCGGCGATCGGCGCTTCGGCTCGGCAGGTCGAACTGCTGATCGGCACACGACGCCAGACGGTCGACATTGCAGGCAGCGTTGCCGCGAGCGGGACCGCGCTGGCCGTGATGGACATCGGCGCTGCGCAGGACCTGCTCGGGCTGCGCGGACAGCTCACGCGCATCGACCTGCGGCTGGCGCCGGGCACCGACCGCGCAGCCTTCGTGCGCTCATTGAAGACGTCCGCCGACTGGCCCGTGCACGTGCAGGTCGCCGAGCCTGGCGATGCGGCGGAACGGGTCAGCAACCTGTCGCGCGCCTACCGGGTGAACCTCACGGTGCTGGCATTGGTCGCGCTGTTCACCGGCGCCTTTCTGGTGTTCTCCGTGCTCGCGCTGAGCGTCGCCAAGCGTGCGCAGCAGTTCGCCTTGCTGGGCGTGCTGGGCCTGACGCCACGTGAGCGGCTGCGCCTCGTGCTGACCGAATCGCTGGTGCTCGGGTCGGTCGGCAGCCTGGCCGGCATCGCGCTCGGCACGGCGCTGGCAGCGATTGCGCTGCGGGTACTCGGCGGCGATCTCGGCGGCGGCTACTTCGCCGGCGTTGCGCCGCGCCTGCAATGGAACACACCCGCTGCACTGCTCTACGGTGCACTGGGCGTGGCAGCGGCGCTGGTCGGTGGCTGGTGGCCGGCACGCGCCGCGCAGGCACTGCCGGAAGCGCAGACGCTCAAAGGCCTGGGCGCGATGGCGCACACGCAAGGCGGCTACCGGCTGCCGATCGCCCTGCTGCTGGCGAGCGTCGCACTCGCCACGGCGCCGCCGGTGTTCGACATTCCCATCGCCGCCTATCTGTCCGTTGGCTGCCTGCTGGTCGGCGGCATCACGGCGTTGCCGTGGCTCATCGCGTTGCTTTACGACCGCATGGCGCCATGGTTCGCCATGCGCCTGCTGCCGCTGCTCGCCATCGAACGCGCACGCCGCATGCGGGGCACGGCCGCCGTGGCGGTCAGCGGCGTGGTGGCCAGCCTCAGTCTCGCGGTGGCACTGACGGTGATGGTGGCGAGCTTCCGCGACTCGGTCACGCACTGGCTCGACGTCGTACTGCCGGCCGACCTCTACCTGCGCGTGGCCGGCAGCGGAAGCGGTGACGACGACGCGGCCTTCACGCCGGCCTTCGTCCAGTCCGTCGCGCAGTTGACCGGCGTGGCACGCACCGGCACCCTGCGACTGCGCCTGCTGACGCTCGATCCGACGCGTCCGGCGGTCGCACTGATCGCGCGCAGCATGGACGGCGATCCGGGCCGCGCGCTGCCGCTGGTCGGCGTGCCCGTCCCGATCCCCGCAGGAAGCATCGGCATCTACGTGAGCGAAGCCATGGTCGATCTATACGGCGCGCGGCCGGGTCAAGCATTCCAGCCGCTGGCCGAAGCCTGGGCGCCCTCCAGCGCGTCGACGTCGCAGGCTGCCCCGGCGTTCTTCGTGGCCGGCGTTTGGCGCGACTACGTGCGCCAGTTCGGCGCCATCACGATGGACGTGCGCGATTTCGAAAAGCTCACGGGCGACCGCAGTGCGAGCGACGTGTCGGTCTGGCTGGCGGCCGGCGCGGATGAAGCGCAGGTGCAGCAAGCGTTGCGTGACCTGGCCGCGCGCACGCTCGGCAATGGCGCACCGATCGAGCTGTCGTCCGTTGCGCAGATTCGCGCCAACTCACTGCGCATCTTCGACCGCAGCTTCGCGGTGACTTACTGGCTGCAGGCCGTCGCCATCGCGATCGGGCTGTTCGGCATCGCCGCCAGCTTCAGCGCACAGGTGCTGGCCCGCCGCAAGGAATTCGGCCTGCTGGCCCATCTGGGCTTCACGCGCGCGCAGGTGCTGGCGGTGATCGCCGGAGAAGGCGCAGCCTGGACGGCGATTGGCGCCATCGCCGGACTGGGCCTGGGTCTCGCGGTGTCGGTGGTGCTGGTTCACGTGGTCAATCCGCAGAGCTTCCACTGGACGATGGACCTGTTGGTGCCCTGGCTGCGCCTCGCGGCACTGTGCGCTGCAGTGATCGCCGCCGGTACGCTGACGGCCTGGCTGGCCGGACGCTCGGCCGCCGGCCGCGACGCGGTGCTTGCCGTCAAGGAGGATTGGTGATGCAGGGCACGGGTCACGCGGGCGTCGTACCGCCTTCAGGCATGTCGCGACGCTTGCTGTTGATCGGCGCACTGGCCGGCTGGGGGATGTCGACGGCCCATGCCCTGCCGCTTCGCAGCCTGGTCTTCCCGCGTGATTTCGGCAGTCATCCCGATCTGCGCACGGAATGGTGGTACGTCACCGGCCACGCGGAGGCGGGCACCCGCAGCTTCGGCTTTCAGCTGACCTTCTTTCGCTCGCGTGTCGATGCGGCGCAATCGCTGGATTCCAATTTCGCGGCGCGTCAACTGATCTTCGCGCATGCGGCTGTGACCGATCTCGAAGGACGGCGGCTGTGGCACGACCAGCGCATCGCCCGAGCCGGTTTCGGTGTGGCGGAGGCAGGCCTCCAGGACACGGAATTGCGGTTGCGTGACTGGTCGCTGCAGCGCGATGGCGCCGGCAACTACACCGCACGGCTTCCCGCCGACGGCTTTCTGCTGGACCTTCGATTCCGGCCGACGCAGCCGCTGTTGCTGCAAGGCCAGGCCGGCCTGTCGCGCAAAGGGCCCGATGCGGAGCAGGCCAGCTATTACTACAGCGAGCCGCAACTGGCCGCACAGGGCGGCATCACCCTTCAGGGTCAACGCTTCGACGTTCGAGGCGCCGCATGGCTCGACCACGAATGGAGTGAAGCGCTGCTGCATCCTGAGGCCGTCGGCTGGGACTGGATCGGCATGAATCTGGACGACGGCAGCGCCTTGACGGCCTTCCGCCTGCGCCGAGCCGATGGCAGTGCACTCTGGTTCGGCGGGTCTCTGCGCAACGTGGACGGCCGACTGCGCACATTCGGTCCGAATGATCTGGATTTCAAAGCCGAAAGGCGCTGGACCAGCCCGCGCAGCAACACGACCTATCCGACCCGATGGCGCCTGCAGACGCCCGCAGGCGTCTTCACCGTGAACGCCCTTCTGGACGACCAGGAACTCGACAGCAGCAGCTCCACCGGTGCAATCTACTGGGAAGGCCTGAGCGAACTGCTGGATGCCGGTGGTCGACGGGTAGGCCGCGGCTATCTCGAGATGACGGGCTACGCGCAGCGGCTGCAGCTGTAGCGAACCGCAGCGCTGCTGCCGTCCGATGCACCGATGCGCTCAGGCGTCCATGTGGCGTGCAGCAAGCACGGTTGCGACCTTGCGCACCGGGCTCGACAGCACCAGCGAGGTCGTGACGGCGCCGTATTGCGCCAATGCGTCGACGACACGTTCCAGGTCCTGTGGCTCGGAGATCGCGCATCGCACGATGAAGCAGTCCTCGCCGGTCACTCGATCGGCCTCGAGCACCTCGGGCATTTGTTCGAAGAGCGCAATGTACTTGCTGATGCCGGCGTGCGTGGTCTCGATCCGGATGATGGCCGTCAGTCCGACGCCGATCGCTCGCAGATTCACGCGGGCGCCGTAGCCTTCGATCACGCCAGCCTCCTCGAGCTTGCGGACGCGCTCACTCATCGCCGGCTGGGACAGCCCGATGCGCTTGCCCAGCGCCGCGAGGCTCTGGCGCGCGTCGAGTTGCAGCGCTTCGAGTATCTGCCGGTCCTTCTTGTCCAATTTCACGATGGCTCCACGAAAGCAGGAAAGCGACCGATGACTCATCGGTTTGCCAGGCCGGATTCCGATGTGTACGCATGGGCCGGCGCAGCTCGATTCTCTATCGTCGATGCGCTGTACCCATGGTGGGTGCACCTCTTTTCAGGAAGCTTTCATGGAACTCATCGGCATGCTCGATTCACCTTACGTTCGGCGCGTGGCCATCACGTTGCAACTGCTCGACATACCCTTCGTGCATCGGCCTGTTTCGGTCTTCAGCACCTTCGATGCCTTCAGTCGCATCAATCCGGTGGTCAAGGCACCCACGCTCGTCTGCGCCGACGGTCAGGCGCTGATGGACTCGACGCTGATCATCGATCACCTGGAGTCCGTCGCTGGCCGCAGCCTGATGCCAGCCTGCCGCGATAACCGACTGCGCGCGCTTCGCATCATCGGACTGGCACTGGCGGCATGCGAGAAAACGGTGCAGATCGTTTACGAACATGGGCTTCGCCCGCCCGAAAAAATGCATGCACCCTGGCTGCAGCGCGTGCAGGCGCAGCTCGCAGCGGCATACCAGGCACTCGAAGAGCAAATGACGCGTTCGGCGCTGGCAACCGGGCTGTCGATCGATCAGGCCGGAATCACTGCCGCAGTCGCATGGCACTTCACCCAGAAATTGCGGCCGGGTGATATCGATCCGCAACGACATCCCAGGTTGGCTGCGCACTCTGCAGCGGCAGAGCAGTTGGAGGCATTCAGGGCCATGCCTCACGCCTGACGCTGATCTCAGCGTTGTGCCGCCTGCGGGTCCCTTGCCCGCTGTGACGCCTGCGTGGGTGTCGGACTCTGGAACGGCGGTGGTCAGCCGCCTGTTGTTGCGCCGCGCCGTTTGCTGTCTCTTGACTTGAGCTTCCCATGCAATCGGCTGATTGGGGCCGGAAGGCGAGTCGTGGCCGCCCAGTCTGTCTACGTGAGACCCAACGCTGAGGTTCTCTCACTTGACCGCCGGCGACTTCTCGCAGGTGAGCAGCCTCAAGCGGTGGCTGTTACATCTTGAGTTGAATCTCTTTTAATACTTTAGTCGTACAAATGGATTCTTCAATCTGACGACTTTAGTATGCATTTTAATGTTCAGCTGGCGGCGCTTTTCTCGCGTCGCTTCCCCGGCGCCGGTTCTATCCTTCGCGGTTCAGAACGCAACCGCTGCACGACCCAGACACCGTCCCCGAGCTTCGTCAAGGACGTGCCACTGGCATGCTCCGCCGCACGGAAAGATCTGGGACTGTTCGGTGGCGGGTTTGCGATTTCATCCAGCCAACGTCGAGCGCTGAAGCAAGACACCGTCTTGCGCGCCGCACTTACCGTTGCGGCAGCCGCGATCCTTGTCGCTTGCGGAGGAGGAGGTGGGGGTGGCAGCGACAGCAGCGTCGCCTCGGCGAGCGTCGCTCACAGCGCAGCCGCGTCCACACCGTCAGAGGTCGATGTGGCCTCCTCCTCGGAAGACGCGGAGGCAAGCGCCGCAGCACCCGCTACGACGCAGGCTGTTCCAGATGCAATGACACTGCGAACAACGGATACGGCCGCCCTGCGCACAGCCGTGCTGCGGACACTGCAGAACGAGCGTCAGCGCTGCGGGTTTAACGCGCTGACCTCGGATACAAGTCTGGACCAGGCAGCGTCCAGCCACAGCGCCTATTTGGCCAATGAAATCTCGAATGGCAGAACCGGCTCGCATTCCGAAACGCCTGGGACAACGGGCTTCACAGGTGAGACGCCTACTGCGCGCACCAAGGCAGCTGGATACGATCCGCGCGCGGTCAGTGAGGCATTTGCACACTCGACCGTGACGGCAAGCGACGCTGCGGTCGCCAATTCGCCGATGCCAACAGATCGGGCGGTTTCACACACCGAGTTTCTGCTGTCGACCGTGTATCACATGCTTGTTTTGTTGGCGCCGCGACCAGACCTGGGCGTGGGGTATTCGGAGCAACGAGGCAAGGATCTATTCACCCAAGTGACGGTGATGGAAATTGGTGTCAAGTCCAACGTTTCCAATTCCACGCAATCAGATCTCCTGACTTACCCATGCGAGGGCACGACAGCCGCGCGAGCCTCTTTCGTCCCGTCGAAGGAGACACCCAATCCCATGCCCAGCGTCGGCAGCGCTGCCATCGGCACGCCGTTGTATCTCCGTGCGCCTGAAGGCAGTGTTCTGGTGCTGACGAGTAGAAGCATCATTGGTCCTACGGGCAACAGCGTTGCAACCACGACTCTAGATTCGACCAATGACCCCGAGCAGCGATTGACTAAAGCGCAGATTTTTGTTCTCCCTCAAAGCACGTTGACCAAGGGTGCCAGTTACCAAGTCAGTTTTACTGGAACCATAGACGGTAAGGCGTTCAGCCGAATATTCAATTTCAAGCCGGCTTGATTGCTTTCCAAACAAGGGGATTTCACATAGTCAACTGCGATGCCAAGTTGAATGAAAGAGATCCCTTGTCGGCTTTTTTGCGTTGAATGTCGTGTATTTCGGCACCCCGTGCTGCGGATAGGTTTCTATTCGCGCATATCGGAGCTATGTGCTATTGGTTCTCTTGGAGCTGTCGATATCGGGCCTGGCGCGTGAGGAAGGAGAGGTGATCCTGGACAGTTCGAGGTAGTGGGACCGGGCGTGGCGCACGGGTGGGTCTGATTGCCTGCTTGGGGGATGTGATTGTTTTTGCTTTTCGCAATAACAAA